>NZ_ASJA01000005.1 GCF_000412185.1 Euryhalocaulis caribicus
GGACGAATATAACGAGGCGGTGGACCGCCACGCCTCCTATCTGGAGGCCGTAATGGCGCATCTGGGCTGCATTCAGACGGAGGCGCAGGCCGATTATGACCGTCTCGCCGGCGCCATCCACACGGCCACCACGGCGGAAGTCACCGCCATGCAGGAAGAAATAGACGCCGCCAAATCCGAACTGGATGAGCGGCGCGAGCGTTTTCTTGAAGAAAGCGGCGTTCGCCCTGGCGGGGCGCGGCGGGTCTGCCGGCGCCCGGGGCGCCGCGATGGACGGTAGTGGAAGAACGGGGCCGCGCTCAGGACGGTGCGGCCCGGGAAGTCGAGTGGAATGAACAGGCGCTTTGTTTCCGTGAGCCTCAGCCTCTGGCCGACCGAACGGCTGACGCGGACCGACCGCAGAAGAAGCGCCGCGCCGGATGAGCGCGGGCAGCCCCTTGCCCTGACCCATGCCGCGTCCGGCGGGCAGCGCCTCTATGCGCTGGACAAAGGCGCGCAAGCCCTGGGACTCCGGTGCGGCATGAGCGTCGCCGACGCCCGCGCGCTTGTCCCGGGACTTCTGACCCGGCCCGCCGCGCCCGAGGCTGACCGGGCTGCGCTTAAAGCGCTCGCCCGCTGGTGCGGGCGCTGGTCGCCCTGGACCGCCGCCGACCCCCGCGAGCCCGGCCGCGATGGCGTCTTTATCGAGATCACGGGCTGCCAACGCCTGTTTGACGGCGAGGAGAAACTTCTCGGCGACATGGCGGCGCAGTTCCGGGAGCTCGGTCTCACGGCGCGCCTGGCCGCAGCGCCGAGCCTTGGCCTGGCATGGGGTCTGGCGCGCTTCGACCCGGATGCGGCGCGCGGGCCCTTGAGCGTCGGCGCGGACGCCGCGCCCCGGCGTCTCGCGGCGTTGCCGGTGGAAGCCCTGCGGCTGACCGATGATACGAACGAGCGGCTGCGGGCGCTCGGGCTCATGAAAGTGGAAGCGGTTATGCGCCAGCCGCGGGCGGCGCTGGCCCGCCGGTTCGGACTGGCGCTGCCCCAGCGTATCGACCAGGCGCGGGGGATCGAGGGCGAGGCGCTCGACCCGCTTCTCCCGGCGCGCGCCTTTCGCAGTGAAAGCCGGTTCGTCGAGCCGCTTATGCATCTCGATCCGATCCGCGCGGCCGGCCCGGCGCTCCTGGAAAGGCTCTGCGGCCAGCTCGACCGGGCGGGCCGCGGCGTGCGACGACTGTGCCTCACGCTCCAGCGGGTCGACGGGCGGACTTTTGACGTCGAGGCGGGCACGGCCGCGCCGAGCCGGGACGCGGCGCATCTCAAGCGTATTCTCGATGAACGCCTGGAGCGGGTCGAAATCGATCTCGGCTTCGGAATAGAAAAGCTGACCCTGACCGCGCCGAAGACCGCGCCGGTGGCGGACCGCCAGGGCGACCTGGAGCGCGAGAGCGCAGCGACCGACGCTGATCAGCTCGCTGACCGGTTGATTGCGCGTCTGGGCGAGGACGGGGTTCGCCGCGCGGCCTCGCGCGAAAGCTGGATTCCCGAGCGCGCCAGTGGCTGGGCGCCGGCGGATCAGGGTGCCTATGCGCCCCGTCCAGCGCTGGACCGCCCGCTCCTGGTCATGGACCGGTCTGAGCCGGTGGAGGCGGTGGCCGAAGTGCCGGACGGCCCGCCGCGCGCCTTCATCTGGCGCCGGCTCCGCCACCGCATCGCCCGCGCGGAAGGCCCCGAGCGGATCGCGCCGGAATGGTGGCGGGAGAGCGGGGGCGAAGCCACGCGCGATTATTTCCGGGTGGAGACTGCCGAGGGGCGGCGCTTCTGGCTCTATCGCGACGGCCTCTACTACCGGGACACGGAGGCTCCGCGCTGGTTCCTCCATGGCGCGTCATGACGCCTTACGCCGAGCTTCTCGCCGCCACGAATTTCTCCTTCCTGCGCGGGGCGAGCCATCCCGACGAGATGATCGCTACCGCCAGGGCCCTCGGCCTTCGGGCTATCGGCGTCTGCGACCGCAACTCTCTGGCCGGGGTTGTGCGGGCGCACCGGGCGGCAAAGGAGATGGAGATGCGCTTTCATCCCGGCGTTCGGCTGGTCACGCAATGCGGCTTTGAGGCTGCGGCCTATCCGACCGACCTTGCCGCCTATGGCCGGCTGACGCGGTTGCTGACGCTCGGCAAGCGGCGAGCACCGAAGGGCGAGTGCCATCTGGAGATCCCGGACATTCTCGATCACGCCGAGGGGCAGGTCTTTCTCCTCGTTCCGCCGGCGGACTTTTCGGAAGACTGGGCGGCCGAGGCGTTTCATTTCATCGCGGCTGCGCCGGAGAACGCATGCCATATCGCCCTGGTCCGTCATTTCGACGGCCGGGATGGCGAGCGGCTGCATCGCGCCGCCGCGTTGGCCGAGGAAGCCGATGCCCCGGCTGTGGCGGCGACGGACGCGCTCTATCACTCCCCGAACCGCCGGGCGCTGCAGGACGTCATCACCTGTATCCGCGAAAAGACCACGATCGACGCCGCCGGCTATCTGCTGGAGCGCAACGCCGAACGCCACCTCAAGGACGGCGACGAGATGGCGCGCCTTCTCCCGGACTATCGCGCCGCAGTCGAGCGCAGCCTTGCGGTCGCCGACCGGCTCAAATTCTCGCTCGACGAGATCGCCTACCAGTATCCCGAGGAGGTGATGGAGCCGGGCGAGGCGCCCATGGAGACGCTGACCCGCCTGACCCGTGAGGGGCTGGAGCAGCGCTATCCGGAGGGTGCCCCCGATAAGGTGAGCAGCGCGGTCGAGTATGAGCTCGCCCTGATCGAAGAGCTGAACTACCCGGCCTATTTCCTGACCGTCCACGATCTGGTCCGCTATGCACGGAGCCAGGGCATTCTCTGCCAGGGGCGGGGTTCGGCGGCCAATTCCTCGGTCTGCTACTGCCTGGGCGTCACTTCGGTCGATCCGGCGACCATCGATCTTCTCTTCGAGCGTTTCGTCTCCGCCGAGCGCGGCGAGCCGCCCGACATTGACGTCGATTTCGAGCACGAGCGGCGCGAGGAGGTGATCCAGTACGTCTATGAGAAATACGGCCGCCACCGCGCCGGCATGACCGCGACGGTCAACACCTATCGCGCCAAGGGGGCGGTACGCGAGGTCGGCAAGGCGATGGGTCTGTCTCTGGACATGGTCGATGCGCTCGCGCGCTCGGTCTGGGGCTGGTCGCCCGACGGCATTCCGGAGGACCGGATTCGCGAACTCTCGCTTGATCCCGACTCCCCGCGCCTCAAACAGACGCTCAAGCTCACGCGCGACCTGATGGGGTTTCCACGCCATCTCTCCCAGCATCCGGGCGGCTTCGTCATCACGCGCGACCGGCTGGACGAGATTGTGCCAGTCATGAACGCGGCGATGGCGGACCGCACCTGTATCGAGTGGGACAAGGAGGACATCGAGGCGCTCGGCCTGATGAAGGTCGACGTGCTGGGGCTGGGGATGCTGAGCGTGCTCGCCAAGGCGTTCGCGTTGATGGAGTCGCATTACGGCCGGCGCGAGACCCTCGCCAGCCTCCAGGACGAGGACCCGCGCGTCTATGACATGATCTGCGAGGCTGACACGGTCGGCGTCTTCCAGATCGAGAGCCGGGCGCAGATGTCCATGCTGCCGCGGCTGCGCCCCCGCGCGTTCTACGACCTGGTGATCGAGGTCGCCATCGTGCGCCCCGGGCCGATCCAGGGAGACATGGTGCACCCCTATCTGCGCAGGCGCGACGGCAAGGAGTCGGTCTCCTATCCTTCGAAAGCGCTGAAGGAAGTCCTGCACAAGACGCTCGGTGTGCCGCTTTTCCAGGAGCAGGCGATGAAGATCGCGGTGGTCGCCGCCGGGTTCACGCCTTCCGAGGCCGACCGGCTGCGCCGCGCCATGGCGACCTTTCGCAACGCCGGCGTCATCCACGAGTTCGGAATGCGCCTGATCACCGGGATGGTCGCCAACGGCTATGACCGGGACTTTGCCGAGCGCTGCTTCAGGCAGATCGAGGGATTCGGGGAATACGGCTTCCCGGAAAGCCATGCGGCAAGCTTCGCGCTGCTGGTCTATGTCTCGGCCTGGGTGAAGCGGCACTATCCGGACGTTTTCTGCGCCGCGATCCTCAATTCCCAGCCCATGGGCTTTTACGCTCCGGCCCAGCTCTATCTCGACGCAAAGCGTCACGGCGTCGCCGTGCGCCCGCCCGACGTGAATCATTCAGACTGGGACTGCACGCTGGAGCCTCTGGTGCCGGGCGACGGCGCCGGGCTCACCGAGGAAGGGGGAGCGCGCTACGCGGTTCGCCTCGGCCTGCGGCTGGTGAAAGGACTTTCCGAGGCGGCCGCCGCCAGACTCTCGGCGGCGCGCCAGGCGGGGGGTAAGTTCGGGAGCGTCGAGGATGTGCTGCGGCGGGCCTGTCTGACCCGTCAATCCATCGACCAGCTTGCGCGGGGAGACGCCTTCCGCTCGATCGGAGAGGACCGCCGCCGGGCCGCCTGGTCCGCCTCGGGTCTTTCCTCCGCGCCGATGCCGCTGTTCGAAAAAGGCGAGGGCGTGCGGGAGCGCGCGCCTGACCTCCCCCACATGCCGCTTCGCGAACAGGTCTTCCGCGATTACCAGTCGCTGGGGCTCAGCCTGAAGGCGCACCCGATGAGCTTTTTCCGCGAGCGGTATGAGCAGGAGCGCGTGGTCCGGTGTGCGGATCTGAAGGACAGGAAGGATGGAAGGCACCTGAGCGTTGCGGGAGTGGTTCTAATCCGCCAGCGCCCAGGCTCTGCGCATGGCGTGGTCTTCATCACGCTGGAGGATGAGACGGGGGTCGCCAATCTCATTGTCTGGCCGAAGATCCTGGAGCGCTATCGCCGCGCCGTGCTGGGCGCGCGGCTACTGCGGATCGACGGCCAGCTCCAGCGCGAAGGCCAAGTCATTCATATCGTCTGCGACCGGCTGGTTGATGAAAGCTGGCGCCTGGAGACACTGCGCGACGGCGAAGGCGACGGCGACTTTGGGGAAGGTCACCTCTCCCGCGCCGATGAAGTAAAGTACGGGACCTGTGAGGATCCGCGGGAAATCACTGCCCGCCGCCGCGCGGACCGAATACGCCGCTCCGGCGATGTGGCGTCGCTACCGAAGTCGCGGGATTTCCGGTAGGGGGCCGCGATCACCTCTCCGGACGCTGCTTCGGCATCCGCTTTCGGAATGACCTAGTTTGCTCCGACTCATTATGAGCGAATTGAGAGCTTAAGGGGACAGCGTCTTTCGGGTGCGCCAGAGAAATTCGACTGTCACCTCCTGGATCAGCGTGCGCCGAAACCAGATTACAGGTATCGGACGTGAAAACACCAAACGGCATCGAGACCTACGATTTTTTTTCAATGTCACTTCCATATGGAACGAGGACAGAGGCTGGAGGCTTTAAGCTCCGTGTAATTAAACAAGGACGCTCCCGATGAGTCTCCAACAAAAGCAGATTCACGAAGATGGTTTGCCTGGAAGTGAAGCGGCGCTTGAGCCCAAACCAGAGTGGCGGGCGCGCTTTAGAAGCTCGGGTCGACTGCAAGACAAGGTAGCGATAATCACAGGCGGCGACAGTGGGATTGGGCGCGCGACCGCAGCATTGTTCGCCCGAGAAGGGGCTGATGTGGCGATCGTCTATCTCAAGGAAGGCGAGGACGCCAAGAAAACCGCATCCATTATCGAAAGCGAGGGTCGCAAGGCGCTCGCGATTGAAGGCGACCTCGGCGATCCAGAGTTCTGCAAAAAGGTCATCACGAAAGTGATCGACAAGTTCGGCAAGCTCGATGTGCTGGTCAATAATGCGGGCGAGCAACATCCCGATAAAAATATTACCGACATTACGGAAGACCAGCTTCGGCGCACTTTTCAGACAAATATTTTCGCGATGTTTTTTCTGGTTCAGGCGGCAATGGCGCACTTGGATAAAGGCGGCGTCATCATCAACTGCACCAGCGTAACGATGTACAAGGGTGCGCCGCCTCTTCTTGACTATTCGAGTACGAAGGGCGCGATCACTGCTTTTACGCGCAGTCTTGCGATCAATCTTGCGGATCAGGACATTCGTGTGAACGCCGTGGCGCCGGGCCCTGTCTGGACCCCGCTTAACCCAAGCGGCGGCGCTACAAAAGAAATGCTCGAGAATTTTGGCGAGGATACGCTCCTCGGCCGACCAGGACAGCCGAATGAAATCGCACCAGCTTTCCTTTTCCTAGCGTGTGAGGATTCCAGTTACATGACTGGGCAAGTCCTTCACCCCAATGGCGGGGATATTGTCGGCGGCTGAAGCCGACTTCCAAAATAGCAAGCAATGGAGATCAGTTATGCCAGCCAAATCCAAAGACCAGCAAAAGGCAGCCGGCGCGGCACTTTCTGCGAAACGTGGCGAGATCGAAAAGAGCGAGCTGCAGGGCGCATCCAAAGAGATGTATGAATCCATGAGCGAGGCGGAATTGGAAGACTTCGCCGACACCGACCGAAAGGGCAAACCTGAACACAAAGGCGAATAAAAATTTGTTCTCGGGCTGCCTTCAATTCCTTGCGGGCTCTTTGTTCGCCGCTTTCCGTTCACGGCATCAAGGATAATCTAGTATCCAACCCCCTGGGCCGACCCGGCGCAAAGCAGCGATCAGACCGCCGGATCCATCAAATAGCTAGAACCCAATCTCTATTTGACCAGAGGCTCTCGGCCTCGCTCTCCAGTCACGATCGATTTTGCTTAACAGATATCTGCGCGGATTCGCTTTCAGCTTAATGGGCGGAACATAATGATGAGCGATGGGTTCGCCTTATCGGGCCGTCCTAGGACCACTAAGGAACATTTCTATCATGCGCGCACTAGTTTGGCATGCCGTCGGTGATATTCGCTACGACACAGTCGAAGACCCGATAATCGAGGATGATCGGGACATCATCGTAAAGGTCACTTCCACCGCTATCTGCGGTTCCGATCTCCACTTGATGAACGGCGTCATTCCGGAAATGCGGGAAGGCGACATTCTTGGCCACGAATTCATGGGGGAGGTCGTCGAGACGGGGTCTGGTGTCGGCAATCTGAAGAAAGGCGACCGTGTGGTGGTACCATTCACCATCTCCTGCGGCGAATGCTTCTTCTGCGAGAAAGGACTCTATTCAGCCTGCGACAACTCCAATCGAAAGGCCGACCTGGCCGCTGAGGCCATGGGTCATGCTCCGGCTGGTCTCTTTGGCTATTCACACCTGACAGGTGGCTATGCCGGCGGGCAAGCGGAATATGTTCGTGTACCGTATGGCGATGTGGGGCCGGTAAAGGTCGACTCCGATCTCCGCGACGACCAAGTGCTGTTCCTATCCGACATCTTTCCCACTGGATGGATGGCGGCGGAAAATTGCGGCATCGAAGAGGGCGATACAGTTGCAATTTGGGGCTGTGGCCCGGTTGGTCAGTTCGCCATTCGCAGCGCCTATCTGATGGGCGCTGAACACGTTATCGCCATCGACTGCGTGCCCGAACGGCTGGAAATGGCTGAAGAGCGCAGCAAGGCCGAGACCATTGACTATTCCAACGACAATGTGATCGAGCGCCTCAAGGAAATGACGAAAGGACGCGGGCCGGATAGATGCATCGATGCAGTGGGCGCCGAGGCGCACGGTCATGAGACGTGCGGCGCGGTTAAACCGGAGGGGGCGAAGAAACCGGGAGACAAAGCCGATAACGGAACCGCGCTTTCAGATGCGCTGACCGTTTGCCGCAAGGGAGGCACTGTCTCTATACCCGGGGTTTATGCCAAGGAATTGACCCTTCCATTCGGCGCAGCGATGAACAAGGGACTGACCCTGAAGATGGGCCAGACTCATATGCAGAAATACCTCTCCCCGCTGCTGGATCGTGTTCAGAACGGTGAGGTGATCCTGGATGACATCATTACCCACCGAGGCGAACTGAAAGATGGCGAACGTCTCTACAAGACCTTCCGGGACAAGGACGATGGCTGCATCAAGGTCTTCTTGACCCCATAAAACCCCCATCAGCAATCGGGCGGCGGAAAGACCTGCCGCCTGGTTCGTTTCTCCAATTTTGGGAGGGAAGGTCGCAAGCCACTGCACTTCTATTTGGTGGGCTAGACACCGTCGCACTGCCCATTATGTGCTGTCTATAGGGGCGGAGATCGATTGGCGCTGCCCTATTAATCAGGCGCCAAAAATCTCGGCTGGCGGAACCAGATAAGGATCATCGCGCTATCTGACTTGCCGCTCGATAAACTCTCCGGAGGAAAGACGATGGGACTGAAGGTTCTTGCGCTGAATTGCACACTGAAGGCGGCGGAAGAGACGTCTTCGACCGAAAAGATGCTCTCTCTGGTTCTGGAAAAGCTGAAGCCACTGGGAGCGTATGGCGAAATCGTTCGCGCCGCTGAACTCAATATCAAGCCCGGGGTCACTTCTGATGAGGGGAAGGATGATGACTGGCCGCAGTTGCGGCGGCGCATTCTGGACGCCGACATCTTTTTGCTCGGCTCACCGGTATGGCTGGGTCAGCCGTCTAGTGTCTCCAAGCGCGTGCTCGAACGCCTCAATGCGTTTCTTGGAGAGAAGGACGATGCGGGGCACATGCCGTCCTATGGAGCCGTCGGAGGCGTCTGTGTGGTGGGCAATGAAGACGGAGCCCACCATGTTAGCGCGGAACTTTATCAGGGACTGAACGATGTCGGGTTTACCCTGGCTCCCAACGCAGTCTGCTACTGGGTGGGCGAAGCCATGCAAAAGACCGACTTCAAGGACCTGGAGGAGGTACCGGAAGTGGTGGATTCAGCTGCGTCACTGCTGGCGCGTAACACCGCCCATCTCGCTGCCCTTCTCCAGCGCTACGCTTATCCTGGTCAGGACGCCCAGAGCGTCGGTCCCGAAGAACCTGAAGAAGACGGTCCATTCGATGGACTGTCAAAGGCAGCGCAATCGGCGATGAAAGCGCCGATGGCAGAAGCTGTTGACGACGATCCGGAAGAACGCGGCTGATACTTATAGCCGGTCTGGCGGTCTGGAGACAGACGATGGAATGGTGCTGGACCTTGTGTGAGACCGCACCCAAGGTTCCTTCTATATCTTCCGCTACCGATGGTTACTTTCCCGAAGAGACGGCCAGTTTCATCCGCTCGATCTCTTCGATGGATTGGGTGGCTTGTATAATCAATGCCTCACGATCTTTGATATCTTCGTCGGTGGTATCGACGTATTTTCCGTCTTTGAAAGATTGGGTCTTCATTTTTCCAGCCCTCATAAGCTCGATCGTCTTTTGAAGGTGGCTCATATGATCTTCCAGCATCTTGATAGTTCGATCTGGCATTTGAGTTCCTTCTATAAGCCTAGGGCGATGTAACCGCGCCTAGGGCTATTCTAACTGCTGCTGACTAAATCCATAAATGGCGTAGCGGGCACTGGCAGGCGAACCTGCATCAATAGCCAACAATGCGCCAGTGATATTACCGACTGACTACCATCGCATAAGAGCGTTTATGGTGCTCCTTCCCTGCCGGGTGAGAGCTGGTCTGATTACGCCGTTCCAAGCGCTACGAGCGGCCTTTCCTACATGGCGAGGCCGCAAGAAGACGTGGTGACCACAGGGAAAAGCGTCCAGAGCGTAGCGCCGAGTCCGACCCACCCTGTAGCTCGGCTGACAAAGCGCACAAAACTGTAACGGGATGCGAGGCGCGGCGCATGAAGCGCAGCGAGCAGGGCGAGCTGTACAAGGGCTGCAAACACGTATGCTGCGATCAGCAGAACCCGCGCCACCGGAATTTTTCCAATCATCAGCGTTGTCAGGTCATGCCCGCAGAGAACGCCGTGAAGGCCGTATACGAGCGTGAAAGTCACAAGCCAGACCAGCGGCGCGATAATAATGCGCAGGATGTCCTTCATGTGAGGAATCCGGGCACATGGGCGGCCAGCAGGACAAGCATCCCGACAACAGCAAGATAATCGATCCACAGCCTCACGATGGGAAATTCCGCCCGTCTTACGGGAGAAGTGAAACCCCGGCGCACCCGCATTGCGAGGAATCCGGCCATGAGTGCGCCAAGCGCGGCGTGAAAGAGGCCGTAACCTCCGAGAACCAGAAGGGTGGCACCGTAGGCGTGCGCGCTTGGACCGGGCGTGCGCAACATCAGTGATCCAATGACGGCCCCCAAGACGAGAGCGCCGGCAATGGCCAGGACGAGCGATGGCATAACAGTCTGGCCGTTTCGGTTGGCCCGTATGGCGCGCCGGATAGCGGCGGTGCTCGCCGCCGCCGCCGCAAGGCCTGCGGCCATCTCGAGCAATGAGGGCTCGAACAGGGCCGGGGGCGGCCAGCCGGGCGCGACTGTCCAGAGGAAAGCAAAACCAAACAACAAGGATCCGAAAAAGGTTGCGTTGGCCGTCAGCAGAAAGAGCGACCCCCACCAACCTGACCCGTGGTCGACAGCTATGGAATTGGGCAGCGCCACGCCATGACCGACAGGCTGATCCGGCAAATCCCCCCTGTGGCCGAGCGTCCAGACCCAGCGACAGGCAAGGAAAGCGACCCCGGAAACGGCAAGCGGCGTAATCCAGTAAAATTTCAACAGAAGCGACAGGAAAAAGAGCCCCGTAACAGCCGCCATGAAGACCGGAAGGCGCGTATTGCCGGGATAGATGACATGATAATCCGGCTGGCCGGACGAGGCGTTCACGGTCAGGGTTTCCCGGCGCCCGCCGGGGCCGGAGTCGCCAAGATAACCTTCGCCCCGCGCCAGGCGGACCGCCAAGTCAGGGTCATCGTTGAGCGGTTCGCGGCTGGATATGTGCGGCAGGCTAGCGAAATTATATGCGGGCGCTGGCGTCATCATCGCCCATTCCAGCGTGGTGGCCTTCCACGGATTGCGTTTTCCGCGATTGGCCGTCACGGCATGAAGCGCCACTTCGATGACAACAATCGCGATGCCGATCGCCAGAACGAATCCGCCGATTGATGAAATCAGGTTGATTGCCGTCCAGCCGTCCTCCGCCTGATACGTTGAGATGCGCCGGCGCTGGCCCAGCAGTCCGACCCAGTGCATGGCCAGGAATGTCACGTGGAAGCCGGTGAAGATGAGCGCAAAGGCGACCTCTCCCAGCCGGAAGAAACGCTTTCGTCCTGTGAAATGGGGCAGCCAGTAATAGAGCCCGGCAAGAATGGGAAAGACAAACCCGCCGAAAAGCACATAGTGCAGATGGGCGGTGATGAACGCGGTGTCGTGCGCTTGCCAGTCGAATGGCACGACGGCGACCATGACGCCGGTCAGGCCGCCGATCACAAACGTCACGAAGAAACCCAGTATGTGCAACATCGGCAGGCGCAGTTCCGGGCGCCCTTTCCACATCGTGCCGATCCACGCGAATATCTGCACGCCTGTCGGAACCGCCACCAGCGTCGAGGCGGCGGAGAAAAAGGCGAGCCCCATATGCGGGATTCCCGTCGTGAACATGTGATGGACCCAGAGGCCGAACGACAGGAAGGCCAGCGCCACGATCGCCGCAACGATCCAGCCATAGCCGAGCAGCGTTGTGCGGCACATCACGGGCAGAACGGTCGAGATAATGCCGGCCGCCGGCAGGAAGATGATATAGACTTCGGGGTGGCCGAATAACCAGAACAGGTGCTGCCATAACAGGCTGTCGCCGCCGAGTTCGGCCTGAAAGAAGGGCAGACCGAAGGCGCGTTCGAGTTCCAGCAGGACGGAGCCGAGAATAAGCGGCGGAAACCCGGTCAGGATCATCAGCGCGGTGACAAGCGCATACCAGGCGAAGATCGGCATCTTGTCGAGCGACATGCCCGGCGCCCGGAATTTCAGGACAGAGACGGTGATCTCGACAGCCGCGGCGATCGCCGAGATTTCGACGAAGGTGATGCCGATCAGCCAGAAATCGGTATTGATGCCGGGCGAATAGATTGCCCCGGTCAGCGGCGGATACATGAACCAGCCCCCGTCCGGCGCGATGCCAAGAAACATCGAGACCAGCAGCATGGTCCCGCCAAAGACGTAGCACCAGTAGCCATAGGCGGTGAGGCGCGGAAACGCGAGGTCGCGGGTTCCCAGCAGCTTGGGCAGCAGATAGATCGCCAGTCCCTCGAACATGGGAATGGCGAACAGGAACATCATGATGGTCCCGTGCATCGTGAAGACCTGATTGTAGATCTCCGGCCCCATGAAGGCCGAATCCGGCGTTGCGAGCTGCGCCCGGATCAGCATCGCCAGCACGCCGCCGACCAGGAAAAAGAAGAATGCGGTGACGAGGAACATCCGGCCCAGATCGGTGTGGTTCACGGTCGAGAACCATCCCTTGAAGCCCGGCTCGGATGACCAGATCGCCGTGAGCTTGCGGTGCCGTTCAAGAATGCTCATTCGGTCCCGTCCATCAGAAAGGCGTCCCACCCGGCGGCGTCATGGGCGATGACGGTAAAACTGAATCCGTCATAGCCGCCGCCGCTGAATTCGGCGCTGCGCCCGGCATAGGTTCCGGGCTGATCCGCCTCGATCCGCAGGATATTGACGTGTCCCGGTATCGCGTCGATCTTTCCGGCGAGGCGCGGAACCCAGAAGCTGTGAATCACGTCTTCCGACGTGACAGCGACATCGACCGGGCGACCGGCGGGAATATGGAGGACATTTTGCGTCGTCCTTTCCGGCCGGGCATCATAGGAAAATGTCCACGCCCAGCGCCGGGCTTCGGCTTGCACGCTCACCGCTTCCGGGTTGTTTCGCGGCAATAACTGCTCGCCGATTACCAGACCGTATGCGAGCAGCAGGAGCAGAACCGCCGCGGGAAAGGCGAGTCCAAGGCTGATAATCCAGACCCGGATATGGCGCGCCTCGTCCGCCGCCGCGCCGCGCCGGCGGAAGGATAGCCCGAGAAGGATCATGACGAGGCCGAATATCAGGACCGCGCCTATCAGCATTACCCACCAAAGCGTGGCGATGGAGCGCGCGGCCGGTCCCGCGGGCGCCACGGTGGACAGATCGCCTTCGCAACCGGCAAGGGCGGGAAGCGTTATGAGAGAAACACAAGCCAGAATCGGTGCGATATGACGACGGAGACGGTCGAAGGCGAAGACGAAGAGCTGATCGACCCCATCAGTCAGAGTCCGGGATTCGATGAAACGGAATCGCGGATATCGCTGCTGGGTCATCCCATCCATGCGATGAGCGTCGCCTTTCCGGTTGCGCTCACCTTCTGTGCTTTTGGCGCTGATGCGCTTTACTGGTGGACGGGGGATGCGTTCTGGGCGCGCGCCGCCATGTGGGCCGCGGGAACGGGCTTTCTCTTTGGCATGTTCGCCGGATTCTCCGGCACGGCGGAATTGCTGCTCGTCTCCGGCATCCGGGCGCGGGCGCCGGCCTGGACGCATTTCATCATCGCTGTGACTCTTCTTGCCCTTCTCGGCGCAAACTGGGGCCATCGGCTCTACGGCTACGAAGATGCGGTTCTGCCCTATGGCATTCTGCTCTCGGCGGTTTGCGTGGCGATGGTGGCGTTTACTGGCTGGCATGGCGGAAAGCTTGTGTTCGACTATCGGCTGGGAACGTCAAAGAGCAACTGACCGTCCCGCGGCTCCAGCAGCCAGTCCGGAAAATCGAGCCAGGGAAGGGCGGGCTTGGCAAGAACGAGAGCCGCGATCCCGACGACCAGGCCGAGCACGGCGGCCATCGGAAAATAAGGCTCCGGCGGTTTGTGCCGCCCGGGTTCCTCGGCCGTCTTGACCAGGGTGCGGCCTATCCAGGCATGGACGGCGACCAGAAGGGCGACAAGAACAAGTTTCGCGTACAGCCAGGGGAAGAAGGTCTCACGGAGAAAGATAAGCCACGTGCCCGCGATTACGGCGATCACGGCCGCGGGGGTGACGCACATAGTATAGGTGAGATGCGTGGCCCGGCGGATCAGGCGATAATCAGCCGTCACAATCGCCGGGTCGTGACGCCCCAGCATAAAGGGCAGGGCGATCAGACCGCCGCACCAGATTGCCATCGCCGCGATATGAACCCCTTTAAAAACAGGAATAAAAGAGACGAGCCAGTCCATCACGGAGCGCCGCTCGCAATGCGGGGCCAGTTCCGCCGGGCCATGAACGCAGCGGCGCCGGCATAGGGAATTGCCGCCGGCACCCACATGATCAATCCTGCCAGTTGCTGATCCTCCAGCGGAGTCAGCCCCCAAGCATAGGGCGCGACGGCGTGAGCCGCGTAAACCGCCTGGGGCGCGAAAGTCAGAATGGCGCCCAGCATTCCCATCTGAGCGAAGGAGGCGACGATGAACGCTATCCGGTCGATCAGAGAGCCTGGTTTGGCGAAAATGGCGCGCCAGAACCCGGTGGCGGAGGCCAGAAGGGTAAGCTGCATCAGCCAGTATATGGCGACATTCGACAAGGCCAGGTCATAGGCGGCCGGGACGTGCCAGATCCAGAGAATGACGGTCGATGTCAGGAAAGCCGGCGTCAGGGCGCGGGCGCGCCGCGCTGGAAGGGCTTGTGCGAGCAGCGGCGCGGCGATGGCGACGAGGATCACATGATGCGCCGCCCTGGCCGAGAACAGGGCTGACGACAGCGCGCATAGCGGCGACAGGAAAGCCAGGATCAATACGGCGACAGCCGCGAGCCCGATTTTATTGCGCCGGAACGCAATCGTTAAAATCGCCAGCGCGCCAAGAAGCCAGGGATCGAGATTCCAGCTTGTCCAAAGCTGGACCGGGATCGGGGGAGGTCCGCAATAGATCGTGCCCATTTGATCAGCGTTGACTCGCCCCTCCGTGAACCAGATTGATGCGAACCTATATTCCGTATCACAGCTGCGGCGTATTGTGAGCCTGGGCGGACGCTAAAATCTCTTCTGCTCGGAGTGGTAGGCGGCCTAAGTGGTCCGCTTGGCGGTGATGCCTGTTCTACGCGCCAGGACACAAACCGCGGATCGCAAAATTTGCCCTCATGCCATCATTTTTGAGGATGCCGCTGCCAGACACATGACCGCCTGACACATCAAGCGCCCAGTTTTCCCCCGCTCGGCCTCTGCTTTCCGCGGCCACCCCCTTGCCCTGATCCAGCGTCGCCCGGAACACTCCTCTCGCGGCTTCCTCCAACCGGATCATTTGTCGCGTGCCTGGCTCTATCTCAAAAACGGCTTCGACCGATTTACCCGAAGCGTTCGCACTACAGGTCAGAATCTCGGCCGCCAGCTTCATCTCCCGCCCGAATTCAAGCGTTACCTCGCCCGCCCCCGTCTGGCCCGGATTCTCGTGAACGGCGTTCGCCGGCTCCACATTATCGCTGACTGGCCCCACAGCAGAAACGGCGGACGGCTCGAGCGTCGGCGCGGCGCGGTCTATCGCTTCAGATGTCCTGAATTGCCAGCTTACTTCGGAGCCAAGTGTACGGCCGTCCTTGGTTCTGAGCTGCCTTCCGGCGATGACCTTATAGACGGTATCAGGTTCCGGCTCGGCGGGGACGACCGTAAGGATCATTCCCCCACCCTCCAGATCAACTATCGACGGGACCGCTAGTCCGGTTTCGTCGCTGAGGTGAACGGCGTTCAACGAGGCGGGGTCGAGTGGCGCATTGAAAACAAGTTCTCCCGCACCTGGCTCTGCTGTTAATGCATCGGCCGACGGGGACGCCAGTAAAGGCTTCAACGGAACGTCGACCTTCACCGGCAGACGTGTCGATCTCTCACGGACGCCGTCATGTGCGATGATCTCGAAGGCGGCCGCCGCGCCGGGTCTCAAGATCTGCGGGTCCGGCGTGAAACCCGTGTCGGTCAGAAACATTGCTAGCGTCGACCAGGTTTCTCCATCGGGGGCGAATCTCACCGTATATGTCAGGTTCGGATCACCCGATTCAGCACGCCATTCCAGCCTCTCGCCCGCCCGATAGACGCCCCCGCGTATATGAGAAATTAGTTCGGGAGGTCGCAGGGATTCCGCGGTCCGGCGCTCGGCCAGAATCTCGCTGCCGCGGGAAAAGACAATCCGCGCGGGTTCTCCGGAAACCGGCAGGGTGACCGAGAAGGGCCAGGCGCCTTTCCCGCCGCTTTCCAGACCCGGGCCTGCCGAGGAACGCGCAATCACGCGGCCATCGGCGTCTTCGATCCGAATTTCATAGGCCCCGTCCTCGGCGGAGAGGCGATCACGCGGGCCGCGAACGGTGATGGCGGGCAGCAGACCCGAATTTTCGCCGTCCGCGAGGCCCGATATCATGATCCAGTCCCGGGCTACTGCCTCCTCTTCAGGCCTGAGGGCCGCGGGTTGGCTGTAGGAGGCGCGCCAGAGCCGGGCCTCGGGTGCCGTTCCAGCAGTCCAGCTAAACGATGCCTGCCGCGCCGGGCGGTTGCCGGCGGCCGGCAACCGCCCGGCGCGGCGGGTCTCCGCGCGCCCTTGTAGGTACGCTGCGCGGGTGGCGCGGTTGATCCGCAGCATGTCCGGCATGCGCTCCACCAGCCACTCATACTGCTGACCATCGATCCAGTAATCGCGGCGCGGCTCCCACAGGCAGGGGAACATCAGGTTGAGTAGCGGCGCCGTTGTCTCCGCGTTGCCGTTTTCGCTGGATTTGACAGCCCCGCTCTGGCCGTTGAGCGCGATACGCATGCCGTCGATATTCGCTGCCGTCGTCTTGTATCCGGCTTTGCAGACTTCCTTGCGGTGCGCCGGGCCGTTGGCGAAGGGAATGTGCGGCAGGGCGAAGACGTGGCCGAACTCATGCACGACGAGGGGCGAGCGCAGGATCGCCGGCGCGCCCTGACCGCCATAGCCGCTGGTTCCCATTGTGATCACGTTCCGCGACGCGCCATCCACGCGCATCATGTCGGTGAGAGCCGGGTCCGGCGCCGTGGGGTCGAGCGGGAGCGAGGGCGGCTGCTCGAAAGGCGAGTTGGTCTGCCCGCCGGACAAGCTTGGCGGGTGATAGGAAACCAGTATGTCGGCGCTCGACCTCGCCGCCACGTGCTCCTCGAACAGGCGCAGGAGGTGGGCCCAGTTGCCCTCCGCCTCGACCGCCGCGACCGGGTGATCTCCGGACCAGTTGTTGAAGCCGTCGCCGCACATCACCCACTCGATGCCCGGAATGCCGCAAATCGTGTCCATCACATTGTAGACGCCGCGATAGTGCGCGGTGACATCGGCCACGGGCAGGATCTGGTTGGCGAAGGCCCTCTCCCGGTGCGCCGACCTGATGATCTGCTGGATGGCCTCCTCTTCGGGCCCGCCCGGCAGCCATTCGGAATGCGCGGCGATAAAATAATCGACGGTCAGCCGGCTCACATGTTGACCGGCATACTCCATTTCACGCTCAATCTTGTCCGGCTCGCGTTCGGGATCAGCCGGATAGTATTCATCGGGCAGAACCTCGGCCACGAAGGTCGCCGGCTGACTTCCCGATGTCGGGGTCCAGCCGAACAGGTTGAGACTGTCATCGCCAAACCGTCTGTCCTCGTCGGTGAATTGGTCCGGACGCATTGCCCGTCTTTCACGCATCGGAAAGATAACTTTGTCACGCGTATCCCGGACCTCCACCTGGACCGGATAGCTGGTCACCTGTCGGTCCGGGTGAATATCCTCAAGCTCTTCCCAGTCCACATAGATGCGCGCGGCGGCGGGTTTGTCGTTCACCAGCGTGGCGTTCCGCGAAACCTGGTAGATGTCGAGCCGCACATTGTCCGGCTCCACGAGTGTTGAGAAGGTGAATTCATAGTCCTCCTCCAGGGTCTGGCCGTCGGCTCCAACGATGCCATCGTCACCGCCCGTCAGGGTAATGTCGTAGATCGTTCCCGGCCGCAGCCTCTCGCGCGGGGTGATCCGAAGCGTCGTGGGGGTCTCCAGCGAATAATCGGCATCCACGTAGATATAGCCGCCGTCCGGATCGAGGGTCGTCAACATGATTGTCGAAGAGTCGAAGCTGCCCTGATAAAGGTCTTCGCTGAACTCGACATCGAATTCCGCGCCGGAGAGGACCACATTCTCCTTCCCGTTGACGGGCCGCGTTTCCACGACGTTGAAGTTCGCCGCTTGCCGGCAGAGCGTCGACTGGAAGAGCTCCTCGGTTTCAGGCGTGCGCGGCAGCTCGAATTGCAGGTTCAGGCCCAGTTGCTCGATCCAGCCTTTCTGGTCGCTTTCATAGTCGAGCACGCCGTTCCGCATGGGCAGGACGGCGGATTTGAGCTGCCCAGAGACCGTGAGCGTGAAGGATTCATCGGTCCATTCGGTCTGGAGAATGGCGGGATTTTCAAGCGCCGGCCCGTATCCGGGCTGGACCATCATGTCGTCCCGCCCGGTGTCCGCGACGGTGTTCTGGAAGGACAGCGTCCCCGAACCGGGCGGCGCGTCGCGCAACTCCAGCCCGTGCACGAGGCGCGTCCGCCGCCCTTCCGGTCCACACGGGATCATGCCTATGCGGATCTCGGAAAAGTCGCGTCCCCTGCGATTAAGCTGATCGTGCAGGACCAGGCCGAAGTCCTCCCGATTCTCATAGCCGCGTTTGACGAATACGGCCTGACCCCCAACCCGTCCGTCGGCCTGGCTGACCGTGCTTCCGCTGACCGTCCCTTCCCATTCACCGACAAGATCATCGCCATAGAGCGCATTGTAGCCGTCCTGGAAGGGGGCGTTGCTGTCTCTCGGTTGAGCGTGGGCCTGAAGCGGCGCGAGAAGCGCAGCGAGACATATCAGCGGAAGCGCGTGGGGGCGGCCGGTCACGGACTTCAGTCCGCCTTGCGCAAGGCGGTATCGAAGACGCCTTCGACCGGCAGGCAATCTTCGAGATCAATCTCTGCGAAGTAGCTTTCCTTGGCGCACAGCGTAGCTTCGAAACTCCCCGCAGCCTGTGCCGCGCCGCTCTCCAGCGAGAAGGCTTCCAGCGTGATCGAGGCACCGCCCGCGCCTTCTTCGCTTGTATAGAACTGCGCGTTCATGCCATCGGGCCAATAGGACGCCGAACTGGCGGTTATTTGTGCGCCCGCGCCTTCTCCCATGACGCTGATATCCAGCGTCAGGACATTGTGCATCCGGCGTTCAGCTTCGGGGTCCTGAGCCTGAATGGCGAGATTTGTCACCGGGCCGAACGTTCTGAAATGCGCAGTGGCCGAATCCTCTGATGGGACCGCGAGCGTCTCGCCCGCATAATCCTTGCCGTCGATCACCGCTTTGACCGTGCCAATGGGCGAAGTCTGGACCCGGGCCAATGCGGAAAGCGGGACAGCCGCGCACAGGCCAAAAAGACCGGCCGCGCACAGAAGGCGCATCGGAGATAATTTCATGATGATATTTCCTTAGTTTGATGAGGTCTCGGGGAATGCCCAGTCCTCGTGTTCGATGCGGAAGACTCGCAGGGGCGCCCCGGGTCGGGCGGGGTCTGCGCGCAGCCTGAAGATCGCG
This sequence comes from Euryhalocaulis caribicus, assembly GCF_000412185.1. Classification (GTDB taxonomy): domain Bacteria; phylum Pseudomonadota; class Alphaproteobacteria; order Caulobacterales; family Maricaulaceae; genus Euryhalocaulis; species Euryhalocaulis caribicus. The sequence continues at coordinate 19,396 of NZ_ASJA01000005.1, forward strand.
CGGCGGGTCTGGCCGAAATTCACGATGTCCACATGCAGAGTGATCATGCCGCGGAGCATGGGTTGATCCGGATCGGGAACCGGTTCGGAGACACTGCCGTCGAAGTCCTGTGCGCCATAGAGCGGGCTGGCGCCGGGCGGACGGGCCTTCATCGCCTCCACCACGCCGACGGAAAAGAACTGGCCCGCATGCGCGGGGTCCAAAGGATGCGGCCCGCCCGCGGGGGCCTGTTCCGCCCACTCGTACAAGGTCCGCACGAGGTCCCGGGCGCGCATGATCAACGCGTCGCTTCCGGGCGTTGCTGACTCGGACGTGTTGGCGATTGGGGCAGAGGCTGTGTAATCCGGCTTCAGATAACGCTGAGCTACCCACCCGGCCTTGCCGAGGTCGGCCGTCTGCATCAGGCACCAGCGCGCTGGCAGGGCTTCATGCTCGGCTTCGCTCAGTTTGAAATAGTGCGCGGGCGTATAATACGGCACGCAGGTGATCTGTTTCAGGCTGCGGGCATCGTGTGCAAATGTCTCGATCACCGGATAATCGGCTCCCGGCCCCATGCGCGCATTGAGAACATCATTCTCCGCCACTCCCACAACCCGCCAGGCGTCCGGTCCATGACCGTCTATGTCCGCATGAGCGGATAGGGGCGGCAGAAGAACGGCCAGCAAACCGATCAAAAACATGAGGAAACGCTGTCGGCCAGCATCCCACGGCGGCGGATGTTTGTTCATGTCGTCCCAATCAGCTGCCCGGCACGGCGGTCGGTCACCAGGGTATGATCCGCGCAAACCTAGCCGGCTGCGGAGGGGATGGAATAGTGCATCTGGCCCATGCCGGCTGCCCCAATAGTTCAAGGATGGCGAAAAAGCGCCGCCAGAGCCGTCTTGCTCGATATTTCGAGCTTGTCGTAGACGCGCGCGAGCTGGTTCCTAACCGTTGAAGGCGATGTGCCGAGCGCCGCGGCAACCTGCCTGTGGGTAAGGTCCGCAGCATAAAGTTTGGCCACTTCCCGCTCTCGCGGCGTCAGTAGCGACAGCCCCGGCTGAGAGGCGAGATGAATGAAACAGGCGTTTCCGAAAGTCGAAAGCCGGGCCGAGCCTGTTCGTCCGTGCCATACTCCATGGCCAGTCAGGGTTCGCATGACGTCCGGCGGGATGGCGCAGAGGCGGGCGCCCCACTCCTCCGTTGCAATTTCATCGAAGCGGCCTTGGCGGGACAGAATCCAGCCTTGTCGGTCTATCATGGCCACGGCTTCGCTGTTAATCGCCGCGCGGCCGGTCCACAGGTCGCGGTTGATGCGAAGGGCTTGCGACAGGTGCGGCATTAGCGCCTGCTTGAAAGCGCGTTCCGTGTCGGAGAATGCGTGCCGCTGTCCATCGGCGCACAAGCCGACAAAACTGACATATCCGTCCGACTTCTCGGCCGTGATCGTCGCCATCATGTGAGACGCGTCGAACCTGCGCCAGTGATCGTTATAGGCAAAGCTGCGGCGATAGTTCGCCACGTCATCGAAACGTGCTGTCTGGCCAAGTCGGGTAAGGGTCAAATCGCAGAATGCGTCATCATGGGCTACGGCCTCCCAATCACCCAGGACAGCGTCCGACTGGTCCAGAACGGCGAGATCGGTAACCATCCGGTCGTCAGCCCGGCCGCCGCCCCAGACCGCAAAATTGAATGGAAGAATCTGTTGCAGGTTTCTCAGCGTCCGCAGACGTAACGCATCAGGCTCGCATGACATGGAGTCGTGATAAAGCTCCAGCAGAAAATCATTGTTTTCGCCTGATTGCACCATGGCGGAGTTCCTGCTGTTCACGCGGAAGACACTCTAGCAATGCTCGCTTGTGGGTGAATCTTATTCAAGGCGCCGTCACAAGAAATTGGATTGAGACCCTCGACCTGCGTCAGCCGTGTCTCCAGCCGTCCAATCCATTTCGCTATTTCAGGACATCTCCCGAGGTAATTCGCCGGACAGCACCGTTCCAATTCATCTTCCATAGGACAATTGCACTATTTTCCTCGCGCAGACGATTTTACAGGCTGACGCTATTCTATTTCTCAGGGAGCCACTGATGATGCCACTCGCACTTTCTACGTCTCTTGCTGCGGCCCTTTCCCTCGGATCGGCTCAATTGACGATTGATGGCGAAACAACCACCCACGAAATTGCAGCGTGCGCGATGAAAGCTGAAGGCAGTATGCCCGCTCGTCTTCTGATCGAGGAAACGGACCTGACGCTTAATCTTGTTCGGGCCGACCACATGCAGTCGATCAGCTTGATCAGGAACAATAAGAACTGGACGGCGAGCCGGCTGATGATTGGCGAAAGCTGGATGGATAAAGGTCAGCCCAGCGAGCCCATTATCATCGAGTGGGGAGAATCGATTCGCGTTGAAGCTCTGTTGAGTTCCGTTCATGGCGCAAATGATAAGGTCATGAAACTTACCGCGGAGTGTGGTTAGACGAAAGTGGCTGCCATCTGGACGGGATGCCCATGAAATTCCGCGGCGACCCACTATCTCTGGCGCGCGGCCGATCACGAGGGAAAGAAGCTGGAGGGTATTGTCAGAGGAACCAGGCTTGAGCGGCTGGCCCGGTCCGCCTAGCGTTTCCGGATGGCCAAACCGTTCCGTTATTTCAAGACATCGCCGGAGGTGATCCGTCTGGCGGTGATGCTCTATGTCCGCTTCCCGCTCTCGCTCCGGAACGTGGAAGACCTGCTCCACGAGCGCGGCATCGATGTCAGCCACGAGACGGTGCGATGCTGGTGGAACCGCTTTGGCCCGATGTTCGCTGGCGAGATCCGGCAAAAGCGGGCTCAGCAGATGCGGTCGTTCCCGCAGTGGCGATGGCATCTCGACGAGATGTTCGTGAAGATCCGCGGCGAGACGCATTATTTATGGCGGGCGGTCGATCACGAGGGCGAGCTACTGGAGGCCTATGTATCGAAGACGCGGGATCGCGAGGCGGCGCTGCGGTTCTTGCGGAAAGCGATGAAGCGCTACGGCGAACCGAGATCCATCGTCACCGACAAGCTGAGATCCTATGGCGCGGCCTTGCGGAAGCTGGGGCTGGACGGCCGGCAGGAGACGGGCCGCTGGCTCAATAATCGGGCCGAAAACTCACATCTTTCATTACGACGAAGGGAGCGGGCGATGCAGCGCTTCCGGCGCATGCGAAGTCTGCAGAAGTTCGCCTCTGTCCACTCCTCCATCTTCAATCACTTCAATCACGACCGCCACATCAATCGCCGCACAGCTTTCAAGCATCATCGCGACGCCGCCCTTGTCGAGTGGCGTCAGCTCGGCTTGGCCTGAGACTGGCGCGTTCCGGCTTTACGGAGACCCGTTCGCATTCGCCTGACAGCACCGGCGCAGCGCCTTCACGAAGCCATAGGCGACACGGTCGCGCAGGCCAGCGGGTTTGTGGTGGACGCTGAGGTCGATGAAAGGTTCGGTCATGGTTCTTGTTTCTGTGTTCAACCCGTCTCGCGGGCCGGTCTCCGATGCGAGGGGAAGTATCAGCGGCCGGGCCCCCGCAAAATTCTGGTGAGCGCGTACGTGGTTTCCCTTATACGCGGGAATTTTCCGAAGGCGCTGTGCGCGCGGGATCGAAAAACACCGCCAGACGGAGGCTGCCCGCGATGCGCTCGGCGCGGTCGATGAAAAGCGCGGCGACATCAGGCGCACACTCCTCCCGCGCGGTCTCGCGGAACAGGGTCAGCCAGCGCTCGAAATCGTCGGGCCGGGTTTCTTTCAGCTTCATGTGCGCGGGCATGGGACGGCCCTTGTAGCGGCCCGTCATGCACAACACTGAGGACCAGAAATCGCACATCCGCTCCAGATGAGACGCCCAGTGATCGCCGATGCGCCGTTCGAAAACCGGCCCAAGGCGCTCATCGACGCGCACGCGGGCATAAAAATGGTGAACCACGCGCTGGATCAGCGCCTCGGTAATGTCTGGGTGAAGCGGCGCGCGGCGATCGCTGCGCGCCGGGACAACCGGGATTTCGGAATCAGTCATTGGCTTTGGCCGGTCAATCCGGTCCACTTGGTGCTTCAGGCCGAAAGCACGCCTTCGATACGATAGGTGCGGCGGCCTGTGGGAACCAGACGGCGTTCGCGCGTCCAGCGTGAGAAGAGGCGGGAGACGGTCTCGATCGTCAGGCCGGTATAGTCGGCGACCTGCTGCCGCGTCATGGGCAGCTCCAGATCTCCCACCGGAGAGATCAGACGCTCGGAAACGATGATCAGGAATTCGGCTAGGCGCTCGGCGGCGGATTTGCAGCCCAGAAGCGTCACATGCTTGCGCTCGCGCCCCAGACGCTCACGCATCTGCTTGAAGATGTAGTCTGCCCAGTCGGGGTCAGCGAGCGCGGCGCTGGCGTCTATCTGGACAAGCGACACCTCGGTCAGCGCTTCGGCGTAATGATCCACCGCGCCGTCGAAATCGAAGTGCAGCAGCTCGCCAGGCGTCACGAAGTCGGTGATCTGGCGACGTCCATCCTCGAAGATCTGGAAGACCATCACCGCGCCGCTGAGCACTTTCATCAGGCGCACCCCGGTATCGCCGGCGAAATAGATCGGTTCGGCTTTGGCAAACTGTCTGGTCTTGAGATCGCGCATTTGAATGCTCCGCAAAATGGAGGGGCCTTTCTCGCGCTTTCCAGTCAATAAAAAAATCCGGATCAGCGCGTACGTAATTTCCCGTATGTCAGCCCACCGCAGGCGGCGCGGCCTGGTTCGACCCGATGATGCTTTCAAGAAGATGCTCCGGATTCAGCGGCTTGCGAAACGCCACCGCGCCCTCATGGCCTTTCAGCGCCCGGTCGAAACATTCACTGCCCAGGCCTGAAAAGACCATCAGGCGCGGCTGGCGGGGCAGATGCGCCAGCCAGGGTTCCAGACGTTGCAAGGCGCCCGGGGCCGGCAGGTCAATCACGACCAGATCAACAGCATCCGGGGCGGCTTCGCCCATGAAGAGGTCGAGATCGGCATAGGTCCGCACGGGAAATCCATAGGCATTGGCGAACGCCTCGAACGCCTCCCGGACAGCGGCGTCTGTCTCGACAAGATGGATATGGCGCGTCGGCATGATGGCACCGACCGTGGCGCAGCCCGGCGGGCCGCGCTTTGCTTCGGATCAAATTTTCGCCGAACGGTCTGACAAAAGCTTCACTAGCCCCGCGACGTTGCGCACGCCCAGCTTGCTGAAGACGCGGGAGCGGTGGATCTCGATCGTGCGCGGGCTCACTTCCAGCTCTCGGGCGATCTCCTTGTTGGTAAGACCTTCATTCAGGGCGCGGGCGACCTCGCGCTCCCGCTCGGTGAGGGCTTCCAGGGCTACGCCTGAACCGTTTTCGCCCGCCTTATAGAGCGCCCCGGCGACCGCAGCGTCCAGCATGGCTGGCGTAAAGGGCTTCTCGATGAAATCGAACGCGCCCAGCTTCACGGCCTGAACGGCCGCGGAAATGTCGCCGTGGGCGCTGATCATGATGACCGGAAAACCCTGCGGCTTGAGCCGGCGCAGCACGTCCAGCCCGGAGAGCTGCGGCATTTTCAGGTCGAGAAAGGCAAGGTCCGGCGCGCCATCATCTAGGCTTTGCAGGAAAGCCAGGCCGTGCGGGTAGAGCGCGATTTCGCGGCCGGGGCCCTCCAGCGCCGCGGCGAGGCTCTCGCGCACGGCGTCGTCGTCATCGACAATCGCGATCGTCTTCATGGAGTCCGTCATGATCAGTTTACCGGAAGGCTGAGCCTAAATCGCGCGCCGCCAAGACTATCGGATGCATCAGCGTCGGCCAGTTCCAGATTGCCGCCGTGCGACTCGGCAATATTGCGGCAGATGGAAAGCCCGATCCCCAGCCCGTTCGGCTTGCTGGTGACAAATGGCGAAAACAGGCGCGCGGCAATCTCCGCATCGATTCCGGGGCCGTTATCGTCGACGATGACGGACAGGAATTCGTCATCGACTTCTGTCCGCACGCGAATTTTTCGGTGGACCTGACCGTGGGTGGCGTCCAGCGCATTCTTGATCAGATTGACCATGACTTGGCGGATCTGGGTTTCGTCGGCAAAAATCTCCGCCGCGTCATCAGCCCGGCTCGTATCGATTTCCGCGGACCTGTCCACTTCGGAAACGCTGCAGAGCTCGACGGCGGCCTCGATCACGTCCCTGACCGGAATGAAGGATTTTTCCTGGTCGCCCTGCTCCACCATCTGCCGGATCCGGCGGACGATGTCCCCGGCACGGTTCGCCTCGATCTGGACGCGCTGAAACAGTCCCCTTGCCTTATCCGGGTCGTTCTCGAGGGAGCGTTCCGCCGCGGCGAGAAACAGGGAAATCGCTGTCAGCGGCTGGTTCAGCTCATGGGCCAGGGACGAGCCCATCTCCGCCATGGCGCTGACCCGGCCCATATGAATCAGCTGGGACTGCAACTCGCGCAAGCGCTGCTCGGCCGAGACGCGCTCGGTCAAATCGCGGACGATTCCGACAAAGCGCGGCTCGCCCTCGTGCGTAAAAGCGCCGACGCTGAGGTCCATCGGAAAGACTGATCCGTCGTTACGCAGTCCCTCGACCTCGCGACCGATGCCGATAATCCGTTTCTCGCCAGTGTTCAGGTAGCGGTCGATATAGCGATCGTGCTGATGCGAATAATGTGACGGCATCAGCATCGAGACGTTGTGGCCGAGCACTTCGGCCTCGGTCCATCCGAAGATCTTCTCGCAGGCTGGATTGTACAGGTTCACCACGCCGTGCCGGTCGATCGACATGATGCCGTCGACAGCGGTCTGCACCAGCGCCTGTAGTTGTTCTTGCGCGTAGGTTCGGGTCATTCTGAACAGATTTCCGATTCTAACACCGCCGCTTTACGTTTGCTGCAAAATATGGGCGATTCAAAACACTATTACGCGCGTCGATCGAGACGGGATGGACAGCACGTTGCGTGACTGGGCGTGGCGGGTCGACGACAACGTTGTCTTGATTGACGGCCAAGCGATGATCACCAATTCGAAATTCTAGGAGGAGCCGCGCATGCGGCTTTTATGCTCATTTGCAGGGTGAGCACGCCTCACCAGTTTAACGAACCGGCGATTGGCTGAGCCAATGTGATTCGCAAAACAGATAGGCCACTATCCCAAGGATCAGCCCGCCAGCTGCAAAACAGAGGCCGCAATGGCTGGCTGTCTGGAGCTGAGGCGTGGACAAGCACAGCGCGGACATGGCTGAACCAGACGTTGCGCCACAAGAGATCAAAACACCTGCCCCAGACGCCGATAGGGCACTGACCCAGAAGGTGCGTTCAAGACATTGATCTAGAGTCTTCATCACCACCAATCGCCTAGGGTGATTGTCGCAGCGGCTTCCTTGATCGAAATCAAACCGAAATCAATCGATACGTGTTTCATGGACCAGGATGACACATGGAAAATGCCGTTCAAGTTTTGGTCCAGCGATCAGTCATGAACCAAATACTCGAGCCAGGTCCGTGCAGGCTGCATAGAGAGTTTGAGATTCATTTTGTTGCAGTTTGACAAATTCCTGAAGCGACGTCGGCGGGCGTTCGATCCGCTCGCTCAGCGCCGTGAATATGCGGGGCCGGCGCTTTTCAGTTACGGATTCCGGCCGTTTTTTCTGTTCGGCGCAGCCTGGTCAGCAATCATTGTTCCAATCTGGGCCCTATTTTTCGCGACGGGACGTGGTGACGTCGGCGGTTTGTCGGCGCTCTACTGGCATACGCACGAAATGCTGTTCGGCTTTCTGTCGGCGATTGTCGCCGGGTTCATGCTAACCGCAATTCCGAACTGGACAAGTAGGTTACCGGTGCTGGGTATTCGTTTGATGCTTCTGAGCGGTCTGTGGGGCGCGGGGCGTGGAGCCATGCTTGTATATGAATCCATGGGCATTGCAGCGGCTCTGGTGGATGCGGCTTTTCTGATCGCGCTCGCCTTGTTCGCGTGGAAAGAGGTCCTTATCGGTAGAAACTGGAAAAACGCGCCGATCTGTTTTTTGGCATCAGTTCTTGCGCTTGCGAATATTGCCTTCCATGGCGCGTTGCTGGCTGGTGATGACCCACATTTCGCACAAAACGCGGCGATCGCTGTCCTCACCATAATGATTTCGATCATCGGGGGGCGTATCGTACCGAGCTTCACGCGCAACTGGATGGCCCAATCCGGCCTTTCGCCGCTGCCGGTTGTTTCCACACGCTTCGACTGGATCGCGCTTATTGTGCTTGTCGCTGGTCTCATTGCGTGGCTTGTCCGGCCGGACGACATTGTCACGGCCGGGTTGCTGGCCTCCGCCGCAATTCTGCATTTCTGGCGACTGGCTGGCTGGAAAGGGTGGCGCACGCTCGCCGAGCCGCTCGTGACGATTCTCCATCTCGGCTATTTCTGGTTGCCGACCGCCCTCGTCCTGATGGCAGCAGCCATACTTGCTTCTAAACATGTACAGCCTTCCGCAGCGTTGCACGCTCTCACTGCTGGTGCGATGGGCACCATGACCTTGGCCGTGATGACGCGCGCCAGCCTCGGTCATACCGGTCGCGCGCGGACCGCGGATCGGTGGATCGTAACAATCTATATTTTGGTCTTGACTGCCGCGATAGTTCGAACGTTCGGACCAATCACTGTTCCTGAGAACTATGATCAAGTGATCTCGTACTCAGCAGCTCTTTGGGCGCTGGCATTCGCAGGATTCGTGGCGCGATTTGGTTACGTTCTAAGCACGCCGCGGCAAGCGTAGATGGGCCGGTCGATTGCAATTTTAGCAACGCCTTGCGGGGAGCGGCGTCCGCATGGTGAGATGACGGAAAGCTAGAGATGTTCAGTCGCCACGGATGGGAGTTCGCGCAGTGTGGATTTTTCTTGGACGTTCGACTTTCGTCTAGAATTCCTCGAAAGCGCTAACGTCATCAAGCAATAAACCGATTGAAAGAGACCCTTTATAATGAGCGTTACCTTGACAAGGAATGAGCGTCAGTTCGCAAACTTTATCTCGATCATCATTTTTGCGTTTGGCGTCTTTCTGGCCGCGGCTGGAGGGAACGATCCGCTCAGCGTGCACGGGTTCATTATCATTGCCGTGGGGATCGCCGGTTTTTTCTTTACCGCAGACGCTCTTTATAAGCCAGAGCCCACTGAAGAACGGCTATCTTACTATTATGACGAGCCCATCAAAGCCGGGGTAGTGCTCTCAATGGCTTGGGCGGTTTTCGCCATGTTCATGGGCGTTTGGGTTGCGTCACAACTTGCTTGGCCGAATCTCGCGTTTGAGGGGGCCTGGTCAAGCTTCGGTCGCCTTCGGCCGGTCCACACAACAGGGGTAATTTTCGGATTTGGCGGCAACGCCTTGATCGCCACCTCTTTTCATGTGGTTCAACGGACGTCGCGCGCCCGCCTGCCTGATCAACTCTCTCCCTGGTTTGTGCTCGTGGGCTACAATCTTTTCTGCATATTGGCGGTGACCGGTTATTTCATTGGCATTACCCAATCAAAGGAATATGCCGAACCAGAGTGGTATGCAGACATACTTCTCGTAATTGTGTGGGTAACATATTTTGTACTCTATCTAAGAACGATCGCGCGCCGGAAGGAGCCGCATATTTATGTGGCCAACTGGTATTACATGGCCTTCATTCTCGTGGTGGCCATCCTTCATGTCGTCAATAATATCGCGATTCCGGTGTCGCTTGGTCATGCCAAGAGCTATACGGCATGGGCCGGCGTACAGGACGCCATGGTGCAATGGTGGTACGGCCACAATGCGGTTGCGTTTTTCTTGACGGCCGGATTTCTCGGCATGCTGTACTACTATCTTCCTGTGAGGGCGCAGCGGCCGATTTTTTCCTACCGGCTTTCCATTCTAAGTTTCTGGGGCATTACATTCTTTTACATGTGGGCCGGCTCCCATCATTTGCACTATACGGCATTGCCACACTGGGTTCAGACACTGGGCATGACATTTTCTGTCATGCTCTTGGTCCCGTCCTGGGCTTCGGCGGGCAACGCATTGATGACGCTTAATGGTGCTTGGGGGCGCGTGCGGGATGACGCGACCTTACGTTTCATAATGATCGCAGCTGTTTTCTACGGACTTTCAACCTTTGAGGGTTCGTTTATGGCTATACGGCCCGTGAATGCTTTGTCTCACTACACAGACTGGACGGTCGGTCATGTACACGGCGGCGCGCTCGGGTGGGTGGCCATGATTACTTTCGGAGCATTCTACACACTGGTTCCATCGCTATGGCGAAGAGAACGCATGTATTCCGCCGCATTGGTCGAGGTTCACTTCTGGCTCGCGCTTGCCGGCACTCTCGTCTACGTCTTTGCTATGTGGAATTCCGGAATTATTCAGGGTTTAATGTGGCGAACTTATACCGAGGAAGGTTCGCTTGCGTATTCCTTCCTCGATTCACTTGTAGCCATGTATCCCTACTACATCGCCCGGGCATTCGGAGGCTTACTGTTCCTGCTCGGCACGATTGTCGGGGCATATAACATCTGGATGACGATCAAAGCCGCTCCGCTTGCGGTTCCTCGCAAGAGCGATGTTCCGTATTCAGATGCTGTCGCGGTTCCGGGGGAATAGAGGTCATGGCGGAATTATTTCACCGTAAGCTTGAGCGTTCGGCGATCGGTTTTGTGCTTGCGATCATAGCTGCGGCCAGTGTTGGCGGCATTGTCGAAATTGCGCCGCTTTTTACGATCGATCAGACTGTTGAAGAGGCACCGGATATGCGCGTGTACACGCCTCTGGAGCTGGCTGGACGCAACATCTATCTCCGCGAGGGGTGTTATGCCTGTCATAGCCAGATGGTCCGGACGCTGCGGGATGAGGTTGAGCGCTACGGACCTTATTCACTCGCTGTCGAGTCCCAGTATGACCACCCCATGCTATGGGGCTCGAAACGAACCGGACCGGATCTCGCGCGCGTCGGTGGCAAGTATAGCGACTTTTGGCAAGTTGCTCATCTGACGAACCCGCGCGAAGTCGTGCCGCAGTCGAACATGCCCGCTTATCCCTGGTTGGCGCGGAATGGGCTGGATATGGACGACTTGGCCCAGCATCTCAGGGCGCAGCGCGCTGTCGGAGTGCCCTATACTGACGAGATGATCGAGAATGCTTCCCGTGACGCCTACGGGCAGGCCTCTCCGAACAGTGAACACGCTTCGGGCGTTGTCGACAGATATGGCGAGGATACGCAGATCAGAGCGTTTGATGGCGTCGCGACACGCGTGACCGAAATGGACGCCTTGGTGGCTTATCTGCAAGTTCTCGGCAGGCTCACGGACGCAGCGTTCGAAGACACCGCCGCGCCGGAAGAGGCTCCGGAGCCCATCGAATGACAACGGCGGAGCCAGTATGAATATTGATCACGAATCCCTTGTCGCTTTTGCCAAGAGCTGGGGCCTGTTTTACCTCATCGCATTTACGATCTGTGTGCTGATCTACACTTTCTGGCCGTCAAACCGGAAGAAATTCGACAAGGCTAAAAAAAGCATTCTCGACCAAGGCGATGAACCATGGGAATAGAGGAACGCGACCCGGTCAGCGGACGCAAGACAACCGGCCATGAATGGAACGGCATTAAGGAACTGGATACGCCTGTGCCGCGGGGCGTGTTGATATTTCTGATTGTCACTCATGTTTTTGCTGTCATTTGTTGGTTTCTATTGCCCGCATGGCCGCTGGGGAGCACTTTTACAAAAGGAATCCTGGAAACCGACCAGCGGGAGATTGTCGAAGAAAAGCTTGTTCGTGCTGCTGCCGAGCGAGCGTCTTGGATGGAGCGGATAGAGTCGGCCACTCTCAAAGAGATACAGGCGGACGAGCAGCTGATGTCGATAGTAAACAGCACTGGGCACCAATTATTCGGGGACAATTGTGCTGCATGTCACGGCGTCGATGGCAAGGGGCGTGCAAATTATCCCGATCTGACAGATGAAGACTGGCTCTGGGGGGGCAGTCTGGACGCGATCGCCAACACCATGCGGGTCGGTATCAATACCGACCATCCTGAAGCTCAATTCGCGATTATGCCTTCATTTGGACGGGATGGCATACTTGATCGCGACCAGGTCCGAAGTGCGGCAGCTTACGTCTACTCGTTGAGTAATCCAGATTATTCCACGGCCGACAACATTGATCGTATCGCAACGGGACGTAACGTGTACCTGTCGAGTTGCGCCTCATGTCACGGTGAAGACGCGAGGGGAAGTCAGCGGGTAGGCGCGCCCAATCTGACCGATCAATACTGGATTTATGGGGGCGACCTCCAGACCATTGTTACTTCTGTCCATGGCGGTCGACAGGGTCACATGCCCACGTGGGACGAGCGTCTTACCGAAGCTGAAATCAAAATCCTCACCCTTTATGTCAACTCGCTCCAGGTCGAGGATCCATGAACGGCGGTCGACGAATAAGGGTCCGCAGGACGCAACTCCTTGTGTGGGCTTTGGTCTCGGCGGCGCTTCTGTTGTTCGTGGCCGCCAATGGCCACTTCGTTTATGTCGCGTTCAATTCACAGCCGGACTGCGTCCCTCATTTGAAAGAGGCCAAGGGAGAGGATGGCGCATTCAGAGCGGCGAAATCGGCTTGTTGAGAGGTTTTTATGATGGGCGACGTGCACGATTCCTACGGGTTGCTGAGTGAAACCTCGGGCATTGAGGAGACCCGCGACCCGCGCTGGCAGCGACATCTTCCGCTCGGCGTCAGCATCCGATGGTTGCGCGCCGGATGGAGAGATTTTTCCGCCAAGCCCGCGCAAAGCCTTGCGTATGGGTTTGGAATTTTCCTCATCTCCAGTGCTCTGGTCTGGCTGGTCGCTGCCACAGGACGGGACTATATCCTGTTCCCGGCTCTGGCCGGATTTATGATCGTCGCCCCGATTCTGGCGATTGGGCTTTACGAAAAGAGCCGCGCAATCGAGGAAGGCCGTAAATCGACCCTCCGCAGCATTCTGTTTGTCAGGCCCCGTGCAGGCGCGCAGGTCTACTTCACCGGACTTCTTCTGTGTCTGCTTATGCTTTTGTGGATGCGGGCAGCGGTTCTCATCTACGCGCTCTTTTTTGGCGTGCGTCCGTTTCCTGGACTTGACCAGGTACTTCCACTCTTGATCTCGGAGCCCATTGGCTGGGCGATGCTGCTCGTCGGGACTTTAGTTGGGGGGCTTTTCGCCGCGTTTGCTTTCGCAATCAGCGTATTCTCCATCCCCATGCTGCTTGATAGGCGTGTCGACGCTCTGACGGCTATGGGTACGAGCATGGCCCTGGTCTGGAATAACATTAGTCCCATGTTTATTTGGGGAGCGACTGTTCTGGCTCTTTTTCTCGTTTGCATCGGTACGGGTCTACTGGGCCTGATCGTTATTTTCCCCTTACTGGGTCACGCCACATGGCACGCTTACAGTACGGTGACCTCTGGAAAGGAGTAGGAATTGAGCTGCTGCGCGGCCGATACCGACGCCGGCTTTGCGGCGTCAGGCGAGGGGGAAATGTCCCGGGAGGAAGTCCTCTATGCCAGCAGGTCCCTTAACGATGACCTTGTTCAAACGGAATTTTCCGTTCCCAAGGCGCATTGCGGCGGATGCATCGCATCCGTGGAAGGCGCGCTGACAAAGCTTGAAGGGGTCGTTTCCGCCCGCCTGAACCTTTCTACGCGCCGCGTCAGCGTGAGGTGGCGCAAGAGCCTTCCCCTGCCGCCATTCATTCGGGCGCTCCAAAGGGCCGGCTATAAAGCGACGCTTTCCTCAGCCGAGGATACCGACACGGATCCTGAGATGGGGAAACTTGTTCGCGCGACTGCAGTAGCAGGCTTTGCAGTGATGAATATCATGCTTCTGTCTGTGTCAGTTTGGGCTGGCGCGGAAGCAGATACGCGGCGCGCTTTTCACCTTATCTCAGCGCTACTTGCGGTACCAGCCGTGGCGTATTCAGGGCGCATTTTTTTCCAGTCTGCCTGGTTCGCCGTGCGTGTCGGCAGAACCAATATGGATGTACCGATCTCGGTCGGCATCCTTCTCACGCTTGCTCTTAGCCTTCACGACACATTCCGGAACGGGCCGCACGCTTACTTCGACGCAGTCGTATCCTTGATATTCATCCTGCTGATCGGACGCACTCTCGACCACATGATGCGACGCAAAGCGAGGACGGCAGTATTGGGACTTGCCCGATTGACGCCCCGCCTTGCCATGGTCTTGCGAGCTGGAGGACAGCAGCGCGTACCCATCGAAACCATAGAAGAGGATGAAATCGTCCTCGTCGCCGCCGGAGACCGGATTCCACTGGACGGGATTGTATTGTCAGGCGCAGCTGATGTGGACACGGCGCTGGTTAATGGCGAGGCGGCGCCGGTTTCGGTGTGCGCGGGGGCACCGGTGCTGTCTGGCATGTTGAACCTAAACGGTTTATTGAAGGTGAAAGTAACGCGAACGAACAGCGGGTCTTTCATATCTGGCATGGTCCGGCTGATGGAAGAGGCGGAGCGCGGCCGCGCGCGCTATAGACAGCTCGCGGATCGGGCGGCAGCTTTGTATTCGCCCGTTGTGCACTCGCTTGCCGCAGTGGCTTTCGGTAGCTGGATGATGATTACCGGAGACTGGCATCATTCGTTAACGGTCGCGATTTCAGTGTTGATAATAACTTGTCCGTGCGCTCTTGGCTTGGCCGTTCCCATGGTTCAGGTGATGGCAGCGCGCAGACTGTTCGAGCGGGGCATTGCCCTTAAGGAGGGAAGCGCGCTGGAACGACTCGCCGAGGTAGACACCGTCGTTTTCGACAAGACGGGCACGCTGACTTTAGGCGAGCTCCAGATCACTGACAGCGGTGTTGCCGGAGCGGACTTGCAAGCCGCCATAGCGCTGTCGGCGCGATCGCGGCATCCGGTGGCGCGCGCGGTGGCGGCATTGGACGCGTCACCTGATCAAGTCGAGATCGAAGAGTTTGTTGAGCACCCTGGCCAGGGGATCGAGGGGCGTGTAACCGGCAACTTATATCGTCTCGGTAGACCGGAGTGGGCGCTAAATTCACCCAGCAATGTGTCTGAAGTTAGTGCATCCACAGGTGCGGCTTTGTCGCGGGATGGCGTTGCAGTGGGGTTCTTCGCAGCGACAGATGCAATTCGCCCGCAAAGCTTTGAAGCGATTGACGCCCTGCGTCGCAAGGGGCACGAGGTCGAAATGCTTTCCGGGGATCGCGATAAAACAGTGGACGCGATGGCCAATTCACTCGAAATTGCAGCCTACCGCGCCGGGCTTTTACCAGAAGACAAAATTGCTCGGCTTGAGGAAATCGTCCGAGCCGGCAAGAAGGTTCTCATGGTCGGGGATGGGTTGAACGATGCGCCTGCCTTATCCGCCGCCCATGTCTCTATGGCTCCGGCCAACGCGGCTGATATAGGCCGGGCTGCGGCGGATCTCGTCTTTTTCGAAAGTTCGCTGATGGCCGTGCCTGAAGCCCTAGACGTTGCCAGGCAAGCGCGTGATCTGATTCGTCAAAACCTGGTGCTTGCTGTTTTGTATAATCTGTTAGTAATCCCTGTCGCTCTGTTGGGCTTCGTGACACCACTGATGGCGGCCCTCGCCATGTCTCTCTCGTCTATGCTCGTCGTCGCAAATGCTCTCAGATTGACGAAGCAGCGGAAGAGTTCTCGCGGATCGGGCAACGCGTTCCAAAAGGGTGAATACCGATCACCGGAGGCCGCATAGTGTCCATACTGGTTTGGTTAATACCAATCGCACTAGGTATGGGATCAGTCGCCCTCTGTGCTTTTCTCTGGTCGATGCGTAGCGGTCAGTACGAAGATTTGGACGGGGCGGCAGAACGAGTCCTGCTTGACCAACAGGAAGATCGCCCAATTATTGATGAGTCAGAATCGACCGTCACCGAAAACAATCGGAAAACATGACCCCCCCCTGTGAAACATTGGCAGTCGCCGTACGTTGCATACTTGGGACCACAAAGCCCAGAACGAACCCAGGCCCATGCTAAAAAGTGTTAATACTCCACGAGACACGACAGGAATGCTGGCGCTGTTTTTCGGTGCTGCTGTGGTGATTCCAAGCATCATCGCTCTTACCACGAGCTTATATGCTGTCGCTGTAAAGATATTTTGATTTAGCGCCAACGACGCGAGATTGGCGGGAAGGCGGCGTGAATATAAAAACTAAAATTTAAGAGAAAACTTTATAAAGCGCTTCCTAAAAACATGCCCAGTATTGGCGCGTTGTATTACTTGCTGCTCGCATCTTTTAACGAACCTCGTCATCATACCCTCGGCGTGAGCTGACAAAAACGAGGACCATAAGGCCCCCTCCAATTACAACTGTCAGAATGGCTCCTGCGGTTAACGCAGCCCAGCCATGTGCCGAAATTTCTGCATCTCCGATGCTGGTCCAAATCCATGTGGCAACTATAATACTTGCTGTCAATAAAACTAACATGATGATTGTAACGGCTAAGCTGCCTCTCATTATTATATCTCCCTAAAGCTAGATTTAAAAATGATATTAAATTGATAAGTAGCAATTATGATCAGCACCGCAAATCATTCATAAGTGCTATTTTCTTTGGGCAACGTTTACGTACAGTTTGTGATTATTTACTTGAGGCCTCTCCCCTATAGAAGTGCAAGATTAGGTCTCCAATATCACGTCTCAATCCTTGGAAACATTTATTGCGGTCGCGACAATTAGCGCCACCAACACCACGACTTTTGCTATCTCAATCAACGCATATGTGAAATGGTCTGACGACGGAGGTGGAGGCGTGCCGCTGAGATATGCGTCAATACGCACACCAAGCGTCGGCAATAAAACAAAAACTTGCACAGCGACCAAGCTAACTAGAACAAGGACAATCGGTGCGAAAAAGCGGATGTCTTTGAGCCAAAGCAGATGCGCCAAGAGGGCTGCACAGAATGAACCTTCAATCCAACGGAACGTAGAAAATGTGTGTTGGCCTACATCTAAAGCTTCAATCAAGCTTAGCGATTCTGCATTAAACTTTGCTGGGGTGGCCACAAATGAAACCCCGATCAGGACCCCCAGCCACAGCGTGCTAAAGAACATCAGTGACAATGAACTCGTCATTTTTTCTGTCTCTGTCGTGCAGTCATTTGACCAGGTTGAAAAATTGATACCCGGTCGGCCCTCAAAAAGATATATATAAATTACTGGTTTTAGAGCGACAAACTGATGCACCTTACCCGTCACACTGATTTCGCGTTTAGGCTTCTCATGATGTTGGCCGCCGCTGGTCCCGACCGAGTATCGCTGGATCAGGCGGCCGGCGTATACGGCATTTCAAAGAATCATCTTATGAAGGTTGCCCAACGACTCGCAAAAGAAGGTCTAATAGTCGCATCACGGGGTCGGGGCGGGGGATTTCTGTTAGCTAAAGAGCCTAGAGAAATTCGGCTCGGTGATGTGGTGCGTGGTGCTGAAAAAAATCTAGCTTTGGTTGAATGCTTTTCGCCAAACAGCAATTGTTGCCCGATTACGACTTCTTGCAAATTGCAAAAGATTCTAGCGAATGCGCTGGAGGCCTTTCTAGACGAACTCAATAAATTCACACTTCGGGACCTGATTGAAGACAATCGCGCTCTTCGAGCGCAGCTCGGACTGAAAGAATAAAGAGTCTCCGCTGAATTGGCAGAGCGGCGTAGGTCGTACGCCCCCTTGTGAATAACCCGGCGACCTGTGAAGGGGCGTTGCTACTAAAGCTTGAATATCTTCGATCTAGACGTTCACTTCATCAAACATACGTAGAGAATCAGCGAATTAGTCGCCGGTTCCGGGCTTTTCAGAGAACAAACGTTCGTATTTTCCGGTTTCGGTATCGAACTTCTCGGCGTCTTCGGGCGGGTCTTTCCGCACGGTGATGTTCGGCCATTTATTGGCGTAGACCGTGTTGACCTCCAGCCACTTGTTGTCCGGGTCGTCCTCGGTGTCGGGCTTGATCGCCTCGACGGGGCATTCCGGCTCGCACACGCCGCAATCAATGCACTCGTCGGGATGGATGACCAGCATGTTCTCGCCCTCATAGAAGCAGTCGACGGGGCAGACTTCGACACAGTCGGTATATTTGCAGCGAATGCAGGCGTCAGTGACGATATAGGTCATCGGAAAAATGGGCTACGCTTTGCGACGCAGGGCAACACGGCACCATAAGTAGCATATAAAATATCGATTTTAGGGTTCAACTGCAGATGCCGTCGCACAAAATGAATGGTGGTGATTGACTTCGCCTGCAACGAGGCAGAACATCGCCATATGCGAGCAATACAATCAATTCGCGTCCAAGCGAGACACGCTCTCGGGCTACTCCTGACAGGAGACTGACCCCCGATCGCCATTTAGCGGCGTGATCGGGGCAGACCTACTTTCAAACCGGATATTTCTCAGCGCGTGAATGCGCGTATCTGTCTCAAGGAGCATGACCCGTGGGTATCCAGGAAATACATAAGCCAGAAATATTCGTAACTGCTGGGGATTACGATCTTCTGGAGAAGCTCGTGCCAGCGAACGAGGCTCATTCGATTGGTGTCCGTCTCTTCGCGGACGAATTGGATAGAGCAGAGATCGTGTCGGTCGAAAACGGCGACGTTTTCGTCATGCTTAATTCGAAAGTCTGTTTTAAAGACCGTTCCTCGGGTCGAACAAGAACCGTATTTCTGACGCTTCCTAAGGAAGCCAACGCGGATTCGGGCAAGGTCTCCGTACTCTCTCCGGTTGGCGCGGCGTTGCTAGGGCTAAAAGAAGGCGATCGATTTGAATGGGTGGACGACTCTGATCGTCTGCACCAACTGGAAATTTTGTCGATCGCGCCCATGAAAGTTTAAAGGACCAAATTTGAAGTAGAGTCTTATTCTGTCCGCCGCCAGTCATCCTGGAGGCATTGTCAGAGGAAACCGGCTTGAGCCGGGGCCTTGGCGCCAATAGCGTCTCCGCATGGCCAACCCGTTCCGCTACTTCAAGACATCGCCGGAGGTTATCCGCCTTGCGGTTATGATGTATGTCCGCTTTCCGCTGTCCCTGCGAAATGTGGAGGATATTCTCCACGAGGTCGGCATCGATGTCAGTCATGAGACGGTCCGTTGCTGGTGGAATCGGTTCGGTCCGATGTTCGCCAGCGAAATCCGGCGAAAGCGGGCCCAGCAGATGCGATCTTTCCCGCAGTGGCGTTGGCATCTGGACGAGATGTTCGTGAGGATACGCGGTGAAACGCACTATCTCTGGAGAGCGGTCGATCACGAGGGCGAGGTTCTGGAGGCTTATGTCTCGAAGACGCGGGATCGCGAGGCGGCCTTCGGTTTCTGCGCAAGGCGATGAGGCGATACGGTGAGCCGCGCTCGATCGTTACGGACAAGCTTCGGTCTTACGGCGCTGCGAGCTGGGTCTGAACGGCCACCATGAGACGGGCCGCTGGCTAGATAATCGGGCCGAAAACTCACATCTTCCATTATGAAAACGGGAACGGGTCATGCAGCGTTTCCGGCGCATGCGAAGTCTGCAGAAGTTCGCCTCTGTCCACTCCTCCGTCTTCAACCACTTCAACCACGACCGCCATATCAACCGCCGCTCAGCCTTCAAGGAATACCGTGCCGCCGCGCTAGCCGGGTGACGGCAACTCGGTGCGGCCTGAGGCCGAAGTTTCCGGGCTCTACGGAGACCGGCTCGCATTTGCAAGACAGCACCGGAAACCGCCCTTCTGGCCGGAACGCGGGAGGCGGCGAAACTACTGGGTCTGGATAAGAAAATCGGAACATTGGAGCCCGGCAAACGGGCGGATATCGTCGCCGTGCCCGGCAATCCCCTAACCGATAGCCGCACTGTCTTGGATCCGGTCTTCGTGTTGCAGCGCGGAAAGGTGGTTGTCGAACAAAGTGAAACAGCGGAGTGACGGTTATTTCGCGACCTTTGTTAGTGAGGACCGAATGCACCGCCATCCAGTCACTCGGAAAATTCCCATTCCCACAATTTATGGAATTCCCGCCGAAGTTTCCGGGAATTGTCAGGAGAACCGTGTGATTGAGCGGGTATGCCGGGTCGGCTAGAGTCACTGGATACCCCGAAATCCACTCCGCTATTTCAAAACGTCGCAAGTGATCATTCCTCTTGCGGCGATTAAGGCGATTGGAAATGTCGGCCGCCGGGAGGTCGATCGTCACATCAACCGCCGCCATAGCTTCAAATCACGAAGAGGCGCCGCTTTCTCTGAATGGCCTCAGTTTCTGGCTGGATAGGGCCGGAGGCATCCTTTCTTTACGCAGACCAGTACGCATCAGACCGACGGCATCCGCCCGATCGACGGTTTCCTTGACAAGGCGTGGCGATGGGACCTCACTTGTGTGACGGGTCACAGGGGTCGGACGGTGGGCAGCAACAAGGGTTTGGAAAGCGCGGCGGTTGGCGGCCTGCTGACGCAGGATAAACTCGCCGAGCTGAACCGGCGCTATTCAAAGATACTGATACGCTATTTCTTGCGGTGTGGAGCGCTTCCGGATATCGCGGAAGATCTGGCTCAGGACGTGTTCGTGCGCCTGTCCGGACGCGCGGCGGCAACGCCGATCGAAAACGCCGAGGCCTATCTGATGCGGACGGCGTCATCGGTCTGGAAGGACCACGGACGCAGAATGAAAAGCCGCGCTCACAATGCCCATGTTGAATATGAGGATCCCAGACATGGCGGTGAGGAAATTTCTCCCGACCGCGTCTATGAAGGCAGGGAAGCGATAAGCCAGGTGCTGGAAGCCCTGAAGGCTTTAGACAAACGTACCCGGCATGTGTTCTTTCTTCGGCGTTTCGAGGGCATGTCTCAGAAAGAGGTGGCAAAGCGGCTCGGCATCTCTGTCAGCCTCGTCGAGAAGGAGATGATGAAGTCGATCGCTCATCTGGCCGACTGGTTGGGAGACCAGTGAATGAAAGATGATACCCCCCATTCCGAACGGGCGGTGAAGGAAACCGCAGCCTATTGGGCGATGCGGCTCGCCTCGGAAGATTGCGGCCCGGCTGACCGTGCGGCTTTTATAGCCTGGCGTGATGAGCATCCGGCGCGCGCGGCCATTTTTGAACGAACCGAACGGGCCTTGCGGACCGTCGACAGACATATGGGACATCCCGAACTTGAGGCGATGAGCCGGCAGGTTCTTGAGGAAACCGCCCCGAAACAGCCAGCGCCGCGGCGCTGGCTTGCGGCCGGTCTTGCTGCTGCGGTTCTCCTGGTCGCGGGCCTGTCCGCGCATTTGCTCACAGGGGTGGGCGTCGCCCCGGCCCCCGACTCGACCATGATGGCGCAGACCATGTACGAAACAGCAGTCGGCGAGCGTTCCACGGTGACGTTGCCGGACGGGTCGGTTGTCACGCTGAATACGAATTCGCGCATCAGGGTTGGCTTCGCGGAGGACCGTCGGGCTGTAGAGCTGGAGAATGGACAGGCTTTCTTCGAGGTCGCCAAGGATGCCTCGCGGCCGTTCGTCGTAAAGGCTGGCAACCAGCAGATCACAGCGATCGGAACTCGTTTCGATGTACGGTTCGATACACAGGCGGAAATCAGCGTCGTGCTTGTTGAAGGCCGCGTTGCGGTTGATGAAGTCGAGCCACTGCCATCGAAGACGGTTCTGGAGCAGGTTCCTGAAAAGCGGATAGAAATGTCTGCTGGGGAGAGGCTGGTCGCCAGCACCACTGAGGGGCGCAAGATCAGACCTGCGGATGTCGAGGATGCGACAAGCTGGCGAAACGGCCGGCTCATATTCCGGGGCGAACCGCTGGCCGAGGCGGTCGCGGAGGTCAACCGCTATACGACTTCAAAGCTACAGCTGGTTGATGATCCGCGTCTTGAAGAGATTACGGTGAGCGGAGTTTTCAATGTCGGCCGGCTGGAATCTTTTGTTCTGGCCGTCACGAGTGTGCACAGCATCGAGGCCCGCAAGACGCCCGGCGGCGAGACCGAATTGACGTGGCGCGAATAGCGCAGAGCGGCTGCATTCGGAGCCAAGCGAAAAATTTATTTTGAAAAATCCGTGAGGAAGTCTCTCCGGCTTTCGTCTGTCTTATCGGAAGGGCTGCAAACAGGCTCGGCCTGAATTTGCGACAAGGTATTGCGAGGGGGAGACATGAATCCGACACGGTCCACGAAAATTGGAAAAAACCGTCACTGCCGGAGCGCTGCGCTCGCCGGTGTGGCGTGGTTCGCGCTTGCGGGGGCGATGGCGAACGCGCAACCGGCGGAGGTAAGCTTCAATATTGAAGCGGACGATCTGGGTGATGCGCTGAACGAGTTCGCTATCCAGAGCGGGCAGGAGATTATTTTTGTCGAGGCGGAAACCGCCGGCAAGACGGCGACGCCGATCGATGGCGCATATACTCCGGATGAGGCGCTTGTCGCGCTGCTGGACGGAAGCGGGCTGGACTCCCGCACCAATGAGCTGGGCACCATACTGGTGGGCACGGTTGCGGCGCCAAAGACGCCTCCAGCAAAGAAGGCGCGGCGTGACGTCCCTTTTCGCCTCGCCCGGATGAACCAGGACGCTGAGGGGCAGGCAACGGCAGCCGGTCTTCCGGTCAGCGACAAGGATCAAGAGGAAGGCGATGATGGCGTGGCCAATGGCCGCGACACTATCATTGTCACTGGCACGAGTATCCGGGGCGTCATCCCCAATAGCTCCCCACTCGACATCTATGACCGGGATGATTTCGAGCGGCTTGGCATTTCGAACGTGGAGGGGCTTCTTTCGGCCATTCCACAAAATATCAATTCCACCACTTCGCTCAGCGCCAATACCGTGACGCGTGTTCCCAACGCGCGGAATATCAACGCGCCAGACCTGCGCGGCCTTGGCGCCGGGGCGACTCTCAGCCTGATCAATGGCCGCCGTCTGCCGCTTGCCAATGTGGGCCGCGCCGCGGACGTGTCCCTTGTGCCGCTCGGGGCCGTTGAAAGGGTGGAGGTGCTTACCGATGGCGCCTCGTCCATTTACGGCGCGGACGCCGTAGGCGGGGTGGTGAACTTCGTCCTGCGCGATGACTATGAGGGTGCACTAACATCCGCCAATTTTGCCGTGCGCGGAGAGGGTGGTTACGTCTCCAGCCAGCTTGATCAGACGCTTGGCGCAAGCTGGGATAGCGGTGGGGTAGTCGCCTCGCTTTCGGCGCGCTCATCCAGCCCCTTCAACGCCGCTGATGTCGATTTCAATGATTTGGATGAGACCACCCTCGCGCCGCTGGATCAGCGTTATTCAGCTTTTGTCTCGGCGCATCAGGATATCACCGACCGCATTGAACTGTTTGCCGATGCTCTGGTTTCCAACCGGAACACCAAGTCGATGGCCAGCGATACGCCGGGGACGGATTATGTCACGCATGGGGATACTCAGCAGGTCGTCGGCACGCTTGGTTTCCAGGCCGATATTCTGAAGGACATCAGATTCGAACTGGTCGGCACCTATGGGTCGAACAAGGACACGCTGCAAATCGCTCAGAGTACGAATTCTGGCTTTTCTGAATTTGCAAGCAAGCAAGTCTTCGATTCCCTCGACATCACCGGAAAGCTTGATGGAACGCTGCTTCGCTTCGCGAACCGGGATTTTCTTTTCGCGCTCGGCGGCGGGTACCTGAAGCAGGATATGTCGCTCGCCAGAATGAATTTGGACAGGGACACGACCTACGCCTTCGGCGAACTGCTCATTCCGGTCATCGGCGACGGACAGGCCTTGCCGCTAGTCCAGGCGCTCGAGGTCAACCTTTCCGGACGGTATACCGATACGTCCGATTTCGGCGAAAGCTTCGATCCGAAAGTCGGGGTCTTCTGGCGCTTGAATGACGATTTCTCGCTGCGGACAACCTGGGGGGAGGCCTTCAGGGCGCCGGAACTGCCCCAGTTGGTCGATGCGCCGCAGGGCTATGCCATCCTGCCTGTAACCTCGGCTGCGGGCGAATTTCCCGACCCATTCTCACCGGACCGCTCGACTGTCTATTTCGTTGCCGGGGAATACATGAATCCGGATCTCGACCCCGAAACCTCGACAGCCTTCACGGCCGGATTCGACTATCAATCGTCTTATTTTGAAGGCTTTTCACTATCGGGAACCTATTTCCATATCGACTATACTGACCGGATCGCCCTGGCGCCTCAG
The DNA here is from genome assembly GCF_000412185.1 of Euryhalocaulis caribicus. GTDB lineage: Bacteria > Pseudomonadota > Alphaproteobacteria > Caulobacterales > Maricaulaceae > Euryhalocaulis > Euryhalocaulis caribicus. The sequence goes on from NZ_ASJA01000005.1 coordinate 43,528, forward strand.
GAACAAGAGATTGCGGCCGACCCGGAAGGTTATGCCGAGCTGATCAGTCCCAAGGTCAATGATCAGGAGATCCTGGACTTCCTGTCTGATTCCCTTGGCGTCTTCGACTACCGGGACATGACCTATACGCCTACACCGGACGCCGAGGCCATCGCCGCCGACGTGACATATGTCATCCGCAACGGGCTGAGAAATATCGCCTCCCAGGAAACGTCCGGCATGGACCTGTCGGCCGAGTACAGGGGCGCTGTCGGAGAAACCGATTTTGATGTCGGTTTGAACGCGACCTTCATCTTCAAGAATGATCAACAGGCCACGGCCGGATCGCCCGTCGTCGCGCGCGCCGACACGATTACCTATCCTGTCGACCTGCGGGGGCGGGCCTATGCCGGTCTGACGCGGAACGGCTGGTCGGGACGTCTGATCCTCAACTACGTCGACAGCTACAAGAATACTTCTGTTTCGCCAGTGGAGAAGATCGACAGCTGGACCACGCTCGACCTGGTGGCGTCCTACAGCTTTTCCACGGAGGGCGGGGGCGTCCTGGAGGGGACCCGCCTCGGGTTCAACGTCCAGAATCTTTTTAATGAGGACCCGCCATTCGTCAGGTCCTTTGACGACCGGTTTGCCGTGACGCTGGCCGGGACAAATTACGATGCCAGCAATCATGATCCCTTCGGCCGTGTGTTCAGGGTCAGTCTCACCAAGGAATGGTGAGGCTGGCGTGTTGCCCCACATGACCGGATACCAGGAGGATAACTCATGAAAACACGCGGATTTATGTTTGCCGCGATTGCCGTTGCCTTGGTCCTGGCGGCGCCCCTGAGCGCTCCGGCCCTGGCGCAGGACAGTGTGTCCGGCAATGAGATGCGGGCGCCTCTGGCGGTGGGGGATGAGGCCCCGCCCTTGTCGATTGACCGATGGGCAAGCGGGCCTGCGGTCGATACGGCGAATCCGGATACGCCCTACGTGGTCGTATTCCACATCACGGCCTGCCCTTCCTGCCGTAAGTCGCTGCCTTATCTCGGCGAGCTGTCGCAGGCATACGGACAGGATGTTCCGATCGTGAATGTCTTCGCCCACGAATTGCCTGTGCCAAACGACCCCGAGGGGCTCGCCTCGATGGAGAAGGTTCGCTCACTCCTGGAAGCTGTGGGAGGCGCCACAGATATGTCTGTCGGTGTTGACGGACCTGGTCGTGAGATGGGCGACCAATGGGGCATATATGCGTTTCCAAGCGCCTATCTGGTGATTGATGGCGAAATTGCCTGGACCGGCGATCCGACCTGGCTTGAACCGGTGCTGGAGCAAGTGCGCGCCGGCACATTCGACCCGGAGGCCGCGCTGAAACAGCAGGAGGCCTACGACGCCAAAAAAGGAGCCGCGCGGACCGCGGCCATGGAAGAGGATTTTGACGGAGCGCTTGCAATCGCTGAGGAGCTTATCGCCAGCCATCCTCACGAAAGCTCACTCTACTTCATGAAATACCAGATTCTTCTCGATTCTGGACAGCAGGAGGCGGCGGACGGCTTTCTGGAGCAACTGATCGAGGCGGATCCGGAAGGGTTCGATTGGGATCATCTCGTGCCGATGACCTATCTCTTCCCGGAGGAGCCGAATTTTGCGCTGTCACTCAGAACGGCTGACAAGGCGATTGCTCGCGCCAGGTGGGACCTGGCCGTGGCCTCGCTTTTGTCTTGGAAGGCGAAGATCTATCTCGCACGCCACGATGCGCAGCAGCCTGACGACAAGCGCGACATAGAGAAGGCCGCCGAAGTTTTGAAGAAGGCTTTGGCCATAAGCGAGGCTGAGGGCGATATCCTGGACCGCCGGCGTTACGAGGCTGAACTTGCCTTCTTACAGTTCAGGCAGTGGGCGGGCGTCGACGATGAAATAGCAAGTAATTTCCTGAAATCGGTCCTCACCAAGGAAGCGCCGCGGGTGAATTGGGTTCGCTATGTCGAAGACGGGCTTCGCTACCAGGAAACGCCGGATTACGGGCTGCTCCTGTGGTCTGCCGACCGTGCCTATGCCGAGGCGTTCGATGAGACGATGGAGGCGGAGGCCCTGGCCAGCAAGGGCGCGGTCTATGCGGCCATGGCGAACTACCCCGATGCCATATCTCTCTATGAGGAAGCCGTTTCAAAAGTCCGCTTCGCCGCCAACCAGGACGCGCTCGCCGACTATGAGGAAGCGCTCTCATCGCTTCGTGAAAAGCTTTGAAGAGGGGCTTGCCATGACACGATTAAAAACGGCCCTGGCTTGCCTGTTCGCAGTTTTCCAGAGTGCGGCCGCCGCCCCGGAAGATCCCGGCGGCTGGCGCATCGAGGCGCCGGATAGGATGGCTCCCGGCGAGATCGCCAGCCTGGAACTTGTCTTCGATATCAATTCGCCCTGGCAGATGTATGCGCCGTCTTCACTCAACGACGCAATCGGCGTGGTTGGTCTCGCCGTCTCTCTCGATGCGCCCGAGGGTTTTGCTGTCTCACAGCCTGACTACCCGCGCCCGGTCAATATGGGCCGGTACGAAGTGTATGAGGGACCGCAGGCAACGGCCCGGATCAAGGTAAGGGCCGGCGCGGACGCCATGCCGGGCACATACAGATTGCAAGGGCAAGTTCAGTACCAGTTCTGCAAGCCGACCCTCTGCCTCCCGCCGCAGCGCGACAAGCTCGCTCTCGTGATCGAGGTGGAGTGAGGACGGCGGAGCTAGCAGAAATGGGTATGCCAGAGGAAACCGGTTTGAGCCGTGCCCGTGACATCAATACCGTCTCCGAATGGCCAACCGATTCTGCCATTCAATACACCACTTGAGGTGATCTGGTTGGCGGTGATGCCTTCGCCGCTCAACGCTAAAAGTAGATCGCGCCGCTGTCTTTGCCGAATGGCTCAGCTCGGTGCGGTCTCAGGTCGATAACTCGGCTCTACGGAGACCGGTTCGCATTCCCAGAATCGCGGACCAAGAGCCACTCAGGCAAGGGTTCAGCCTGTAACTACTCCGTATTTCTGGGAGGTTACGAGAATACCAGCAATCTGGGCCACGATGCTGCAGGCAGTATTCAAAGCGACAACGATCACAGCGAGCAGCCCGGCGCGCCACACTTTGGAAAGTCCCGACACGCCTGCATACGCTCCGCGATAGCCGGTTTGGAAGTGTATAAGGAACGAGACCATTGCGATCACGACGCCATATCCCACAAGCCAGTCGCCCGGTACGAACAGCATTATTGTCATGAAGACCGGCATCAAGCTTGCGCTCGGCACAATCGTCGCAAACAGGTAGCGCTGCCGGAGCGCTGTTGTCGTGGGCTCTCCCCAGAATGGATAGACCAGCGACAGCGCGACCATGCTGACGATGTGAAGAACAGGCACGAGCCCGAAGACCCACAGTACAGTCTCCTTGCCGACGTCTTCATAGGTCATGCCTTCGGGCAGGAGCAAACCGGCTTGGGCGAAGCCTGCGGCATAAGCGCTGATCATGCCGGCATTCTCGCCAATCCACCAAACCTGCAGCAAGGAATACAGCGCGAAGAAGGAAAGCCAGAGTCGGATCGACGGCGTATATGTGTCGTTCCAGTCGAGCGTCCTGGCGGCTGAAAAATAGCGTTTCGGGCGGACCCAGAGCACCCGCACTGACCGCAGCCCCCTCAGATTGAGACCGAACAGGTCTTCAGCCAATGCATCAATCGGCAGGGTGGCGAATTTGGGGTCGGCACTCTTCGTGGTCATTTCCTACCCCCGTCGCGCTTGGATTTATATTGGACGAACCGACCTCCGAAACGAGTCGGACGACTCGGCAGAAAGTTCGGCCGCGCTAAGCTGACAGGATTTTAGCGGGCAGACAAAGTATTGGACACCCTCGAATGGCCAGCTTCTGGCTGGACAGGGGCGGGTGCTTCCTTGGCTCTACGGAGACCGGTTCGCATCAGACTGAAAGCACCGCCATCGCTCTGCGAACAATCTTCTCTCTGTCCGTAATCTCGCCCTATGCCGTCGCCGCCTTACCGGTCTGGCGCGCCAGATCTATGAATGCCTTGAACGCGGCGGAGGGATTGCGCCGGCTGGGATAATACAGCGCCAGATCCGCGAATGGCGGCGTCCAGTCCTCGAGCACGCGCACGACGCGCTTCTCCTGGATGTCTTCGCGAATATCCTGTTCAAGCAGCAACCCTATGCCGACGCCTTCAAGAACAGCGGTGCGCATCAGGCTGGCCTCATCCAGAGTCAGTGATCCCGGCGCGTCTATCAGCGCGATTTCGCCGTCCTTCTCGAAGCGCCAGCGGAACAGGATTCCGTTCGGCAAACGGGCGCGGATGCAGCGATGGTTGAAAAGGTCTTGGGGCGTTTTCGGCGCGTCATGGGTTTCAAAATATTTCGCTGATCCGACGATGGCGTAGCGTTGCGGCCTTCCAAGCGGGACAGCGATCATGTCGGCTGGCACCATATCCGCCCGGCGCAGGCCCAGATCGAACCCTTCAGCGACGATATCGACCAGTCTTTCCTCGGTAACGATATCGATCTGTACCTCCGGGTAGCGGCGCAGGAATTCCAGAACCAGCGGAGACAGGATTTCACGGGCCCCGGCGGCGAAAGCGTTTATACGCAGAGTGCCGGTTGGCGTGGTTTGCTGCGAGCGGACCGCCTCCATGGCGGCGTGGATATCCTGCAGGGCGGGACTCATCTGTTCGATAAAGGCCCGGCCCGCATCCGTGAGCGAGACGCTTCAGGTCGTTCTGTTGAACAACCGCACGCCGAGATCCCCCTCAAGCTTGGCCACGGCATTGCTCAATGCGGTTGTCGATACGCCAAGGATGCGCGCGGCGGCGCGGAACGACCGCTCGCGCGCAATGGCGATGACGGCGTCGAGTTCGTTGAGCCCCGTTCGAAACATTGTCCCGAAATCCGCAATGGCAGGTCCCGTTTTATCCCGATTGTTGTCGCGTGTGTCCACGCCTAGATGGCTGGCGAACCCTGAAACCGCAGGAGATCGCCATGAAACTGCCCGCCCCTGTCAAACAATTCTTCGACGCCGATCAGGTCCCTCGGGGGCCCGCGCCGGTCAGCGCCTTTGCGGCGGACGCGTCCGTCAAGGATGAAGGAAAAATCCATGTCGGGCGCCGCGAGATCGCCCAGTGGTGGCAAGCAGCCAAGGCGCGATACCAACATACCGCGGAACCGCAGGAGGTCCTGGACAATGAGGGCCGAACGATCGTCCGTGCATTGGTCTCGGGAAATTTCCCCGGGAGTCCGGCCCGGCTGGCTTTTTCCTTCCTGCTTGAAGACGGAAGAATCTCACAACTGGAAATCGGGGCATGAGCGGCTTCCTGCAACTCCAGGACACGCGCGTTCTGATTACAGGGGGAACGCGCGGCGCGGGCGCTGCGACAGTCGCCCTGTTCCGTGAGCTTGGCGCCCATGTGCTGACAGCGGCGCGGACACGGCCTGATGCGACGCCCGAGGACATTTTCGTTTCCGCCGATCTTACAACGGCGCGCGGTTGCGCCGACCTTGCCGCCGCCGCGCGGGACCGCCTTGGCGGGGTCGATGTGCTTATTCACATGCTGGGCGGGTCCTCTGCGCCGGCTGGCGGATTCTCGGTGCTAGGCGACGCCGAATGGGCAAGGGAGCTTGATCTCAATTTGATGCCCGCCGTTCGTCTGGACCGCGCCCTGGTTCCTGACATGGTGGCGCGCGGGCGCGGCGCCGTCATTCACGTGACATCAATCCAGAGCAGACTTCCGCTGCCGGAGGCGACAACTGCCTATGCGGCTGCGAAGGCTGCGCTCTCCACCTACAGCAAAAGCCTGTCGAAGGAGGTTTCGCCCCATGGCGTGCGCGTCCTGCGCGTATCACCCGGCTGGATCGAGACGGAGGCGGCGATCAGCATGATCGAACGGGTCGCAAAGAGCGCCGGAGTCGACCGCGAAGGCGGCAAGAAAATCGTCATGGATTCGCTGGGCGGCATTCCAGCCGGCCGCCCCTCGAAGCCTGACGAGGTGGCCAATCTTATCGCCTTTCTCGCATCGGACCGCGCCGCCTCCATTACCGGCGCGGAGTACGTCATTGATGGCGGGACGATCCCCACAGTCTAGCGCCTTCACCCCCCTCTAACCCCAAGGAACAAGACAATGATCTCCGGTATCCGAAACACTGCAATGGCTGCGGCAACAATCGCGGCAATATCCGTCGCCGCGGACGCGGAAACGAACGCGCGCATCCCAGAAGATCAATCGGTGCGGAACGTCGTGCTGGTCCACGGCGCCTTTGCCGACGGTTCGGGCTGGCGCGGCGTTTATGACGATCTCGTCGCGCGCGGCTATCGCGTCACGATTGTGCAGAACCCTCTTACCTCGTTCGGTGACGACGTGCAGGCGACGCGCCGTATCCTGGCGCGGCAGGACGGGCCCAGCATTCTTGTCGGCCACTCTTATGGCGGATCGGTCATCACCGAGGCCGGGACCGGAGAGAACGTCGCTGGTCTTGTTTACGTTTCCGCGCTCGCCCCCGATGCGGGTGAAAGCACGGGGGACCAGTTCGCGGAGATACCGGCGCCTCCGGAATTCGTGATCGAGACCGGTCCCGACGGCTTCGGCTTCGTGAATTTGGAACTGTTCAAGGCAGGCTTCGCCGGCGACACGACTGACGCGGATGCGGCTTTCCTGCGGGACGCTCAGGTTCCCATCAATATGGAGATATTCGGCGAGCGGCTGACGCAGGCGGCATGGCGTCACAAGCCGAGCTGGGCGATCGTGGCGACGGAGGACCACGCGATCGATCCGCGTCTGCTGCGCCAGCAGGCTGAACGCGCCGGCGCCGAGATCACGGAAGTCGAGGCAAGCCATGTGCCCTTTATCACCCAGCCGCACGCCGTCGCCGAAGTAATCGACCAGGCGGCGCGCCAGGTCTCGACAGTGGCCGTGAATGAGTAGGACGGCGTTCGTGCGCCGCTTTGCCCGGGCGGCCGACGAGGCGCGCGGCCGCCGCCGTCCGCAGTTCCAGCATTCCCGATAACATCAGCAAGAGGAGCTTGGATCATGAGCTTTGTGAAAACACAGGACCGTACGGAGATTTTCTTCAAGGACTGGGGGGCGCGGGATGCGCAGCCCATCGTGTTCCATCACGGCTGGCCCCTGAGCGCCGATGATTGGGACAATCAGATGATGTATTTTCTCGGCGAAGGGTACCGGGTCATCGCCCATGACCGACGCGGCCATGGCCGGTCGACCCAGACATGGGAAGGCAACGAGATGGATACCTACGCCGCGGATGTCGCGGCGCTGGCAGATCATCTCGACCTGAAAGAGGCTGTCCATATCGGCCACTCCACCGGCGGCGGGGAGGTCGCCCGGTACGTCGCCCGCGCAAGGCCGGGACGGGTGGCCAAGGCCGTTCTCATCGGCGCCGTTCCGCCCATCATGGTCAAGACCGCCGCTAATCCGGGCGGGCTGCCGATTGAAGTGTTCGACGGTTTTCGGGACGCGCTGGTTGCCAACCGTGCGCAGTTCTTTCTCGATGTGCCGAGCGGGCCGTTCTACGGCTTCAACCGGCCGGGCGCGAAAGTCGATCAGGGCGTGATCTGGAACTGGTGGCGACAGGGCATGATGGGCGGCGCGAAGGCCCATTATGATTGCATCAAGGCCTTTTCCGAAACCGATTTTACCGAGGATCTAAGGGCGATCGATGTTCCCACCCTCGTGATGCACGGCGATGACGACCAGATTGTGCCGTATGCCGACTCCGCGCCGCTTTCGGTCGAGCTTTTGAAGCATGGGACGCTGAAGACATACGAAGGGCTGGGTCATGGAATGTGCACGATCAACCCGGATGTGGTGAATCGGGATCTCCTCGCTTTCATCAACGCGTAGCGGCGCGCCATTCTGGCTTTGCCGGAGGAAACGCGCTTGAGCGATTAACGAGTCCCGGCGAACCAACGCTTTCGTATTTCAAGGCATCAGCGGAGGTAATCGCCTTCCGCTGATGCTTCAGCGCAGCCTGAAAGCTGGGCCATTTCCGCTTTATGGAGCCGGGACGCATTCGCCTGACAAAGCCCTGTTTTCAAATAGCGTCCGATTTACGGTGGCAATACGCCAATAAGTCGATATAATGAACGTTCGTTCGTTATGGGAACATTTTATTGGGGTGTGGGCATGTCTCGAAATTCAAGAATTGGTGTATCCGCCTGGTTGGCGACAGTCATTTTCAGCTTACTGATTGGGGCTGCGAATGCGCAATCCACGGATTATTCCGAACTGACAGACGTATTTGCGGATTTCCAGAACTGGAAGGAAAACAATAGCCAAAGCCTTGATTTCCGGCCCGGGACGGTTGCCGCGCGCCTGGATGGAATTGAAACTCTGCAGGCGGATCTGGCGGCAATCGATCCGTCTGGATGGACCCCGTCCCAGAAGTCCGATTACCTGACTGTTCGCGCTCAAATCGACGAACAAGAGTTCATTTTCCGCGTTACGCGCCCCTGGACGCGCGATCCGGCCTTCTATGTCGCGAAAATGCTGACGCCGGCATTTACCGAATTGCCGGTGGAAGGTGCGGCGCTGGAGGAGCTGACGGCCCAGATGCGCATGGTGCCGGACCTCACGGCGCAGGCAAAGTCGAACCTGACCGAAGGCGCGGCGGATTACGCGGATCTGGCGATCTCCTATCTCACCGAATCCGATGGCGTTGAGCAGGATTATCCGCCCCGCGACCCGATCCCGGCGGGCCTGATTGGCTGGTACGAGGATATTCTGGGCCGCGCGAAGACCGAGCAGCCGGCGCTCGTGCCCGATATCGAGGCCGCCCTGGCCAGCATTGAGGATTTCCATGCCTGGCTGGTCGAAAAGCGCCCGGAAATGGACGCCCCGAACGGCGTGGGCGAAGAGGCGTTGAACTGGTTCGTCCAGAATGCGCTGCTGATGCCCTACACCGCCGAGGAAATGCTGGTGCTGTCAGAGCGCGAGCTGGACCGCCTTTGGGCCTTCTATGCACTGGAGCGGCATCGCAATCGCGGCTTGCCCGAAATAACGCTTCCCGAGTCTGCGGCCGAGTATCAGCAACGTGTCGCCGAGACCGACGAAAAAGTCCGGCGCTGGCTGGTGGAGGAAGACTTCATCACGATCCCGGATTTCATTCCCGAGGACTGGCAAGAGATGGGCTATAACGTGCCGTGGATCGAGCGCGCGACCCCACCCAATTTCTGGGAGCAGGTCCAGTACCGTAACCCCTCGCCCGATCATCTTCATGCTGTCATTCCCGGTCACCGTTTCGATGACCGCGTCGCGAGCGAACTGGACAATCCCATCCGCCGGGAGGTCAGTTTCGGGGCGCGCTGGCAGGGTTGGGCCGTTTATCTGGAAGAAGGGCCGCTTCAGGCGGGGTTCTTCGAGGATGATCCGCGCACGCGCGAACTCATCTATATCTTTGGCATCTGGCGGGCCGCCCGCAGCGTCGGGGACATTCGACATCAGCTGAACGAGATGAATTCGGAAGAGTCGGTGGATTACTGGATCAGCCAGACCCCGCTTCTGGATCGCAATGTCGCGCGCAAATACGCCTATCTGCGTCCTTCGCCGGGGCATGGGCTGGAGTACACGATCGGCAATATCCAGATGTTCCGCCTGCTGGCGGACCGCAAGCGGCAGCTGGGAGAGGACTTCGTGCTGGAGGAATTCCACGACGACTTCATCATGCGCGGCCGCATTTCCATGGCGCTGATCCGCTACGAAATGACCGGCTATGAAGGCGATGTGGAGAAATTCTGGAATCGCACTCCGCTGGAAGACGTGCTCGACTAGACGCTGGACGCATTCGTCCAATCAGGAGAGACATCGTATGCGAAAGATGGCGGCCGGCCTGTTCTTGACCGGGGTCCTGACGGCCGGCCCCGCCGCCGCCCAGGAAGCCTTAAATCCCGCGCTTCCCAAAATCCTGCCCTTGGCCGAACGGGCCGCGCTGGAAGACGCCTGGCTGGAAAACCGGCTCGACACGGTCATCCCGCAGCTCATGCGCCGCGAAGGCGTGGATATGTGGATGCTGGTCGCGCGCGAATATAATGAAGACCCGGTCGTCAAGACGATGCTGCCGGCGACATGGCTGGCGGCGCGGCGGCGGACAGTCCTGATCTTCCACGACCGGGGCGGGGCGGGCGTCGAACGTCTGGCCGTCGCGCGCTACCCGGTTGGCCCGTTCCCCTCCGCCTGGGACGCCGACGCCGAGCCCGACCAGTGGCGGCGCATACGCGAGATCATCGAGGAACGCGATCCCGAAACCATCGCCGTGAATGTTTCCGAGCATGTCGCGCTGGCCGACGGCCTGTCGATGGGCGAGGGCGAGGCGCTGGAGACCGCGCTAGGCGATTATGCTGACCGGATCGTGCGCAATGACCGGCTGGGAATCGGCTGGCTGGAAACGCGCACTGAAGCGGAAATGGAGGTCTATCCAACCATTGTCCGCATCGCCCACGCCATCATTGGCGAAGGTTTTTCTGATGCCGTGGTCACGCCAGGCGAGACAACGGCGGAGGACCTTGTCTGGTGGTATCGCGAACGCATCGCGGGACTGAAGCTGGACACATGGTTCCACCCCAGCGTCAATATCCAGCGCCCGGGCGCGGAGACTTTCGCGATCGAGACGATGGGCATTGAACGCGCAAACACCATTCAGCGCGGCGACCTGCTGCATGTCGATTTCGGCATCGACTATCTGGGCCTGAAGACCGACACCCAGCACCATGCCTATGTCCTGAAAGAGGGCGAAACGGACGCGCCGGACGGCCTGAAGGCGGGACTGGCCGCGGCCAACGCGGTGCAGGATGCGCTGACGGCGGAATTCAGGGCCGGGCGCACCGGCAACGAAGTTTTGATGGCGTCCCGCGCAACAGCGCTGGCGCAAGGCCTCAACCCGACAATCTACACCCACCCCATCGGCTATCACGGTCACGGGGCCGGGCCGTGGATCGGCATGTGGGAGCGTCAGGCGCCGGTGCCGGGCAAGGGCGAATATCTGGTCCGTCCCGACACCGCCTGGTCGATAGAGCTGAACGCGCAATACGACGTCCCCGAATGGGGCGGCCAGACGGTGCGCTTCATGCTGGAAGAGGACGCCTATTTCGACGGTCAGACGGTGCGCTATCTCGATGGCCGTCAGGACCGGTTCCATCTGATTGGCGCGTCTGCGCAAGAATAACACCCGCCTCTGGAGCCTTGATGAGCGAGCGTATCTCCGAACCCTGGACGTTGCAGGAAGAAGAATGGCGGCGTCTGATCGGCCGCGTGCGGGCCGGCAGGGCGTTGAAGCCCGCCGCGTGGCCCGGCGGGGCGCGTTGCGCTGTCGCGTTGTCCTTTGACTGCGATCACGAAACGTTTGAACTGGGCGGCGGCGGGACGGCGACGGGGCGTCTGGCCTGGGGCGAGTTCGGCCGCCGGGTCGGCGTGCCGCGCATTCTGGCCTCGCTTGCCCGTCATGACGTTCCGGCCAGCTTTTTCATGCCGGCTGTCTGCGCGCAGATCGACCCGGACGAGACCCGCCGCATCGTGGACGCCGGGCATGAGGTCGGCCTGCATGGCTGGATCCACGAGAATAATTCCCTGCTGGATGAGGCGACCGAACGCGAGCTGACCCTTCGCGCGCGCGATGTTCTGGAAAAGACGATGGGCCGCGCGCCTGTCGGGTTCCGCTCGGCCAACTGGGACCTCAGCCCCAACACGATCGGCATCGTGAAAGAGATGGGGCTGGAATATGACAGCTCGCTGATGGCTGACGAGTCCTGTTACGAACTGGTCTGCGATGGGGAGCCGACAGGCGTGGTGGAGGTCCCGGTGGAGTGGCTGCGCGACGATGCGGTCTATCTGATGTTCAACCGCTCGCCCGCCACGCGCCCCTGGACCCCGCCGGACGATGTCTATGCGATCTTCAAGCGGGAACTGGACGCGGCCTGGGAAGAGGGCGGTCTGTTCCAGTTGGTGATGCATCCCTTCGTAATCGGCTATCGCTCACGCATCTGGATGCTGGATGCGCTGATCGAACACGCCCGGGAGAAGGGCGATATATGGTTCGGCACGCATGCCGAAGTGGCGCGATGGGCGCGGGAAAATCCCGCGCCCTGAGCTTGCATCTAGTTGGCGGTCAGCTTTTCGATCTGATCGCCTTCGCCGGTCATTTCCCAGCGCAGCAGGGACACCGGAATCACGCCGCGGCCATCCATGTCTTCAAGGAAATCGGCGAGCACGAAATCCTCGCCTTCCTGCATGGCGTAATCGGCCATCAGCTCTTCCACCAGATGCTTGCCGGTGATGTAGCTGGTGCCGTAGCCCGGCTGCCGCAGATAGAGCTGTTGCTCCGATCCCAGAAGGTCCAGATCCCGCCGCATCCAGTTGCGCGGGGTCCATTCCACATGGAAGTCGGAGGCTTCCTGCATGGTGAATTCATTGGCTTGAGCGTAGAGCGAGGCAAGGCCCCGCGCCGCGCGCGCCGCCTGCATGATCCAGACGATCTCCCGCGCCCGCGGATTATCGTCATACAGGCCCGCATGCATGAACATTTCCTCGACCGCGGTGGCCACGCCCTCGGCGCGGCTGTCGAAGATATTATAGAGCAGCGCGCCCTGCCGGACGGGGCTCTGCGTCGGGTGCTGCTTGATCCGGGCCAGGTCCCACCAGTGATAGAAATGCGTCCACAGCGTCATCGGCTCGCGATGGGTCGCCTGCGCGAAGAAGTTCCGGGTTTCCGGCGGCGCATAGACGCCGATCTTCTCCATCAGGGCCGGCTCCATGTAATCCTTCACATGGACGATTTCGCCGTCCTCCATGAAGGCCATGTATTTGCGCACGCGATCCTTGGCCAGCGCCTCGTATTCCTCGGCGCTTGATACCGGCTCCAGCGGCGGCAGGTCGCGGTTGCGGTGTTCTTCCAGCTTCAGAGAGGTGATGGCGCGCTTCAGTTCGCGCTTCATCAGCATCACCTCGTCCTCCCAGGTCATCGGGATCAGGTGAACATTCTGGAGATACCAGGTGTAGTTCTCCTTCCCGACGCCGGACGGTCCGGTCTTGGAATCCGCTTCCGCTTCCAGCCATTCGGCGAAGGCCCGCGTCGATGTCAGGGCCTCATCGACCGCCGCGCGAAGCTCCGGGCCGGCGTCTTCCGTGCGCTTTGCCAGATCCTCGAGCACGCCGGCCTGTTCCTCGATCGTGAAGATGCCGGCGGTCCACAGATCCCGGGCATTTCCGTCCAGATTTTCCCGCGCCTGTTCGTTCAGCGGGGGAATGACGGACAGGTCCTTGGTCAGGCGCGCCTCCTCGGCGGCGGTCAGCGGAAAATCATAGGTCCACAGTTCCGTGACGGCGTGATGCGTCGGGCCTTCATGTCCCGGCGTGTCGCTCTCATAGGTCCAGACGGATTTGTAGAAGGCGGGGTCCCGCGCCCACGGGCGCAACACGCGGATATTGAAATCCAGACCGTTCATCTCGGCCCGGACGATCTGATAGTCGACCTGCCGGGGCACGGGCCAGCCGTTCGGATCGATCGCTTCAAGCCGCGCGCGATAAGTTTCCAGACCGGCCTGTTTTTCGGCCATGGCCGCGTCGCTGTAATCGGGCGCGCCGTCCGTCATCTCCGGCGTTTCAAAATCACGCCAGTCTTCAAACAGGGCGAGGAGGGTTTCGTAATCGGTCATTGTTCCGGACTCTTGGGCTGTTGCGGCCGGGACATTGGCGCATATCGCCAGAGCCGCCATGAAAGCGGCGGTCAGGACGCCGCCTGGCTTCAGAAATCGTCTCATCAATCTTTCCTCTTCTATCTGGTCAATTTTCGGCCAATGCCGGATTCCCGCCGCGCCGAAATCCACCGGCCCGCAATCTCACCGCTGGTTCCGGTCAGAGGGCTGATGGCCAGATCGCCAAACCCGGCTGTTCGAAGCCGGCGGCCCTCGGCCTCCAGGGCGTCCGCCGTCGGCGCGGCGCGGGCGAGGGCGTCCATACGCGCGGCGTGATCCCTCATTCGCGTTTCCATCGCCTCGATCATGCGGGAGATTTCGGGCAGCGGCGTATGGTCGGCCAGGGTCTGCAATTCCAGCGCATTGCCGATCAGCCCGGAAATAAGGTTCGGGTTCTCTTCCCGCTCCGCCCGCGCCCGCATGGCCTTCAGAATTTGGTCCATTTGTCCGGCTGTTTCGGTCGAGCGCGCCTTGAAGAAATTTTGAAGCGCCGCTGCAAACCCCAGCTCATCCAGCGCCCATCCAATCTGCTCCGACTGGGCGCTGTTCTGGCGCACGACCGCGCCATCGGCGGCATGGACAAGAAACAGGATCCGCCCGCGGCAGACGCGCGCGGCCTCTGTGGCGGCCGCCTGCAAGCCGGCGTATTCAACACCGAACTGGCTTGTGACCAGGTCCTGCGACAGATCGGGAAGGGGCAGGCGGGCGGCGTCCGCCCCGCCGATGAATTTCGCGGCGCCGGATTGAAAGACCGCGCCGTGGCGCCCGGGCGGAGGATTGGCGCGGTCCAGCCCGGTCAGGTTTGCGGCGCGGCCCGGTTTGATCGCGCGCCGGCCGGTCTCCAGAACCGCGCCCTTGCCGGTTGCGATGTCCAGAACGCAAGCGCCGTCGTCCAGAGCGGCGAAGGCCTCGCGCCAGCCAACGCTAATGGCCTCCCGAACGGCGGGGGGCAGTTCCGCCGTGCAGGCGTCCGCCGGGGCGCGGCCCCAGTATTCGCCCCATAGCTCGTTGCTGTCGCGGCGCGGCGCGTCTGGACTCAAGCCCGGCACGCTATCGCATTTCGGCGATTTCATCTCCACGTCCGGTCATTTCCCAGCGGATGAGAGAGATCGGGATGAGACCGCTGGCGTGAAATGCGTCATGGAATTCCTTGAGGTCGAAATCATCGCCCAGCTGCTGCGCACGTTCGGACAGAAGCGCCTCCAGATGCACCTTGCCCATATAATAGCCGATGCCATAGCCCGGCTGGCGCAGATAAAGCTCCAGATCGAAACGCGCGATGGAATCCTGCGGCCCCATCCATTTCGGCGTGCGCGTGGTCAGCGAGGCCAGCGCCTCGTCATAGGTCCACTCATTGCTGTGCAGTTTCAGCTCCGGCAGGACGCGCGCGGCGCGCTTGACCTGAAGAATATAGGTAATGATCCGGGCGTTCGGGCGGCTGTCCAACAAACCCGCCTGCAGGATGAATTCCTCCAGATAAAAGGCCCAGCCTTCGATGCGCGGCCCATCGATGAAATACAGCCGGTCCGCGCTGCGGATCGGGCGCGTATCGCGCGCGCCCATCATCTGGTCGAACAAATGCCCCGGCAGGTTATGCGCGCGCAGGGCGTGCGGATTGCGGTCCTCGGCCTGACGGAAGAAATGCCGGCGGATCGGCGCCTCGAACGGGCCGCCCTTTTCGGGATCACGGTCGCCCGGCAGAACGTACGGGCCTTCGCCGACCGGCGGCTCCAGCCAGTCCGGAACGGTCATCACGTCCTTCTCGCGGAAATATTCCAGAATGTCGTGATCGGCCGCGTTGCGGCGGCGCTCGAACTCTTCAAGCGTTTCCGCCGGTTCGATCATCGGCAGGCCCTTGTGTTCGTGCTCCTCGATTTTCAGGAATGTCATGGAGCGCTCATACTCGCGCTGGGCCAGGATGCGCATCTCCTCCCAGGAATAGGGGAAGAGCAGAACGTGCTTCAGATACCAGTCGTAATTTTCGCGGCCGACGCCGCCATAGGCCGGAAGGGATGCTTCCACGCTCTCAAGCCAGGCAATGAATTCAGCCGTGGCCGCGCGCGCGCTATCCGCCGCCTGCGCCAGTTCGGGGTCGTCCTGCGCCGTCTTGCGGGCCAGTTCGGCATAAACATTCTGTTCGATGTTTTTCTGCTGAATAGCCAGCCGCGCCAGATCGCCCCGCGCATCGGTCAGGTTGCTACGCGCCTGCGCCAGAATTGCTGGAACCGCATTCAGTTTTCCGATCAGCGCATTGCGCTCGTCCGCCGGGACAGGCGCTGACGGGGCGGGCATCGCGCCCGCCATTTTCGGTCCAAAGCCCAGATTGGTGGTGGAATAAAAGCCCGGGTCGCGCGCCCACGGGCGTACAACGCGATGCTGGAAATCCAGTCCCCGCAGCTCGGCCAGAACCAGCATGTAATCGACCCGGCGCGGGATCGGCCATGCGCTGTCGTCGATCTGCTCAAGCTCGGCCAGCATCGCGCGGACCTGCGCGTGCTGATCGGTCATGGCGGCGGCGCTGTAATCGGGGACGCCGTTGACGATTTGCGGCTCGGCGATGGCGCGGAAACGGTCGAAAAGACCGGTCAGCTCTTCATAGCCCGGCGGCGGCGCAGCGGGCGCCGGCTCCTGCGTCAGGCCGGAGCCAACAAGCACAAGCTGGAGCGCCAGCGCCCCGCATATGGAACGAAATTTCATGATTTTCCCCCACGCGTCAGGCGCGGCCGGTCCGGCCGCGCGGTGCTGGCCGGGGCGCTAGGCGGCGAGTTCCGCCTCAAACCTTGCGGCCAGCCCTTCAATTTTTTTCATCACGGCAAACAGCTTGTCGCGGCGCTCCACGCCCTCCGCCCCCAGCTCCGCAAAGCGGGTCAGCGGCGGGCGGACATCGCCGACCGGGTAACCGGCGGCCTCGGCCAGCGCCTTGGAATAGCACTGGTGACCATAGGTCGGGTGGCCCTCGGAAACGATTTCGTCCATTTCGGCCAGCAGGGCCGCAATCTTCCGCGCCGGTTCGATATGTCCTTCGACCAGGAAGTCCCACAGACGCGAGGTCGAATAGGGCAGGTAATTGCCGTAGGGATTAACGTAGCCAACCGCGCCCAGAAGATAGCTTTCGACCGGCCGTTCCCCGGCAAAGACGTTCATTACGCCCTCGGTGCGCTCCACAATGTCGTAGACCCGCCCGACATCCATGCTCGCTTCCTTGATATAGCGGACATTGTCGAAATCACGGGTCAGGCGCGCGATGAGATCGGCCGACATGTCGACATTCGACGTCACCGGGTTGTTATAGAGCATGATCGGCACGGAGACCGCTTCGGAGATCGCTTTGTAATAGGCGTGAATCTCGTCCTCGGTCGGGGTGTAATAATAAGGCGGAATGATCATCAGCCCGTCGGCGCCCAACTCTTCGGCCTGACGGCTGAAGCGCACGGCCTTGGGCGTGTACGCATCCATTGAGCCGACCAGAACGTCCAGCCGCCCGTCAGCGTGCGCCACGGTCGTCTCGATGATCAGATTGCGTTCGTCTTCGGAGAGGGCGAGAAATTCGCCTGTCGTGCCAAGGATAATAATTCCGGGCGCTCTGGATTCTATCTGCCAGTCGATAAAGCGTTTGAGAGATTTTACGCACACCGCGTCGCCGTTCTCGGTGAACGGCGTAATGGCGACCGTGTAACTACCCCGGAATTGTTTTGTCATGCACGCCCCCTCCTATGATCCGCCCCACGTCGATTTGATGGCGCCGACTCGCAAATCTACATTTGTTGCCCGAATTATAGACCAAAAAATGATCGTCTAGCGAACAAAAGTTAGCATAGCGGTCAAAATTTATTCGGCAACTATTCTCGCTCAGTTTGCGGTGGCGGGCGGCGCCGATTTAGCGGATATAGCTGGCGCCATTCACGTCCAGCGTGGCGCCGCTGAGCTGCCGGACTTCCCCCGTGGAAAGGAAATTTACAAGGTTCGCCAGTTCGGCGGGTGAAACCCATTCGCCCATGGCGAGGCTCTGTGTGACTTTTTCTTCTCCGCCCTGACTTCTGGCAAAATCTTCGGACAGGCGCGTGCGGACAACGCCCGGAGCAATGATATAGGCGAGGATGTTTTCCCTGGCGTAGGCGCGGGCAATTGATTGCGTGGCCGCGGCCACGGCTGCCTTGGAGGCGCCATAGGCGATCGTGTCGGGGTTGCCGACGCCGCGTTGCGCCGCCCAGCTGGAAAGCGTGATGATCACGCCGCCGCCGGTTTCCCGATAATGCCGCACGGCGCGGCGAAGCAGGCGGACAGGCCCGAGAACATTGATGTTCAGCGTGTCGCGCCAGACCTTGTCCCAGTCCTCCAGCGGGGCGTCGAAGCCCCCGTTCCACATCATCGTTGCGGCGTTGTTGACGAAAATATCCACCTTGCCGCGCCAGCGCTCGGCCTCGTCCCAGAGCGCCTCCACCGAATCCAGGTCGTTGAGATCCGCGCCCACAAGCAGCTTGCGCTCGTCCGGGATATCGCTGGTTGCCTCCTCCGCGCCGGCGCGGTCGGATCCGTAATGCGCAATCACATATGCGCCGGACTGGCCGAGCCTTTCAACGATTGCGCGGCCAATGCCCTTGGAGGCTCCGGTTACCAGAATCGTTTTGTTTTTCAGATCGGTCATGATGCTCTCTATATGGTTGGCGCGCTGGCGTGCGTACGATCAATCCGGCGCTGAATATTCTCTTCAGTGAAGCCTGAAGATAGCGCCTAGCAAAATCAAAACGTACGCACAGCAAAAAAAGTTCGGTAAGCGCCCAAATTTAGTTGACATTAAAAAGTCATCTGTTCACGCTGGCTAGTGGGACAAGTCGTTTATCGGGATCTCGTGGTGGGATCTGAGAGGGCGGCAAAATGGACCGCGGTTTTGTCGCCGGTGTGGCGCTATTTGCTGTGCCGGCGTGAATTCTGACGGTCCTCAATCGACTATTGGGGGATCTGATGAAGTCATCAGTTGGCAAATTCGGCACAGACAAGCGTTCAAAATTTCTGACATTGTTCATGAGCACGGCCCTGAGCGCGGCGGTTCTGACCGGCGGCGCGGCGGTTGCGCAAACCGCCGGCGACGAGGCGCAGGCAGAGCCGACTGATCTTATCGTGGTTACCGGTTCGCGGCTGGTTCGCCGCGACCTCGTCGCGCCCAGCCCGGTCACCACCGTTGATCAGGCGCAGATCGAGAAATCCGGCTCTGTCACGCTAGAGCAGACGCTGAACGAATTTCCTCAGCTCAATCCGGACAATACCAGCACGACCAACCAGTCAGGCGGGACAGGGGTTCTCAGCGCCGATCTTCGCGGTCTTGGCGCGGTGCGCACTCTGGTTCTCGTCGATGGCCGCCGGTTCATTCCGGCGGACGAAACGGGCCTGGTCGACCTGGCCACGGTCCCTGATCTGCTGATTGACCGGGTGGAAATCATCACGGGCGGCGCATCCGCCGTTTACGGCTCCGACGCCATTTCCGGCGCGGTGAACTTTATCCTCAAGGATGATTTTGAAGGCGCCGAGGCGCGCTACCAGTATGGCGAAACCGGCGAGGGCGACGGACAGACCCACAAGCTGGACTTCCTCCTGGGCGTGAACGCGCCGGACGGCCGCGGCAATATCGTGGCGCACGCCGCGTACACCAAGCGCGATCCGGTGTTTATGGGCGACCGGGAATTTTCCTCGCAGCCCTTCCTTGCGGACGCCAATGGTGAATTCCAGCCCTTCGGCTCGGGCAACATCCCGGGCGGCCTCATCAGCGTTCCGTCGTCGGATTTCGACCAGATCAACGGTCTGGATCTGAACGCGGCGGCGGCGGACTGCCAGGGCAGCAGCATTCAGGGCATCCGGTTTGGCGCGGGCAGCGAGCCGCTGCCGTTCTGCCGCATCACCGATCAGTATAATTACGCGGCGGACAATTTCCTGCTGCGGCCGTTCGAGCGCTATCAGGCGACGACGTCGGGCTTCTACAAGATTACCGACAATATCGAAGCCTATGGCCAGATGTTCTACACCAACAAGGAAAACTCCTATCAGCAGGCCCCGGAGGCGGTGACGCCGACCAGCTCGGGTCAGGAATCGGGCACGATCGCCATTCCGAACGCTGATACGAACCCGCTCTATCCGCAGGTCTTGCGCGATTTCTTTGCGGCCAACCGCTCCTATTTTGACGCCGATGGCGATGGCACCTTCCTGGTGCGCAATACCGGGCGCCGTTTTGAGGAATTCGGTCCGCGGAACTCCAACATCGTGGCTGAATCCTTCAACCTGACGGGCGGCCTGCGCGGCGATTTTGACTTCATGGACAATCCGTGGCGCTGGGATGCTTACTATCAGTACCAGCAGTCCGACGTCATCGTGAACCAGACCGGCCGTCTGTCGGTGTCCCGCACCACGCTGGGTCTGGATACGATCGTGGTCGATGGTCAGGTTCAGTGCCGCAACCAGATCCTTGGCTGCGTTCCGGTCAATCTGTTCGGCACGGACGCGCTGACGCCTGAAATGGCCGATTTCCTGAGCGTGGGAACGGGCCGCGAAGACAAGTTCACCCGTCAGGTGGCGGGCGCGTCCGTCTCAGGCGAGCTGTTTGACCTCCCCGCCGGTCCGGTTGCGACCGCTTTCGGCGCCGAGTGGCGGAAAGAGACGTTCGACACCCGTCCCGACCAGATTGCGCTGGCCGGCGACCTGACCGATCAGGGCGGCGTCGCCCCGACCATCAATGGCGGCGAACTGGACGTGGCGGAGATTTTCGCCGAGGTGCGCGTCCCGCTGCTGCAGGGCCTGCCCGCGGTTGAATCGCTGGCTGTAGAGGCGGCTGCCCGTTATTCGGATTATTCCACGGTCGGCGGCGTATTCACCTGGAAAGCCGGCGTGGACTGGGAGATTACGGACTGGGTCCGCGCGCGCGGTTCCTATAACCGCGCCATCCGCGCGCCCAACCTGAACGAACTGTTCGCAGCGCCCGGCCGCGGCTTTACGGGCGGGGTCGATCCTTGCGTCGCCGCCAACAACCCCACGGACGCGCAAAAGCAGCTTTGCCTGCAACAGGGCGTGCCCGCGGAGGTCATCGATACGCTTGAAGTCGGCACCAGCCAGGGCTTCGACGTCTTCTCCGGCGGCAACCCCAATCTGTCGGAAGAAAAATCCGACACCTATACGGCCGGCTTCGTTCTTCTGCCGCCCATGGTGCCGGGGCTTTCGATCACCGCCGACTATTTCGACATCACCGTTGAAGACGCCATCGCGCAGGTCAGCGCCCAGGTGCTGGTCGATACCTGTTTCGATACGCTGGACGCCAACAGCACGGCCTGTCAGTCGATCACCCGCTTCTCGGGCGGCAACATCAACAGCGTGAATGCGCCATTGCTGAACGTGGCCAGCCGCGCCGTCTCGGGCATCGATCTGGGCGTCGGTTACTCGATGGACCTGCCGGATATGTTCGCCCTTCCCAATGAAGGGGCGGCGCTGGACCTGCGCTTCGTCTCAACCTGGCAGTTCGATGACACGACCGTCCCGCTGGAAGGTCTGCCTGAAGTCGAATGCGCCGGTTTCTTCGGCGGGCCTTGCTCCAGCAACGGCACCCGGATCACGCCGGACTATCGTGGCCTGGTCACCGCCAACTGGAGCAGCGGGCCGGTCTCGCTGCGGGGCGAGGTCCAGATCATCGGCGATGTGGATCTTTCCGATCAGGCGTTCCAGCTTCAGAAGGACAAGATCGACCGGCACTACTATGTCGATCTGGTGGGCGATTATCAGATCACCGACAATGTCCAGCTGTTCGCCGGCGTGAACAATGTCTTCGACAAGCAGCCCCCGATTATCGGCTTCCGGGCCGGGGGCGACTCGAACACCCAGATGCAGCTTTATGATGTTCTGGGCCGCCGCTTCTTCGCGGGAGCCAAGCTCTCCTTCTAGATCTTCCTCCCCGAGGGCCGGCGCTCTTTCTGGATTTCCCGCCGGCCCTCATTCTTTTTTCCCTGATAGGGAGTACCTTGAAAAATGCCGATCTCATTTGGAAAAACCCTGTGCGTGGCGGCCGCCGTGGCGTTTGCGCCGCTCGCCGTTGCCGCGCAACCCTCCATGGACCAGGCCGAGCTTGCAGGCCCGCCCTCCGGGGCCGGTTCCTACCAGGACCTGGTTTCGCTCTATGACGAGTTCCTGGAGTGGAAAGACGACGCGCCGATCGTTGGCGAAATCGCCGACAGCGAACCCTGGAGCGGGGTCGCCGATTACAGCGACGAGGCCGTCGCGGAGCGCCGTGAGCAGCTCGACTCTCTCATGGCCCGCATGATGGACATGAATGTCGCCGCCTGGGATCAACCGCAGCAGGCTGATTATCTGGCGGTTCGCGCCAAGCTGGACGAGCACAATTTCCTGCTGAACGTATCGAAGCCCTGGGAACGCGATCCCGGCTTCTATGTCGACCAGATGCTGACCGTGCCGTTCGCCGAGCTGCCGCTGGAAGGCGAGGCGCTGGAGAAGCTGCACCGCGATCTGCGCGCGGTCCCGGTCCTGGTGCGCGAGGCGAAGAATAATCTCGACAATGTCGCGGCCGATTACGCTGATCTGGCGTTGCACAACCTGACCAACGCGGACGGCGTGGGCCACGGCCACCCTTATCGTGAAACTCCCCCCGCCGGCGTCATCGGCTGGTACGAGGACCTTGAAAGCCGCCTCGATCAGCAGCCTGAACTGCGCGACGATGTCGAAGCGGCCAAGGCCGCCGTCGAGGACTTCCATAGCTGGCTGACCGAAAACCGTCCGCAGATGACCGCGGACGCCGGCGTCGGGCAGGAGAATTTCGACTGGTATCTCAAGCAGGTGAAGCTGCTGCCCTACGATTCCCGTGACATTGTCACGCTGGGCAACCGGGAGCTGGATCGTCTCTGGGCGATGTATGCGCTGGAGCGTCACCGCAACCGTGACCTTCCTGAGCTCGCCCCGGCCTCTTCAGCCGAGGAATACGAGCAGAAGATTCAGCAGACCGACAAGGATATCCGTGAATTCCTCGTTGAAGAGGAGGTCATCACAATCCCGGAATACGCCGCCGTTCTGGGCACCAACGTGCCGTGGATCGTCCGGCCTCAAGGGCGCAATTTCTGGGAAGAGATCCAGTATCGCGATCCCAGCCCTGACCACCTGCACGCTGTGATCCCCGGGCACCGTTTTGACGGCGTTGTCGAGGACCACAATGACGATCCGATCCGCGGCCGCCTGACGGACGGTGTTCGCACCGAAGGCTGGGGCGTCTATCTGGAAGAGGGCATGCAGCATCTCGGCCTGTTCGAGGACAAGCCGCGCGTGCGTGAGCTGATCTATGCGTTCGGCATCTTCCGCGCGGCCCGTATGCCTGCTGATGTCTGGCTTCAGCACAACAAGATGACGGTCAATGAAGTCGTCGATCTGTGGCGCGAGCAAACGCCGTATCTCGACGCCAACGTGGCGCGCGTGGATGCGGAAATCTATCTCCGCCGTCCGCCGGGCTATGGCCTTGGCTACATGACCGGCATGGTCCAGATGCAAAAGCTTCTGGCCGACCGCAAGCGTCAACTGGGCGAGGATTTCAACCTCAAGGAATTCCACGACACCTTCATGGACACCGGCCGTTTGCCGATGGTTCTGGTTCGCTGGGAAATGACGGGTCTCGAAGACGAGGTCCAGCAATTCTGGGCGCGGGAGCCGCTGCCGCAATAAGTCCTTATCGATGGGGCGTACAATGAAAGAGCCGGCTCGATAATCGAGCCGGCTCTTTTGTTTGTGGGTTTTGAAAAGGCGATCAGGCCGCGGGCAGGGACAGGATCTCTCGCGCTTCGGCCGGCGTGGCGGGGCGGCGGTCATACTCGCCGCACATATCGGCCACCTTCTTCACCAGCGCGGCGTTGCTGGGCGCCAGCGTGTCGCGGTCCATGCGGATATTGTCCTCCAGCCCGGTCCGGCAATGCCCGCCCAGCTCCAGGCACCAGCGATTGACCTCTTCCTGATGGCGTCCGATTCCGGCGGCGACCCAGGTGGCGTCCGGCGCCAGTTCCCGCAGCATGTTGATCTCGAATTCCAGAACATCCCGGCGCGCGGGCAGGGCGTTCTTGACGCCCATCACGAACTGAACGTGCAGCGGGCTGTCCAGCAGCCCGGCCTTGGTCATGTTGACCGCGTTGAACAGCATGGCGAGGTCGAAGACCTCGATCTCCGGCTTGATGCCGTAAGTCTTCATCTTGTCCGCCAGGTCCTCGATCAGGGCCGGCGAATTCTCATAGATAATCGTGGGGAAGTTGCAGGACCCGGTCGCAAGCGACGCCATGTCCGGCTTCTGGGACAGCATGCCTCCGCGCTCATCGCCCTTGCCGGAGCGGCCGCCGGTCGAATATTGCACGATCATCTCCGGGCAGGCCTTGCGCACGCCCTCCAGATAGGCGGCGAAACGCTCCGGCGCGGCGGTCGGGGTTTCGTCCTCGTTCCGCACATGGACGTGTACGACCGTCGCCCCCGCCTCGAACGCCTCATGGGTCGACTCGATCTGTTCGGAAACGGTGATCGGAATCGCCGGATTGTCCTTCTTGCGCGGCACGGACCCGGTAATGGCCACGGTGATGATACAAGGGTCGCTCATGACGGACGCCTCCCAGTTTTATGGTTTGGTGGATTGAAACGGGCGGGGCTCATGCGGCCCCGCCTTCGATCTGTGCGTGGCCGATCCGGAAGACCGTCTTCCGGTTGCGGCCGGTGAGAATCTGGCGGTAACCGGCCAGCATGGCGTCCAGCGCCGCATCGCCCGTGTCGGTGATAAGCGGCTGGCCGCCCAGCGCGACCAGTTTTTCCTCGGATGCGACGATGACGATATTGTCCACGCCGACGCGCCGGATCACTTCGGCGCTGATCTGCTGGTTGCCTCGCCCGAACAGGAATCCTTGCCCGCCAATCGGGCTGACAATGATGCGGGCCGGTTCGCGGGCTAGGTTCAGAAGGTCGGCTTCGCCGACATCGCCGGCGGCCAGTTTGCCATTGCGGTAAACATCGACGCCCAGAAGCGCGCCCTCATCGCCCAGCCGCCGCTTCACCCGGCGCATGGTCGAGCCCGGGCCGACAATCGTCAGGCGTCCGTCCGCCGTCATTTCGGCGGCCCGCGCGCAGGCGCTGTCCAGCGCCGCCTCGTCGCCCACCGCCGCCATCGCCTTGGGGTTCTGGGTCAGTGCGCCGGATCTGGGCGTCTGCAACACGCCGTGGAACACCATGCTGTAACCGCCGGCGGGATCCGCCGCGCGATCCAGAACCTCGCCCGGTTCGGTCTCGCGCCTTTCGGGCGGCAGGGTCAGGAAGTTCAGCGCCGCCTGGCCGGCCGTTTGCGGGGTGGTTGCGAAGACGCCGGAATGCATTTTCACGCCCGCCGGAACGCCCAGGGCAGGGGTGGCTTCGCCAATCGCGCGCATCACGTCATGCGCTGTGCCGTCGCCGCCCGCGAACATCAGCAATGCGGCCTCCGGCGCCATCCCGGCGGCGAGCCGTGTCGTGTCTGCCGCGCTGGTGGCCGTGGCGTTTCCGGACCCATCCGGAACCGCAGGCTGAAAACCCGCTTCCCGAACAACCCGTTCGCCCATTTCTCCCGGTCCGGTCAGTATCGTCAGGCGTTCCCGAAGCGGCGCCAGCGCCTTCAGCGCGATCAGGGCGCGTTCGCCCGCCCGCGGCGCGGCGCCGGCCGCCAGCGCCCGCGCGGCGATATCGCCATCGGTGCCCTTGAGCCCCAACGGACCGCCCAGCCCGGCGACCGGATTTATAATCAGGCCGATCTTCAGGGCGCCGGATGCGGTGATATTCGCACGAATGTTCATTATTTCAGACGCGCACCTGCCCAATCTGAAAGATGGCTATTCCTGAAATTTGTTAAAAATAAAGGGAATTGCATCTTCCGGGACTCCCGCCGCGCCTTGTCAGTATGATACAAAAGTCCGCAGAACGAACAACTGCGTTGACAGCGAGTCCGGGTTTTCCAACAATTTCGGAAACAACGGGGGAAGGATGAATATGACGAACAGGCCAGTCCGCGCGCATCCCTACATGCCCAATTCCAACAGGGCCGCGCACGACGAACTGATGTCCGAAACGGGCGTGAAGTCGATGGAATCGCTTTTCCAGCAGATTCCGGCCGATCACCGCATCAGCGCGTCGATTGACCTTCCGCCGGCCCTGACCAGCGAGGTCTCGCTGTCGCGTCACATGCACGAAATCCTGTCGAAAAATGTCTCGTGCGAAGACGCGGTCAGCTTTCTCGGCGGGGGGTGCTGGCGCCATTACGTCCCGGCGGTCTGCGAGGAAGTCATGGGCCGCAGCGAGTTCCTGACCTCGGTCTGGGGTACGCCGTCATCGGATGTCGGACGCAATCAGGCCTGGTTCGAATTCCAGAGCCAGCTGGGCGAGCTTCTGGCGCTCGATATGGTCGGGCTGCCTGTCTATAGCTGGGGCTGCGCGGCGGGCCACGCGATCCGCATGGCCAGCCGCATGACCGAGCGTTTCGAGGTTCTGGTCCCCCGCTACATGTCGCCGGAGCGCCGCTCGGTTATCGAGAATTATTGCGAGCCGGAGGAAATGCCCTCCGCCATCCGCGTCGTCGAATTCGGCGTCGATCCGGATACGGGCTGCGCGGATCTGGCGGACATCAAGGACAAACTCTCTGACCGCACGGCCGCTATCTATCTGGAAAATCCCGGCTTTCTTGGCGTAATCGAACAGAATGCCGCCGCCATCGGCGATCTCGCCCATCAGGCCGGCGCGGAACTGATCGTCGGCGTGGACCCGGTCAGCCTCGGCGTTCTCGCCCCGCCTTCAGACTATGGCGCGGACATAGTTGTCGGCTCTATCCAGCCGCTGGGCATCCGCATGTATTGCGGCGGCGGCCTGGGCGGCTTTATCGCCTCCCGCGACGAGGAGCGCTACGCCCGCGAATACCCCACCCTGATGATCAGTATCGCCGAGACCGAGCGCGAGGGCGAAGTCGCCTTCGGCAACAGCCTGTTCGCCCAGTGTTCCTACGGCTCAAGGGAAGAGGGCAAGGACTGGACCGGCAACTCGGTCTATCTCTGGGCCATCGGAAGCGCCGTCTATATGTCGCTGCTGGGTCCGGAGGGTTTTCGCGAGCTTGGGGAGACTATCCTGCAGCGCGCGCATTACTGCGCCGCGCAGCTGGCCGAAATCCCGGGTGTCGAAGTCAGCCATTCCGGCTGGTTCAAGGAATTCACGGTCAATTTCGACGGGAGCGGGAAGAGCGTTTCCGCGATCAATGAAGGCTTGCGCCGGCGCGGCGTATTCGGCGGGCTGGACCTTTCCGGCGCCTTCCCGGAACTCGGCGAGAGCGCGCTCTACTGCGTCACCGAAATGCACACTGAGGACGATATTCAACACCTGGCCACGGCCCTGAAGGAGGTTTGCGCGCAATGACCACGAGCACGAAAATGCGCCGCTATCAGGCGCCGGTCTGGGACGAACCCGTCATCATGGAAACCGGCGCGCCGGGCCGCCGGGGGCAGTTGTTCCCGGCCGGAGAAGGCGCTTTCGCCAGCGCCGGAACCACGGAGAGCCTTGTGCCAAAAGGCATGCAGCGGAAGTCCGCGCCCGCCCTTCCGGAAAATTCGGAACCCGACGTCCTGCGCCACTATCTGCATCTGTCGCAGGAGACGCTGGGCATGATGGGGGTGAACCTCTTTGGCACCTGCACGATGAAATATAATCCGCGGGTCAGCGAGAAGATCACGGCACGCCCTTATGTGGCGGATATTCACCCGGACCAGCACGAAGACACGATGCAGGGCGCGCTGGAGGTGATTCATCGCTTCGACGCCATCATGCGCGAGCTGTCGGGCATGGATCAGTTCGTGTTTCAGGCTGCCGGCGGGGCCGATGCGGCCTATACGCAGGCCTGCGTGACGCGGGCCTATTTCGCTGCGAAAGGCGAGCTTTCCCAGCGAAATCAGATCATTACCAGCATCCAGTCACACCCCTGCAATCCGGCGACGGCCGCGGCGGCGGGGTTCGAGGTGATAACCCTGCCGCTGGAAGAGGATGGATACCCGTCCCTCGACGCCCTGAAAGCGGCCGTTTCGGACCGCACGGCCGCCCTGATGATCAACAACCCGGACGATATGGGCGTCTATAATCCGGAGATTAAGGAGTGGGTGCGCGTGGTCCATGAGGCCGGCGGGCTCTGCTTCTACGATCACGCCAATTTCAACGGGGTAATGGGTAAGATCCGTGCGCGCGAACTGGGTTTCGACGCCTGCATGTTCATGCTGCACAAGACTTTCGGCGTGCCCAAGGGCGGCGGCGGACCGGCTGTCGGCGCCTATGGCTGCACGGCGGAGCTGGCCCCGTTCATGCCGGGCCCGCTGGTGACCGAAAAGGACGGCCATTACAGCCTGGACGACAGTTCAGACGTCTCGACCGGGCGGGTTCGGGAGTATCTGGGCAATGTCCATCAGGTCATAAAAGCCTATGCCTGGACGCGCGCCATGGGCGCGGAAGGGCTGGACGAGGCCTGCAACATCTCCGTTCTGCTGAACAACTATATGGAAAAGCGCCTGCTGAAGATCCGCGGCGTGACCCGTTCGCATCCGGAAGGCGAGGCGTGGCGCATGGAAATGACGCGCTACAGCCTCGGAAAACTGTTCGAAGACACCGGGGTTACGGTCTTCGACGTACAGAATCGCATGGTGGATTTCGGCGTGGACGCCTTCTGGCTGAGCCACGAACCCTGGGTGGTGCCGGAGCCTTTCACCCCGGAAGCGGGCGAGATGTGGTCGAAAGAGGACATCGATTACTGGATCGACGTCCTGGCGCAGATCAGCGACGAGGCCTATAGCGACCCGGAAAAGGTCAAAAGCGCGCCGCATAATCAGGCAAAGGCGAAGCTGAAAGGCGAAACCCTGGACGATCCGGAGCGCTGGGCGACCACGTGGCGGGCCTATAAGCGCAAATGGGGCGTGTAGAAAGCGCCTCTTTTTGAAGCCTTAAATATACAAAGACGGCGTCAGAACTGGCCTGTTTCAGGGGTTCTGACGCCGTTTTTTGTGCGTATCGAGCCCCGTTCAGGGCGTCCAGACGCCCTCTTTCTGCAGCTCGCCCGCCACCTGATCGGCCGATTCACGCGCTGCATTCACCACTGTTTTGATGTCTTCGTCGCTGATGATGAAGGGCGGAGAGAAGGCAATGGAGTCGCCATTGGGCAGGGCGCGGCTGATAACGCCGCGTTCCAGCATCGCCTGTACGATCCGCGGACCGACCTTCAGCGCCGGGTCAAACGCCTCCGGCGCGTCCTTTCTGGCCACGAATTCGACCGCGCCGATCAGCGCCCGGCCTCGGATTTCGCCCGTCAGAGGGTGATCGGCGAACGCATTCTGCAGGGCATTGTGCAGCGTTTCGCCCCGATCCGCGCACGCCTGGGTCAGGTTTTCATTCTCGATCAGGTCCAGATTGGCCATCGCCGCGGCCGCCGCGACGGGGTGGGCGGTGTAGGTATAGCCGTGTCCGAAGGCGCCATACTGGCTGCCGCCCTCGATGATCGTGCGCCAGACTTTCTCGGAAACCAGGCACGCTGAGAGCGGGATATAGGCGGACGTGATGCCTTTCGCGACGGTCATCATGTCCGGTTCGATGCCAAAAACATCCGATCCGTAGGTCTGGCCCAGCCGCCCGAAGCCGCAAATCACCTCGTCCGCGATCAGAAGAATGTCATGTTTTTTCAGGACATCCTGAAGCGCGGCGTAATAGCCCGCCGGGGGCTCGATAACGCCGCCGGCGCCCATGATCGGCTCGACGATCATCGCCGCGATCGTATCCGCGCCTTCATCCCGGATCAGGGATTCCAGATCGTCCATCAGCTTGTCGACGAATTCCGCATCGCTGAGGCCGAAACCCTCCCAGAGCCGGTGCGGGGCGGTGGTGTGTTTGACGAAGGGCAGCGGCAGATCGAAACCGGAATGCAGGCCCGGCAGGCCTGTCATGCCGCCCGACATCACCGTGACGCCATGATAGCCGCGGGTGCGGGCGATGATCTTCTTTTTCTTCGGGAGGCCGCGCGCATTATTGTAATACCAGGCCAGCTTGACCTGGGTGTCGTTGGCGTCCGAGCCGGAATTGCCGAAAAACACCTTGGACATGTTCGCCGGGGCGCTTTCGATCAGCCGCTGGGCGAGCAGGATCGGGGTTTCGCAGGCCATGGACGAGAAAGAGTGATAATAGCTGAGCCGCTTGGCCTGATCGGCCATGGCGTCGGCGATTTCGGCGCGGCCATAGCCGGCGTTCACGCACCACAACCCGGCCATCGCGTCGATGAAGCTGTCACCCGCATCGTCTGTCAGGCGCACGCCCGAACCTTCGCGGATGACCAGTTTCGGTCCGTCCCGCTCATGGTCGCCCAGCGCTGTGAAGGGGTGAAACAGATAGCTCTTGTCTAGCTCCGCCAAACGTCCCGGCATTGCGGCGTCTCCTGTCTGATACCGTAAATTATTTTCGAACGTATGTTCGCAGATGTCCGGCGCCTTTTCAATTTGCTTTGCGATATAGGGTTTTTGAGGCGCTGATGGCCGGAAAGCGGAAGAAAAACGAGGTTGAGGCGTCGTCATTATGTTCGCTATAAGAACATTAAAATATATAGCGAACGGAATTGGCGATGATCGAGCTACAAGACAAATCCCTGCTTCAGACCGGTCTTTTCATGGGCGGCGCGTGGCGCGAGGCAAGCACGGGGGAGACATTCGCCGTCACTGATCCGGCGACGGGCGAGATTATCGCCGAGTGCGCCAAGGGAGGCGCGGAAGATGCCGAGGCGGCCGTCGCCGCGGCAGAGGCGGCGCAAGACGACTGGGCGGCGCGCCCGGCCAAGGAACGCGCCGGCATTCTTGGAAAATTCTATCATCTGATTGTCGAAAACGCGGACGATCTGGCGCAGATCCTGACCGCCGAACAGGGCAAACCCCTGGCTGAGGCGCGCGGGGAAATCCTTTATGGCGCGGCGTTTTTCGAATGGTACGCCGAGGAAGCCAAGCGGGTTTATGGCGAGACGATTCCCACGCCCAATCGCGGCCAGCGTTTGCTGGTTCTGCGCCAACCGATCGGAGTTTGCGCGGCGATCACGCCGTGGAACTTCCCGATGGCCATGATTGCGCGCAAGGCCGCCCCGGCGCTGGCGGCGGGCTGCACGATGGTTTTGAAGCCTGCAACGTCGACGCCGCTATCGGCGCTGGCGCTGGGCGAGCTGGCGCGCCGGGCGGGCGTGCCGGACGGGGTTTTCAGCATTGTTCCGGGGCCGGCCTCCACGGTGGGCGATACGCTGGTCGCCAGTGACGCCGTGCGGAAGATCACCTTCACGGGCTCCACCGATGTCGGCCGCACCCTGATGTCGCGGGCGGCCGGCAACATCAAGAAATTGTCGCTGGAGCTGGGCGGCAACGCGCCGGTTCTTGTCTTTGAAGACGCCGATATAGATGTCGCCGTGCGGGGCGCGATTGCGTCCAAGTTCCGCAATGCCGGCCAGACCTGTGTATGCGCTAACCGGATTTATGTTCACGATGCGATCTATGACCGGTTCAGCGAGGCCTTCACCAGGGCCGTAAAAGCCATGAAAGTCGGCCCCGGAAGGGAGGCGGGCACGGAGATTGGCCCGATGATCGACGAGGCGGCACTGGAGAAGGTGGAGGAGCATGTCAGCGATTGCGTCGACAAGGGCGGAACGGTCGCCGCCGGAGGGCAAAGGCACGCGCTGGGCGGCACCTATTACGAACCCACGGTTTTGACCGGCGCGATTCAGTCCATGCTGATCGCGCACGAGGAGACGTTCGGCCCGGTTGCGCCGCTATTCCGGTTTTCCTGTGAAACAGAAGCGATTCAGCTGGCGAACGACACGGAATACGGACTGGCGGCTTATCTGTTTACCCGCGATGCGGCGCGCCAGTGGCGCGTTGGCGAGGGGCTGGAGTTCGGCGTGGTGGGCGTAAACACAGGGATTGTCTCTTACGAGGGCGCGCCCTTTGGCGGAATGAAGGCCTCGGGGGTGGGCCGCGAGGGGTCGCGGCATGGCATTGACGAGTTCCTGGAGACTAAGTACCTCTGCATAGGTGAGATAGGAAGCTAGGCGAACGCATGTTTGCAAGCATGCAGTTCGAGCCCAAAAAATAATGCCAACAAAAACCAAAGAAGAGACCAGCAGCCGCGATTACGTGAATTCGTTTGCGCGCGGCCTGGAAGTCATTCGTGTTTTTACACGCGCAAAGCCGAGAATGACGCTGAGCGAGGTCGCCAAGGCGACCGACATGACGCGCGCGACCGCGCGCCGGTTCCTGCTGACCCTTGTTCAAGAGGGTTACATGGAATCCGATAACAAGCACTTCATGCTGCGGCCGAAGATCCTGGATCTTGGCTATTCTGTGCTGTCTTCAATGGAAATCTGGGACGTTGCGCAGCCGATCATGCAGCAACTGGCCGACAAGCTGCAGGAATGCTGCTTCGCCGTGGTGCTGCAGGAGCATTCGGTGATCTACACCGCGCGCGCCACCTCCAACCGCTATGTCAGCGTCGGCATCAGCGTCGGCAGCCGGGTGCCCGCGCACACGGTATCCTCCGGCCGGGTGCTTCTGGCGGCATTGTCGGAAGAAGAGCTTCTGAAATATCTCGATGAAGCCGAACTGGTGAAGTACACGCCCAACACGATCACCTCCAAGGTCAAGCTGAAGAGCGAGATCGACCAGACCCGGCTGGACGGCTGGGCGATTGTCGACCAGGAGCTGGAAATCGGGCTTCGCTCCATTTCCGTGCCCATCAAGGATGCGACGGGCCGGGTCGTGGCGGCGCTCAACATGCCGTGCCCCAGCGCCCGTATCTCGTTCGACGAGATGCGCACCCGCGTTCTGACCGAGTTGATGACCGCGTCGAACCAGATCACCGCCGGCCTTATGCGCTAACCGTCCGCGCCGGCGTCCCGGCGCCGGAACGCGGCCAGCCGCATCAGGGCGTTCTCCCGCCAGCGCACGCGGGACTCCCATTCTTCCATCGGCAATTGCCGCCTTCGGGCGGTCTCAACCGTTTTGACCATCTCGGGCGTCCAGGGATCGTCCTGTCCGCGTTCGCGGCCCATTTTCAGATAGGCCGGACCCATCTTTTCGGCGTGGGAGGCGATGCCGCCCCGGGTGTTCAGGTCCACGGTCTCGAACGGCCCGCTGACTGACCAGCGCATGCCCAGCGCATCCCTGACCACTTCATCTATGGCCTCGGGCGTCGCGACCCCGTCGCGGACAAGGCAATAGGCCTCGCGAAGGATTGCGCCCTGAAGGCGGTTGAAGACCAGCCCGTTGGCTTCCTTCCCGATCAGGACCGGCTGGAATCCCGCGGCCGCCATCTGGCGCATGGCGGAATCGGTCGCCGCGGCGGAGGTGAATTCCGCCGGGGCGACCTCCAGAACCGGAATGACGTGGGGCGGATTGACCGGGTGCAAGATCAGGCAGCGGTCGCGGTGCGGCAGGTCCGCGGCGATTTCGCTGGCCAGAAGGGCGGAAGAGGCGCTGGCCAGAACGGCGTCGTCCGGCGCGTATTCGCCCAGCGTCCTGAATATCTGTTGCTTCAGCGCAAGCTTTTCCGGCGCGCATTCGATGACCAGCGAGACGCCTTCGGCGGCCTTTTCCAGGTCGGTGAACAGGGACAGGCGCTCAAGCGCGGCATCGGGGTCAGCCGTGGTCAGGCCGGCATCGCGGAGTGTTTCCAGCCGCGCGCGGGTTTCCGCCGGAACCTGTTTCAGCCGCGCCGCGTCCGGATCCTGAAGCTGTACGGACCGGCCGGAGGACAGCAGGGATACGGCGAAGGATACGCCGATGCTGCCGCCGCCAATAATGGCGGCGGGGCGGTGTTCCGGGCTGGCGTCCTGTTGCACTGTCATAGGCTCCCGAGATCGTTTTGTTCGGTGTGCGACCTTATGTACTCTGTGTAAAGAGTTTGCGGGGCGGCAAATCAGCCGTTCGCGGGACAGGGAGATCATTTCAGATGCGCGTCAGGCTGGATGGCGTTGATCGCGGTGAAAAGACCGTTGCGCTCTCTTTCGAGGGCGCGGCGCTGGCCGCCTATCCCGGCGAGACCGTGGCCGCGGCCATGATCGCAGCCGGTGAATGGCGTTTCCGCTCGACTCGCGGCGGCGAGGACCGCGGCCCGTTCTGCGGCATGGGCGTCTGTGGCGACTGCCTGGTGGAGATCGATGGCGTGTTGAAACGCGCCTGTCTGGAGCCGGTGCGGGACGGCGCCGATATACGCCGCGCACAGCCCAAGGCGCGCGCGCCGCGCGGGGCGGACGCCGCCGCGCCGGATCACCGCGAAACCGCTGCCGACCTTCTTGTCATCGGCGCCGGACCGGCGGGATTGATGGCGGCGAAGACCGCCGCCGAAGCCGGTTTGCAGGTGCTGGTGGTGGATGAGCGGGCCAAGGCGGGCGGACAATATTTCAAGCAGCCGGGATCGGGATTTGGCGTCGACGAAGCGCAGCTGGACAAGCAGTTCCGGGAAGGCCGGGCGCTGTTCCGCGACACGGAAGCCGCGGGCGTAACCTTCCTGTTTGACGGCACGGTCTGGGGCATATTCGGACCGGGCGATGTCGCCGTTGCGGCGCCGGAAGCCAGCTACCGCATCGCGGCGAAAAAGCTGATCCTGGCGCCGGGCGCCTATGAGCGCAGCGCGCCGTTTCCGGGCTGGACGATGCCGGGCGTCATCACCACGGGGGCGGCGCAGACGCTGTTGCGATCCGCGCAGGTCTCGCCGGGGCGGCGTGTTCTGGTGGCCGGCAACGGGCCGCTGAATGTCCAGCTGGCGCGGGAGCTTACGCGGGCGGGGGCCGATGTCGTGGCGGTCGTGGAAACCGCTGCGGCGCCGGGTATTGGCGATGTCGGGCAGGTGGCGGCCATGGCCGCGGCCGCCCCCGGCCTGATGCGCGAGGGGCTGGGCCATGTGGCGGCGCTGCGCCTGGCCGGCGTGCCGATGATCTATCGGTCCGCCGTGGTCCGCGCCGAAGGCGAAGGGCGCGTAGAGCGCGCCGCTATCGCGCCGATCGGCGCCGATGGCCGGCAGGCGGGGCCTGAGACCTGGCATGACGTGGACGCTTTGTGCCTGGGCTATGGCTTCCTGCCGCAGAGCGAGCTGGCGCGCTCTCTGGGCTGCGCGCACGACTATGACCCGGTGCGCAAGGCGCTGACCGTGAGGCGGGAAGATAACGGGGCGACGTCCGTCGACGGCGTCTATGTGGTTGGCGATGGCGGCGGGCTGGGGGGCGCGCGCGTGGCGCTGAGCCAGGGCTTCCTCGCCGGGGCGGACGCCGCCGCGGCGCTGGACAGGCCGGTGGACGGGGCGGCGCTTGCCGCGGCGCGCCGGGTTCTGAACCGTCACCGCCGCTTCCAGAACGCCTTGTGGACGCTTTACGCCGCGCCGGTCATCACTGACCAGCTGGCCAAGGACGACACATTGATCTGCCGGTGCGAGGAAGTCAGCCGCGGGCGTCTGGCGGAATCGATTGAAGAAGGCAATTCGGGGCCGGGCGCCTTCAAGCAGGCCACGCGGGCCGGGATGGGACGCTGTCAGGGGCGCTATTGCGCCGGGGTGATCGCGGAAATGAGGAACCGGGGCGCGGCGCCCGCCGAACGCGATGACCGCCAGCACTTCGCCCCGCGGGCCCCGTTCAAGCCCGTTCCCATCCGGCAGATCGCAAAATCAGATTAGCGCGCATATTTGCGACCAATCGTTCGCACTGTGAACTTTTTACTTGACCCTGACGGGGGCATTTTCCAGTCTCCCCTGCAACGGGTTGATAAAATCCGGCAAGCGCAAATCCGGGAATTTGCGGCACGGGGCTGGAATGGGGAGTGGCGGAAACATGGTCGTTCGATTGATTGCGGGACTGGCGGCGTTGAGCCTCGCTCTGTTTGCGGCGGCCTGCTCTGACCCGGGCGATTCCACGGGCGAAAATGGCGCGGAAGTTCTGCGCGTCGGCGTCAATCCGAACTTCCCGCCGATGAGCTATTACGGCGACCAGAACCAGCTTCAGGGCTTCGACGTGGATATCGCGCAGGCCATCGCCGACCGGATGGGGCGGGAGCTGGAGCTGGTGCCCACCGAAGCGGCGCAGCGCGTGCCGTTCCTGACATCGGGACGGATCGACCTGTCGCTTGGCGCGCTGACGCGCACGCCCGAACGCCAGGAAGTGATCGATTTCACCATACCGCTGCATACCGAAGCGATGGGCGTGCTGACGACCGCGGAGCTGGACGTCGACTCCTATGAGGATCTCAATCGCGAGGACGTGACGCTATCCAATATGCGCGGCAATAATTCGGTCGCGGTGCTGGAAGAGAGGCTGCCAAAGGCGCGAAAACTGCTGGTCGACGGCAATGCGGATGTGGTGCGCGCCATCGCGCAGGGCCGCGCCGACGCGATGGTGGAGAATGTCGATTTCTTCATCGGTTTCACCAAGAATTACAAGAATATAGACTGGGTCGTCCTGGACGATCCGATCCTGGTCGAGTTCTGCGCCGTGGGCGTTGCCAAGGGCAATGACGCGCTGCGTCAGGAGGTCAACGAAGTCCTGCGCGAATTGCATTCCAGCGGCGTGGTGAACGCCACGTGGGAGCAATGGTATGGCGGGGAGATGACCGTTCCGATCAAGCCCGAAGATCTGGCCGGCTAGCCGTTCGCTGAGCGGCGGAAACCGGCGGGGAGGGCGGTTCGCGCATGGAATACGATTTTCAGTTCGCCAAGGTTTTCACGGAGCTTCCCTATCTTCTGGGCGGCGCGTGGCTGACCATCCAGATCGCGTTCATCGCATTCTGGGGCGGCGCGTTCCTCGGCATCTTTGGCGCGATTGGCAAAGTTTACGGCGGGGCCATCGCCCGCGGCGCGATTGGCGCCTATGTGGTGTTTTTCACCAATACGCCGGCGCTGGTGCAGATCTTTTTCCTGTTCTACGCGCTGCCTGAAGCGGGAATCGTCCTGAACCCGCTGACCGCGGTGCTGATCGGCATGGTGCTGAACTCGGCGGCCTATCTGACCGACATCCTGCGCGCCGGCATCATTTCCGTGCGCAAGGCGGAGATCGAGGCTGCGCTGACCATCGGCATGCGGCCGCTGCAGGTGCTCAGCTATGTCATGCTGCCGCATGTCGCGAAGACGCTGTTCGCGCCGCTCTCCAACTTCTTTGTCTGGTTGATGCTGGGCAGCTCCATCGCGGCGCTGTTCGCGGTCGAGGAGCTGACCGGCCGCGCAATCAATATCAGCACCAGCAATCTGCGGACGATCGAGACCTTCGTGGTGACGGCGAGCATCTATATCCTGCTCACCATCATCGCCAGCCTCTTCCTCTCCTTCATCGGCCGGACCGTGTTCCGGGTGAAAGCGAAGGTGATGTGATGTTCGAGAGGATTATCGAGGAAGCGCCGCGGTTCTTTACCTATTACAATCTGATGTTCGTGCTGGGCGCGATGTGGCGGACGCTGCTGATGACGCTGGTGGGCTGCTCCATCGGTTTCACGGTTGGCCTTGGCCTGGCCGTTCTGCGGCGGACCAGCGCGGCCTGGCTGCGCCCCGCACGCTACGCGGCCATTCTTTATGTCGAGACGTTCCGCCGGATCCCGTTTCTCGTCGTGCTGTTCATCGTTCTGTATTTCATACAGCCGATCTATTCCGGCGCGTCCCTGCTGGCGATTGCGACCGTTGCGGTCTGCCTGATGTCCACGGCCTTCCTGTCGGAGATCATCCGCGCGGGGCTGGAATCGGTGCCGCGCCAGCAAATGGAAAGCGCTGAAGTGCTGAACTTCCACCCCGGCCAGACCCTGGCCTGGGTGATCCTGCCGCAGGCCTGGAAAGTGATCCTGCCCCCGGCCGTCGCCTTCGTGGTGATGTTCGTGAAGGACACCTCGCTCGCCTCGCAGCTGGGCGTGGTGGAGCTGACCTATGCAGGCAAGATTCTGGTCAATAAGGGATTCTCGCCGCTACTGGGCTTCGGCGCGATCCTCGCCGCCTATTTCATTCTGTCCTATCCGCT
Source organism: Euryhalocaulis caribicus (assembly GCF_000412185.1). Lineage (GTDB taxonomy): Bacteria > Pseudomonadota > Alphaproteobacteria > Caulobacterales > Maricaulaceae > Euryhalocaulis > Euryhalocaulis caribicus. The sequence continues at coordinate 81,279 of NZ_ASJA01000005.1, forward strand.
GAGCCGGCTGGGCGCGCATCTGGAGACCCGCCTTGGGACATCTCGAAATACGTAATCTTCACTGCTCCTACGGGGCGGACGATATCCTGAAATCGGTGGACCTGTCGGTCGACCGGGGCGAGGTGGTGAGCCTGATCGGGCCGTCGGGCTCGGGAAAGAGCACGCTTCTGCGCTCGCTCATCGGCCTGACGCCGCCACGCATGGGCACGGTCGAGCTGGACGGCGAGGAGATCAATTATCGCAACCGCCAGAGCCTGCGGCATCTCCGCGACAAGATGGCGATCGTGTTCCAGCAATATAATCTGTTCCAGAACATGAACGTGTTCCGGAACGTCACGGTCGCTCCCCTGAAGATCAAGAAGCGCGACAAGGGCGCGGTGGAAAAAACCGCGACCGAATTGCTGGACCGGGTGGGCATCGGCGACAAGCACCAGGCCTATCCGGACGAGCTTTCAGGCGGCCAGCAGCAGCGCGTGGCGATTGCACGCGCTCTGGCGCTGGCTCCGGAGATACTGCTTCTGGACGAGGTGACTTCGGCGCTGGACCCGGAACGGGTGAACGAGGTTCTGGACGTGATCCGCGACCTGACCCGTGACGGCATCACCATGCTGATCGTCTCTCACGAGATGTCCTTCGTGAAGGAAGTCTCCACCCGGGTGGCCATGATGGACGCGGGCAGCGTGGTGGAGGTCGGCCCGCCGGAGCAGATTTTTGACGCCCCGAAAGAACAGCGCACCCGCGACTTTGTCGGCAAGATCCTGCGCCACTAGAAGCGCGGGGCTTATGGACGGAAAAGACTGAGGTCTGCGCGGGTTTCGGTGGCCTTGCCCTGCGCCATGTCGGCGGCGATGCGGCCGGCCATGGGGCCAGCGGTGAACCCGATCCAGGGCACGTAGGACACGTAATATCCCGGCGCCGGTTCGCCGATAATCGGCATCCAGCTGGCGTTGCCGTTCACGAACGCCGCCCATGTGCGGATCAGGTTCAGCGAACCGAGATCGGGCACCGCGCTCAGCGCCACCCCCAGATTGCGCGCCAATGAATCCGGATTGACGACCGGGCGCCCCTGGCTGTCCAGGTCGGCTTCCCAGCCGCCGCCAATCAACACGGTCCCCAGCGGGGTCTGTTTCAGGGTCAGCTTCTGACCGGCGGAATAGACCAGGTGATGGATGAAAGGTTCGGCGGGTTCGGTCACGCTCAGCTGGATCGGGAATTTCTGGACATCCAGACGCATGCCCAGCATTTCGGATATGTCGGAGACCGCCGCGCCGGCCGCATTGATCAGATGGCGCGTCCGGAACACGTCATGGTCTGTATGGACGGCGTACTGGCCGCCCTCCCGTTCGATATGCCTGACGCGTACGCCGCGCCGTATATCCGCCCCGTTGCGCGCGGCGGACCGCGCGAAGGCGGGGCCGCTGATCAGGGGATTGGCCTTGCCTTCTCCGGCGCAGAACAACCCGCCCGCCAGCCGGGTCGAGAGATAAGGCATGCGGTCCCGCAGGTCCGCGGGGCTGAGGATTTCGGGGTCCAGCCCGGCCGCGCGCTCGATCCGCGCCTTGCGGTCCAGGTCGCGCATCTGCGCGTCCGTATCCGCAATCAGGATTCCGCCCGGCGTGCGGATTTCCAAGTCTTCTCCGGTTTCTTCGCCCGCGCGCTCCCATAGCGCGATGGAATCCTGCAAGAGCGGGATGATCGCGGAAAAGCGCCGCGCCCAGTCATCGCCAAGTTCCATGAAGGGATCATGGGGAATCTGGAGATGCAGGCTTCCTGCGTTGAAGCCCGATGCGGCGCTGTTCAGATCCGCCTGTTCCAGCAGCAGCGAAGGGACGCCGTCCAGCGCCAGATAATGCGCCGCGGCGCTGCCGGTCAGCCCGCCGCCAATGATGATGACGTCGTATGTCATGGAGAATGGAAAATTAGAGATCCGGGGGCTGATTGTTCCAAAATGTTCGCTATGTTAACGAAAGTTCGCAAAATCCAATAGCGCGCCCGTGAACTATTTTTCAGTCCTTCGCGGGCGCGAACCATTCAAGGAGACGACGTGGAAAAGCCCGGTAACAACGAAACAATTCCGCCGCTGTTTCAACCTATTCAGGTGCGCGGGACAAGTTTCCGCAACCGGGTTTTTCTGTCGCCGATGTGCCAGTACGCCTCCGATGAAGGCGCGCCGACGCCGTGGCATTCGGCGCACCATTCGCGTTTCGCGCTGGGTGGTCTTGGCGGCGCCATGGTCGAGTCGACGGGCGTCACGCGCGATGGCCGCATCACCCCGGTCTGTATGGGCCTCTGGAACGAGACTCAGGAGAAGGGGCTGTCCGCGATTGCCGATATCTATCACGCGCAGGGCGTGCCGGTTGGCATCCAGTTGTCGCACAGCGGCCGCAAGGGAAGCTCCACCCCGCCCGCTGAAGGCGGAAAACCATTGTCCAGCGCCGGGCCGGAGCAGGCCTGGGAAACGGTCGCGCCCAGCGCCATTCCGCTGCGCGATGGCTGGCCAACGCCAAAGGCGCTCACCGAAGCGGAAATCGAGGACCTGATTCAGGCTTTCGTCGACGCTGCGAAGCGGGCGATCCGCGCCGGGTTCGACTATGTCGAGATCCACGGTGCGCACGGCTATCTGATCCACAGCTTCATGTCCCCGCTGGCCAATCAGCGAACCGATCGCTGGGGCGGCGACCTTGAAGGCCGGATGCGCTTCCCGCTGGAAATCGTCAAAGCCGTCCGCAAGGTCATCCCGGAAAACATGCCGCTTTTCTATCGCGCATCGGTGGTGGACGGTCTGGATGGCGGGCTGGCCGCCGACGATACAGTGTTGCTGGCGCAGCGCCTGAAGGCGGCCGGCGTGGACGTGATCGACTGTTCGTCCGGCGGCATTACCGGCGCCTCCGGAAAGTCATTTTCCGAACCCTATCCGGGTTATCTGGTGGATTATTCCGCACAGGTGAAGCGGGAGGCGGAAATCCTGACCATGGCGGTGGGCGTGATCGTCTCGGCGGAAAAGGCCAATGACGTCATCGCCTCGGGCGAGGCGGATTTCGTCGCCATCGCGCGGCATCATCTCTACGACCCGTCCTTTGCCTATCACGCGGCTGAAGAGCTGGGGCATCCCGATCCCGAGAGCCTGCTGCCGGACTCATACGGGATGGTTCTCAGAGCACGCTAAACTCAAACCATAGGGGAGACGCTTTCGCGCTTGCCTGAGGGCAATGTCCCGACCTTTGCGGCGGGCGTTGTTTTCGGTCTATGGAATCGGCCATGTCGGAACGCTCCCGGCGCGCTGGCGCGCCGCCGCTTTTCTTTCTTGATCCGCAGGCCGGGCTCAGCCTGCAGGCGCAATTGCGCCGGCAGCTTGTGGCCGCGATCGAGGCAGGCGTGTTTCCGCCGGGCGGACGCTTGCCCTCATCACGGGCGCTGGCGAGCAATCTGGGCGTTTCGCGCAATACGGTTTTCCTGACTTACCAGCAGCTGATCGCGGAAGGTCATCTGGCCGCCCGCACGCGCAGCGGGGTCTATGTCAGCGACGAGACGCGGCGTTATCGCGCCGGGCACATTCCGGTGGCCGGACGCGGCGCGGCGGCCGAGCCCTCCACGCTGGCGGCGCGGATGGGGGCGCGCATGCCTTCGGAACGCGCCTTCCGTTGCCCGCCCGACTGGCAGACCCATCCCTATCCCTTCATCGAGGGGCGCTTTGACCGGTCGCTGTTCCCGGTGGCGGAATGGCGGGAAGCCAGCCGTCTGGCGCTGGCCGTTCAGGAGGTCGAGCAGTGGTCGGTCGATTCCGGCGAGACCGATGACGAGATGCTGATCGAGGAGATCCGTACCAAGCTGCTGCCCCGCCGCGGCATTCAGGCGGGAAGAGATGAAATCCTGATCACCGTGGGCGAGCAGCAGGCGCTGCATCTGGCGGCGGAGCTGTTCCTGCGGCGCGGCCTGACTGCGGCGATGGAGGAGCCGGGCCTGCCGGAAATCGCCGAGCTGTTCCAGCTGCGCGATGCGCGGGTGATGCGCCAGCCGGTCGATAATGGCGGCCTGGTCGTGGATGAGCGCCTGGACGATTGCGATCTTGTGCATGTCACGCCGTCGCGCCAGCGGCCCACGGCCGTCACCATGCCGGTGGACCGCCGCCGCGCGCTTCTGGACCGGGCGCGCGAGAAGGATTTCATCATCATCGAGGATGATTTCGAGAATGAGGTGACGTTCCTGGGCAAGCCCGCGCCGGCGCTCCGCGCGATGGAGGGCGGCGAACGGGTGGTCTATGTCGCCAGTCTTTCCAAGGTATTGGCGCCGGGCGTTCGGCTGGGTTTCATGACGGCGCCGCCGGAGGTCATCGCTGAGGCGCGCCGCCTGCGCGATCTGATGACGCGCCGTCCCCCGCCCAATAATCAGCGCGCCGCGGCGCATTTCCTGTCTCTGGGCCATTACGACGCCATGGTTATGCGGCTGGGGCGGGAGTTCGAGGCGCGTCTTCTGGCCCTGCGCGATGCGCTGAATCATTATCTGCCGCAATCGCTGGCGCACGCCCTGCCGCAATCGGTGGACATGGCCCCGGTGACCGGCGGCACGACCGTCTGGGTGCGCGGGCCGGAGGGTCTGAACGCGGAAACGCTGGCGCATGCGGCGGCGGCGCGCGGGGTGCTGATCGAACCGGCGAGCGATTATTATGCGGGCGGAAACGTGCCGCAGAATGTCTTTCGCATGGGGGTGACCAGCATCCCGGCGGAGCGCATCCGCAAGGGCGTTGCGCTGCTGGCCGAAACCATGAGGGAGCTGACGGGCGATCATGCTGAAATCGCCGGTCCCGAAACCCTTGAGGGCGAGTCGATCATCAAGGCGCTGGGCGGGGCGACGCTGCTCTACAAGACGGTTTATGGCGAGCCGTGCACGATCGAGCTACATGAAGGCGGCGCGATGACCGGGCGCGCGGGCTATGCCAGCGAGGACCGGGATGAGGGCCGCTGGTGGGTCGAAAACGACCTATGGTTCCGCCAGTGGAAGCATTGGGCCTACGGGGAACCGGCGGGTTACCGCCTGCAAATCGAGGGTGAACGCCTGTTTTACCTCAATGAGGAAGGCCGGCGCGTCGACTCCGCCATTCTGGCGCCATAGATCGGGTCAATCTGGTCCTAAGGGTGTCCTCCGGCCCCTGTCATCATTCCTTTGCAACGGGAAAACAAGCCGCCGGGGAGGGCGCGCATGGCGCAATTCGCCATCGCAGGTCTGCAGCTCGATCTGCAGAAATCAGGCAATCTGGGCCTGATCGAGCGTGAGACGCGCGCTCTGGCCAAGCGTTTCGGCTGGATCCAGATGGTGGTGGCGCCGGAACTGGCCGTGCATGGCCCGGATCCGAAAAACGCCGAGCCTGAAGGCGGCGAGACCGAGCAGCGTTTTCAGGCTCTGGCGCGCGAATGCGGCGTCTGGCTGATACCGGGGACCATGTTCCAGAAGCGCGGGGGCGAAGTCTTCAACGTGGCCCCGGTGATCAGCCCCGACGGCGAGATCGTCGCCCGCTACGCCAAGATGTTTCCATTCCTGCCCTATGAAGAAGGCGTCTCGGCGGGGTCTGAATATGTCGTTTTCGACGTGCCGGGCGCGGGGCGGTTCGGCCTGTCGATCTGCTACGACATGTGGTTTCCCGAAACCACGCGCACGCTGGCGGCCATGGGCGCGCAGGCGATCATTCATCCCAGCCTGACCAATACGGTCGACCGGGAGGTCGAGCTTTCCATCGCGCGAACCAACGCGGCGATCACGCAGAGTTATTTCCTGGACATCAACACCGCCGGGGCGCTCGGCAATGGCCGGTCCGGCCTCTATGGACCGGGCGGCGAAGTAATTTACCGGGCCGAAACGGGCCGGGACATTCTGGCCTTCGAGATCGACCTTGCGCAGGCGGACCATGTGCGCCGCCGCGGATGGCACGGCCTTGGCCAGATGATGAAGAGTTTCCGGGACAGCGAAGCGCCGTTCCCGGTTCACGCGGAAGGCCAGCGCAAGACCGCCCCTCTGGCGGCGCTGGGACCGCTGGAAAAGCCCGAAAAGATTGCAAGCGAAGACACTTCGCAGGGGGAGCCGCGGCCGGCCGTGGCGTTTCGCAAAAGCGCCGGCGACAACTGAACGGGGAGACAAGGACATGACCAGACAAGCCCAGATCAAGCAGACAAGCGTGAAGACGGCCCTTGTGGCGGCGCTTATGAGCGGCACCGCCCTTGGAACCGCCGGCGCGGCTTTCGCGCAGGAAGCAACCGCCGACGCGGCGTCCGACGAAATCGTTGTTACGGCGCAGCGCCGGGAACAGAGCATTCTGGATGTTCCCTATAATATCTCGGCGGTGTCGGGAGCGGAGATTGAAGCCTCGCAGACGCTGGATAATGCGGAGCTTCTGCGCTCCATCCCCGGCGTCAGCGTGGTGGATCGCGGCCAGCGGAATGCGGCGACGCTCAACGGCATTCGTATTCGCGGCCTGAACGTCGACAGCTCGGCGCTGGGCGATTACGCGGTTTCGGCGGTCTCCACCGTGTCGACTTATGTGAACGACACGCCGGTCTTTGCGAACTTCCTGCTGAAGGACCTCAGCCGGGTGGAAGTGCTGCGCGGCCCGCAGGGCACGCTCTATGGCTCCGGTTCGCTCGGCGGCACGGTGCGCTATCTGTTGAACGATCCCGATCCGTCGGAATTCAGCGGCAAGATCGGCGGGTCGGCCAGTCACGTGAACGGGTCGGACAGCGTCGGCTGGACCGGCGACCTCACCCTGAACGTGCCGGTGGCCGAGACGTTCGCCCTGCGCTTCAACCTGTCGCGCGCCGACTATCCGGGCATCACGGATTATGTGAATCTGTATGAGCTGGACGATAACGGCGTCCCGGTCGCGCCGGGCGGAGTTCTGTCCGACGAGGCGTCCTACCGGGTGGAGGAAGACGCCGACACGGTGGATATCTGGTATGGCCGCATCGGCGCGCTTTATGAGCCGAACGACAAATTCCGCCTGAACTTCAACTATCTCTATCAGGAAGACGAAGTCGGCGGCCGCCGCCAGCAGACGCTGGGGTCGGACGGGTTCGGCAATCCCTATGACGAGTTCGAGAACGGCTCGATCCAGCTGGAGCCGTCGGAGCGCGAAGTGCACCTGGCGTCTCTCGAGGCGACGGTGGATCTCGGCTTCGCCACGCTGACTTCCTCCAGCTCTTACTACGACCATGAGGGAAGCAGCGTCAGCGAGAATACCGGCTTCTACGCGCAGGCCGGCTTCCTGGGCTTCTATTATTATTATCCGCGCCCGATGGCGTCGGCCGTGCGCGGTTACGCCGACGAGGCCTTCATTCAGGAAATCCGCCTGGTCTCCAATACGGACGGCCCGTTCGATTATGTCGTCGGCGCCTATTATCAGGACCAGGAACGGCAGGCGACGCAGGAAAGCTATCTGGTCGGCTTCAAGCGCTGGTGGGACGCCTTCCTGCCCTCGGCCGCCTCGGCTGTGACCGGGGATCAGGATTTCAACTATGTGCGCGACGAGACGTTCGAGGATTTCGCCCTGTTCGGCGAGCTGACCTGGCACGCCACGGAGCGCCTGGCCCTGACCGGGGGCATTCGTTATTTCGACAACGAGTCGAATAATGACACCCTGATCGACCTGCCGCTTTACGCCGGGCTGTTCCAGCCGACGAATGCGACGTTCTCAAGCAGTGAGAGCGACACGCTGTTCAAGTTCAACCTAGCCTATGATTTCGCGGACGACGATCTGTTCTACGCGACCTATTCGGAAGGCTACCGCCGCGGCGGCTCCAACGCCGTGCCGCTGAACGGCCCGTTTGCGGAGGACCCGCGCTGGCAGATTTACGGCTCGGACGGGGTGCAGAACTACGAAGCCGGGGTAAAGGGCACGTTCAATGGCGTGCGCTATGACGCGGCGGCGTTCTATATCGAATGGGACGACGCCCAGTTCAACACGGCGACACCCAACTGGGGCTTCTTTGCCGTGCAGAACGGCGCGCAGGCCGACATCAAGGGCCTGGAATTCCAGCTGAACGGCAACTTTACGGACGAGCTGGCCTATGCCTTTGGCTACGCCTATGTGGACGCGGCGCTGAACGAGGATCTGTTCTCACCTATCGGCACGCCGATCGTGGACGATGGCTTCACGCTGCCGGGCGTGCCCGAGCACATGTTGAACTTCGCGCTGGATTACCAGCGCCCGCTGACCGCCGAATATGACTTCATCGGACGGGTCGACGGCTATTATCAGTCAGAAACCCAGAACGCGATCAGTTCCTCGCCGACCTTCGCCCAGGAACTGGACGGCTTCCAGATCTGGGACCTGACCGCGACGCTGGCGGCTGAGGAGTGGGACGTCTCCCTCTGGGTCAAGAACGTGTTTGACGAGAAGGGCGTCACCGGCGTCTTTACGGAAGCCTATATGGGCTCGCTTCCGGCGGCGGGTTATTTCGGAAATGGTTCGAAAGAGCTGATTTCCCTGCCGCGCACCGTGGGCGTATCGTTCAACTACAACTTCTGACCGGGTTGCGAGGCCGCCGGGATACATTGGCGGCCTCTTTCCCTTTTTCCGGCATCTGGAGGCGCTCCGCGTGCAGGCTCAGCTAAGGCAGGATGACCCGCCGGCCGTCGCGCGCGTGCGCCGCATCGACGCCCTGCTGCGCGAGGGACGTTATGCCGAGGCCGATACGCTGTGCCGCGCCCTGACGGACGATCAGCCCGACCTGCCAGAAGGCTGGATGCTGACCGCTCGGCTGCGCCAGAAACAGGCGGATTTCCCCGCCATGCTGGACGCCGCGCGCAGGGCCGCCCGTCTCGAACCCGGTAAGACGCTGCCCCGTTTCATTCTGATCGAGGCGCTGTTTCACGCTGGCGAGGTGGCGGAAGCGCGAAAAGAACTGAGCGCGCTGGAAGATTCGGCGCGGGATGACCCGGCGCTATGGCTGCGGCTGGCCGCCATTCACACCCATTGCGGCCAGCATGCGGACGCCGCCCGCTGCGCGGACAAGGGTCTGGAGCTGAAGGGACAGGACGATGAAGCGGAACAGGCGCTGGCGGCGTCCCTGATCGCGCTGGGCCGGTTCGAGGAGGCGGAGCAGCGGCTGGATGCCGTTCTGGCGCGGAACCCGGCGGCGTTTGACGCCTGGTACAACCGGGCGACCATCCGGCGGCAGACGAAGAATGATCTGGACAGCGGCGCGCTGGTCCGGGCGCTGGAGGCCAGCCGCGCGCGGCCGGGCGCGGAAACGCCTGTCCGCTACGCGCTGGGCAAGACGTTCGAGGATACCGGCGATTACGCGCGGGCGTTTGATCATTTCGTCAAAGGCGCGGCCGCGCGGCGGCGGCTGATGAGCTATCGCGTGGAAACCGACATCGCGGCGATGGACGAGATCGCCAGGATATTCGGCGCCGAATGGGCGGCGAAGGACGAGGCCGGATTCGAAGAGGCCGCGCCCGTCTTCGTGATGGGCCTGCCGCGCTCCGGCACCACGCTGACCGAACGCATCCTGTCGGCCCATTCGGAAGTTGCCAGCGTGGGCGAGGTGCAGGACATGGCGCTGACCGTGACGCGCGCGGGCGGCCCGGCGGCGGATCGCACGGCGCTGATCGAAAAGGTCGCCAGCGCCGACCCGCGGCGGATTGGCCGCGAATACTGGCGGGCGATCGAAGGTTACGGGGCCGGCGGCGCGATGGTGATCGACAAGACGCCGCTGAATTTTCTCTATCTGGGCATTATCGCGAAGGCGCTGCCCAACGCGAAGATCGTGCATCTGCGCCGCCACCCGATGGCCAGCGGTTACGCGATGTTCAAGACACTGTTCCGCATGGGCTATCCGTTCTCCTACGACCTTGGCGATATTGGCCGCTACTATGCCGCCTATCGCCGCCTGATGGATCACTGGCGCGCGGTTTTCCCGGACCGTTTCATCGATGTCGATTACGAATCTCTGGTGGATGACGCCGAGACGGTGAGCCGGAATATCGTCGATCATTGCGGACTGGACTGGGACCCGACCTGTCTGGATTTCCACCGCAGCGCCGCGCCCAGCGCCACCGCCAGCGCCGCCCAGGTGCGTCAGCCCGTTTATCGCCACGCGCGCGATCTGTGGCGCGAATACGAAACCCGGCTTCAGCCCCTGGCCGAGACGCTGCGGCGCGAAGGGGTGAGGCTGTGATGTGCCGGGTTCTTACCGCGGCGGCGGCGCTGTTTCTCGTCTGCGGGACTGCGCAGGCCGAGACCTTGCTGAACGATGATTTTCAGGATGGCGAAGCCGATGGATGGCTGCCGCGGGGGGAGGGCGATCTGCGTCTGACCGCCTATGAAGGCAACATCTCCATGCGTTTGCAAAAGACCGCCCAAGCGGTCACGGCTTTCTCGGCGGCCGGTTTTGAGGGCGTGACGGTTTCGGCCAGTTTCGCCGCCGACAGTCTGGAACGCGGCGAGGCATGCCTTCTGGAAGTCAGCGCCGACCGGGGCGTCAGCTGGACGGAGATTGGCCGTATCGGGGATGGGCAGGACGACGCCGTCACTCTGCACGCCGTCCGCGGCGCCGTTCCCGCCGCCGATGACGCCGACCCCGTCTATGTCCGTGTGAGCATCGCCGGCAACAGGGATGACGACACGTGCTGGGCCGACAATATCCGCGCCCATGGCGTGGCGGCGGGCGGCGCGGTATCTGGCCGCATCGCGGCCGACAGCTTCCTGTCCGGCGGCGCGCTCGAAGCGCCGGCGGTCTTGGCGGCCTTCGCGCCGGGACCGGACGCCGAACCGGCTTCCCGCATGCTGGAGGGCGTTCTCACCTTCGATCCGGCGGACGGCGAGACCGATTTCGAGATTTTCAATAATGACTGGGGCTATGCGGACGACGACGACTCTTTCGCCGCGCCGCCCGCGCTCTCCATCGGGCTTATAACGGATGGATCGGCGCTGATCCCGGACCGCCGCGGCCCCATTCCCGCCGATCACCCCGACTGGGAATGGATCGTCGAACCCGGCGCGATCTGGGATGAGCCGGGCGAGGATGGCTGGACGCGCGCGGTCCTGCCCGTGGCGCTTCAGGAGCGCAACGCCAACTGCGTGCATAATGGCGTGCTGAGCTTTCTGTTCGGCGATGACGGCGCGGTTTCCAACGGCCTGTTCCAGATCACCGGCGAGACCTGCGCCTATTTCAAACTGGACCTGTGGGGCGCGGCGCCGCTGAGCTTCACGCCGGACGCTTTGCCGTCCGCTGATGCGTTGCGGACGGCCTACCGGGAAGAGACGGCCGCGCGCCTGCCTGTGCGTTCCATCGAAGACATCACCAGCGTCTATCCGTCCATATCGCCGGGTGATTTCGGCGCGGCTGATGAAGTCGATCCGGCGGACATGACCGCCTATGGCTTCATCGCGGACGGCGTTCACTGGGCGGGGGGCTGCCAGACGCGGCGGGGGGAATACCCGTATTGCGATGTTCTGGATATTCCGTCCTATTCGCTGGCCAAATCGCTGGTTGGCGGGCTGGCCCTGATGCGGCTGGAAAAGCTGTATCCGGGCGCGAAGGACGCGCCGATTTCCAGCCACGTTCCCGCCTGCGCCGCCAACCCGGACTGGACAGGCGTGACGTTCGAGGACGCGCTGGACATGGCGACCGGGATATATGGCGAAACGGCCTATGACGCCGATGAGCGCAGCGAGACGCTGATCCCGTTCTTCCGGTTCGAGGACCATGAATCGAAAATCGAACTGGCCTGCAGCGCGTTTCCGCGCAAGGCGGAGCCGGGAACCGTCTGGGCCTATCACACCAGCGACACCTATATTCTGGGCGCCGCGATGCAGGATTACCTGCGCGAAAAAGCCGGGCCGGATGCCGATCTTTATCGCGACCTGATCCACGCGCCGCTCTGGTCGCCGCTGGGCCTCAGCCCGCTTCTGGACCAGACCCGCCGCACCTATGATGACGTCGCCCAGCCTTTCACCGGCTGGGGTTTGACGCTGCATCGCGATGACCTCGCCCGCATGGCCCGTTTCATCCAGACAGATGCGCGCGATCTTGTGGACCGGGCGATGCTGGACGCGGCGCTGCAGCGCGATGCGGATGACCGCGGGCTGCAGGCCGGCGCGGAGATCTACCGCTACAATAACGGCTTCTGGGCCTGGAACGCGGGATCCGCGCTCGGTTGCCGGGGGGATTTGTGGATTCCCTTCCTGTCGGGATTTGGCGGGCTCAGCGTCGCGCTCTTCCCGAACGACACGGTCTATTACTATGTGAGCGACGGTTACGACTTCGCCTGGCGCAACGCCGCCGAGGCCGCTCACGCCATCCGGCCAATGTGCGAGTCATGACTGAAACAAACCTGCCGTCCCCGTCCAGCCGGCTGCTGCCCACCGCGCCCCCGGACGGGCTGATCGCCGCCGCGCTGCTGGCCTTTCTGGCGACGGCGGGACTGTTCTACGTGAATATCATGGCCGCCATTGTTGACGGTCTGGTCGCGGGGCTGGGGCTGACCGACAGCCAGGCCGGGAATATCGGCGCGGTGAACATCTATGGCGCCGCGCTGGGGGCGCTTATGGCGGTGCTGGTGGTCAAGCGTGCGCCGTGGCGGCCGCTGGCCGTTGCCTGTCTCATGGCGCTGATCGCAATTGATCTGGCTTCGACGCTCATAAGTTCCGGCGACCTGTTACTGATCGTGCGGCTGGCGCACGGGATCATTGGCGGGCTTCTGGTCGGGACCGGGTTTGCCGTGATCGCGCGGACGAAGAATCCGGACCGGACCTTCGGCATGTTGCTGTTCGTGCAGTTCGGCCTTGGCGGGCTGGGCGTCATGACGCTGCCCCGGCTGGTGCCGGTCTATGGCGCGCAGGCGCTGTTCATAGCGCTGGCGCTGTTCAGCCTTGCGACCCTGATCATGGTGCCGTTTTTGGCGAAATATCCGCCGGAGCGGGGAGAGAAAGCGCAAGTCTCCGATGCACGGATCGCGTGGCTGCCGCTCAGCCTGAATCTGGCGGGCATCTTTTTCTTTCAGGCCGCGAACATGGCGCTGCTGGCCTATGTCATCCGGCTGGGCATCGATTACGGACTGGACCGGAACTATGTCAGCCTGGCGCTGGGTCTGGCCACATGGGTGGCGCTGGCCGGGCCGCTGGTTGTCATGGTGCTGGGCCTCAAGTTCGGGCGCTTCTGGCCGCTGGCCGCCGGCATGGCTTTGACGCTGGCCGGAATCGGGCTGTTCCATCTCAGCGGCAATCCGGTTGCCTATATGGTGGCCAATTGCTGCACCGGCATCACCTGGGGAATGGTCATCGCCTATCTCTTCGGGATGAGCGCCCAGTTCGACAAGGCGGGGCGCACCGCCGCGCTGGGCGGGTTCGTCTCCAAGATGGGTCTGGCCAGCGGGCCGTTTGCCGCCGGTTACCTTCTGGGGCACGGCGGCGGCTTTTCTGGCCTCATAAATTTCACGTTTCTGGGTCTCGCGCTCAGCGCGGTCTTCATGCTTATTCCGGCGCGTGCGCTGGATCGCGCGCGACGCCAGACGCCAAACCTTTCAGGAGACTGACATGACCGCCATTCCCAATTCGATCGAGGCGCGGCACATCGCCTCGGTCCTGCACCCGGCCACCAATTTCAAGGCCCTGAACGCCGACGGTCCGCTGGTCATGACGCAGGGCAGGGGCGTTTTCGTAAAGGACAATCAGGGCAAGGAATATATCGAGGGGCTGGCCGGCCTCTGGTGCACGTCGCTGGGTCACGGCGTGAAGGAGCTGGCCGAGGCGGCGCGCCAGCAGATGGAAACGGTCGCCTATACCCACATGTTCGGCGGACGCAGCCATGAACCGGCGATCAACCTGGCGGAGAAACTGAAGGAGTTGTCGCCGCTGGACACCGGCAAGGTCTTGTTCGGCTGCTCCGGCTCTGACGCCAACGACACGCAGATCAAGCTGATCCGCTATTACAATAATGCGGTCGGCCGGCCCGAGAAAAAGAAGATCATCAGCCGCAAGAAGGGCTATCACGGGGTCACGCTGGCCAGCGCCAGCCTGACCGGTCTGCCGGTCAATCACGCCCTTTTCGATCTGCCGATGGACGGCGTCCTGCACACCGAAACCCCGCACCATTACCGCAACGCCGAACCGGGCGAGAGCGAAGAGGATTACGCGGCGCGCCTGGCCGGGCAGCTGGAAGAGATGATCCTGAGCGAGGGTCCGGAGACCGTCGCCGCTTTCATTGCCGAGCCGGTGATGGGGGCGGGGGCGTAATCACGCCGCCGAAGACCTATTTCCAGCGCGTGAAGGAAGTGCTGGATCGTCACGACATCATTTTCATCGATGATGAAGTGATCTGCGGGTTCGGACGTACGGGGGAGACGTTCGGCGCGGTGACCTATGGCATGCAGGCCGACACGATGACGCTCGCCAAGGGGCTGTCCTCCGCCTACATGCCGATCAGCGCGGTTCTGGTCCCTGACTGGATGTATGAGGCGATGATCGAGCCGAGCGCGGCCAATGGCGCGTTCGGCCACGGCTTCACCTATTCCGGCCACCCGGTCAGCTGTGCGGTGGCGCTGAAGACGATCGAGCTGATGGAAGAATGGGCGGTGATGGACCATGTCCGCGCGCTGGCCCCGAAATTCCAGGCGCGGCTGCGCGGGTTTTCCGATCATCCGCTGGTGGGCGAGGCGCGCGGCGTCGGCCTGGTCGGCGCGCTGGAGCTGGTGGCGGACAAGGCGGCGAAAACCCCCTTCGATCCGAAACAGGGCGTCGGCATGGCCTGTTACAAGGCGTGTATGGAAGAAGGGCTGATCATCCGGGCGATCGGCGATTCCATCGCCTTCTGCCCGCCGCTGGTGATAACCGAAGACGAGATGGAAGAAATGTTTGCCCGCTTCGGACGCGCGCTGGACCGGGTGACCGTATAGCGCGCGCCAGGCCTTCAGTCTCCGGAGGCGGCGGCGCGGTCCCTGATGCGCAGAACTTCTATCTCGGCGGGCCAGAAGCCGAGCGGGCTGGATTCGACGATGTCGATCAGGATGGTCTCCGCCTCGGCGTCCTGACCGTCAAAGACCAGCTGTATGGCGTGGGCGAAACGCTGTAACGCGCCGCTTCCCGCATCCTCCGGCGACAGCGCGCCCTGCAGGATTTTCAGGCCTTCGTAATAGGCGTGGTTCTCGATCAGCTCCAGATCGGCCGGGACGGCGTCCACGACGGCCGCGGCCTTATCGGCGCGGCCGAGCTTCATCAAGGCGATGTAACGCCAGTAGGCGACCGGCACGACCAGATCGTCCTTATAGCACATGATGGGCGTATCGAGAGCGGCTTGCATGCCGGCGTTCATCTGCTCGAAATCGCCCGTCGCGAAGCTTGTCTGCGCCAGATAGTAATGAAGGTTGGAGCGATACGTGCCGAGCGGTTGTGCGCGGGAATTTATGATGCCGTCGGGTTCGAAACTGTCCGGCACGCCCTCCATCAGGGCGAGCGCCTCGCGGTAATCGGCGACAGAGGCCTCGAACTGCCGGCTGCGGGCGAGGTGGCGGCCCCGGAAACGTCGCAGTTTATAGCTCTCCGGAAACTGTTCCAGCCCTTCGGAGAATACCGCGACAGCCTCTTCATAACGGCCCAGATAACCGAGGCGGCGGCCCAGCCAGATAAAGGAATCCTCCCGATCGGGCGCGATTTCCATGCGCGCACGGGCGATCTCAAGATCCGTCTCCAGACGTTCCTGGACCTCCGCCGGGAAACCGGGGTCGCGCAGGGCGGTGCCCAGAAGAGTCTGGCCCTCGGCTTGTGCGCTGTGGGCGGAGTCCGCGGGCGCGGCGATGAGGGCGCTGGCGGCGAGTGCGAGGAGGACAAGACGTTTCATGACCGGTTCCTGTGATCTGGAGAAAAAACCGGTCCGCCATGTCTGGGGAAAGCAGCCATGACGGACCGGGTTTGCGCGGATTGGCGCCTAGGGAGTTTCTCCGGGGTAGAGATCACGCCAGTCCGCTTCAGACTGAATACGGGCAAAATAGCTCCAGCCATCGACATTGATGGAGCGGCGGAACCATTCCTTCGCTTCTTCGCGCTGGCCGTCGAAGAGATAGAAATTGGCCAGAGTGAAAGCGGTGGAGGAGGCGGTGCCGGAGGCGTTGGAGAACGCCTTGCCCGTGTCGACATTGCTGAAGAAGGAACCGGGTTCGCGGTGCCCCTTGAACAGCTGGATGCCGTCGAAATAGTAGTTGCTTTCGATATTATCGCTCAGCTCCGCCAGCGCCATGTCATAGCCGTTCAGAAGCTCCAGCGCGGCGTCGAAT
The DNA here is from genome assembly GCF_000412185.1 of Euryhalocaulis caribicus. Classification (GTDB taxonomy): domain Bacteria; phylum Pseudomonadota; class Alphaproteobacteria; order Caulobacterales; family Maricaulaceae; genus Euryhalocaulis; species Euryhalocaulis caribicus. The sequence goes on from NZ_ASJA01000005.1 coordinate 97,536, forward strand.
TCGCCTGCACGGCCAAGCGAGATATAGGTCCAGTAAACGCCCGCCGTGATGCCCGGCGCGTCATTGACCCAGCGCGAAACGTCCAGCGAACGTTCAAACCATTTGGCGGCCTCGCTGTATTCGCCTTTGGCGAAATAGGCCTGGCCAAGATGGTAGTAGAGATAGAACTGGACGACGTCCGGCGTGCTCGGGAAATAGTCCGGGCCGAGCTTTTCGCGCTCCAGCGGCTTGCCTTCATACAGCTCCGCGGACCGCAGGCCCTCTTCGATAGACTTGTCGAACTGGCGCAGGGTGAAATAGCGGTGCGCGCGATGACGGCGCAGCTTGGCCGAGTCGGGGAATTTCTCGATTCCCTTGGAATAGATGTCGACCGCTTCCTTGTAATAGCCCTGATAGGAAAGCACGCGGCCGTACCAGGTGGCGGTGTCCGGCGTGATTTCGGCGTCATAGGCGGCCTTCGCGTCGGCGGTGACGCGGGCGAAGGTTTCCGCATCGGTGAGGTTTTTGGAGGCGCTGGCCTCGGAATGAAGCTTTTCGCCGAACAGCGAATCCGTCTGATAGGTGTCCCCTTGCGGCTGGGCAAACGCCGCCGCGCTGAGGCACGCCGACAGGGCGGCGATGCTGAGTGTTTTCAGGACTGACATGGTGAATTCCTTCCTTTGTCCGTAATGGCTCAGGCGGCGCTGGCGCCGAATTTGAGCCCCTGGGCGAGATTGAGTTGCGAGGAGTAGTTGATGGTGTTGGTGGAGCGGCGCATGTAATTCTTCCACGTATCCGAACCCGATGCGCGGCCGCCGCCCGTATCCTTTTCACCGCCGAAAGCGCCGCCGATTTCCGCGCCGCTGGTGCCGATATTGACGTTGGCGATGCCGCAGTCGCTGCCGGCATGGGAGAGGAAAAGCTCCGTCTCCCGCATGTCGGTGGAGAAGATCGACGAGGACAGCCCCTGAGGCGCCGCGTTGTTGAGGGCGATGGCTTCTTCAAGGTCGCGATATTTCATCACGTAGAGGATTGGCGCGAAGGTCTCCGTCAGGACGATCGGAGTCTGGCCGGGCATGGCGGCGATGGCCGGCCGCGCATAAAACGCGCCGGGAAACGCATCCTCCAGAACCCGTTCCCCGCCCCAGATCTGGCCGCCCTGCTCGCGGGCCGCGTCCAGCGCGGCCTGCATGCCCTCGAACGCGGCCTGGTCGATGAGCGGGCCGACATGGGCGCTCTCGTCAAGCGGCGATCCAACGCGGAGCTGGCCGTAGCCCTGCCGCATGCGGTCAAGAAATTCATCGTGAATGTCTTCGTGGACGATAAGGCGCCGCATGGTGGTGCAACGCTGTCCGGCGGTGCCGGCCGCGCCGAACACGCAGCCTTCAATCGCCAGATCCATGTCCGCATTGGGGGTGACGATGGCGGCGTTATTGCCGCCGAGTTCAAGAATGGAGCGGCCAAGCCGCGCCGCCACGCGGCCGGCCACGTCGCGCCCCATCGTGGTGGAGCCGGTGGCGCTGATCACCGCGATGCGACGGTCATCAGCCAGCACGCGGCCGATGGCGCCATCCCCCAGCATGACCTGTGAAAGATTGGCAGGCGCGTCCTCGAAACGATTGATCACCTGGTCAAGAAGGCCGCCGCACGCCAGCGCCGTAAGCGGCGCTTTCTCGGAGGGTTTCCAGATGGCGGCGTTGCCACAGACCAGCGCGACCATAGTGCCCCAGGACCAGACGGCGGCCGGGAAATTGAACGCCGAGATCTGGGCGAAGACGCCGACCGGATGCCAGGCCTCCGCCATGCGGTGCCCCGGGCGCTCACAGGCGATCTGCAGGCCGAAAAGCTGCCGCGACAGGCCGACGGCGTATTCACAGATATCGATGACTTCCTGAATTTCTCCGCGCGCTTCGGCCAGCGATTTCCCGCAATCAATGGAGAGAATCCGCGAAAGCGGTTCCTTATTGTCCCGCACCAGGTCGCCATATTGGCGGATCAGCTCTCCGCGCCGCGGCGCGGGAGTCTCCCGCCACTCAAGAAAGGCGGTCTGGGCGCGCTTGATGGCTTCGTCCGCCATGGCCGGCGTCGCCCGGCGGAAGCTGGCCAGCTTCGAACCATCGATCGGTGACACGGCGATCAGCGTGCCTTCCTGCTCCGCAGGCGGCTTCAGGCCGATTCCTTCAAAGAGTTCGGTTATCTCCGCGGCAAGGCCGCTTTCCTCCATTGAGGCCGGATCGTTCGCGTTATCGTGTTTCAGTCCTGCGCGAATTGTCATAATCGGTCGGCGTCCCCCGCATCTTGTTTGTGAAATCCGGCGCAGCCAGGCCGGAGTGATTGTAAAAGCCGGGCGGGCCATGATCGGTGGACCCCGGACCGCCGCTTGATCGAAGAAAATTTCGTATAGGCAAAAAATTTTATCGTCAACCGAGCGCGGGCGTTGCGCCTGGCCGCGGCCGTTGCCGGCGAACCCGGCATGACGTTGAAAAAAGAGATTTGGACTTGCGCAGATTGACGGGATCGTCTTACAGGGCGAACCTGTCGTATCGGAAAATTTATTTTTCCTTTGTCATAACAAAATCATCCCAGCGGACCGGACCCTGCCAGATGTCGGACGATTTCGAAGATTTCACCAAGCTATTGTCGAGCGCGCGCGGCAGCAGTTTCAAACGCCAAAGCACCGCTGACCTGGGTGAACGGGTCCGCGCCATACGCCGGTCGAAAAACTGGACGCTGGAGGAGGCGGCCCGCCGGACAGGTCTGGCCGCATCAACGCTTTCAAAGATCGAAAATGACCATATGTCGCCCACTTTCGACGCGGTTCAGCGTCTGGCCGAAGGTCTTGAGATCGATATCACGGAATTGTTTGCCTCTTCGGCCGGCGAACGGCCCAGCGGCCGGCGCAGCGTGACCCGCGCCGGCGATGGACGCGGCATGGAAACGCCGGTTTACGCACACAAGCTTCTGGCCTCCGAGCTGGTGCAGAAACGGATTCTGCCGTTTGTCACGCGCATCAAGGCCCGCTCTTTCGACGACTTCAAGGAGCTGAAGGGGCACAAGGGCGAAGAATTCGTCTATGTCCTTGAGGGCGAGGTATTGTTCTATACCGAGCATTATGAGCCGGAACGGCTTGGTCCGGGCGATTCCATCTATTTCGATAGCGGCATGCACCATGGCTGCATTTCGGTGAGCGAAGAAGACGCGGTCGTCCTCTGGATCAATACCGGCTAATCCGCCCCTTGCATCGTCTTCCTGTTTCGGAATAGATTTTTCCTAAACGAAAAATCTTTCATTCAGGAGGGGCGCATGTCTCCAGATCGTCGAACATTTCTTGCGGGCGCATTGGCAACCGGGGGCATGGCGCTCAGCGGCATAGGGCGCGCCGCGGCGCAAGGCGCCGCCGGACCTCTGATCTTCGATGCGATGGGGGAGATGCGTCTGGAGTATGACGGCGACCTTATCAAACAGATCAAGGCCAGCGGCCTGAACGCGATCACGGTGACCCTGACCGATCCGAAGGTGAGCGGGCAGCGGGCGACCGATGAAGCGATTGATGCGGTGCTGGCGCATGACCAGCATATCAAGGCGCACCCGGAATGGTTCCTGAAGGCGACGCGCGTTGAAGACATTGAGCGCGCGCGGGCCGCGGGGCAGATCGCCGTTTTCTATCTCTACCAGAACAGCGTTCAGTTCCAGAAGGATCTCGACCTTGTGGACATGTTCTATTCGCTCGGCGTCCGCTCCAGCCAGATCACTTATAACTACCAGAACTGGGCGGGCGCGGGCTGCAAGGAAAAGCGCGATGGCGGCCTGAGCCGTTTTGGCGGCGAACTTGTTGAAAAAATGAATGAAACCGGGATGTTGATCGATCTTTCCCACTCAGGAATGACGACAATGGCCGATACGATTGCGGTTTCGAAATCACCGGTCTGCATCTCCCACACCGGGATCATGAGCGTTTTCGAGAATGAGCGGAACACAACCGATGAAAACCTTCGCGCCGTTGCGGAAAACGGTGGCTTTGTCGGCGTTTGCCAGATTCGTCCCTTCCTGACGCACGGCAGAGAAGGCGCGCTGGAGGATTATTTCCGTCATATCGACCAGGCGGTGAAGGTGGCCGGGGTCGAACATGTGGCGATCGGCAGCGACAGGGATCATCGCGTCATAACCATGACGGACGAATATCTTGCGGAGCTGAAAGCCGAGGAAGGCGAGAATTTCAATCCGGACGAGTGGCCGCTCTTCATCGACGAACTGAACGGGCCGCGCCGTATGGAGGTTATCCTGGCCGGCCTCGAGAAGCGGGGCTATGCCCAGGCCGACATTGAAAAGATCATGGGGGGCAATGTTCTGCGGGTCTATCGCGACGTGGTCGGATAGCGCCGGGATTGCCAATTTGCAGCGTTTAAAGGCCGGCGTCAGCGCCGGCCTTTTTGTTTCAAGGGTTTATCCTAAACGAAACCAAACTGTCCGATCATAAAATTTCCTACTTGTGTCAATTTTCAAACTTTTTTATTATAGGAAAATATATTTCGTAGATGTGCGGGGCCTGCCGCCGCGCGCCCGCCACTTTCACGCAGGGGGAGAAAATGAGAAACCTTCTTTTGGCATCCATCGCCGCCGCGCCGCTGGCGCTTGCAGCGACGGCCGCAACCGCACAGGAATCGAGTGCGGAACAGAGTTCAGAGGCGTCCGGAGGCATTGCGCCCGGCGCCGCCGCCGAAGCCGACAATCTGGTCGTTATCGGTTCGCGCCGTAAGGGCCGCTCCGACACCGAGAGCGTTGTCCCGGTCGACGTCATCCAGCCCGAAGTCATCAGCAGCACCGGCTATTCGGACCTCAATGATGCGCTGCGGACCCTCGTCCCGGCTTTCAACGTCAAGCGTCTTCCCCTGAATGACGGGTCGTCCTTCGTGCGTCCCGCCACGCTGCGTAGCTCGCCGGCGGACCATGTCCTGTTGCTGATGAACGGCAAGCGCCGGCATCGTTCCGCCACGGTGCAGATCGGCACCGGCCACGCGACGACGTCCGGCTCTCAGGGGCAGGACTTCAACGTCATTCCGCCGATCGCGCTCGATTCCATCGAGGTTCTGCGCGACGGCGCCTCGGCCCAGTACGGCTCCGACGCCATTGCCGGCGTGATCAACCTCACGCTGAAGAGCGATAGCGAGGGCGGCAGCATCAATACCGAGGTCGGTCAGTATTTTGACGGCGGCGGCGAGACGTTCGACGTCCAGGCCAATCTGGGCCTGCCGCTGACCGATGCGGGCTTCATCAATCTCAGCGGTCAGTACATCACCCAGCAGAAGACGGTGCGGGACGGCGTCCATGTCGGCGCCCAGGCCCTGCGCGATATGGGCGTGCCCGATGTTCCCGATCCGGCCATCAATACCGGCGATCCGGAATATATGGCGATCAAGACCGCGTGGAATGCCGGACTGGACCTTGGCGGAGGCCGCGAAGCCTACGCCTTCGGTAACTTCATGGTCTCGGAAAGCGAGATCGGCTTCTTCTACCGTCAGTCACAGGCGGCCGGCGGACTGGGCCAGCACGCCACTTATGCCGACTCGATCTTCGAGGGCACGGACGCCCATCCGCAGGATTTCGACCTGGCGGCCATTTATCCGGGCGGTTACACCCCGCAATTCGGCGGCGATCAGACCGATTTCAGCACCGTTCTGGGCGTGCGTCAGGACGAAACGGAATCGTTTGGCTGGGATGCATCCTTCCGCTGGGGCCAGAACGAGATCGAGTACAGCATCTGGAACACGATCAATCCGTCGCTCGGCGTGGAATCGCCGACCTCCTTCGATCCCGGCTCTCTTGCCCAGCGCGAGTACGAGCTGAATCTGGAGGCTTATAAATCCATTCCGGTGGATGGCCTGGCCAGCGATCTGTTCTTCTTCGGGGGCGTGAGCTACCGCAACGAACAATACACGATCGGCGCGGGCGAACGGGATTCCTACATTGCCGGTCCGCTTCGCGACCTGCCCGTTGGCTCCAACGGCTTCCAGGGTTACAGCCCGGACATTGCCGGCGAATTCGAGACCGACAGCTATGCCGGCTATCTCGAAGTCGAAACGGACATCACCGATCAGTGGACCATTTCAGCCGCTGGCCGTTATGAGGACTACGAAGCGTTCGGCGACAATTTCAGCTACAAGGTCGCGACGCGCTTCGACTTCAATGACAATTTCGCGGTTCGCGGCGCCACCAGCACCGGCTTCCGCGCGCCTGCGGCCGGTCAGCTTTTCGCAACCTCCCAGACGTCCCAGATCGCGCCGAACGGCGATTTCATCCTCGATGCGGTTCTGGTTCCGGGTTCGCCGGCGGCCGAGATCTTCGGATCCGATCCGCTGACCCCGGAAACCTCGGAAAACCTGTCCGCGGGGATCGTGCTGTCGTTCGACAATTTCACGGCGACGCTGGACTTCTACCAGATCGACGTGGATGACCGGCTGCTCCTGTCCGACCAGATCGCGACAACGCCGGAGCAGCGTGCGGCGCTGGCCGCCATCGGCTACCCGAATGGCCAGGGCGTGCAGACCGTCCGCTTCTTCCAGAACAAGCTGGACACGCGGGTCCGCGGCGCCGACTTTGTCGCCACCTACGGACATCAGTGGGACGCAGCCAACGCCACCGATGTCAGCCTGGCGGTGAGCTATAACGAGCAGATCCTGCGCAGTGATCCGGCTGGCGTGTTCACGCCGGGCAAGGTGCTGGAGTTTGAAGAAGGCATTCCGGGCTGGCGCGGCAATCTCACCCTGACGCACCATATCGGCGACTTCCAGCTTCTGGGCCGGGCGACCTATTACGGTGAATGGACGCGGGTGGATCTCGACTATATCCGCACCCGGGACCCGCAGGTCATCTTCGATGCCGAGATCGCCTATAAGGGCTTCGACAACTTCACGATCGCGGCCGGGGCGCGGAATCTGGAAAACGATTACCCGCCGCCGCGCCGTCCGATCTATGAATCCTTTGGCGTGAAGTACGACAACCACTCGGTCTTCGGACTCAGCGGCGGTTACTACTATCTCAGCCTGGATTATCAGTTCTAACTCGGCTCAAACCCTCCACGAACCGAGCAGGCCCCGCGCAGATGCGCGGGGCCTTTTTCTTTGTCGTGAAGGGTAAGGCGGGCGGCGGGTCTGGCCGATGCTTGCGGTTGCGCCGCCGCAACGGGTCAGAGGGCCGCCAGCGCCTCATCCAGTTGCGTTATGAGGTCTTCAGCATCCTCGACGCCGCAGGAATATCTCAGCAGCGTTTCGGAGATGCCGAGGGCGGCGCGCTGTTCGGCGCTGCACTCCACATGGCTGGTGACCGAAGGCGGTCCGATCAGCGTGTTGACCGAGCCCAGGCTGGCCGCGCGGTGGACATAGTGCAGATGGCCGACGAATTTCTTGAGCGCGTCGAAATCGCCATCGATGGAAAAGCTCAGCATGCCGCCGAACCCGGCCATCTGGGTCTTGGCGATATCGTGTTTGTCGTGGCTCTCCAGCCCCGGATAGAAGACGCTCTCCACCCTGGGGTGGCCCTTGAGGAATTGCGCGACGGCAAGGCCCGTCTCGTTCTGCTTGCGCACCCGCAAATCCAGAGTCTTCATGCCGCGCAGAAGAAGATAGGCGGAGAAGGCCGACAGGACGGCGCCGCAAATCTCGCGATGCTCATAGACCGCCTGAACAAGATCCTGCCTGCCGATCAGCACGCCGCCCATGGCGTCGTCGTGGCCGCCGAGATATTTGGTCGCGGAATGCAGCACCATGTCGGCGCCGATGGCGAGCGGCTTCTGGTTGATCGGGGTGGCAAATGTATTGTCGACCACCGTGATCGCGCCTTGCTGGCGGGCCGCGGCGATAGCGCGCTTGAGGTCGATGATCTTCAGCGTCGGGTTCGTGGGCGTTTCCAGATAGACCAGCTTGCAGCCCTTGCCGATGGCCGCCTCGATGGCGTCGCCATCGCTGGTCTCGATCAGATCGACCTCGATCCCGAAGCGCGGCAGCAGGTCCAGGAATATCCGGCTGGTGCCGCCATAGGTGTCCTTGATGGAAACGATGCGGTCGCCCGGATACAGGTGCGTCAGCAGCGTGTCGGAGATGGCGGCCATGCCGCTGGCGAAGGCGATGGCCTTCTCGCCGCCTTCCAGAATGCGGCATTTCTCCTCGAAGACGCCGACGGTCGGGTTGGTGTTGCGGCTGTATATGTATCCCGGCGCCTGGCCCAGCGCGGCGGCGGCCCATTCGTCCATGTCGTCATAGGCGAACGGGGCGCTCTGCACGATTGGAACCTGCGCGGCGCCGAAGGCCAGCGGGTTCTCCTCGCCGGCCCAGACCGCAATCGTTGAAGGTTTCTGGTTTGATATCGACACTGGGTTTTCCTCCCCGAAAATAAGTGAGCGCTTCCTGTGTCCCTGTCTGCGTGGGGGAGGAAGGTCGTGTTGTGCTGGATTAGGGTTCGTCGCGCTGGACGGTCTCGTCGGCATAGATCGCCGCCGTGGCGGGAAGCGTGTCCGTCACCGCGCCGCGATACATGCCCTCGGTATTCATCGAAAAAGCGATCCGGCCGTTTCCGTCGATGGCGATCAGCCCGCCATCGCCGCCCAGCGCGCCAATGGAGGCAATCGCGCCATCGGCCGCCTGCTGAATGGTCTCGCCCTTCCAGGCGACGCGGTCGCAGACCTGCCGGCCCGCGCTTTCCCGGATGAAATATTCGCCGGTGCCCGTGCCCGATACGGCGCATTTGCCGTCCGCGGCGTAGGTGCCGGCCCCGATGATCGGGGAGTCGCCAATGCGGCCCCATTCCTTGCCGGTCAGCCCGCCCGTGGATGTGGCGGCGGCGAGGTGGCCGTGCGTATCGCGCGCCACTGCGCCGACGGTGCCGAAGCGGTGCGTCGGGTCCAGGGCGGCCTGCTGGTCGCGCTTCCATTCAAGGTGCTGCTGCCAGCGGTGCTCGGTCCGGAAATAGGCCGGGTCGACCTGTTCGATATTCTTCAACCGCGCAAACTCGTCCGCGCCGTCGCCGGACAGCAGCACATGGCGCGATTGCTCCATGACCGCGCGGGCAAGCGTGATCGGGTTGCGCGTGGTGCTGACCGCGGCGACCGCGCCGGCCTGCAGCGTGGCGCCGTCCATGATGGCCGCGTCCAGCTGGTTGCGGCCCTCCGCGTCGAACACCGCGCCGCGGCCGGCATTGAACAGCGGATCGTCTTCCAGCACGCGAAGCGTGGCTTCCACCGCATCCAGGCTCGACCCGCCGTCTTTCAGAATCGCCGCGCCGGTATTCAGGGCGGCTTCAAGGCTCGCGCGATAGGCGCGATCCGTCTCAGGGGTCAGGTCGCCGCGCGCGATAACGCCGGAGCCGCCATGAATGGCCAGCGTCCAGCCCGCATCCGGGGCAGCCGGCACGCCCGACAATTCGCCGTTGTCCACGCTGGCGACGCCGGAGAACGCCGGGTTGCTGACCTGCATCGTATTGAAATCAATTGTGCTTTCCGGGCCAATCCCGGTTAGGCGGACCGCCCTCCAGTTGAGCGCGCCATCAGGGCCAAAGGCCGGCCCGCCCTCCGGCTGCACCAGCCAGGCATGTCCATCGCTGAGCGTGTAAAGGCGCCCCGTCCCGTCGGCCTCGATGGTCAGCGCGCTGTCCTCGTCGATGCCCAGCCCGACCGCCTCCGGATCGGTGTCTGAGCGGGCCTGCGCCAGGAAGGCGACAAGACGGCCAAGACGGTCACGCTCGGTAAAATGCGTGTCGGTTATGACGTGTTTCAGGAAGGGCATTTCCAGAAAATCACGCACCAGCGTCACTTTCGGCCCGTGCGGGTCGGCGAGCGCCTCCGCGGAATCGACCGCTTCCTCCGCCATCGCGCCGTAGCCGGCGCCGCCCAGAATCGCCAGTCCCGCGCTGGTGCCGCCAATGGGGCGTCCCGCGGCGACATGAGCGTTCAGGGCTTCGGAGACCGGCGTGTCTTTCCAGAAGCGAACATAGTTCGACTGGTCGCCGCCGGCGATGAAAACGCCATCGGCATGGGAAAGGATTTCCTCCACGCGCGGATCGGACGCGGCTTTGCGGTCCGAGAAGACAAGCGTCTGGACAGAGGCCACGCCGCCGATTTCGTTCAGGATCCAGTCGCCGTCCGCGCCGTCGGAAGAGGCGCGAATGATGACAATATGTCCGTTGCCGGCTTTGCCCGCAAACCAGCGCCACGCGTCCGGGCTCCAGTCCGAACCGCCGATCAGCATCAGGCCCAGAGATGGGGAAGCCGGGGCGGGCGCTGAAACGTCGCCGCTGACGTAATAGCGGTAGCCTTGAGCCGTGTCCGTTTCGGCGCGGGCCTGGCCCGAACCTGTTGCGAGCATCAGCCCGGCGACAAGAATTGTTATCCAGCGCATCTGATTATCCCCCTCTATCCGGCCCCGGGCGCATTTTCCGCTCAGCCGGAAACGCCGCTTGTGAAAGGCATTCTGGCGCATAACCGGATGGTCGTCAGATTGCAGTTTTGCAGATATTAAGAACGAAAATTGTCTTTATTTCTGCGTCCGGGGCGTGTTCTGTCGCCGAACCGGGAAGAGAGGACAAATGAAGAAGCTGGATTCAATCGACAGAAAACTGCTTACGGTCATTCAGCAGGATGCCCGTTTGACCGCTGAACAGCTGGGCCATGCCTGCGGCCTGTCGCCGACCGCCGCGCTCAAGCGTTTGAAGCGTCTCCGCGCTGATGGAGTGATCGAGAAAGAGGTGGCCGTCGTGTCGCCCAAGGCGCTTGGCTATAACATCATGGCGATCGTCATGGTGTCGCTGGAGCGCGAGGACCGGAACGTCATCGACCGGTTCGAGCAGGATATCCGCGTCACGCCCCAGATCATGCAAGGCTTCTATATTGCCGGCGATTCGGATTTCGCCCTCACCATCGTGGCGCGGAACATGGACGAATATGACGAATTCACGCGCGAATTTTTCTATGACCGCCACAGGATCAAGAATTTCAAGACATGCATGATCATGAAGCCTCTCAAGCTGGGCGCGGCAGTTCCGGTTCTGGAGCCGTAAACCAAGCAGCGGGAGAGTGAATGAGTCTTGAGGCGCTCTTCGGTCGGAAATTTGCCGTAAGTGCTGAAAATCCGCTTATATATTTTTATAACGACAGAATTTGACGCGAGTTTCGCAACTTTTGACAAAGTTCGCCCTACCCAGCTGCTATAGTTTCATTCTGGCAGGCCGGGGTCTCGATAAGACGGATATCGCGGGCGGCCAATCGGGCGAGCGGGGAGCGGCGCGCACTTCAAGGTCACGCGCCACGCCGTATCGGCGCTGACGTTCAGCCGTCGGCGCAGGACAACCACCGGTTGGCGGGGGCAAGCATCCCTCGGGACCTTCATGCCTGGGAAATGAGAACCGGCGGCCGCGGCCGCCTAGCATATCAAGGGGGATATATGCGTCGTCACGTTCTGGCCGCTGCGGTTTCGGGGTTCAGTCTTCTCGCCGCCGTTCCGGCGTTGGCTCAACAGGCTGACGAGCTGGACAACACTCCAGAGGAAAACGCCGGCGTTACCGATGCCAGTACGCCGGCGGCGGAGTCAGTGACTGACCAGATTGTCGTGCTCGGGTCGCGCATTCCGCGCACGCAGGTCGAGGGTCCCGCCCCCGTCACGACGATCACGGCGGATGACATCCTCAAACAGGGTTATGAGGATATTCCGGCGCTGATGCGCTCTTTGACGCAGAATGTTGGCTCTACCCAGAGCACGCAGAGCTATGGCGCCAACACCTTCACGCCCGGCGCAAAACAGGTCGACCTGCGGGGGCTCGGCCCGAACCATACGCTGGTGCTGGTGAACGGCCGCCGCGTCGCCGACTTCCCGATGCCCTATAGCGGCAACAGCAATGTCGCCGATATCTCCAACATTCCGATCGGGCTGATCGAACGGGTCGAGGTGCTGAGCGGCGCGGCGTCGGCGATTTACGGGTCCGACGCGATTTCCGGGGTCGTGAACTTCCAGCTGAAAGAAAAGGCCGACGGCACGCGTGTCGACCTGCAGATCGGCGGCACGGAGCGGGGCGGCGGCGCTTACCAGCGGGCGTCACTCACGACCGGCTGGAACTCTGATTCAGGTAAATTTACCACGCTGTTCGGGGCGGAATACCGCAATCAGGAGCCGATCTGGGGCTATGAGCGCGAGATCCAGGACTCCGCCGCGGACAATCCGACCACGGATGAACCCGTGGCGCTGCGCAATTTCCTGCGGACGGACGAATATTACAGCTATCTCGACCCCGGCGCGGCGACCTGCGCGGGGCTTTCCCAGCTCAATGAAGGCTCCACCTTCTACGCCAGCCGCGACGGGTTCGGCTGGGACGTGGACGCGGGCGACTACACCACCGGCTATTTCTGCGGCAGCAACCAAGCCATGGGCTACGGAATGATCCAGTCCGACTGGGAAGGGATCAATCTGTTCTCTTCGTCCACCTACGAGATCAACAGCCAGGTGGAACTGTTCCTGGATTTCCAGGGCGGCTATTTCGACACCCAGGTCTTCAACGGCTTCAAGAGCTGGTACTACGTGGCCCCGGACGGGAACGAGGAAGGCACCTTCTTCAACCCGAACCATATCGGCCTGTACGAGACCTATAGCTGGCTGCAGCTGGACAACTGGTACCGCCTGTTTACGCCCGAGGAGATTGGCGGGTTCGAGAACGGCACCATCACCAACCGGTCCTATACGCTGAACGTGACGCCGGGCATCCGGGGCCATTTCGGCGAGGGGAATTCCTGGAACTACGAGGTCTATTACAACCACGCGCGCTACATCTCGGAGATGGCGTGGCCGGAAATCGTCATCGATGCGGCTAATGACTTTTTCCTGGGCGCGCCGGTGGACGATCCCAACAACACGACCGGCTATCAGCGTTTCGACGCCGACCCGGCGCGGCTCTACACGCCGCTGACCCCGGCCGAATACCGCCAGATTTCCGCCGACACGATCTATGAGCCGGAAACCTGGGTGCACAATGTTCAGGCCAGCGTCAGCACGATGGACCTGTTCGAACTGCCGGCCGGCCCGATGGGCTTTGCCGCCGTCGCGGAGGCCAGCACGCAGGGCTACGAGATCAACCCCGATCCGAAGGCGCTGACGCAATACTATGTCGGTATCCGCGATTCCGACGGCGAGGGCGAGCGCGAGCATTACGGCGTCGGCGGGGAGCTTCTGATCCCGGTCTTCGACTTCCTGGATATCAACGCGGCGGGCCGCTACGACCATTACAGCTACGCCGACAATGATTTCGGGGAATTCACCTATAATCTCGGCGCCGAACTGCGCCCGACCGACACGCTGCTGCTGCGCGCCGCCATCGGCACCGGCTTCCGCGCGCCGGACCTGCACTATGTCTATCGCGGCCAGGGCACGGTGAACGGCAGCGGAGCGGACTATTATACCTGCCGCACCTCCGAGAGCGCGCCCGAGCCCACCGATTGCGTGAACGATTACTATGAGGGGTTCGTCAATCAGCGCGGCGGAAACCCTGACCTGTTGCCCGAAACGGCGGAATCGATCAGCGCGGGCTTTGTCTGGGCGCCGTTCGATAATTTCGACATCTCGGTCGACTATTTCCGCATCGAGATGGAAGACCAGGTCTTGAACCTGAGCGTCGACCAGCTTCTGCGGGACGAGGCCGATTGCCGGCTGGGCCAGACGTTCGATGGAACCCCGGTGGACGCCTCCACGCCGACCTGTATCGATGCGCTGGAACGAGTCGACCGCTATGCCAGCGGCGCGCTGGCCGGCGAAATCCAGTATGTCGACGTCTTGCCGATCAATGTGGCGGAGGAATTCACCGACGGCATCGATGTCGAGGTGAATGGCGGCTTCTCGCTGGGCGAGTATGGCGACCTCTCCATGGGCGCGGCCTATACCTACGTGTTCGATCACACGATCCAGCAATATCCGGGCGACCCGGTGATCGACCAGTTCGAGCCGGCGGAGGGTTATGAAATTCCCCGCGAGAAGGGCAAGGCCTATCTCACCTGGAGCACGGGTCCGTTCTCCACGACGCTGACCACGCTCTACACGGGCGAGATGACCAACTGGAACTGGGACGACAAGATCGACGACAGTTACTGGTTCTATCTGTCCGCGCAGTACCAGGTGACGGACCGGGCCCGGCTCAGCGTCTCGATCAATAATCTGCTGGACAGCAATCCGGTCGAGGACCCGACCCATGCCAGCTACCCGTATTACAACTCGTCCTGGTACGACAGCGTGGGCCGGGAGTTCTATGTGCAGCTGAGCTACAAGTTCGGCGGTGAAGCCCTCTGATCGGGGCAGCCGCTTGCTGAACCTTGCCTTGTCCCGCCCCGGCGCGGCCCAGATTCCCCTGGCGCCGTTCCGGGGCGGCGCTTTTGGGCGGCAGGCGGAACGATGCCCGCATTGACCCCGCCCGGCTGGCGGCAAATGATTTCCTGACGCTGAGAGGGAGAAGCAATCCGTGTTCTTGAGAATCCCGGCCCGCCGCGGTCTGTTCGGACTCTGTCTGGCGCTGTGGACATTCGTTTTCGCGCCCTCCGCACAGGCCAGCTACGCCTATTATGTGGGCCGGAACCTGACCGCCAACGGCGCGGTCATGATCGGCGGAACGGGCGAGGAAGTGTCCAGCCACTGGCTGGAGATCATTCCCGCGCGGGATCACCCGGACGGCGCGATGATCAAGGTCGGCGTCACGGCCGACGCCACGATCCCGGGCGAGCTGATCGAGATCCCGCAGGTGGCCCATACCTTCCGCTACATGCAGATGTCCTATACCGATTTTGAGGGCTTCCCCCCGCCTCTGACCAATGGCGGCGTGAACGAGCACCAGGTCGCGGTGCGCGATGTCTGGGCGCCCAGCCGCGAAGAGCTGGTCGACATGACGCCGACGCCCCAGCGCGGCCTGCAATATTCCGATCTCGCTCGCATCGTCATGGAGCGCGCCACGACCGCCCGCGAAGGCGTGGAGATCATCGGCGCGCTGATCGCAGAACACGGTTATGCGACCTATGGCGGCAACACGCACCTGATCGCCGACCCGAATGAGGGCTGGGTGGTCTGGGAGCTGGCGGGCGGACAGGGCCTCTGGGTCGCGGAACGTCTGGGCCCGGATGAAGTGCGCGTGCTCTATCCCGGCGGAATTGGGGAAGTTCCGCTCGATATTGCGAACGATCCGGACTTCCTCGCCTCTGAAAACTTCATCACCTTCGCGGAAGAACAGGGCTGGTACGACCGCGCCTCCGGCGGGGCGTTCCATGCGGCGAAAATCTATGGCGACCAGAGCGTCGAGGATTTCCGCAATCCGGGCATCAAGTTCGTCTCCCCCGCCGACATGGAAGAGGCGACGCGCGCCATGGCCCCGGTCACCGAGGCCGACCTGATGGAGCGGGTGCGCGACCCGCGCGTGGTGGACGATGATTCAGGCTACGGGCAGGTGGTCAGCCTGCATCAGGCGCTGCGCGATCCCGATCTGATCCGCATGTGGGCTGCGCCGACCGGCTCGGTGACGGCGCCGTTCAATGTCTGGTGGCTGGGCGTTCAGGACGTGCCGATGGAATATGGCCAGCACCGCTACCTGACCAAGGACGCGGCTTCGACCTTCCTGCATCCCGACTTTCAGGCGCAGGAGGCGACACAGTTCGCCGGCCGCACCTTCAAGCGCGTCATGTATTACGCCTGTTCCGCGCCTGATGCGCTGCTGCCCGCCGTGACAGACATGCTGACGGCGTTCGAGGCGGAAACGCGCGGCGATCTGGAGTGGGTGGAGCGGTCCGCCCTGACCCTGATCGAGAATGATGACCGCGCGGCCGCGCAGGCGCTGATGACCTATTACGCCAACAGCCGCGCCATGGAGGCGCTGGATCTGGGTGAGGACATGATCGGCTGGCTGGACGGATATACGCGCCTTGTCAGCGGGCAGGCGCGGCCGGAAGGGACGGAGATCAACACGCTGGACCCGACCGTGAACTGTCTGGCGGACGGGGACCCGGACGCGCCGGCGCGATAGCTTGCGGACGCGCCCGGAGTATTTCGAAGTCAGCTATCTTGGACGCCTTATTCGAGCGCGATTCCGGGGCGCCAGCCGCTTGCCTCCAGAAAGGCGTCCGGATCGGTCATTTCCAGTATTTCTCTGAGAGCGCGGCGCTTGTCGCCGCTGTTCTGGTAATAGGCTTTGACGATACGATAGCCGACCCAATAGCCCAGATCGCCCGGCTGATCGGGGGTTGAGTTATAGACCCAGTCCGACAGGTCGGTCTTGTCCTTGTCGGCAAGGAAAGCGCGCTCGATCTCAGTCTCCCGGCCCTCGACATTGCCGCGCAGACCGCCATAGGCGACATCGCCCGAAATCAGCTCGCCGACGAATTCCGCGGCTCCCTCCACAAGCGAGATATCAAGAACCGTCGGGTTTTCCTCGGTGCTTTCGACCAATTCAGGGGATTGCACCACGTGGATATATTCGTGGGCGATGACATAGACGAACCGGTCCTCGACGTCGGGATTGAGGAACGCGGCGTAGCAAAGGGCCTCCAGCCCGATCTGGACGCCGGTATCCGGATAGCCGATCCCGACGGGCTTCCCGCGGCCGACAGCGATCGTGACGGCCGGGTTGCGAGCATCCGGGTAGAGTTCGTTCAGCTTACGCAACGCCGCCTTCAGGCGGGATCTGACCCGGGGAAGCGTTCTGGCGCATTCCCGTGCATCCTCGTACAGCTCCGGCCGCTCCTGAATGGCCGTGGCGATGCGTTCGCCCGTCACCTGTCTCAGCCGGGCAAGACTCAGCAACCCGTCCGATCCCTTTTCCAGATAGTCTTCCTGCAGGGTTTCCGCTGATGGTTGTCCGTCCGCCGCATCATAAATTTCATAGAAACGGTCGACATCGCCGGTCTCGATAACCGGCTCCAAAGTCTCCGCGAAGGCATCAGGGTTCGCTGCTGCGGCAAGGGCCATCAAGACAATGGCGCGGGTCAGTCTCAAAATCCCGGGCATAATATTTCCGCAAGTACTCTCTGTTTCGGGCAGAGAGCTAAAGCATCAAACTTGCGCGATAAAGACAAACCAGTCAGTTGTGTTGACGCGACGATGAACGAACTGACCGCCAATAATCCGCGCCGCTGGTTTGTCCGCGCCAAGCTGGACGCCCCGCGCCAGCAAGTTTCCCTTTTGGCGAGACAGCGTCTTGTCTCGGTTCTCGATGAAGCCGTGCGGCGCCCCTTATGCGTGGTGGTCGCCCCGGCGGGGTTTGGAAAGACCACGCTGATCGCGCAATGGCGGGAGCAATGCGCCGCCGTCGGCGCATCGGTGGCTTGGCTGAGCCTGGACGAAGACGATGCGGATCTGCGGCAGTTTCTCTCCTATCTGATCTTTGCGTTGAGCGAGGCCGGCGTGAATACCGGCCGGCTGGAGGCGCTGGCGGAGCAGGGCCTGACTGAAATCTCCATCGATTCCGCCTTCGGCGCGTTGCTGCAGGCGGCTGCGGGCCATATCGGACAGGTCGTCCTCGTTCTTGACGACTATCACCGCATCATGAACCCGGACACCGATGAGGCGCTGGAGCGCATGATCGATGCGTTGCCGCCGAATTTCTCGCTGATTGTTTCCACGCGCCTGAGGCCCGAACTGTCTCTGGGTAGGCGGGTCGCGGCGGGTCAGGCGGCGGAGATCGATGGCGAAATGCTGCGCTTTTCCGCAGAGGAAACACGCGCCGTCATTCGTCCCGACCTGACCGACGATCAACTGGGCGCGGTGTTCCAGCGGACGGAGGGCTGGGGCGTGGCGGTGCAGCTGGCGCGTCTGGCCATCGACGGGGATCGCCCCATCGATGCGGCGCTGGAGGGGCTGGCCGGGCATGGCGGTCATCTGGCCGCCTATCTGGCCGATCAGGTGCTGGACCAGCTGCCTGAAGACCTGCCGGACTTTCTTATTCAGACGGCGATACTCGACCGGTTCAATGCGCCGCTCGCCAATGCGGTGTGTCAGCGCAGCGACGCCTGGGATGTTCTCGATCGCCTGCAGCCGCTTCAGAGCCTGCTGGTGCCGCTGGAGGAGCCCTCGGACTGGTACCGTTATCATCATCTGTTCGCGGAGCATCTTCAGGGCCTTTTGCAGCGACGCATGCCGGACGCCATTCCCGGCCTGCATATGCGCGCCAGCGTCTGGTACGCCAAGCAGGGTTATATTTCCGACGCGGTGCGCCATGCCCGGCTCGGCGGCGATCTGGACCGCTGCGCCAAGCTGATCGAGGACGCCGGCGGGTGGGAGCTGATCCTTTATGGCGGGATCGGTTATCTGCGCAATTTGCTGCGCAATATTCCGCTCCGGGAAGCGGCCGCCTATCCGCGGGTTCAGATAGCGTTCGCTTATCTGGCGCTGAAGGAAGGCAATCTGCCGGACGCCCGCATGTTGCTGAATCAGGTGCGGGAGACCTGCGGAGGCATTGACCCGCTGGAACCCTATGACGCGCCGCTGGCGCGCGATTTCGTCAATATCTGCGCCCTAGCGGATATGTACGAGGATCAGCGATACGATTCCCGCAAAGCGGCCCGTCTGGAACAATTGCTGGACCAGACCCCGTCATCGGATGGTTTGACGACCGGGGTTCTGATCTGTGCGTTCGCGCTGGTCAGCATGGCGAACGGCAATATCCGCATCGCGGAGGACCGCAGCCGGGAGGCCATGCGGGCCATGCGGGCCGCGGGGTCCGTGCTGGGTCTGAATTACTGTTTTCTCCATGCCGGCGGCGCGTCGCTGTATCAGGGGCGGCTGCAAAAAGCGGAAGCCAATTTCCGTCAGGCGCGGCAGATGGCCGAGGACAATTTTGGCGCGGATAGCGGCTTGCGGTCGCTGGCCGATCTTCTGCTGAGCGCCCTGTTGCACTGGCGTGACGAGTGGAAGGCGGGCGATCACAGCGAATTCCGCCGCGCCGTTGCGCATGTGGAAACCTATGACGGCTGGTTCGAGATCTACGCCCAGGCGCTGGACGTGGAGGTCGCCGCGGCGCTGGACCAGCAATCTTTCGCGGCCGCCGAAGAAGCGATCCGCCGGGCCGAGCAGACCGCCGCCGAACGCGGCATCCGGCGCCTGACCGATATTTCGAGAGCGCATCGCCTGTGGCTTCTGGCCCTGAAGGGGGAGGCCGCCGCCGGGGCGGCGCTGGCCGAGCGCCTGGAGGCCGACTTCCCCAAGGGGATATGGAAAGAGAATATCTTTGCGTGGCGGCCATATCAGGCGGCCGGGGCGGCGCTGGCGCTGCATCATGCACAGGCGGACCGCTCCAGATCGATCGCCATACTGGAGGATATGGAAGCCTGCGCCCGCTCCATTGGCGCTGAGCTCTACACGGTTCAGGCGATGGCCATGAAGGCGGGCGTTCTGGACAAGGCGGGGAACCGGGAAGGCGCGCTGGCAACGCTGCTGGACGCGCTGCTGCTTGCCGCCCCCGAGCGCCTGCGCCGGCCTTTCCGAAACCCGCTGATATCGGGATCGCTTCTGGCCGCGGTGCGTAAAAAGGCGCGAAACGAGGCCATGGATATCGTGCTTCTGGACTTCATCAGCGAGTGTCTGGAAGTTCGCAGCGTGAACGACGATCCCACCGGCGCGCTGGAGGCGCTGGGCCTCAGCGCGCGGGAGCAGGAAGTCGTGCAGGAGCTGGCCAACGGATCCGCCAACAAGGAAATCGCCCGCGCGCTGGATCTGACCGAGCATACCGTGAAGTTTCATCTGAAGAATATTTTCAAGAAGCTGGGCGTGGAGCGGCGCACGCAAGCGGTGGCGCGCATCCGGGATCTTGAAGGGCGCGGAGAAACCTACCCGAACGGGTAGGCTGTGATTCTGCCGTCAGGACCCGACCTACCCGGGAAAGTTGAATTTCTACACTTGGCGGGCGTTGCGCCTGCGCCGGTTTTTCAAAACTCTATGCGGTGATTTTTCCGTGCGGGAGAGGCGCAGAAACGCCCGGCCTCGCCGGGTGCAATACGGGGGAAAGAGCATGAACCGTCGAATCCGTCTTTTTCTGATGTCTACCGCAATCGCCGCGCCGGCGGGGGCCGGTCTGGCGCAGGACGTTTCGCCTGACACGGCTGTATCGGAAACCGCGATTACCGATGAGATCGTCGTCACCGGCGCGCGCGGACGGATAGAAACCGCGCTGGAAGTGCCGATCTCGGTCACCGCCTACAATGAGGAGGAGATCGAGGACGCGCGCATCGACCGGGTGGGCGACTTCATCACCCTGACGCCTAATGTCACCATCGACGAAGCGCAGAATGTCGGGCTGTCGGCCCTGACGATCCGCGGCGTGACGCAGGTGCGGAACGGCGAGCCGCCGGTGGCGACGGTCGTGGATGGCGTGCTGCAGATCAATTCCCGTCAGTTCACGCAGGAACTGGTTGATGTGGAGCGGATCGAAGTGCTGCGGGGGCCGCAGGGCGCGCTGTACGGCCGCAACGCCACCGGCGGGGCCATCCTGATCACCACGAAGGACCCTTCCAATGTCCTGGAAGGCCATGTGCGCGCGGGCATCGGCCGAAACGAGCATCTTCTCCAGGGCGCGGTCAGCGGCCCGATTGTGGAAGACAAGCTGCTGTTCCGCGCCGCGGCGCGCTACAGCGATTATGGCGGCAGCCTGATCAACGAGACGCTGGGAGAGCGTGTCGGCGATCTGGAAGACATCACGCTGCGCGGCAAGCTGCTGTGGCGTCCGACCGGGAATTTCGAGGCGGACCTGCGCGCCAGCGTTTCCCGCGCCGAAGGCGGCGGCCTGAACTATGTCTATCAGCCCGCCATCGTGGGGCCGGACGGAAAACCGATCGCGCTGGATTTCACCCGCGGCGACGCGGACGAGGTCAGCCGGATCATCTATTCGAACAATCCGGGCTTTAACGAGCGTGATATCAACGAGTTCGCGCTGAAGATGGACTATGATCTGGGCGGGGTCACGCTGCGCTCGGTCAGCTCCTACAATGATCTCCAGGAATATCTGCAGGGCGACCAGTTCCCCTACACCGCGGCGACAACAATCAGTCCCGGCGCCGCGCCGCTTGGCGACGGCACCCAGACCCAGTTCGTTGATATCGAGGCCTGGAGCCAGGAGTTCCGGATCATTTCTCCGGCCGACCAGCGGCTGCGCTGGATGGCGGGCGTCTATTATCTGGAGACTGACCGCTTCATCTCCTCCACCACCGGCTCGGATCTCGGCCAGGGCATCACGCGTGTCGAGCGGGAACCGCTCTTCTCCGACCCGGCCAACCCGACGCTCACCTATTTCGCGGACGATAATGACAACACGGCCTGGGCGCTGTTCGGCAATGTCGATTTCGACGTCACAGACCGGCTCGAACTGTCAGCGGCCCTGCGCTATGACGAGGACGAGCGCGAGCAGACCGTTTCCCCGCTGAACACCGGCGGCGTGCCCGGCGCGGTCAACACCGCCACTTACGACAAGCTGCAGCCGAAGCTGACGGCGCGTTACCAGATTACCCCGGATTTCAACGTCTATGCCTCCTGGGGCGAGGGCTTCCGCAGCGGCCAGTTCAACCAGAACGGCGTTGGCGCGGCGGCAGCCGCCGCCGGCCTGGTCGGGGTCGAGGACGTGGTCGATGAGGAAATCACGGAGACCTACGAACTGGGCTTCAAGGGCCGTCTCGGCGACCGGCTTCGCCTTAGCGGCGCGGTGTTCGACACCACGGTCGAGGGGCAGCAATATTTCGTCTTTGTCGGGGCGGTCGGCGCGCAGGTGCTGGTCAATATCGACGAAGTCAGCCTTCAGGGCGGCGAACTGGAACTGGCGGCCAATCTGGCCGAGGGGCTGGACGCCTACGCCTCCGTCGGCGTGACCGACAGCGAGGTCGAGGAATACGCCCTGAACCCGGCCGCGGTCGGCAACAAGGCGCCCTATGTGCCGGACATGACGTTCAATGCGGGCGTGCAATACCGGACCGCGCCTTACTGGAACGGGCTGAACCTGTTCGGCCGCGTGGATTACGAACATCGCGGCGACCAGTTCTGGGACCCGGAAAACTCCACCGCCCGCTCGGCTTTCGATCTGGTCGATCTGCGTTTCGGGATCGAGCATCAGGAAGGCGGCTGGAGCCTGATCGGCACATGGAACAACGTCTTCGACGAAGCCTATAATTCCGAATACGTGCTTGGCGGGTTCGCCCACCCCGCCCAGCCGACGCAATGGCGGATCGATCTGCGGAAAGAGTTCTAGGCCTTTCAGCGCGGGCTGGCGGAAAGCCGGCCCGCGTCTGGCGCCCGCTGACGCGGGTCTGAACGCCTTCCGGCAAATACGCGAAAAAAGGGCGAACCCATGCAATCCAGGCGCAAGCGCGCAGCCACCGATGTCGGCGGCACATTCACCGATCTTGTTTATTACGAAGTTGACCCGGAAACGGGCAGGCCCGGGGCGATCCGCGCCGCCAAGTCCGACACCACGCCGCCGGAGTTCGAACGCGGCGTCATGAACGTGATGGAGAAGGCGAACGTCGATCCCGCCAGCCTCGATTTCTTCGCGCACGGCTCCACGGTGGTGATCAACGCGCTGACCGAGCGGAAAGGCGCGCGCACCGCGCTGATCACCACGCGGGGCTTCCGCGACGTGCTGGAAATCGCGCGCGGAAACCGGCCCGACCTTTTCAACTTCAATTTCAGGAAGCCGGCCCCCTTCGTGGAGCGCCATCTGCGGGCCGAACTGACCGAACGGGCGAACCACAAGGGCGAGACGGTGCGGGACGTGGAGCTGTCAGAGCTGCCAGAGATCCTGGACTATTTCCGCAAGGAGGGCGTGGAGGCGATCGCCATCGCGTTCCTGCATGCCTATCTGGCGCCGGAAAATGAGCGCAAGACGCTCGCCGCGATCCGGGATCAGTGGCCGGAAGTTTCGGTTCTGGCGTCGCATGAAATCAGCCGCGAATGGCGGGAATATGAGCGCACGAACACCACCGTGCTTTCCGCCTATGTCCACCCGGCCGCGAAGAAATATATCGAGCGGCTGGAGGGCCGGCTGCGCCAGCACGGGTTCGAGCGTGATCCCTACATGATGCAGTCCAATGGCGGCATCACAGGCGCGGAGGCGGCCAAGGCCAATCCCGTGGCCATGGTGGAATCCGGCCCGGCCAGCGGCATTTACGCCGCCGCCTATATGGGTCGCGCCATCGGCAAGGAAAACCTGATCGTTCTGGATATTGGCGGCACGACGGCCAAGTGCGCGCTGGTCGAAAACGGCAAAGTGAAAATATCCACCGATTATTATATCGAGCGGACGCCGCAGAATCCGGGCTATCCCATCCAGACTCCGGTCGTGGATATTGTCGAGATCGGCAATGGCGGCGGCTCCATCGCCTGGGTGGACGAGGGCGGCAAGCTGCATGTCGGGCCGCAATCGGCCGGCGCCTCGCCCGGCCCCGCCGCCTACGGACGGGGCGGCAGCAAGGCGACGACAACAGACGCCAATCTGCTGCTGGGCCGGATCGACCCCAAAAGCTTTGTCGGCGGCGAAGTCGAGCCGGACTGGCGCGCCGTGAAGGACGCTTTCGGCGCCTTGTCCGAACGTCTGAAACTGTCGGTGGAGGACGTGGCCCGCGGGGTTGTGCGCATCGCCAACGCCAACATGGTCAATGCGTTGCGGCTGGTCTCAACCAATAAAGGACACGATCCGCGCGACTTCTCCCTGATCGCGTTCGGGGGCGGGGGCGCCATGCACGCCGTGTCGCTGGCCGAAGAGCTGAACGTGCCGGAGGTTATCGTGCCGGTAAATTCGGCGGTGTTTTCCGCCTGGGGCATGCTGCTGACCGATCTGCGCCGTGACTATGTGCGCACCCGGCCGACCCCGCTGCACGCCGATTTCCGCAATGACATCGCACGCGCCTTTTCGAAAATGCGCGACCGCGCCTGCGTGGATTTCACGGGCGAAGTCGGCGACTGCAGCGACCTGAAATTCAATTACCTGGCGGACATGCGCTATCAGGGGCAGGAGCACACGGTGAAAGTGGATCTGCCGCCCAATGGCGATGGCGGGCCGGACATGGCGGCCGCGGCGGAGCGGTTTCACGAACTCCACGAACAGCGCTTCACCTATCGCCTCGACGCGCCCATCCAGATTGTCAATTTCCATCTGGCCGCCTTCGCGCCGGTCGATAAGCCCGATCTGGCGGAAAAGGCGGTCACGGGCCGCAAGATAGAGGACGCCCATATCACCCGCCGCGAGGTCGATTTCGACAGTGGCGGCGTGGTCGAGGCGGACATCTATAACGGCCTGAAAATGGAGCCGGGCATGACGCTGACCGGCCCGGCGGTGGTTCAGGAACCGGCCGTGACCCTGGTCATCCCGCCCGGCAAGCGGCTGAGCGTCGACAAGTTTGGCAATTACCGCATTCAGATCAGCGCCAAGGAGTCAGGGCAATGAAACAGGACGTCTTCACGCTCGAAATCATCAAGGACTCCCTCGTCGCGGTGGGCGAGGAAATGTTCAACGCCATGATCCGCACCTCGATGAGTCCGATCATCTATGAAACGACCGATTTCGCGGTCGGCGCCACGGACGCGGCGGGAAATCTTCTGGCTCAGGGCAATGGCGTGACCGCCTTTCTCGCCACGCTGGACACGGCGGTGCAGAGCACGCTGGAACATTATCCCGGTGAAGACGATGTCCGGCCCGGCGATATCTTCATCACCAATTCGCCCTATGAGGGCGGCGGCACGCATCTGTCGGACGTCGTAATTGTCTATCCGGTGTTTCACGATGACCGGCTGATCGCCTGGACCGTGAACAAGGCCCACTGGACAGAGGTTGGCGGCTCCCACGCCGGCAGCGTCTCGACAGAGGCGACGGAGATCTATCAGGAGGGCCTGCATTTCCGCTTCCTGAAACTCTATGACGAAGGCCGCCTGAACCAGTCACTGGTCAGCATGATCCGCGACAATGTCCGCCTGCCCGACAGCACGATCGGCGACATGTACGCCGGCGTCGCCGCCTGCAAGGTGGGCGCGAAGCGGATTCTGGACCTGGTTTCCAAATACGGCGAGAGCGCCGTGCTTTCCGCCATGACCGGCCTGCTCGATTACGGCGAGCGCATGACGCTGGCCGAGCTGAAGAAACTGCCCCAGGGCGTGTTCGAGGCGGAGGATATCGTAGAGGAGGACGGCCACGGGAACGGGCCGTTCCGCATCAAGGTCAAGGTGACGATTGACGGCGGCCGCATGGTCGCGGACTTCACCGGTACGGACCCGCAGGTCAACGGTCCGATCAATTGCAGCTATACGGGGCTGGTCACGGGCGCGCGCTGCGCCTTCAAGGCGGTCACCAATACGGAAATTCCGGCCAATGGCGGATGTTTCCGCGCGCTGGAGGTGGTTTGCCCGCCGGGCACCCTGATTTCCGCGGAATCGCCGGCGCCGGTCTCGATCTATTACGAGGCGCTGATCGCCGCGATCGAGGTCATGTGGAAGGCGCTGGCGCCGCATATGCCCGAGAAACTGCCCGCAGGTCACCAGCGAACCGTGGGCGCCACGTTCATTTCCGGACCGCATCCCGATACGGGCGAACTGTTCGTGATGGGGGAGCCCTTGCTTGGCGGCTGGGGGGCCTCTGCCGGGCTGGACGGGGATAACGGACAATTCTGCTGTGCGAACGGCGAAACGTTCAATATCCCCGTCGAGCTTGCCGAAAGCCGTTATGGCTTCGAGATCGACCAGTACGCCTTCCATAACGAGGATGGAGGCGAAGGCGAATTCCGCGGCGGGAAAGGCGTGGTTCTGGACTATCGTATAACGGCGGAGGAAGCGTTCCTGACCTATTCCGCCACCCGCACCACGACGCGCCCCTGGGCGATGGACGGCGGCGAGGAAGGCTCCACCAACGCGGCCTGGCATATCCGGAAAGATGGAACACGCGAGCGCTATACGATGGCGACGGCGGTCCGCGCCAGGAAAGGCGAAACGTTCCGTATGATCAGCGCCACGGGCGGGGGTTATGGCGAACCGGCGGCGCGGCCGCGGGAATACGTGCTGTCCGATCTGAAGAACGGTTACATCACGCCCGAACAGGCGGAGCGTCACTACGGCGTCACGGGCTGACGTGCCTGTAAAGGATGATTTCGCCCGCGTTCCGGTGCCTCAGGACCGGCGCGTGGGCGGATTCCATATCGCCATGGTGGTGGTCGGGGGAACCATATCCATTCCCGGCTTCCTCATGGCGGCGGCGATTGGCGACGGGCTGGGCGTGGCCCATGCCGCCGCCGCGTTCATACTGGGTTGCCTGACGCTGGCCGTCCTGGGCGCGATGACCGCCTGGGCCGGCGTGAAATCGCGGTTTTCCGCCTATATGCTGGCCGAATTCGCATTTGGCCGCCGCGGCGCCGCGGCGGCGAACCTGGCCGTCGCGCTGTCCCTGATCGGCTGGTTCGGCGTGATATCCAATATTTTCGCGCAAGCTGCGGATTTGCTTGTGAGCCAGACGCTCGGCCTGTCGATCCCGGCCGAGATCTATGCCGTTATCGGCAGCCTGCTGATCGTCGGAGTCACGATTTCCGGCTTCAAGGGAATCGACAAGCTGGCCCTGGCGCTGGTCCCGCTCATGGCGCTTTTCCTGATCTACGCCGCCGCGCTTTCCATCGGCAAAATCGATGGCTGGAGCCTGCCCGCGGACCAGCGCACGCTCAGCTTTTCCTCCGCCGTTTCGGCCGTAATCGGCAGCTATATCGCCGGCGTGATCATCCAGCCGGACTATGCCCGGTTCGCGCGCAACAGGCCGCACGCCATATGGTCCGCCGTGATCGCGCTGGGCGTCAGTTTTCCCGTGGTGCTCTTGCTGGCGGCCATTCCCAGCGTCGCCATGGGGCAGTCGGACCTGTTCCTGATCATGCTGGGGCTGGGCATCGGCGTTCCGGCCTTCATCCTGCTGCTGCTCGCCTCCTGGTCCTCAAATGTTCTGTGCCTGTATTCCGCCGGGCTTTCGGTGGCGACCATATTGAAGCGGGTGGATTTGCGGACGATCCTTCTGGCGGCGGGGACCGCCGGGACGGCGCTGGCGATGCTGCACGCGCAGGATTACCTCACCCGCTACCTCATTCTTCTGGGCATCGCGCTGCCCCCGATCGCCAGCATCTATGCGTCCGAAGCGCTGCTGTTCCGGGACGCGTTCTCGCTTGAGGCCCTGAAAACGGAGTCCGCGATCAGCTGGCCGGCCTTCGCCGCATGGGGCGGCGCAGTGGCGGCCGGATACGCGGCCTATTCGGAGCGGGCGAGCTTCACCGGCGTCGCGGCGCTGGATTCCATCCTCGCCGCCTTCTTGATCTATGCCGGGCTGGGCTATGCCCGCCGCGCCGCCGCGCGGCGCTCCGGCCGGGCCGCCTGAAGCGCGCGGGCGACTACCCGAAAGGGTAGGGGGGCGAACCCCCGGACTATACCGATCTCCTTTGAGTCTATCCGAAACGCTGATGGCGGAATTCGCCTGAGACGCGCAAGACTCGCCCGTGAACTGACATCGCGCCTTAAGGGGAGGAAAGATCGATGAGCCTGACGGGAGTTTGGTCGAACAGCTACGGTTCGGTGATGAATTTGAGCCAGTTTGCCGGCGGTCTGATCGCCGGAACCTATTCATCCTCAACCGGGTCCACCGGAAAATACTATGTCGCCGGGATGGCCGGACCATCCGACCCCACGCCCTCGCTGGGCCAGAGCGCGGCGCTCTCCATCTACTGGCGGTCCTATACGGGCGGGCAGGGCGACCCTAGCTGGCACTGGGTTTCCGGCCTCAGCGGCCAGTTGAACACCAGCGGCTCTCAGCCGACGCTCTATCTGATGCACGCCATGGTCGCGACGGACAATTTCCCGAACGTCGCCAATGTCGGCACCTATATCGACAAGCTGATCTACACGCCCAAACAGGGTGAGACGGATAGCTCCATCAAGGACGCGCTCAGCGAGGGCGCGAACGGAACCGACCCGATCAGCGGCGTCTGGGTCTGTAACGAGGAGCCCGGCACGATCATGCAGCTGAGCGTCAGCGGCCCCAGCACCGGCTATGTCACGGGCGATCTGGCCAGCGCGGCGGGGCGCTATGTTCTGGTCGGGTTTACCGATGTGGACGCACAGTCGGGCGGCATCGCCCGTCAGGGTCTCTCGGTCAGCGTCGGGGTCGGCGACGCCGGCGTCTGTATGAGCATGGCGGGCAGCCTGGATTTCTCGACCGGGGTGATGACCCTCACGGTCTATGCCAGCCGCGGCACGTCCGCCGACACGATCTATACCCAGACACAGGTCTCTCAGTGGACCTTTACCAAATCATCCGACGATTGATTCCACCGCAGGGGAGGCGAGGGACATGACCCATCAATTTAACAGGAAAGCAGCTTTTCTCGCGGCGGCGGTTTCGGCGTTGCTGCCGGCGGCCTGCGCGACGGGGGGCGAGGCTCCGCCGGATACGGGCGCCATGCTGACCGTGCCCATGAAACTCGGCCAGATGGCCGATTACGGCGCGACGCCCTGGTACACCGATGCGATCACGCTGGGCTCCAGCCCCATGCATCTGGCGATCGACAGCGGCGCGAATTTTTTCTGGGCCACGTCAGACAAGTGCCAGACCACGGCCTGCAACGCGCATCTGAAGGTGAACACCACGCAGCCCGGCTTCACCTGGATTGATACCAGCTCGACCAAGCGCTCGTTCGGACCGTGGGGCGACATGTATACCTGGACCGGTTCGGTCCCGGTCGGGATCAATGGCGTTTCATACCAGGCGAGCAATTTCTTTGCTTCGGTCCAGTATGAGGGGCCGAAGTTTGAATATCTCGCCTGGGGCGGCGGAATCGGCATGCCTTCGACCTCCACCTGGGTGGAACAGGGATCAGGCTTCCTGATGGGCGAACTGTTCAAATCCGGCGTTCTGGCCCAGCCGGAGTTTGCCATGGTGACCGAACCCTCGACGGGGATGGGCTATACCTATCTGGGCGGGCCGGGGGATCCCTCTCAATATGTCCAGCAAACCGAGGCGCGGCTGGCCCCGAAAAAGGCGGCGATCGGTTATCTCTGGGGAACCGAGCTGGCGAACGTCTTCCTGGGGGGCACGCCGCTTCCCGCGCTTCAGGGGCAGACCTTCTTCCTCGATTCCGGCTCGTCCCGGTTCAAGGGCGATGCGCAATATCTCTATCCGATCATGACTCCGCTCTCGCAGATGACGGGGCCTGACGGACAGCCGATCTTTACGCGCACCTATGACGAGAACGGCAACTGGACGGGTCTTTATTACACCAAAGGCGGACCCTCCGATTACCAGTTGCCGGACGTGACACTGAACATGGGCGAAACCTGCTACGGTTATTCAGCCTACCAGCTTCAGATCACCCTCTCGCCGGAGCAATATTCCTACTATGTGCAGGAAGGCGACCAGGCGGGGAAATGGGCGCTGGCTTTCCACCGGCTTGACGGGGTGGGCGGCCTGCTGGTCGGGTCGACCTTCATGGACCTGGTCTATTCCCGCTTCACATACGGCCTCGCGCCGGAGGGGCAATTGATCCAGAGCGATATGTATCTCTACCGGAAGAGCGGCGGCGCGCAGCCCAAGACCTATACCTGCATCTATACCGATACGGGCGAGGCCGTGCCGGCCGAGGAGCTGGCCCGGCGGGGTTCCGATTCCTGAAAGCGCCGCCAGCGCGCGATACCGGGGCGGTTGAGTATGGGACATCTCACTGCGGGGAGGCCGTCCCGGTATCGCAGCCTGGCGCGGCGTTGACGCCCACATTGACGAACCATTGTTGCCCCGCCTCCCGGCGGCGTTGGACAAGTTCGTCCTGCATCTCGAACATGCCGGGCAGCGGGTCGCGGGCGGCGGCGGGCATGTCGGCGATATGCAGATAGGACTGACCGTCGGAATAGGGACGCCAGTGCGGGCCGTTCCGGCTCTCCGGCATTCCGGTTCTGGCGAAAGACGCCCAGTAATCCATCATCGCCGAAGAAAGCGCCGCTTCCCCATCGCCCTCCGGAACCGGCCAGTTGGGCGGGAACGCCGCCTCATTGCCCG
Source organism: Euryhalocaulis caribicus (assembly GCF_000412185.1). Taxonomy (GTDB): domain Bacteria; phylum Pseudomonadota; class Alphaproteobacteria; order Caulobacterales; family Maricaulaceae; genus Euryhalocaulis; species Euryhalocaulis caribicus. Next base: position 127,548 of record NZ_ASJA01000005.1, read on the forward strand.
TCTTGCCGAAAACAAAGGGCAATTCGCTGGCGTGGAAGGCGCAGAGATCACGCGCCCGGGCCGCCGGGTAGCAATGGTCGAAGATATAGAGATAGGCGGGCAGGCCGTCTGAAGACTGTTCGCGGATCATGCGCTCCACGGCCCAGCCATAAATGGCGTCGCGCAGCGTATCCAGTATCGATTGTCCGATGTTGGATGCCGGATAAAGGTCCAGAAATGCGTCAGCCAGATCGCCATAACCGCAGCGAATGGCGGTTTCATAGGCCGCCGCGTCCTCCGGCGCCGGCGGCAGAAAAATCCTCTGGGAGCGCAGTTCGCCGCTATTGAACCCGGCCAGTAAAGGCGTGCTGGCCTGCGCCTCGTCCTCGAACGCCTCGATCACTTGTCGGGGAAGCGACCAGCCGTCGATGGTCCCCTGACTGGGGAAACGCTTCCTGGCGGCGGCGTCCGTCAGGGTTTGCGCATCCATCGCGCGCAGCTCTTCAACGCCGGGATGGCCAAGACCGGCGGCCAGCTTCGCGCCGATCGCCTCCGCTGACGGCAAGCCATGGGCGGAGCGGGTGAGGTGCGGCACGGCCCGGATATTTGGACTTTGCGCGATGGCCTTGTGAAACAGGCCGCGGGCCAGCGGGCTGCTCATCAGATAGGTGACGCTCAGCGCCCCGGCGGATTCCCCCATGATCGTGACATTGTCCGCATTACCGCCGAACGCGGCGGCGTTCTTCTGGACCCAGCGCAGCGCCGCGATCTGGTCCAGCAGGCCATAATTGCCCGATGCGGCGTTCGGCGACTCCGCGCTCAAACCGGGGTGCGCCAGCCACCCCAGAACCCCGAGGCGGTAATTGATCGAGACGAGCACAATTCCACGGCTCGCCAGCTCCGCCCCGTCATAGAGCGGCTCGGCGGCGCCCCCAATGCGCAGGGATCCGCCATGTATCCAGACGATGACGGGCGCGTTTTCCGCGTCTTCCGGCGCCCAGACATTCAGGCTCAGGCAATCCTCTGACGCGGCCTCCGGCGGGTCGTAATAAATGCTGGTTCGCGGAATCGCCGGCTGGATACAGCTGGGCCCGAACGCCGAGGCATCGCGCACGCCCTCCCAGGGCGGTGCGGCTTGCGGGGCGCGCCAGCGCAACGGGCCGACGGGCGCCGCCGCGTAGGGAATGTTCTTAAAGACCGTCAGTCCGTCTTTCTGGACGCCTTCAACGCGGCCTTGGGCCGTTGCAACAACCGGGTTGGCCGCCGGCGCTTCCGCCGCGGCCCCCGCCGCACAGGCGGCAAGGGCAGGCAGGACAAGGACGGGGCAGATCGCGCGAGCCGCGCGAAACACGAGGGTCAATCCGGGCAGTCCAGACATGTCAGCCTCCCTGTAGAGCGCGCTCCAGCAGGCGCTGGAACGCCGTAACGGTCGCCGCGACATTCTCGCCGGACACACAGCGTTCATCGTCCTCCGCCACGTGATGAAAACGGTGAACTCCGAAAACGCCGGCGACCGGGGCATAGCCCGCTTCGATGATATTGGTCAGCTCGCCGGCCGAAAGCTGATCGCTTCCATAAGGCGCCTCCAGTCCCGCCAGGCCGGAAAATTCCTTTCTCGCGGCGGGAAGAAGTCCGGGGCTGACCACCAGATAGCGTTGGGAATCCGCGCCGGGCAGCGGGCTGCGCGACCCGACCCCGTCATGCCAGTCGCGCGAGGCGAGATTGGCTCCCAGATGGAGCCAGAACGCGGTCTTTTCCGGTGGCGGCGCCACATTGTGCAGCAATTCCTCGGCGCCCAGATACTGGTATTCGTGACCGCTATTGCACACGAAGGCGAGGTCGTAACCCGGCGCCGCGCGGCCCGCCCAGCGGGCCAGGTGAAGCCATGCGGCGATGCCCCCGCCGCGCTCCCCCGCGCAGGTGAACCAGCCCGAGCGCGGGGTGGAGACGACCAGCCAGCGGCCATGGCCGCGGTCCAGCTTCCCGACCAGATTGAAGGCCTGTCTGCGCCCGCCTTGTCCGGTCAGTCTCAGGGTGGCTTCCCGGCCTTCCATGGCCGCGGCGAAGAAAGGCGCGGCGTCTTCGGGCGCCAGCAAAGCCATGGGTTTTGGATGAAGCGGCTCACGGCCATCGGTGTTCAGCGCGATGACCTTGCCGGTCGGCCCGTTGGTGACGATCACGCAAGCGGCCGCGCCCCCGGCGAAAGCGGCGTCCACGGGTTTGCGGACCGGCTCCCAGAACATGGATGACCAGCGGCCGGCGGGCGGGTCGATCAGCGCAATGGCGCCTTGCAGCGGCTGTGCGGCGAGTCCCTGCGCGTCCACTCGCACGATGGGGGCGGTTATCCCCTCCGCCGGGGTGGTCTGCACAATCGGTTGCGGCCACAGCGCGGCTCGCGCGTCACCGGCGGCAAGGTCTGCCTGTTCGGCTTCAAACCAGGGCGCGGAGAAATATTGGCGGTCTGTTTTAAAGCCCGCCCTGGCAAGTTCGGCTTCCAGCCACGCGCCGCAGGCCTCATCGCCCGGACCGCCCGATTGTTTGCCGCCAAACCCGATATATCGCTGCAAATCGGCGGCGACGGCGCCGGCATGGTCCGGCGCGGCTGCGGCCAGATTGCCCCCGGCGATCAGGGGCGTGGCGGCCGAGGCGGCCAGAAAGCGTCGGCGCGTCGTCGTCCCTTCTTCGGCGCGGCGTGTCTGATCAGTCATCGATATTCCTCCGGAATGTTTCTGGAAGGAAGACGATGCCGACCACCGCGGTCATCCCCGCGACCAGCACCGGGTACCACAGGCCATAATGAATATTGCCCGTTGCGGCGACCAGCGCGAAGGCGGTGGTCGGCAGGAAGCCGCCGAACCAGCCATTGCCGATATGATAGGGCAACGACATCGAGGTGTAGCGGATGCGCGCCGGGAAAAGCTCCACCAGCATCGCGGCCAGCGGCGCGTAGGACGCGGTCACCATCAGCATGATTGTCACGATGATCGCGATAACCAGCGGCCGGTTGATTTTCTGCGGATCGGCCTCGCTCGGATATCCCGCCGCGATCAGTTGTTCGCTGATCCGGCTCTGGAAATTCTCGATCTCCGCCGCCAGTTCGGTTTCGCCCTGGCTGGCGGGGTCGGGAACGGGGATGACCGTCTCGCCGATCCCCACCTGCGCCGGTGTTCTGGCCGGCGCGTCCGCATTGGAATAATTGATGCCGTTGCGGGCCAGATAGGCTTTCGCGATATCGCAGCTGGTCTCGTCAAACGTGTTCTTCCCGACCGGGTCGAACTGGAAAGAACACTCATCTGCATGGGCGACCACGGTGACCGGCGCATCCCGCACCGCCCGGGCGAAATCCGGATTGGCCGCGTTGGTCAGCGCCTTGAAGAGCGGGAACAGGGTCAGGGCGGCGAGAACGCACGCCGTCATGACGATTTTCTTGCGCCCGATCTTGTCGCTCAACCAGCCGAAGAACACGAAGGTCGGCGTGGCGATGATCAGCGCGATGACCAGCAGGATATTGGATGTCGCCGGATCGACGTCCGCGATGCGCTCCAGATAGAACAGCGTATAGAACTGCCCCGTATAGCCAATGTCGCCCTGCCCGGCGACGGCCCCGAAAAGGGCGATCAGCACGAATTTCAGGTTGGACCAGCGTCCGAAGGCTTCCCTCAAGGGCGTCTTGGAGGTCGAGCCTTCGTCTTTCATCTTCTGGAAAACCGGACTCTCGGCCAGTTGCAGCCGGATCCAGAGCGAAATCGCCAGGAGAAAGATCGAGAGCAGGAACGGGATCCGCCAGCCCCAGTCGGCGAACGCCCCTTCCCCCATCACCGTGCGCAGGCCGATCACCAGAAGCAGGGCGGTGAAAAGCCCGATGGTCGCGGTGGTCTGGATGAAGCTGGTGAAAAAGCCCCGCCGGCCCTTTGGCGCGTGCTCGGCCACATAGGTCGCGGCGCCGCCATATTCCCCGCCGACGGCCAGGCCTTGCAGCAGGCGCAGCGCGACAAGGATGATCGGCGCGGCAATGCCGATGGAGTCATAGCTGGGCAGGAAGCCGACCGCGAAGGTCGACAGGCCCATCAATCCCATCGTGACCAGAAACGTGTATTTGCGCCCGACGATGTCGCCCACGCGCCCGAAGACGATGGAGCCGAACGGCCGGACGGCGAAACCGGCGGCGAAGGCGGCCAGCGCCAGGATGAAGGCTGTCGTTTCGTTGACGCCGGAAAAGAATTGCGTGGAAATATACCCGGCCAGCAGGCCGTAGAGATAAAAATCAAACCACTCGAACATGGTCCCCAGCGACGACGCCAGGATAACCATGACCTTGCTCTGCTTCGGGTCATGAGTGGCCGGCGCCGCGTTTTCCCCGACAGCCATAAGCGTTCCTCCCCATTTATGGCCTGGCCGGTCTTGCGCCGGCTTTCAGACCTTGATTGCCGCGGTCTTGCTTATGATCCCTGTTTCATGGATGCGCCTCGATCCGCGTCGTTTCGTGAAATATTATTCGTTCGCTCTCTTGTGAGTTAATGCATGAAACGCGACGTGCGCCAAGCCGTCGCGGTCCGGGTTCATTCGATCAGCCGGTTTCCTGTTCCGGCTTGCCGCAAATCCTGTAGAAGCCCGCGGCCATGAAATGCGCCATGCGCGCCTTGACGGCCGCGTAGTCGCTGGATTTGCACAATCCGCCGGACAGCTTGTCGATCCGCCCCGTGCGCGCCAGCGTCAGCATCAGCGCGCCGGACACGAAGTGGTAGCTCCAGAAAATATCTTCTTCCGCGGCGTCCGGCAGGGCCTGTTTCAACAGCTCGATAAGGCGCAGGACCACTGGATCGAAATGCTGATCCATCATGTCTGCGCCCCATTCCGGCGTGTTGGCGACTTGGGCGCTCAACGCGCCGTAATTGCGCCATCCCTCGCCCCCTTCGATATAGAGATCGAGGTCGGTATCCAGGAAGGCGTGAAGCGCGCCCTCGACCGTGGGCTTGCCGCCGGTCTCCGCGTCATAGGCGTCCAGCGCCTTCATGCGGCGCTCGCTGGTCACCGCGGCGCGGCGCGCGAAAACCGCATCGAACAATTTCTGCTTGTCGTCGAAATAATAGTTCAGAAGCGTGTGGTGAACGCCCACGCGCTTGGCGACGTCCTTAAGCGTGACGCCGTGCAAGCCATTCCTTGAAAACAGGTATTCCGCCACATCGAGAATTTGCTCGATGGTTTCGGCGCGTTTCTCCGCCTTGGTCTGGCGTTTGCGCTGCGGATTAGGATTTGCTGGCAAGATAACCCCTTTCCCGCCGCCTTTGCTTTACGGGAGCGAAGGCTACCGCATTGTTCATAAACAGTTGAATTTTAACCGCAACCGGACAGGCCGCGTGTTCCGCCCCAGGCACCGGATAGAACGCTTCATTCGCGCTGGTAAATTCAGAAACCATCCTTTCGGGGATAGCTCCCGGCTTGGAGGGGCGCAAGTCATTCACACTCTTGTCAGTGAATATTATTTTCAGTAGCGTGCCGGGAATAGTCGGCAACAGACCGGCTAATGGGGAGGATAAGGTTATGAAAAACGTGCTGTTTGCGTCCGCGTCTGCGGTCGCGTTTCTTGCTTCGCCAGCCGCCGTTATGGCGCAGACCGCGCCGGACCAGTCCGGTGAAATCCGGACACAAACGGGCGCGGCGGACGAAATTGTCGTGACGGCGACCCGCCGTGAAATGAACCTTCAGGACGTGCCGCTCAGCGTGACCGCCTTCACGCAGGAAGAGCTGACCACCAAGGGGATTGTCGGCTATGAGGGGCTGGCGCTCGAAACGCCGGGCGCGGTCCTCAACAAACCGACCGCGAACTTCAATACATTCTCCGTGCGCGGCATCGCCACGAACGGCTACCAGGCGAACCTGCAGAATTCGGTCGCGGTCTATATCGACGAATTGCCGATCTCGGCGAACGGCAACTCCACCCAGCTGGACTCGACGCTGTTCGACGTTGAACGGGTGGAATTCCTTCGCGGTCCGCAGGGCACGCTGTTCGGCTCAGGCTCGCTGGCCGGCGCGGTTCGCATCATCACCAAAAGCCCGGATCTGAATGATTTTGACGCCCAGGCGCTGGTCGATTTCGGCCTGACGGACGGCGACTCGTTCCGTCAACGCTATAACGGAATGGTCAATCTGCCGCTGGTCGAGGACAAGCTGGCGCTCCGCGTCGTCGGTTTCTACCGGAACGAGGAAGGCTGGGTCGAGAATATCGGCACCGGCGAGGATAATGCGAATACGCTGGAGAACTGGGGCGGCCGCGCAGTCCTGCTGTGGGAGCCGACCAGCAAGGCCTCGGTGCGCCTGATGGCTCTGCATGAGAAAAGCGAGCCCGAAGACTCACAGCTCATAAACCCGAATCTCGACCCGGACCGCGAAACGCGGAACACGCGCCGCCCGGACGTCTTTGGCGGGGATCTCGACTCCTATAACGCCACGTTCGAGTACGATCTGGGCTTCGCGAATTTCACCAGCTCGACGACATACTCCTACTACGCGCAATCCTTCATCATCGATCTGGACGCCACCTTCGGCGGCGCGATTCCCTTTGCTCTCGACGCTTTCGCCTATGACAAGGCGTTCGTCGAGGAGGCGCGGCTGGTTTCCAGCGGGGACAGCCGTCTGCAATGGATCGTGGGCGGGTTCTATTATTACAAGCGGCGGGACACGGACCTTTTCTACCGCTCCGACCCCGCCTTCCTTGACGCATTCGGGATGACCGGCCTGCCGGACGAATATTACCAGCGCGCCTTCAACCACACGAATTCGGAAGAGATCGCCGCCTTTGGCGAGGCGACCTATAATTTCAGCGACCGCTTCTGGCTCACGGGCGGCTTGCGCTACGGCTCTCTGGACGTCCAGAGCTTTGCCGAGGGCGGCTATAACAGCAACTATCTGACGAATGCGCTCTTCGGCATTCCCGGCCCGCTCACGGTTACCCAGATCCAGCCGGCGACGGGGGAAAAGGGCACCGAAAAGGGCTTCTCCTACAAGCTGAGCGCATCATTCAAACCGGTCGACAATGTCACGACCTATGCGACTTATTCGACCGGTTTCCGCGCGCCGGCGGTCAATGCGCGCGCCGGCCTTCCCAGCTCCGTCGACCCGAACGACATCATCATTCCCGACGGGGCCTCTTCGGATGATCTGAAGAACTACGAAATCGGCGTGAAGGGGAACTGGTTCAACGGCAAGCTGTCGGCCAACCTCGCCGCCTATTATATCGACTGGAGCAATATTCAGGTTCAGGCCAACCGCGTGTCCGACCAGGTGCAATTCGCCACCAATATCGGCGGCGCCACCAGCAAGGGCATAGAGTTCGAGATGACCGCTAGGCCGGTCGATGGGCTGAGCATCGGTCTGAACGGCTCGTTCAACGATTCCGAAGTCACGGACCTGACCCCTGAAGAGGCGGCGATTTCCGGCGCCGTGAAGGGCATCCAGCTGGCCTTCCCGGAGTTTCAGGGCGGGGCTTACCTGACCTATACCAGACCGCTCACGGCGACCGTGGACGGTTTCCTTTCAGTCAATGCGCGTCACGTTCAGGGATATCCGAACCAGTTCCCCAACGTGCCGGGTCAACCGGGCGTGCAATCGCCCACATACGCGCCGACCGAAGCCTATGAGACCGTGAACATGTCGGCCGGGGCCGATTTCGGCGATCACTTCAAGGCGACCTTGTATGTTGAGAACGCCTTCGACGATCACTCGCTGATCTATTCCCATCCGGAAGGCTTTGCCGACGCCCGGTTCAGCACCCTGCGGCCGCGCACATTCGGCGTCCGGCTGAACTATAAATACTGATCGATGACGGCGCGCTCGCCATCGATAGAAGCCGCCGATACGCCCGCCTCAGGCCCCGCCGCGACGGCGCGGCCGGGCGGGCGCGCCTGGTGGACGCTGGGCATGTTGTGCTTCGTCTATGTCCTGAACTTTCTTGACCGCCAGCTCCTGTCGATCCTGGCCAAACCGATCCAGGACGATCTGGGCGTCACGGACGGTCAGCTGGGCCTGATCGGCGGTCTGTATTTTGCGCTCTTCTATTGCCTGATCGCCATTCCGGTCGGCTGGCTGGCGGACAAGACCAATCGCGTCCGCGTTCTGGGCTTTGCCTGCTTCCTGTGGAGCGCGGCGACCATTGCCTGTGGACTGTCGCGAAACTATCCGCAGCTTGTCATCGCCCGTATGACGGTCGGCATCGGGGAGGCGGGCGGCGTGCCGCCGTCCTACGCCATTATTTCGGATTATTTCCCCTCCGGCATGCGGGGGCGGGCGCTCGGTATTTATAATATGGGGCCGCCGATCGGCGCCGCCCTCGGGGTGGCTTTCGGCGCCTCCATCGCGGCGGCGTTCAGCTGGCGCGACGCGTTCGTCTCGATCGGCATTGTCGGCGTGGTGACCGCGCTGGCGGTTCTGGTCTTCGTGCGCGAGCCCAAACGCGGCGGCCTCGACGCCGGACCGGTTGCCGATACGCCCGCTCCCGCGCCGGCGCCGGCCGCCGCGCCGCCGCAGGAAAGCTTTCGCGCGACCTGCAAGATGTTCTTTGCGCATCCCTCGCTACGGCTCATCGCGTTCGCCAGCGGCGCCACACAGTTCGTGACCTATGCCGTGATCAATTTCACCACGCTCTTCCTGATGCGTGAAAAGGGCATGACGCTGGGCGAAATCGCCATCTATTACGCGTTGTTGCTGGGGCTGGGCGTCAGCGCCGGCATGTATGTGTCCGGGCGGCTGGTCGACTGGCTGTCGCGGCGCACGAAAGCGGCCTACGCCTATGTCCCGGCGGCGGGCCTCGTGGTCGCGGTGCCGTTTTTCATCGGCTTTGTCTGGGCGCCCACATGGCCCCTCGCCATGGCGTTCCTCACCGTGCCGACGGTTCTGAATTATTTCTACCTGTCGCCCGCCGTGGCGCTGGTCCAGGAAGAGGTCAAGCCGAACCAGCGCGTGCTGTCGGGGGCGCTTTTGCTGCTGGTGATGAATTTGATCGGCCTTGGCCTGGGGCCGACCTATCTCGGGGCGGCCAGCGATTTCTTCCGCGACAGCCACCCTGACAATTCACTGCAGATCGCCTTCTATACGCTCATCCCGTTCTATTTTCTCGCGATTGCGCTCTTCCTCTGGTTGGGCCGCATTCTGAGCCGCGAAACCGAAGCCGGAGGACGCTCCCGATGACCCTGCTATCCCGTATCGCGCCTGCCCTGTCGGCGGCCATTCTAGTTGCGGCGACCGCCGCCTGCGCCAGCACCGCCGAAAGCGGCGATGCTGTTGTCGACACCGCATCGGGACCGGTCCGGGGCGTGGCCCGGGACGGCCTGAAGATTTTCAAGGGCATCCCCTTCGCCGCGCCGCCCACCGGGGATGCGCGCTGGACGCCGCCTGCGCCGGCTCCCGCGTGGGATGATGCGCTCGACGCCAGCGAATTCGGCAATGCCTGCATGCAGCCCCGCCGGCGCGGCTTCAGCATCTATGCCGATTCATCGCTGCCCGACACGAGCGAGGATTGCCTGAATCTGAATGTCTGGGCCCCGGAAAACGCCGCGAACGCGCCGGTTTTTGTCTGGATTCACGGCGGGTCGCTGACCAGCGGCGCGGGCAGCCAGTCCCTCTATAACGGCGCCGAGTTCGCCAAGCGCGGCATCGTCTATGTCTCGATCAATTATCGCCTCGGCGTTCTGGGCTATCTGGCCCATCCCGAACTCAGCGCGGAATCGCCGGACGGCGTCTCCGGCAATTACGGCCTCCTGGACCAGATCGCCGCGCTGGAATGGGTGGAGGACAATATCGCCGCGTTCGGCGGCGACCCGGACAATGTGACAATTGCCGGCGAGTCGGCAGGCGCCCTCAGCGTCACCTATCTGATGACCGCACCGGCGGCGCGCGGCCTGTTCGACAAAGCGATTGCGCAGAGCGCCTACATGCTCTCCACGCCCGAACTCAAGGAGGCGAGCTTCGGCGCGCCTTCCGCGGAAACCACGGGCGCTTATGTCGCCGGAAAAGTCGGGGCGGAAGACCTTGCGGCGCTCCGCGCGATGGAGCCGCAGACCCTGATCGAGAAGGCGGCGCAGGCTGGCTATATTCCCTGGGGCACGGTCGACGGTCTTACGCTTCCGGGGCAGCCCGTGAACGTCTTCGATGAAGGCCAACAGGCGCCGGTCCCGGTCATGGCCGGCTTCAATAGCGGTGAAATCCGGTCTTTGCGCTTCCTCCTGCCCAAGGCGCCGTCGAACGCCGAAGACTATGAAGCGGCAATCCGGAAAGGCTATGGCGATCTCGCCGGCGCCGCCCTGGAACACTATCCCTCACGGGACATCGACGAGGCCATGCTCGCTGCGACCCGCGACGCCATGTATGGCTGGACGGCGGAGCGCCTTGTTCGCAAGCAGGGGGATATCGGTCAGCCCGGTTTCCTCTACATCTTCGATCACGGCTATCCCGCGGCGGACCAGAACGGGCTCAACGCCTTCCACGCCAGCGAACTGCCCTACATGTTCGGCAATCTCGACCGCATTTCAGAGTTCTGGCCGGCGCCCCCCGATACGGCGGAGGAGCGTGCGCTCTCCGAAGCGATGATCGGCTACTGGACGTCTTTCGCGCGCGATGGCGCGCCCGCCGCGGCGGACCAGCCCGCATGGCGGCCTTATGGCGCGGACGAAGCCTATATGTATTTCGCGGATGCGCCTCACGGCGCGGACACCGATCTTCTGCCGGGCATGTTCGAACTGCATGAAGAGGTGATGTGCCGCCGCCGCGCGGCCGATGTCGGATGGACGTGGAATGTCGGCGTCATCGCGCCGCCATTGCCTCCGCAGGTTCCCGAATGCCAGTGACCGACGGGGCGATGCAGCCCTATGCGCTGACCCTCAACAAGTTCATCGAGCACGCCGCCAAATGGCATCCGGAGGCGGAAGTCGTGACCGGGCGCGGGGGGGACGCGGTCGACCGGACAGGATATGCGGCGCTGAAGGCGCGGGCTTTGCGGGTTTCCGCGGCTCTGGCCGGGCGCGGCGTCCTGTTCGGCGACCGCGTTGCAACGCTGGCCTGGAATACCCAGGCTCATGTCGAGGCCTGGTACGCCATCATGGGGATGGGGGCGGTTTGCCACACGCTCAATCCCCGCCTGACCGCCGCGCAGCTGGCCGCCATGCTGAACCAGTCAGAGGCGCGCGTGCTGATCGTCAGCGCCGACCTCGCCCCGCTGGCCCGCAAGATCGTGGCGGAGGCCGCCTCCGTTTCACAAATTCTGGTGATCGATGGTCCGGCGCCGGACTGGCGCGGCGAAGACCCGGACTTGTCCGTCTCCACGCTGGAAGACGCCCTCGCCGGGGCTGACGGTCATGTCGTCTGGGGCGATTTCGACGAGACCTCGCCTTCCGGCCTGTGTTTCACTTCCGGCACGACAGGGTCGCCGAAGGGCGTCACCTATACTCACCGCTCCGGTTATCTTCATACGCTGCGGCAACTACAGGCCGACGTCATGGGGCTCACCGCCGCCGATGCCGTCCTGACCGTGGTGCCGATGTTCCACGCCAATGCCTGGGGCCTGCCTTTCGCCGCGCCCGCGGCGGGGGCGAAACTGGTGCTTCCCGGCCGTATGGCGGATGGCGCCAGTCTGGCGCGGCTGATCGAATCCGAAGGCGTGACGATGGCCGTCGGCGTGCCCACTGTCTGGCTTGGTCTGCTGGAGCATGTCGAGGCAACCGGCGGCGACCTGCCGACGCTCAGGCGGATCATGGTGGGCGGCGCCGCCCTGGCGCCCGCCCTGATGGACCGGATAGAGCGGCGGCTGGGCGTGACCGTTCAGACCAGCTGGGGCATGACCGAACTTTCGCCGCTGGGCGTCAGCGCGGCGCCCGGCGACAGCGACCGCAAGGCCTGGATGTCCGGCCGACCAGCCGTCGGCGTGGACCTCCTGCTGACCGACGCGGAAGGGGAGCCTCTGGCGGATCAGCGCGCCGCGGAGGGGCATCTGCGGGTGAGGGGCTCCGCCGCGATAGAGCGTTATTTCGGCCATGATGAAGCGGCGACCGACGAAGAGGACTGGTTCGATACCGGCGACCTCGCCCGGATAGACACCCGCGGAAACCTTATCATCACGGGCCGCGCCAAGGATCTGATCAAGTCGGGCGGCGAGTGGATAAATCCGTCAGAGATCGAGGCCATTGTCGGCGCCCTGCCGCAGGTTTCGCAGGCCGCCGTCATCGGCCGGTCGGACGAAAAATGGGGCGAGCGTCCAATCCTTCTGGTCGAGCTGGCGGAGAACCAGTCCGTGACCGATGACGAATTGCTGGAGCCGTTGCGTGGCCGCGTGGCGTCTTGGTGGCTTCCCGATGCGGTCATGCGGCTGGACAACATGCCGCTGGGACCGACGGGCAAAATTGACAAGCTTCGCCTGAGGTCAGACTACAGGGACGCGTCCAGCGCCGAGGGTCAGTTTTCCGGCAAGCGGGCGGTTTCCTGAGCGGCATTGCTCTTGATCGGTGACGGAAAAGCTCAAGTTTTGTCTTCTGATGATGCGAAATCCGGGCGCAAGCCCCAGACAAGGGCGGAGCGCCGCGCTGAATCCATAGAGCTTATCCTCGATTCAGCCGAGGCCCTGTTCTCCAGGCGCGGTTTTTATGGCGTTACGCTGAAGGACATCGCCAAGCACGCCGATGTTCATCACACGCTGATCCATTATTATTTCGACGACAAGAAAGCCCTGTTCGACGCGGTGTTTTCCCGCCGCGCCCCGGTCTCGAGAGAGCGCCGGATGAAGGCGCTGGACGAATACGAAAAGTCGGCGAACGGCAAGCCGACCGTGGAAGGCGCGCTGCACGCCTTTCTGGATACCGATTTCGATCTCTATATCGAGGGCGGAAAGGCGTGGAAGAACGCGCTCGCCGTCGCCGCGCAAGTGGCGAACACCCCCGAATGGGGGGCCGAGCTGATGGAAAAGCACTTCGATTCCGTGGTCTTGCGCCTGATCGATATTCTCAAGAAAGCGCTCCCCGACTGTTCGGAGGAAGACATTTTCTGGGGCTATCACTTCGTGACCGGCGCGCTCATGCTGACGCTGGCGCGCACGGGCCGGATCGACAAACTCTCCGGCGGCGTCTGCGACTCCGATGACTTCCCGGCCGTCAAGGAACGCATGGCCGAGTTCATGGCGGCCGGATTCCACGCCGTCTGTGAAGAGCGGAAATCAGACCGAGCGACCTGAAAAGCGCCAGCCGCGAAACCGGGGATATGGTGCGGTCTGAGTCCTATTGCCGGGGCGGGTGGCCGAACTTGGGGGAGGGGATGTTGAACAGGATAGACGCCCCGCGAATGGCGAACGTGATCAGGGCCGCCAGCGGCGCCGCCGCGGCGGCGGCGAGGCCAAGCTCCAGCAGCCCGATATAGGCGGCCGCGCCCAGCATGGCGGCGGTGGCGTAGATATCCTGCTTCAGGATCAGCGGCGGTTCGTTCAGCAGCACGTCGCGCACCACCCCGCCGAACGTAGCGGTGACCGCGCCCATGAATATCGCGATCACCGGATGCGCGCCCGCGCCCAGCGCCGATTGCGCGCCCAGAATGGCGAAGGCGGACAGGCCCAGCGCATCGGCCCAGATCAGCGCCTTGATGCGGGAATCCAGAACCGACTGGGCCAGCGTAGCCACGATGGCGCCGGCTAGGCAGATGAACACCGCCGATATATTCTCGATCCACCAGACCGGGAAGAAGCCCAGCAACACGTCGCGGATCGTGCCGCCGCCGACGCCGGTGACAAAGGCCAGCAGGGCCACGCCGAAGAAATCCATGTCCTGGCGCAGCGCCCGCAGCGCGCCGGAAATCGCGAAAACGAACAGTCCGAAGATATTCAGGATTTCCAAGACGTTCAGGGTGCTCACGGGCGCGCTCGCTTGTGGAGAGGAAAGGGGAACCGGGACTGGTTCTAGGTCAGGCGCGCGGCCCGGCGCAATCGCGCGCGCCTAGTCCGCCTCCGCCGCCGCGGCGGCGCTGGCCCACGCCCACTGGAAATTATAACCGCCCAGCCAGCCGGTCACGTCCACGCACTCGCCGATGAAATAGAGGCCGGAGACAAGGCGGCTCTCCATGGTCTTTGACGAGAGCTGATCGGTATCGAGGCCCCCGACCGTGACCTCCGCCGTGCGCCAGCCTTCCGTGCCGGAGGGCTGCAGGCGCCAGTCCGACAAATCCGCCGCGACCGCGTCCAGATGCGCATGGGAGAGATCGGCCATGCGCGGCGCGTCCTTCACCACGCCGCGCGCCTTCAGGCACTCCGCCAGGCGCTTGGGCAGAAGCGCCTCCAGCGCGCCGCTCAGCGATTTCATCGGGTGTTGCGCCTTCAGGTCCCGCAGGGCCGCCGCGCCGTCGCCGCCGCCGAACAGGTCGATTGAGACCGGCTCCCCGGGCCTCCAATAGGAGGAAACCTGCAGGATGGCCGGGCCGGACAGGCCGCGATGGGTGAACAGCATGGCTTCGTCGAAGCTCGTCCCGCCCGCCTGCGCGCGCACCGGACAGGCCACGCCGGAGATCGCGGCGAAGGCCTCCTTGTCCGCGCCCTCGAAGGTAAAGGGGACAAGGCCCGCAACGGGTTTGACGATACGGTGGCCGAGTTGCTCCGCGAGGTCGTAGGCAAAGCCGGTTGCGCCCATTTTCGGGATGGAAAGCCCGCCGGTGGCGACCACCAAGCGTCCGGCGTCCAGCGGCCCGTCCGGCGTCTGCAGCCGGAACCCCTCCGGCGTCTTCTCGACAGCGCTGATAGGTGTGGAAAGCCGCAGCTCGCCGCCCGCGGCGGCCAGTTCGTCCAGCAGCATCTGGATAATCGCGCCGGAGCGTTCGTCGCAGAAAAGCTGGCCCAGCGTTTTCTCGTGCCAGCCAATGCCGTGCCGCGCCATCAGGTCCAGAAAATCCTGCGGCGTGTAGCGCGCCAGCGCCGATTTCGCGAAATGCGGGTTTTGCGACAGAAAGCGTTCGGGCCGCGTATGGATATTGGTGAAGTTGCAGCGTCCGCCGCCGGAAATACGCACCTTCTCCGCCGGCTTGGCGGCGTGGTCGATGACCAGAACGCGCCGCCCGCGCTGGCCGGCCAGCGCGCCGTGGAACAGGCCGGCGGCCCCGGCGCCGATCACGACGGTATCGAAAGATGTCTCGCGGGCTGTCATGGGAACAGGACTTGGCTGAAAGCCCCCGAAATGTCGACGGCGCAGCGCGCACGCGGCGCCGCTATTTCCCGTCCGGGCAGGTGGGCGGCGCCGGCGCGGTTGCGCCGCCCGCATCCTCGAAAGGCGTCTCCAGCCAGGGCGGTCCCGCTTCGCCCAGCCTCTCGGCGTAATCGTAGAGCGTGCGCAGATATTGCTGCTGGAAAGGTTTCGCGGCGTCGCATTTGAACGTCTCGGGGATCAGGGCGAGATGAAAATTGAAGCCGTCGCGCTGCGCCAGATAATAGATGCGGGTAATGTCGGACATCGCCTGATAGCTCAGCAGCACCTCCAGAGACCGGTTGGTCAGGCGGTACCAGACCGGTCTCGGCGGGTCATAATCCGGCAGTCCCCGGCCATTGCGGATGACATAGATATCCAGGCCCACTTCGAAATCGGCGGCGTCCAGCAACTGCCCCAGCTGCACCTGCGGCTGGTAGGCAAAGACCTGTGACGTCACCCCGCCATCGGCGTGCAGCTCGGTATAGGTTTCGCCATTGGCGCGCACCCGGATCGCCACCGGCGGAAACAGGCCGGGAATGGCGGAAGAGGCCAGCAATACGTCCCGGAACAATTGCAGGGAATCCGGGCGGCCGCTGACGGCGATCGCGCCGAGATCCCAGACCACGGGCCGCCCGGCGTCCAGATTGGTGGTGGCGACCAGAAGACGGCGGCCCTTCCGGTGCTCGCGGGCGACGTCTCTCATCAATTGCGGCGTGGCATAGCGATTGACCAGCGCGCGCAGCGGCGCGGCGTCGGCCAGCGCCGGACCGTTGATCATGTTGGGCAGGACCGCCGCCTGATAGACGTCGGACGGCCCGATTTCGGTATAGGCTTCCTTCAGTTCGGCGTCATAGCCGGTCCCCAGAAACGCCAGCGGCGCAATGATGGCGCCCGTGCTGACGCCTGTGACAATCTGGAATTCCGGGCGCGTCCCGGTTTTCGTCCAGCCATTCAGCAGGCCCGCCCCGAACGCGCCATTGCCGCCGCCGCCCGACAGCGCCAGGAAATCGATCTCCACCGTTTCGCCGCGCGCGATGCGCTCGGCGTTGCGGGTGCGGATATGGCGCAGGTTTTCCGCCGCCGATTCCTCGATCCGCGGCGGCGCGGCGTCGCCCCAGTAGCGGATCTCGTCAAAGCCGGGCACTTGCGCGCTGTCGGCCAGCGCCTCCGGCACGGCGGTTCTGATCGGCGCGGCGCAGCCGGCCAGCAGGCTGGCGCCCATAAACGCGGCGAGAATCCAGATACGCATGAAGGCTGCTCGTCTCATCGGGCGTCCGCCCTTAAAACAGCACCGCCAAGGGGCGGGGACAAGCTTGTCTGACGCATATCCGGCCTTAAAATAGTCACGCCGCCGGCAATAAAACCGTGATTTTTCCGGACCGGACGGCGGGTTTTATGATGGCCGATATCGATGTTGAAGAGGGCGGCAAGTCCGTCGACCTGACGGGGAAACGGGTCCTTGTCGTTGAGGATGAGCTTCTGATCGGGCTGGAGCTCGAACAGAGCCTGACCGACGCCGGATGCGCTGTCGCGGGACCGGCTGAATCCGTCGACCAGGCGAGAGAATTGATCGACGGCGCGGCGCTGGACGCCGCGCTTCTGGACGTCAATCTGGACGGTCGGCCCGTGGACGAGATCGCCGGACTTCTGGCGGAGCGCGATATTCCATTCGCCTTCGCGACCGGATGGGCCGCCGATAATCTGCCGCGCCCTTTCGCTGATCGTCCCGTCTTGCAAAAGCCGTTCAGCCCGCAGGACGTTGTGGCCGTATTACGCCTGCTTCTGGACCGGCCTTCGGCGGTCTAGGCTCCGCCATTGCCGTTTGGTGAGGGTTTCAGGCGCCGCGCCAGGGCGCGATCCAGATCCTCCATCGCATAGGGTTTTCTCAGGATCGTGAAATCGGCGGTCAGGGTCAGCTCGTCCTCGCTATATCCCGTGGTCAGGATGATCGGCAGGTCCGGCCAGGTTTCGCGCACGCGTTCGGCCAGTTCCAGACCGTTCATTCCGCCCGGCATGACGATGTCGGAAAACATGATGTCGAAATCACGGTTTTCCTCCAGCGCCGTCAGCGCCTCGGCGGCGGAGGAAACGCGGCGGCAGTCATGGCCCAGAAGCTCGACCAGTTCGCAAACCATGCGCGCGACATTGTCGTCGTCCTCGACCAGCAGCACCCGCGCCGCCCCATGCGCGGCCGACGGGGCCGGGGTTTCGTCCCGCTGGCCGTCGTCAGCCGGCGCTTCCTTCGAACGCGGCAGGATCAGGCTGATCGTCGTGCCCTGGTCCAGGGCGCTGTCGATCTCCGCCCAGCCGCCGGACTGGGACGCAAAACCATAGACTTGCGACAGACCCAGACCCGTTCCCTTGTCCACGTCCTTTGTCGTGAAGAAGGGCTCAAACGCCCGTGCCACGGTTTCTTCCGACATGCCGGCCCCGGTATCGGTGACGGACAGGCGCACCATTTCCCGGTCGCGGCCGTCCTCGGCATGAATGATATTCTCGCCTTCGATGGTCAGGGCGCCGCCATTGGGCATGGCGTCGCGCGCATTCACCGCGAGATTCAGAATGACCAGTTCGAATTGTCCTGAATCCACCTTGATGGGCCACAGCGTTTCCGGTGTCCGCAGGGTGACGCTGATATCCTCGCGCAGGGATCGCTCCAGCAGCTCGCGCATCCCTTCGACCTGCTTGCCGGGATGGATCACCTGCGGCTTGAGTTTCTGACGCCGCGCGAACGCCAGCAATTGCCGTGTCAGGCCCGCGCCCCTGTCCACCGCCTTTTCGATGCTCTCCAGGATCATGTTGCGGCGCTCGCCGTCGGCGCTTTTCTCCAGCAGCCGCAACCCGCTGGAGACGGTCATCAGAAGATTGTTGAAATCATGCGCCACGCCGCCCACCAGCTGGCCCATCGCCTCCATTTTCTGGCTCTGCCGCAGCGCCTGTTCGGCCCGCTCGCGTTCATCGATCTGCACGCGCAGCGCATCGTTTGCGGCGGCCAGCTCCCGCGCGCGCAAATCCAGATTGGCGTTGGCCCGCCGAAGCGCGGTGTGGGCGATGCCCAGAACCACGACCACCAGCGCCGCCATGAAGACCAGCATCGCCATGACGCCATACCGGATCAGGCGGCTGATCAGCGGAATCGTCACCACGCGCAGATAGACAGCGCCAAAAACGCTTTCCCCGCGTCTCACCGGCGCGGCCGCCACGGCGCGCCCGTTCTCGAGATGCGGGGCGGCGCGGATAATATTGGTGGTCGGCAGCTCCACGTTCGGGCCGGACGTATAGGACGCCACCATCATGCCGGTTTCGTCATAGACCGCGGACGCCTCGATATCGGGATTGGCGCGCAGCGCGTTCACATAGTCCTGGGCGGTCTGGTTGTCGTCGAACGCCAGCGGCGCGCTCAGGCTGTCGGCCAGGATCTCGACCTGCACCCGGACTTCTTTCAGCTTCTGCTGCTCATAGAAACGTTCGCTATAGATCACCGTCGCCAGACCGCCGATCAGCAGCAGGAACGCCGCGCTGAGGGCGGCGATCTCGGGAACGCGCCACAGGCGCGAACGCGGCCGGGCCGGCGCCTGGGTCATGTATCGGTCCTC
Source organism: Euryhalocaulis caribicus (assembly GCF_000412185.1). Lineage (GTDB taxonomy): Bacteria > Pseudomonadota > Alphaproteobacteria > Caulobacterales > Maricaulaceae > Euryhalocaulis > Euryhalocaulis caribicus. The sequence goes on from NZ_ASJA01000005.1 coordinate 146,320, forward strand.
CGGACGCTCACCGCGATGCCCAGCAGGCGCGAACTGACTTTCAGCCCGTGCCGGGTCGCCTGCATGTCGTCGACATGAAACCGCACCCGATTGTCTATGACCTCGAAATGGATGACGCCCCGCGCCTCGTCTCCGGCCGCGCTGTCAGTCACGGTCAGCACGGGCGTCTCCCCGCTGGCGGCCAGCCCGTCAGCGACGCTCTGATAGCCGGAGCCGGACAGATAGGCGACGTGACACCCTGAATCGCGCCCGATGCGGTGCAGGCGATGGACGGAAAGCGGCCGTCCGGCGGCGGTCTGTTCCTCGACCATCCTGTCCAGCAACACGCCGAACGGATCCTCGCCGATAATGCAGATGCGAACGGGCGTGGCAGGGCTGGGAAAGGCCTCGGCGGGCCATGAAATGAAATCCGCGAAGCGATAGAGGAAGGTCGCCTTGATCGGCGCTTCCAGCGACTCGCCGCTATCCTGCGCCGCGGCCTGCGGGGAGGCGGCCGCCAGGACGATCGCAAGCAAAGCCAGGCCTTTGACCGCCAGCCTGACCGGGGATGCGCCTGTCAGCACCTCTAGAAACCCCACCTCAGACCCACATGAACCCCGCGGCGCGCCTCCTGCGCGAAATTGGCGGCGTCGGTTTCCGGATGGCTTTCGTCAAGCAGATTGATACCGGCCAGGGTCAGCTCCACGTCGTCGGTCACCATCCATCCTATGCGCGCATCCAGTTCCACATAACCGGGAATGGCCGGGTTGGGCAGGTCATCAATCCAGCGCAGGTCCGCGTCCAGACGCAGGCGTTCATTGATATCCATGCGGGAATGGATTTTCGCCTGCCAGGACGGATCGTTGCCGGTGGAAGGCGGGCTGGCGATATTGGTCGCGCCCGGCTCCAGATCGAAATCCTTTTCCAGCGTGGTCAGGCCGGCGCTCAGCCGCCACCAGTCCGTTGCCTGCCAGTCGCCCCAGACTTCCACGCCATAGGTCTGGCCGTGAAGCTGGTTGAGGAATTGCGCGGGAAAACCGCCGTCTGCGGACAGGGCGGTGTTGCGCAGATCGTCATAGTCATTGAGGAAGACCGATACGGAAACGGAAGTGTTTTGCGTGGGCCGGCCGCGATAACCGGCCTCATAGGCGATCAATTCCTCGCTGCCGAAATTCGGCCCGCCCAGGAATATTCCCTCCGCCACAAGGTCCCGGTCCACCCGCACCGGCGTCCGGATCGCGCGGGATGCGGCGGCCCACAGAAGCGTTCTGTCATTGGGCGTCCAGGCCAGCCGCGCGCTCGGCAGATAGTCGAAATCGGAATAGGAGCTGTATTCGAATTTCACGCCCAGCGTCAGGGTCAGCGTTTCTTTCAGGCTGATCTCGTCCTGCAGGAAGAGATTGGCCAGCTCCTGATGATCCTGTTCCGGATCCAGGGTGAAGGCGCCGGGGGCGCGGAAAATATCGTGGATATAGCGATAGCCGCCGCCCCAGTTCAGCTGGTGACGGCCCAGCGGCGCCAGCGCGTTCTGGAAGAAGATGTCCGCGGTTTCCGTCTCGTCATAGAGCGCGACATCCTCCCGCGTGGAGGTGTCGTAATAGGCGCGGATCATGGTCCAGCCGCCATTATCCAGATCGTGCGTCCAGCGGCCCAGAAGATTGCCGCCGCTGAGATCGCCCGCGCCGATATTGTCGTCGAAGAAATCGCCCTGGAAGGTGAAGCGGTTGGAGCCGGCCTGCCAGTCGGTGCGGAATCCGCCGGTCACGCCGTCATAGCCGTCCATCGCGTCGCCGCCCCCCGGCGCCAGCGTATGCTCGCGATTGAAAGCGTTTGCATAGACGCGGAACGAGGCGTTTTCGCCAACCTTGCCGCCAAAACGGGCGGTCGCGGTGCGGTCCAGCGACCCGTAAGTGCCGCGCGCGGCCCAGCCCTGCGTGTCGGCGGAATTCTTGGTGATGACGCTGATCACGCCATTGACCGCGTTCGCGCCCCATGTCGCGCCGCCGGGGCCGCTGATCACCTCGATGCGGCGCACGTCCTCCAGCAGCACGTGTTCTTCGTCCCAGAAGACCCCGGAATGAAGCGGCGCATAGACGCTGCGCCCATCGATCACGACCAGCAGCTTGTTCGCGGTTTCAACCGAATTGAACCCGCGCGCGGAGATGGCGTATTGCGAGGCGCTGTCCCGCGCGACGTGAAGGTTCGGGGCCAGGCGCAACGCTTCGGGAAGGCTGGTCACGCCGGAGCGGCGTATTTCCTCGGGCGTGATGACATAAATCGCGGACGGGGCTTCGCTGATCGGCTCGCGGCGCCGGGAGACGGAGAAAATTTCCAGCCGGGCCAGTTCCTCGATGGAATAATCGCGGAGATCCTCAACCTGCGCCGCCGCCGCCGCTGCCGGGGCGGGGGAAAGAAACGTCGCGGTCATGGCGGCGGACAGCGCGCACATCGCTTTGCGGTGCAGGCGATTTGCCCGGAAAATCATACGCTTCCCCCCACGGTCCCGCGCTCCCCTTAAGAACCTTGATTACCCGCGATCTGGAAATGCGGATAAAACTGACCGTAAGCCTATACGTGTCGCGGCGGGGAAGGTTCCTGCGCAATGGCGCCTGCGCCGGGAAAGCGTTCCGTCAGGCGGCTTTTCGCGTCAGCCCGGCGGCCAGGAACCCGGCGGCGAGGAGGACGGCGGCCAGATTGACCGCCAGCGCCGCATCTTGCGCCGCATAAGCTCCGAAAAGGATGGCGTGACACAGCGCAACGCCCGCCAGCGCCGCCGCGGACGCCAGCATCAGGATCCGCACGGTCCGGTCCTGATTCATAAACAGGGAAAGACCGGCCGCCGCCGCCATGACCGCCCAGAAACAGCCCGCCGGAGATAGCGGCAGGGCCAGCGCCGCAATGGCCGACAGGGCCAGCGCCACCGGCGCGCCCCAGACAAAGCCGGACCACAGCCTGTTGATGACGTCCTTCTTGCCGCGCTTGGCCAGCCAGATATTGATCCCGGTCACCGAAACCACGCTCAGCGCGAGCCCGAAAATCCCGTAGAAAACCTTCGAAAGCATCCCGCCAAACTGGCCGAAATGTGCCTGATAGACGGAGAAAATGACCTGTTGCCCGGCCTCGCCGTCGGCGAAACCGGCCGGGCCTAGATAGTTTCCGGCTGCGTCGAAGCGGTATTGTTCGGCATAGATCAGGCGGCCCGGATGGGTGGCGCCGATAATCATGTATTGCTGCGGCGTGCCGGCGTCCTCGATGGTCAGATAGAAGGGTTCGGCCTGCGGCGCTATTTCGTCCATCCGGGTCAGGGCGGCGCTGAGGCCGACCGGCTCCATGTCCTGCGCCAGCGCGGGTTCCGCGCCATAGAGCGCGGCCATGGCCTGTGTCCGGTCGCCGTCAAAATAGGTCTGCGAAAGCGGCCCCATCACCAGCCCGAAGAAGCCGAAAAACGCGCCTGTCACGGCGATCACAAGGTGAAACGGCGCGCTCCAGACGCTCAGCCGGTTATGGATGTCGGTCTGTTCCAGCTGCCGCGATCCGCCCAGCCGCAGATTGAACGCATCCTTGAGGATACGGGGATGGGCGAAGAAGCCGGAAACGATCAGCCCGCAAAGGATCGCCCCGAACGCGCTGACGAAAATCATCCCGATATTGCGCGGCAGGTGCAGGTAAAGGTGCAGATTGACCAGCATATCGGTCCATTCATGCGCCACTTCCGCGCCCAGCGTGCCGTCCGGATGCACCAGCCAGGTCTGGTTTTCCGATGAAATCGTCAGGCGCGGACGCTTCTCCGTCGGCAGCATGACGAACATGTGGTGGGTGACTTCCACCCCGCTGGCGGTCAGTTCGTTATAGGTGGTCTCCAACGCCTGCGGGTCGAATTCGGTGAAAGTGTCGCCGCGCGGCTGCTCCCATTGCTGCAATTCCTGACCAAAAACCGCCAGCGTTCCCGACAGGCAGATCAGATACATCAGCGCGCCGGTCATCAGGCCCAGCCAGGAATGGCTGGCCAGGGAGCGCTTTACGAAGCCGGAAGGAAGGGAAAATTTCATCGAAGGGCGCGTTTTACAGATAGATCAGCGCGGCGCCAGCGGCCCCGGCGGCAATAATGGCGGCCGCCGGACGGACCAGTTTCGTGTCGGCAATGGTCCAGTAAGCGGCGATTCCCCACACCACCGGGATCAGAAGGAAGGAAAACGCCATGCGGTTTGCCGCGCTTCCGGGCAGCAGCTTCAGCGCCGCGATGGTGAAAAGCGCGGAGGACACCGCCGCAACCGGGGTCGAAATCAGGAAAAGAAGGCCGTGCCGGACCAGGCGATTCATGCGCCCGCGCGTGGCGTGCACCGGCCCGGAAGGCTTCCTTTCAACACGGGCGCGGCTGAATTTGGCGCGGGGGAGCACCGCGATCCAAGCCAAAAAGCCCATCGTCAGAAGGGCGTAAGCCGTCCCGTATTCGGGGCCCGAGGCGGCGATCCAGAGCGGCAGGGAGGCCGCGATCAGCGCCCAGCCGGCGATAACCGGCAGGGTGCGGCCCGGTTTGGGCCGCCGTTTCCAGGCAAAATGCAGGCAGAACACGCCCGCAATGGCGCTCAGAACGGCTGCGAACCCGGCCCAGATCATGCGGTTTTTGGGTCGAAATCAGTCAAGAAAGGCTCCGTTTCCGCCTAGAAATCGGCCGAAACCGACACGAAGACGCTGCGCGGCGCGCTCAGCACCAGGTAATTCGCGCCCGGAAAGCCGCCCGCCGAAGCCCAGTAGGACTCGTCGGTGAGGTTCTCCATGCGCGCCCGGAAGGTCACGCCGCGGTCATAGAGCGTGGTCTCATAGCGCACGCCGGCGTCCAGACGGGTCCAGGAATCCAGCTGGATCGTGTTCGCCTGATTGGTTTCCTGCTCGCCGGTATAGATGATGCGGCCATCAAGGGTCAGGCCGGGCACGGCCGGAACGTCCCATTCGGCGTTCAGATTGGCCTGAACCTCGGGCACGCCGATGGCGGTCTTGCCGTCGAACTGGCCGTTCTGGGTGCGCGAAAGCTCCGCGTCCAGAAGCGTCAGGCCGCCTAGAAGACGGACATTTTCGGCCAGTTCGCCGAACACGCTCAACTCGATCCCGGTGTTTTCCTGCTCTCCGGCGACCGAGAAGACATTGTTTTCGACAAAGGCGCTGGGCAGCGTGGTCGAAAACGCGCTCAGCGTGCCGCCGAATCCGTCCCAGTCCACCTTGATCCCGGCCTCATACTGCTCGGCGGTGAAGGGGGCGAAGACCTCGCCGGCATTCTCCACCGGCGCGCCGCCGCTGGTGGCCGGGGCGGTCTGGCCGGGGATCAGCGCCTCGGCATAGTTGGCGTAGAGCGAAACCCGGTCGCTGGCGCGATAGACCAGCGCGAAAGCCGGGGTGATCGCGTCATCCTCATACCGCGAAAGCTCCGCGCCGGTATTATAATCAAAGGAGGCGGTCTCGATATTCTGATAGCGCGCGCCCAGCGTCGCCAGCAGGCGGCCGTCGAACAGCGACACGATATCGGCGATGGCGAGGCTGGAATTATCCACTTCCTCGGTCACCAGCGGATCGGACAGATCGCCGCCGACAAAGAAATCCGGGGCCGGCGGGGCGACCGCGAACGGGTCATAGAGATCGCCCGCGAAACCGGCGAAACTGGAAAAGGCGTAGGCATTTTCAGATTCCGACGAAATGGCGGAGCCGGACGCGATCAGGCGGTGGCCGATGGCGCCGGTTTCGAACTCCGCCCGCACGCCGGCGTCGGCGGAGAGGATATTGTCCTCCCGCACATTGTCGAAGCGATAGGCGGTGGTGACCCCGTCCGCCTGGGCGCTGGGATTGGCCAGCACATTGTCCTCTTCGCCATTGCGCGCGCCGGCCGCAGCCCAGACGGTGACATTGTCCGTCAGGTCGAATTCGCCGCGCACCGCGCCGAACAGCTGGCGCTCGTCCGTATAGGTCCAGGGCTGGGCGAAATTGACGCTGGCGTCCGGCGGCTCCGGGATCTCGCCCAGCGGGGTGACGCTGGGGCGCGGGGCGTCGATGCGGTGGTCCTGAAAGCCGATATCGGCGGAGAAGCGGAAGCGCGGGCCCTGATAATCGGCTCCGGCGGACAGCACCGTCAGCTCCCGGTCCTGATTGTCCACGGCGGTCTCGCCGTCGCGGCGCACGGCGTTCACGCGCAGGCCCAGCGCGTCATCGGCGCCGAAGCGGCGGCCGATATCCAGCGCGCCATAGCCCTGTCCCTGGTTGCCATAACCAACGGTCAGGCGGGTGAGGGGATCGTCCGGGGCGCGCTTGGGCACAAGGTTGAAGGCGCCGCCCACGCCGCTGCCGCCGGGCGCGGCGCCGTTCAGGAAGGAATTGGCGCCGCGGAAGACCTCCACGCGCTCCAGCATCTCGGCGGCCACGAACTGGCGCGGCAGGATGCCGTAGACGCCGTTATAGGTCATGTCGTCCGAATAGACCGGGAAGCCGCGGATGACATAAAGCTCCTGAAAATTGCCGAAGCCGCGCGCCACGCGCACGACCGGATCGTTCTGGAGGACATCGGCCACGCTTTCGGCCTGCTGGTCGCGGATCAGCTTTTCGGTGTAGGCGGTGGCGTTGAACGGCAGGTCCATGAAATCGACATTGCCCAGCATGCCCGCGCGTCCGCCGCGCGCCACCTGACCGCCTTCATATTCGTTCAGAAGGCCGACCTGGGAGCCGTCGCCCAGCACGATGATGGTGTCGAGCGCCGCGGTCTGCGTTTCCGCATTCTCCGCATCCTGCGCCTGCGCGCCCAAGCCCGCCGCGCCCGCCAGCGCCATCGCCGAAACGGTGGTGATAAGGAATTTCATGATTTTGCCCCCGCGAACCCTGCCGCCATTCAATGAGATTGCGAGTAATTCGCATTATTGTTTGTGCGGTGCAAGACAGCGACGTGCAAGTCGCGCGCGGCGTCCGGTCACGGGGGGAAGCGTTGCGGCGGCCCGGCGTCAGCCAGCGGCGCGGAGCCGGGCCTTGCGGCGCGCCCGCATGACGGCGTTGAGCTGCGCGCCGAGGCAGATGACATAGGACGACACCCACATCCACATCAGCAGCGCGGCCACCGCGCCCAGCGACCCGAAGGTTTTGTTGTAATTGGCGAAATCGGCCGCGTAGATCGAGAACAGCCCCGAGGCGGCGATCCAGACAATGGCGGCGAACAGGGCGCCGGGGGTGAACCATTTGAAACGGCGGTCCCGCTTGTGCGCCGGCGCCCACTGATAAAGCGCGGCGACCGCGGTCATGAACAGCAGGATCACGCCCGCCCAGCGCGCCAGATGGATCAGGATTTCGCTGAGCGTGCCGATCCGCAGCGCCTCCAGCACGGGCGGGATGGCAGCGATGGCGGTCACCGAAAGAAGGGCGAAGATCACCCCGCCCACGGTGAAGCCCAGAGACATGATGTAATGTTTCACCATGCCGCGCGTCTCCTCCACCTCATAGGCGACATTCAGCGCCGCGATCAGCGCCCGCGCGCCCTTGGACGAGGCCCAGAACGCGAAGGCCAGCGCCAGAATCGCGCCAAACCCGGCGCCGGCCTTGTCGGCGGAGGCTATGGATTCAAGCTGGTCGGAGATGATGGAATAGGCGTCCGGCGGCATCAGGGTTTGCAGGATCTGCATCTGGCGGAAAACCGCCTCCGGGTCGGCGAAGAATCCCCAGATGGTCAGGGCCGCGCCCAGCGCCGGAAACACCGCCAGAAAACCGAAAAAGGCGACGCCCGCCGCCAGAAGCCCCAGATTGTTCCGGCCGACGCGGTCCATGACCTGCCGTCCGATGGAAAATGCGATCCGAAGCCCGGCCCGGGCGCGGGCCAGCGGTTTTGCGTGCGTCATGGGCGCAATAGCGATTCATTGGCGCGCCGGGTTCCCGGCGCGCGACACTTTGACAGCCAATCTGGCAAAGCGCAGACCTTGAAACCATTCCGGCGCGGCGGCGTTGCAATCGCGTCCCGTCCAGAAAGAGTTGCAGGACCATAGCGATGGCAAGACACCGCGTGCGGAAATCCGCTCATGGATGACTCCCGTTTTCTGATACCGGGCCAGACATGCTGGCGGGTCGAGCAGGCCGGCAAGTTCTCCGTGCTGATCGACGGGTGCGATTATTACCGCGCCCTGAAACGCTGCATTCTCCAGGCGCGGGAGCAGGTCCTGATGATCGGCTGGGACTTCGATACGCGGATCGAGTTCGAGCCCGAGGGAAAAACCCTGGAAGGCCCCAACAAGCTGGGCCCGTTCCTGAACTGGCTGACAGAGACGCGGCCGGATCTGGAAGTCCGTTTGCTGCGCTGGAATCTGGGGCTGTGGGAGGCGCTGAAACGCGGCGAGACCCCGCTATTCCTGTTGCGCTGGATGATGGGCGAGGAAGTTCATATCCGGCTGGACGCGGCGCATCCCCCGGCGGCCAGCCATCACCAGAAATTCGTTGTGATCGACGATGCGCTGGCCTTTTGCGGCGGCATCGATTTGACCAAGGGCCGCTGGGACACGCGCGAACACCTGGACCGCAACCCGTCCCGCCGGTCGGGCCGCGGCGCGCCGCTGGGCCCGTGGCATGACGCGACGACCTGCGTCGATGGCGAAGCCGCCAAGGCGCTGGGCGATCTGGGGCGGATCCGCTGGAAGCGGGCCACCGGCGAGGAGCTTACGGCCCCGGAAAGCAAGCACACGCTGTGGCCCGAGGATATCGAACCCACCCTGACCGGGGTGGAGCTGGGCATATCCCGGACCATGGGCTCGTTCGACAAATATCCCGAGACGCTGGAGATCGAGACGCTGACCCTCAAGGCGATCCGCGAGGCGAGGAAGACCCTTTATATCGAGAGCCAGTATTTTGCCTCCCGCCGCATCGCCGAGGCGATGATCGAGCGCCTTCAGGAGGAGGATGGACCGGAAATCGTGGTGGTGACGCCCGAGTCGCAGGCGGGCTGGCTGGAGGAAAAGACCATGGGGTCGGCCCGCGCCAAGCTGCTGAGCCTGGTCGAGAAATCCGATCCGCATGACCGCTTCCGCATCTTTTATCCGGTGACCGCGAAGGGGACGCCGGTCTATGTCCACGCCAAGATCATGGCGGTGGACGACCGGCTGTTGAAGATCGGGTCCGCCAATCTGAACAACCGCTCCATGGGATACGACACCGAATGCGACATCTCGCTGGAGGCGGGGGCGGAAGACGGACACTTGCAGCGGACCATAACCGGGGTCCGGAATGACCTTCTGGCCGAGCATCTGGGCCTCAGCGTGGAAGACGTGGAAAAGCGGCTGGAAGAGGCGGACGGCTCCATCATCGCGGTGATCGATTCCGGCCGCGAAGGCCGGCATCTGGAGCCGCTGCCCATCCGGCAGCTGGACGCGGCGGACGAGGTAATGTCCGAACAGGAAATGCTGGATCCGATCCGGCCCTTCTCGCTGCGGCGCGCCATTCGCCGGCGTATCGGCCTCTGATTGCCGGTCGCGTCATCTTGCTCTCGCCGCCCCGATGCGCCAGCTAGAGAAGCGGCAAGAACGGGGTTTCAGCGATGAGTGACCAGTCCGGAGACAACCAGAGCGCATCGGATATGCCCAGCAGCGAGGATCTGGCCGCGCGGCTGGTCCGGCTGCTGCAGGTCGAGACGCTGGACACCGATCTCTATCGCGGTCCGCGCAATCCCGGCGGGCAGGGCCGCGTGTTTGGCGGGCAGGTGATCGGCCAGGCGCTGATGGCCGCGACCGGCTCCATCGAGGACGACAAGGTCGCCCATTCCCTGCACGCCTATTTCATGCGGCCCGGGGACGAGCAGTTGCCCATCATCTACCGCGTGGAGCGCGACCATGACGGCGGCAGCTTCGCCACGCGGCGCATCATCGCCATCCAGAACGGCAAGCCGATCCTGAACATGGCGGCGTCGTTCCAGCGGCCGGAGACGGGCCTGTCGCACCAGTTCGACATGCCGGAGGCGCCGGACCCGGACACGCTGCCCACCGAGAGCGAGGTGGTGTTGCGCCACCGCGACCGGCTGCCCGAGCCCTTTGTCGAATTCATCACGCGCCGCAGGCCGATCGAAGTGCGCCACGCGGATGAATGGACTCTGGCCAGTCCGCGGAAGGGGGAGCCCCGCCGCCGCCTGTGGTTCCGCGCCGCCGGGCCGCTGGGCGATGATCCGAAAATGCACCGCGCCGTGCTGTCCTACGCCTCGGACATGGCGCTGATGGGGGCCTGCATGCAGCCGCACGGGGTGAGCTGGCTGACCGACCGGATGCAGACGGCCAGCCTGGATCACGCCGTCTGGCTGCATGACGATTTCCGGGCCGATGAGTGGCTGCTCTACGCGACCGACAGCCCGTGGTCGGGCGGCGGGCGCGGCTTCAATCGCGGCCAGATATTCACCCGTGACGGGCGGCTGGTCGCCAGCACCGCGCAGGAAGCCCTGATCCGCCTGAAGGACTAGTCGGAGACCGGCTCGGCCTTGCGTTCGGCTTCCATCCGGCGGGCCTGCAGCAGCGTCTCGAGATGGATGTCGCCGCTGCCGCCGCACACGCCCATGATCATCGCTTCCTCGCCCTCGCCGACGATGTAGGCGTGGCCCATATTGGAGTCGATATAGAAGGACTCCCATTTGCGCAGGATCACCGGATCGTAGAATTCGGTATGAACCTCGACCACGCCTTCCAGCACGAAAATATATTCCTCGCCGGCGTGGCGGACCAGCTCGCCAAATTCCTCGATCGACTTGGCGCGGACCTTGGTCATGATCGGAATCATGCGCTTCTTACGAAGGTCCGTGCACAGATAATAGTAATCGTAGTTCGGGGTTTCGACGCGCAGGGCGTCGTCCATCGTGCCCTTGCTCTTGCGGCCCGTGATGGCGCCGTTGGCGGCGCTTTCCGGCGGGGTGCTGAACAGGTCCGACATGGGAATCGACAGGCGCTGGCTGAGCTGTTGCAGCTTGTCGTAGGTCAGCGTCAGGCGGTCGTGTTCGATCTTGGACAGCGTGGATAGCGGGATGCCCGATTGCGCGCTCATCTCCTTGAGCGTCCAGCCGTTGCGCTTGCGTATGTCGCGTACGACCGTGCCCAGCGTGGCGCGCGACTCCCCGTCTTCACTCATCCGAACTCTCCACTCGAAACGGCTCGTCTGGCCGGACCCCGATTTCCCGATTGGAAAATCCTGACCCGAACAGGATCAAACCTAATCGCCCCGGCCGGGCTTTGCAAAAACCCTTTGAAGTCAGGGGGCTGCGCCGGGCGCTTCAGGCCCGCGGGGCGCGACTCAAAACGTCCTGTAACAGCTAAAATTATCATATTAGAGAAACTTGGTTGACAATTTTCTGATCGGGATCATTCTGTGCGGTTAACGGGAGAGACGAAGGAAAAGAGGGGAAGCCAATGGGCGCGTTTGCCGCAAAAGGCCGGGGGATCGCATCGCCGTCCCGGCGCGGTCTGCTGAAGGGATTTGGCGCCGCCGCCCTGGTTTCCGCCCCGGGCATGGCCTGGGCGCAGCAGGCGCTGCTGGCCGATGTTTCCGGTCCGGCCAAGGCCCTGATGGACCGGGCGGTGGTGATCGACATGCTCGGCCCGCTCAGCCTGGATTTCACCTCTGATGCTTTCCGCGACGCCCTGACCCCGGAAGAGGCCGAGGAATTCAGAACCTCCGGCGTCACCGCCTTTCACAATTCCTATGGCGTGGGCGGACCGGACGCGCACCAGAGCGTGCTGCAATACATGGCCGCCTGGAACGGCTTCGTGGCGCGCAATGCCGGCTTGTTCACGCTGGTCGACCGCGCCGAAGACATTCAGGCCGCCAAGGATTCGGGCAAGATCGCCGTCATCATGGGCGTGCAGAACTCCTCTCATTTCCGCACCGCGGACGATGTCGAGCTGTTCTACGATCTGGGCCAGCGCGTATCCCAGCTGACCTATAATTCCCAGAACCGGCTGGGCTCCGGCAGCACGGACCGCGTGGATGGCGGGGTCAGCGATTTCGGCGCCTCCATCATCGCGAAAATGAACGAGATCGGGATGCTGGTCGATGTCTCCCATTGCGGCGACCAGACCACGCTGGACGCGATCGAGATTTCAGAGCGTCCCATCGCCATAACCCATTCCAATTGCCGGGCGCTGAACGATCACCCGCGCCTGAAGACCGACGAGGCGATCCGCAAGCTGGCCGCCAAGGGCGGCGTGATGGGCATTACCGGGGTGCGCAATTTCGTGCGCGGCGAGGAGCCCACGAGCGTCGAGCATATTGTCGACCACATCGACCATGTCGCGCAGCTGACGGGGGTCGAGCATGTGGGCGTTGGCACGGACACCGATCTCAACGGCTATGACGATATGAGCCCGGAGATGAACAAGATGCTCCGCGCTTCCTACAAGGGGTCCTACGCCTTCCGCGACAAGCTGGACACGGACGGCTTCGACGATCCCGCGAAATTCTACCACCTGACCGAGGCGCTGCTGCGCCGGGGCTACGGGGACGATGATGTCCTTCTGATCATGGGCGGCAACTTCCAGAGGCTGCTCACGGAAATCTGGTCCGATCACGACGCGTATCTGGAAAAGAAAGCCGCGAAAGAAGCCGAAAAGGCCAGCGGCGACGGGGAGTAGCGGCGTCGGACGCCTTTTTCTGAAATCTCGATGGGGGAGATTGAACATGACTATCCGGACTTTGCGTAACAGCCTGTTCTGCGGGGCGGCTGGCCTGGCCATGGCGGCCGGGGCGGCGATGGCGCAGGAGGCCTCGGCCAGCGAGGACGAACCGCAGGCTTCGCGCGTTCGCGACGTCATCGTCGTCACCGCGCAGAAGCGCGAGGAAACCATTCAGGACATACCGGCCTCGATCAGCGTGATCGGGGGCGCTCAACTGGAAAATCTGGCGGCCAAGTCGCTGACCGATTACGCCGCCTATGCGCCGGGCTTCAATGTCGATGGCGGGGGCAGTCCGGGGCAGGCGTCATTGACGCTGCGGGGCGTCGCGCCAATCGGGCCGGGCTCCACGGTGGGCACCTATATCGACGACGCGCCGCTGGGCTCCAGCGCCAATTACGCGCGCGCTTCGGCCTTCGCGCTGGACCTCTTCCCTTACGATATCCAGCAGGTCGAATTGCTGCGCGGGCCGCAGGGCACGCTCTACGGCGCAAGCACGATGGGCGGCCTTCTGAAATACGTCTCCAAGAAACCCAATCTCAGCGAAACCGAGGTTCGCGCCGGTCTGGAATTCCTGACCATCGAGGACGCCAAGCGCCTGGGCATGGGCGCCCGCGCGCAGGTGAACGCGCCGCTGGTGACCGACAAGCTGGGCGTTCAGGCCAGCATCTATCACCAGTACACGCCGGGCTATATCGACAATGCGCTCAACGGCAATGACGATGAGAACGAGGTCCGCCAGAGCGGCGGGCGCTTCGCCCTGCGCTGGGCGCCGAACGCGGACGTGACCGTTGATCTCAACGCCATGATCCAGAGCATCGAGTCCGAAAATAACGCCTATGTCTCTCTGGATACGGTGACCCAGGAACCGGTCGGGGGCGAGGGGCTGACGTCTTCCCGCGTGCTGGACCAGCCGTTCGAGAAAGACGTCCAGTTCTTCTCCGGCCGGGTGGCCTGGGATCTGGGCTGGGCCGATTTTACTTCGGTCAGCAGCTTTTCGCGCACCGAACAGCTACAGACGCAGGACGCCACGCCGATCTTCGGCGTGCTGTTCCCGCTGCTGACGGGCGGCGCCGTTCCGGCGGGGCAGTCCCTGTTCACCATCCAGCTGGATCTGGACAAGTACACGCAGGAATTCCGTCTGGCCTCATCCGGCGAAAGCCGGCTGGAATGGCTCGCGGGGGCTTTCTACACCCATGAGGACAGCACCAACCGGCAGCTCGCCGGCGCCTCTGACAATAACGGCGTTCCCATTCCGGGCCTGGATCCGCTGGCCACGGTCGCGCTGCCGACGACGTATGAGGAATACGCGGCCTTCGGCAATCTGACCTATAATTTCACGGACCGTCTGGATGTCACTGTGGGCGGCCGCGTGGCGCACAATAATCAGGACTACACCCAGATCAGCAGCGGCGCGATCATCGGCGGCGATCAGGTTGTTCCGGGCGAATCCTCGGAAACCGTTTTCACCTACATGGCGAACGCCAGCTATGACCTGATGGATCAGACCATGATCTATGCCCGGGTCGCCAGCGGCTATCGTCCGGGCGGGCCCAATGTCGCCCTGCCGGGCGTTCCGCCGACCGTGGATTCCGATACGCTGGTGAACTACGAGGCCGGCGTGAAATCCGAATTCTGGGATGGCCGCGCCCTGGTCGAGGCCACGGTCTTCTGGATCGACTGGGAAGACATCCAGATCACGTCCAGCTCCGGCGGCATCAGCTTCCTTACCAATGGCGGCATGGCGCGCAGCCGGGGCGTCGAATTTTCATCGGTGTTCTCGCCGGTCGATGGCCTGCGTCTGGGCGCAAACGCCGCCTATACCGATTCCGAGCTGACAGAGGACGTGCCCGACCTTCAGGGCGTGGACGGCGACTCGCTTCCGGGCGTGCCGGAATACAACGCCTCGCTTACCGCCGATTACACCTGGCCAGTCATGCAGGACTGGGACGCCAGCGCGGGCGGCGGCGTGCGTTTTGTCGGCGAGCGGAATACGAATTTCCCGGCCGACTTCCGCAATGTCGTGATCGACAGCTATGGGGCGCTGGACCTTCACGCCCAGATTGCGAACGACACCTGGACGCTGCGCGCCTACGTCAAGAACGTCACCAACGAAGACGACTTCCTCAATGTCGGCTTTGTCGAGGACGGGCTGGGCGGACCCGTGGAGCTTCAGGGCTTCGTCCTGCAACCGCGTACAATCGGGGTCAGCCTGGACGCCCGCTTCTAGCGGGCGGCCCTGACGCCGCAAATATAAGAGGGGGAGTATTCATGTTTGACCGTATCCGCCGGCGTTTCGCCGTTCCGGCTCTGATCGGCGCGAGTCTTGGCCTTGCCGGTTTTTCGGCCGCTTGGGCGCAGAGCGAGACCCAGCCGCTGACGCCCGAACCTGCGGCGTCCGAAACGGACATGCCGGAGATCGAGCCGGCAGAAGGCGGTCTGACGCGGGACGACGTGGAAGGCTTCCTCGACGGCTTTGTTCCCTATGCGCTGAGCGAGGGGGACATTGCCGGGGCGGTGGTCACCGTGGTCGAGGACGGCGAAATCCTCCTCAGCAAGGGCTATGGCTATTCCGATCTGGAAACCCGCGCGCCGGTCGATCCGGCCCGCACCCTGTTCCGGCCGGGCTCCATCTCCAAGCTGTTCACCTGGACGGCGGTGATGCAGCTGGTCCAGAGCGGCGACGTCAGTCTGGACGAGGACGTCAACGCCTATCTGGATTTTGAAATTCCCGAGCATGAAGGCGGGCCGATCACGCTGCGTCATGTCATGACCCATACCGCCGGTTTCGAGGAAACGGCGAAATGGATCCTGCTTGAGGATCTGGAGCAATTCCCCGATCTCGAGACGTATCTGAAGGAAAACCTGCCGCCGCGCGTCTTCGATTCCGGGACGATGCCGGCCTATTCCAACTACGCCACCGCGCTGGCCGGCTATATCGTCGCCCAGGTCTCCGGGGTCTCTTTCGACGACTATCTGGACGCCAATATCTTCGACCCGCTGGGCATGACGCGCTCCACCTTCCGTCAGCCGATTCCGGACGATCTCGATGCGGAAATGTCGAAAGGCTACATGACGGCCTCCGACGGCGAGCCCCGCGAATTCGAGCTGGTCACACCGGCCCCGGCCGGATCCCTGTCCGCCACGGGCGAGGATATGGGCCGCTTCATGATCGCGCATCTGCAGGGCGGGGGCGCGCTGCTGGACAGCGCCACGGCCGAACAGATGCACACCACGGCGGACCGTAAATTCCCGCCGCTGAACGCCATGATGCTGGGCTTCTACGAACAGGACCGCAACGGCTATTCGGTGATCGGGCATGGCGGCGACACGATCGCCTTCCACTCCGATCTCAGCCTGTTCCTGGATGAGGGCGTGGGCCTGTATATCTCCATGAACAGCGCCGGGGCGGAGGGCGCGTCCGGCAAGATCCGGTCCGCCCTCTATGAAGCCTTCGCCGACCGGTATTTCCCGGATGAGGATGAACAGGATGCGCCCACGCTGGACACGGCCGCCGAGCACGGCGCCATGGTGGCGGGGCTGTATGAAAGCTCGCGCGGCTCTTTCCACAATTTTCTGACCTCGCTGTCCCTGGTCGGGCAGCTGAAAGTCAGCATGAACGAGGATAACGAGCTGATCGCCCCGCTGATCACCGAAACCAGCGGCGCCCCGACGCGCTGGCGCGAGGTGGAGCCGTTTGTCTGGCAGGCGGTCAATGGTCAGGATCGCCTGACCGCGAAAATGGAGGACGGCGAGGTGGTCGCCCTGACCATGGAGCCGGTCTCCCCGATCATGGCCCTTTTGCCCGTGCCGTGGTGGAAATCTTCGGGCCTGCTGATGCCGCTTCTGGTCGTGGCGCTGATCGCGCTGGCGCTGACCGCCCTGCTTTGGCCCGTCCGCGCCATCGTGCGCTGGCGCTACCGTTCGCCGTTCCCGCTGGAGGGACGCACGGCGGCGGCCTATCGCGCGGTGCGCGCGGTCAGCGGACTGACGCTGGTCTATCTGGGGCTGTGGGCGTTCCTGATCATCTTCCTGATGTCGGATTTCACGCGCCTGACGGACGCCACGCATCTGCCGCTGCGCCTGTTGCAGTTTGCCATGATCATTCCGCTGGGCGGGCTTGTCCTGTCGCTGTGGAACGCTTTCCAGGTCTGGACCGGCGCGTCCAGCTGGTTCGGCAAGCTGTGGAGCGTGGTCCTGGTCGTGGCCTTCCTTATCGTCATCTGGTTCGCCAGCGCCGGTAATCTCTTCAGTTTCACCCTGCAGTTCTAGGAGGCTCGCATGCTCCGCCTTATCAGCCTTGCCTGCCTGGCTGCGGGCCTCGCTCTCCAGCCGGCGCTCGCGCAGACGCCGGAAACCGAAGCGCCGCAAGACGCGGGGGCGCAGGAAACGGCGCCGGAAACCGGCGCGCCTGCGGAACCGCCGCTGGAAGAGCCGGCCGCCGCGCCATCCCGCCTTCCCGCCGATCAGCTGGAAGCCTTTGTGGACGGCCTTGTGCGGGACGCGATGGAGGCGGAGCATTATGCCGGCGTGCATGTGGCCGTGGTGGAAGGCGGCGAGACCCGCCTTCTGAAAGGCTATGGCGCGGCGAGCCTCGAGCCCTATCGGGAGGTCGATCCGCAGCGCAGCCTGTTCCGCATCGGCTCGCTGTCCAAGACCTTCACCTGGATCGCCCTGATGCAGGCGGTCGAAGACGGGCTGGTCGACCTGGAAGCCCCGGTGAATGACTATCTGCCGGAGGATTTGCAGGTTCCGGACGAGGGCTATGGGCCGATCCGCGTGATCGACCTGATGAGCCATGCGCCGGGTTTCGAGGACAGCGCGCTGGGTCATCTCTTCGCGGGACGCGAGGACGACATCATGTCGCCGGAGGCCTATGAGGCGGCGCACCGCCCGGACCGCGTGCGCGAGCCGGGGCAGTTCTCCACCTATTCCAATTATGGGGTCCTGCTTGCCGGACGGATCATCGCCGAGGTCTATGGAGCCGATTTCCCGACCGTGATCGACGAGCAAATCTTCGACCCGCTGGGCCTGACCCGCACCACGTTCCGCGAGCCTTACGCCCCGCGCGACGACCTGCCCGCGCCGATGGACGAGGATATCGCCGGCGATGCGGCGACGGGGTTCGAGTGGAAGGGCGGAGTCTTCCAGCCGCGCAAATATGAATACGCCACACAGGTCGCCGCCGCCGGCTCGGTTTCCGCCAGCGCCGCGGACATGGCGGCCTATATGAAGCTGTTGCTGAACGATGGCGAACTGGACGGCGTGCGCATCTATTCGCCGGATACGGCCGAGGCGTTCCGCACCCCGATCATCGACACGCCCGACACGGCCAATGGCTGGGCGCACGGCTTCATCGTCAGCACCTTTCCCGGCGGCTATGAGGGCTATGGCCATGGCGGCGCGACGATGTGGTTCCGCACCTATCTGGTCGTGGTGCCGGAGCTGGATCTGGGCGTCTATGTCTCGGTCAACACCAATACGGGCCGCTCGCTCGGCCTGCGCCTGCCCAGCCTGATCATCGAGCGTTTCTATCTGGATGAAGACACGCCGGCCTGGCGGCCTGGCGATGAGGCGTTTCTCGAGACGGCGGATCTCTATACCGGGCAATATACGCCGACGCGGCGCGCCTATTCGGGCCTCGAGAAATTCGTGATGCTCATGAACGGCGTGCAGACCGTCAGCGCCAGCAGCGAAGGCTATCTGGTGGTCGGCTCCGGCCCCGGCAGTCACGCCTGGGTTCCCACCGATCAGCCGGGGCGCTTCCTGTCCGCAAACAGCGCCGAGGTCCTGACTTTCGAGACGGATGAAAGCGGCAAGGCGGTCGCCTTTATCGGCCCGCTCGGCACGCTGATGTATCAGCGCGCGCCCTTTCTGCTGAAACCCGGGCTGCTGACGGTTTTCTTCGCCCTGACGATGATCGCCGCCGCGGCCACCCTGATCGGCGCGCTGACCCGGCTGGGCCGGCCTGTCGCGCCCACGCCCTGCCAGCGCTGGGCCAGCATCGCTTCGCTGGCGACGGCCGGGCTGTGGGTGCTGGCCGCCGTGATGTTCCTGCTGTGGGCGCAAGGCGCCAGCGACAGCGAGGGCCTGATGTATGACTGGCCGAACGGGCCGTTGCCGCTGGCCTCCACGCTGGCGCTGCTGGCGTCCATTGGCGCGGTGGTCATGGCCGGTCTGACGGTCTGTGTGTGGAGCGGCCGGTCTGCCGGGGGCTGGAGCCTGTGGCGCAAGCTTCGCTACAGCGTGACGCCGCCCGTCTATCTGATTTTCGCCATCGTGCTGATCGCCCGCGGCGGTCTGTTCCCCTGGGCCTGACCGGGAATGGAGAAGAACTTGGCTCACGACACCGGCGGCGCGCTGGCCATGGAGGTTTCGCTTGAAACCTGGCCGATGAAATCGCCCTTCCGCATTACCGGCTTCACCTTTCACGAGATTCCCCTTGTCGTGGTGACGCTGCGGCAGGGTGGTTTCACGGCCCGGGGGGAGGCCTGCGGCGTTTTCTATCTGGACGACACGCCCGAGGGGATCGTGTCGCAGCTGGAAGAATTGCGGCCCGAGATCGAGGCGGGTCTGACGCGCGAAGCATTGCAGGCGCGCGTCCCGGCGGGCGGCGCGCGCAATGCGCTGGACTGCGCGATGTGGGAGCTGGAAGCGAAAAAATCCGGAACCCCGGTCTGGAAACTGGCCGGTCTGGAGGAGCCAAAACCGCTGCTGACAACCTTCACGCTGGGCGCGGACGAGCCGGACGTGATGGGCAAACGCGCGGCGGAAATCCCCTATGCCCGCGCCCTGAAGCTGAAACTCACCGGCGACGGCGCCGATGCGGCCCGCGTGAGCGCGGTGCGCAAGGCGCGCCCGGATGTCTGGCTGGGCGTGGACGGCAATCAGGGCTTTGACCGCGCGTCTCTGGAAAAATTGATCCCGCATATGGTCGAAAATGATGTCGCGCTGGTCGAGCAGCCCTGCCGGCGGGGTGACGAGGAATCGCTGGCCGGGCTGGATGCGCCCATGCCGCTGGCGGCCGATGAAAGCGCGCTGACGCTGGCCGATATCGCGCCGCTGAAATCGCTTTTTGATGTCATCAATATCAAGCTGGACAAGTGCGGCGGCCTGACCGAAGGCCTGGCCATGGCGCGCGAGGCGCGGCGGCTGGGCCTGGACGTGATGGTTGGCAACATGATGGGCACGTCATGGTCCGCCGCTCCGTCTTTCCTTGTCGGACAGCTTTGCGATGTCGTCGATCTGGACGGTCCGTGGCTTCTGGCCGCTGACCGCGACCCCGGCGTCGTTTACGAAAACGGGTATGTGGAATGCCCGCCAGGCGTCTGGGGCGGTCCGTCCTCCCAAACCCCAACACCAGGGACTGCCCCATGACGCCGCTTGATTTGCCCCAGCCCTATCTGGTCTTCCTCGGCGATGTGACGGAGGTCGCCTACGCCAAGACGGCGGCCGGCCTGCGTGACTGGGCGCCGGACCAGTGCGTGGGCGAATATGGTCTGCCCAAGGGCGATTTCACGCTGGGCCTGCCTGTGCTGAGCCCCGCCGAAGCCTATGAAAAAGGCGCGCGGGCCGTTGTCATCGGGGTCGCCCCGATGGGCGGGGGGCTGAATAATGGCTGGGTCGCGCCGCTGGTCGAGGCGCTGGAGGCCGGGCTGGACATCATCAGCGGCATGCACGCGCCGCTGGCCGGCGTGCCGGCGCTGAAGGAAACCGCCGAACGGCTGGGCCGCCGCCTGATCGATGTGCGCCGGCCGCCCGCGGGCCTGCCCATCGCCAACGGCAAAAAGCGCGCCGGGAAACGCCTGCTGACCGTCGGGACCGATTGCGCGCTGGGCAAGAAATACACCGCGCTCGCCATCGCGGAGGCGTTCCGGAAACGGGGCGTGGCGACCGATTTCCGCGCCACGGGCCAGACCGGCGTGATCATCGCGGGCGGCGGCATACCGATGGATTCAGTGGTTGCTGATTTCCTGGCCGGGGCGGCCGAAGTGCTCAGCCCGGACGCCGCGCCCGATCACTGGGACATCGTGGAAGGCCAGGGATCGCTGTTCCATCCGGCCTATGCCGGGGTGTCGCTGGGCCTGCTGCATGGCAGTCAGCCCGATGTTCTGGTTGTCTGTCACCAGATCGGGCGCGACCATGTTCTGGGCATGGGCGAGACCTATCCGCTGCCTTCTGTCGAGGAGACGATCGAGATCAATCTCTATCACGCACGCCGGGTGAACCGCGAAGCGCGCTGCGCCGGGATAAGCCTGAACACCGCAAGCCTGGACGATGAAGCGGCGGCGAAAGCCATCGCCGAATATTCGGAGCGCACGGGCCTGCCCTGCGCCGATCCGATCCGGGGCGGGGCGGCGTTCGCCCGGCTGGTCGATTCCTGCCTTAACCCATGAGCAACGCCGCCGGTCCCAGCCTCTTCCAGCGTTTCCTGTTGCCGGGGCTCGCCTTCAAGGCGGTCGTCATCGGCGGGGGCTACGCCACGGGGCGGGAGCTGGCGGAGTTCTTCTTCCCCGCCGGTCCGGCGGGCGGGCTGCTGGGCCTTCTTCTGGCGATGGGCGTGTGGAGCCTGGTCTGCGCGGTCACTTTCCTGTTCGCGCGGGCCACCCATTCGGACGACTACCGGGTCTTCTTTCGTCACCTCCTGGGGCCGTTCTGGCCGGCGTTCGAATTTGCCTATGTCTGTTTCCTGTTCCTGATCCTGTCCGTCTTCGGGGCCGCGGCCGGGGAGATCGGGGCGGCGGTGTTCGGTCTGCCGCTCTGGGCCGGGTCCGTCTTCCTCGCCGCCGGCATCCTGTTCTTTGCCGCGCTCGGCACGGACACGATCGAGCGATTGTTCAAATACGCCTCGATCTTCCTCTATTCGGTCTATGTGATCTTCGTGGCGATGAGCTTCAGCCAGTTCGGCGGCGACATCATCGACACGCTGAACGGCGCAGCGATAAACGGCGCCTGGTTCTCCGGCGGTCTGACCTATGCGGGATATAATATCGTCGGCGCGGTCATCATCCTGCCGATCCTGCGCCACCTGACCAGCAATCGCGACGCCGTCACGGCGGGCCTGCTGGCCGGGCCGCTGGCCATGCTGCCGGCCATACTCTTCTTCCTCTGCATGCTGGCTTTCTACCCGCAGATCGGCGGGGAGGCGCTGCCCTCCAACTATATCCTGGAGCGGCTGGGCTCCCCGGTTTTCCAGATCGCTTTCCAGTTCATGATCTTCGTGGCCCTGCTGGAAACCAGCGTCAGCGCCGTGCATGCGGTGAACGAGCGGATCGACGGCGTCACCAGGCGGCCGCTGGGGCATGGCGCGCGGCTGGCCATCGCCGCGGTGATCGTAGTGTTCGCGATGTTCCTTGCGCAGCGTTTTGGCCTGATCGATCTGATCGCCAAGGGCTACCGGGCGCTCGCCTACATGATCCTGCTGACCTATGTGCTGCCGCTTCTGACGCTGGGCGTGTGGAAGCTGTGGCGCTGGTCGAAGCGTGGGAAAGCCGCAAGCCCGGTGCAAGATTCCGCAAACTCCTGAAAAAGAAGGGGAGCCGTCATGGCCGCCAGAAACCTGTTATACGCCGCGCTGATCGCCGCTGCGCTCGGCGCGGGCGCGCCCGCCCATGAGGCCATGGCGGCTCAGGCCCCGGCGGCGGAGGCGCGGGACCGGAGCCTGGAGCATCATCTGGCGCGTATCGCCGGGAATCTGGACGGCGTCGTCGGCGTCTCCATCCGCGATCTCTCCAGCGGCGCGGCGTTCGGGCTGAACGCCGATGAGGCGTTCCCGATGGCCAGCACGTTCAAGATCGCGGTGGCCGGGGCCATTCTGGAGCAGGTGGACTCAGGCGAGCTGACGCTGGAACAGATGGTCACGGTCGACCCGGACATGCATGTGCCGTCGGAAATCATCGCCGACCGCTTCATCCATCCGGGCGTTTCCCTGTCTGTCGCGAACCTGATGGAGCTGATGCTGACCCAGAGCGACAATACCGCCACGGATGTTCTGACCGAACTGGCGGGCGGGCCGGCGGCGGTGACCGGCTGGCTGGCGTCCATTGGCGTCGAAGGCCAGCGCGTGGACCGGGACACCGCCGGCTTGCTGCGCGATTTCTTCCAGTTGCCGGAGGGGCCGCTGGCCCAGACGGCCGCCGCCGCCCTGGCCGAGGATCCGGGCTTTTTCGATGACGGCCTGACGCCGCGCGAAGCCTTCTATAACGACCCGAAGGACACCTCCACGCCGGACGCGATGGCCGACCTGCTGACCCGGATCGTGCAGGGCGAGGCGCTGGGCGCGGACAGCACGGAATTTCTTGTCGGGGTGATGGAGCGGTGCCGCACTGGCGAGGGGCGGCTGAAAGGCCTGCTGCCGGAAGGCGTTACGGTGGCGCACAAGACCGGAACGGTCGGCGGCACGGTGAACGATGTCGGCGTCATGACCCTGCCCGGCGGGCGTCAGGTGGTGATCGCGGTCTTCGTCAAGGCCAGCCCGGCCCCGGCGGAAGCGCGGGAGCGGACGATCGCCGAGATCGCCCGCACCGCCTACGACTATTTCCTGTTCAACTAGTCCTGACTGGCGACCGTGCCGCGGATTGCGACGCCGGGCAGGACGGCGGTGTTCATTTCGCCGCCATCCACGACCGGCACACCGCCGACCAGCACATAGTCATAGCCCACAGAGGCCTGCGCCGGCTTGGCGAAGGTCGCCTTGTCGGCCACCGTTTCCGGATCGAAGACCACGATATCGGCGTCCGCGCCCGGCTGAATACGGCCGCGCGTGCGCATTTGCGGGACCGATGTCTCCAGGATTTTCGCCGGATAATAGCTGGTCTTGGCAATGGCTTCCGGCCAGTCGATCACGCCGCGCTCGCGCACATAGATGCGCAGGAAGCGGCTGAACGTGCCGGCGCTGCGCGGATGCGATTGCGCCTCTTCCGGGATCGGCCACGTCTGGCCCGTAACCATGCCGTCTTCGGTTTCCCAGTCGCCGCCGTCGGAGGCGATGGCCCCGCCCGGATACAGGATCGAGCGGTCCAGATAGCCCTGATCGGCCTCGTTCTCGTCCGGATTCAGGAAATGGACGATGATGCCCGTGCCCGGCGCATTGGCCTGCAGATCATCAAAGCGCGCCTTGTCCAGCGGCTCGCCGTTCACGGTGAAGGCGGAATAGTCGATGCCGCCCATGCGGTCCCGCCAGCCTTCGCCGCGGAACATCGCCGCGCCGATGCCGGTCGCGCCCGCGCCATAGGGATAGGCTTCGACCGTAATGTTGACGCCATTGTCCTGCGCGCCGGAGATCATGTCGGCGATGGCGTTGATATCGGTCAGGCTGATGGAGTTGAGGTGGCTGATATGCATGTGCGCGCCGGTCGCGGCGGCCACGGCCACCATTTCCTCATACCCCTCGAAGGAGCTGTCGGGCTCGGTCGTGCTGAGGAAGCGGGCATGGGTCCAGGTGGGGACGCCGCGCTCGGCGGCCAGTTCGTTGACCGCATAATATTCCTTGCGGCCCGATCCCGGCGCATAGCCAACCAGTATGCCGACGCCCAGACCGCCCTGGTCCAGACCCTCGCTCACCCGGCCCAGAATTTCTTCCAGCTCTTCGTCCGTGGCGACATCTTCCTGCCAGTCCGGATCCTTGAAGTGGGAGAAGAACCAGTCGACGTCGGCGGAAGGTTCGTCCTCCTCGATCGTGGCGATGCGGGCGTGCGCCCAGCTGACGGCGCTGCCATAATTGATTGGCCGGCCTTCGGCGCCCGCGCTGTCATAGAAATCATTGATCGGCAGGATGCCGGCTTCCAGCTCCAGCGTCGTGGTCACGCCGTCCAGCGCCTGCATGCGTCCGGCCGGGATGGACTGGCCGTGGCCGTGTAGGTCGATAAAACCCGGGGCGACAATGCGGCCCGTGGCGTCGATCACCCGTTCGCCGTCCAGCGCGCCTTCGGAAATCTCGGCCACCTTGCCGTCGCTGATGCCGATGCTGCGAACCCCGTCCGTGCCGCTGGCCGGATCGATCAGGCGGCCATTCTCGATCACCAGATCGTATGACGCGTCCTGCGCCATGGCGGCGCCGCCCAGAAGGGCGCTGGCCGCCGCGGCCAGAGCGAATGTTCGTTTCATGATAAATTCTCCCCGAGTAGAATAATTTTCTAAAAAGAAAATATCGTGCCTGAAGGGTCGCGGCAATGTCGGGGCTTGCGATTTTTTGCGCTGGCGAGAACATGGGCGTTCGCGTTTCCATGCTTGAATCCGCCGCTCACAAAAGTATGGTTATGCAAGTAAAGTTTCGCGCCCGGCGCAAGGATCCTCCTATGACCAACATACTCAGCCAGACCGACATCAATATCGATTCCGAAGGCAATCCGTTGCTGGAGGGCGGCTACGCGCCGGTCGAACGGGAAATCGAGGCGGGCGACCTGAAGACCACGGGCGACATGCCGGCGGACATTGCCGGGACCTATGTGCGCAACGGGCCGAACCCGCGCTTCCAGCCGCGCGGCCGCTATCACCTGTTCGACGGCGACGGCATGCTGCACAGCGCCACGCTGGCCGATGGCAAGGTGACCTACCGCAATCGCTGGATCCGCACCGAAGGGTTTGAGGCGGAGCGCCGCGAGGGCAAGTCGATCTGGCCGGGCCTGATGGAAATGCCGGACCGCGATTTGCCAAGGGGCTGGGGTTCGCACCACTGGCTGAAGGATGCGGCCAATACCGACATCGTCCCGCATAACGGCCGCCTGCTGACCACCTATTACCAGTGCGGCGTGCCCTACATCATCGACGCCGCCACGCTGGAAACCGAAGGCCCGATGGACGTGGAGGGTCTGAAAATCCGCCAGGTCTCGGCGCATTCGCGCACCGATCTTTCGACCGGCGAATTCATGTTCTTCGATTACAATGTCACCGCGCCCTACATGACCTATGGCGTGCTGGACGCGGACGGGAAGCTGGCGCATTTCACCGATATCGAATTGCCCGGGCCGCGCCTGCCGCACGACATGGCGATCACGCCGACATATTCGGTGCTGATGGATCTGCCGCTGTTCTGGAACGAGAGCCTGCTGGAGCGCGACATCCACAAGGTCGAGTTCCACGAGGACATGCCGTCCCGCTTCGCCATCCTGCCGCGCCATGGCGGGAATGCCGACATCAAATGGTTCGAGGCGGACCCGGCCTATATCTATCACGTCATCAATTGCTGGGAGGAGGGCGACGAGGTGGTCCTCGACGTCTGCCGCATGCGCACCCCGGCGCCGGACGAAAGCAAGATCCGCGGCGGGCCTTACGCCGCGCTGGTCGCCTGGGCGAACATGGACGCCCAGCATTACCGCTATCGCTTCAACATGAAGACGGGCGAGACGCGCGAGCACGCGGTGGACGACCAGTTCATCGAGTTCCCGACGATCAACCAGACGTATCAGGGCCAAAAGACGCGCCATTCCTGGCACGGCTATATCCCGCAGGGCGAAACGCTGCGCCTTGGCGGCCTGGTGCATTTCGACGCCGAGACCAACAAGCGCGACGGATATCACTATGGCGCGGGCGTCTATGGCTCGGAGCCGGTGTTCGCGCCGCGCATCGGCGCGAAGCACGAAACGGACGGCTATGTGATGAATTTCGTCTCCGACCATAATGAGGGCGGCAGGACGGAGCTTCACATCTTCGATCCCGAGAATGTTTCGGACGGCCCGATCGCCCGCGCGGAAATCCCGCAACGAATCCCGGTCGGCTTCCATGCCTGCTGGATGGACGCCAGCGGGGCGGCGGCATGAGCGGGCTCACCGGGTTCGCCAAGCTGGTCAATTTCTATGGCCGTTTCCTGCCCACCTTCTCGCGCACCGGCTTCTGGCTGCGCGGGCTGGCCTTCCAGCCGGTCAAGGCGGACTTCTCCGGCCAGACCTGGGTGGTTACCGGCGCCAGCGGGGGCATCGGGCGCGCCGCGACGCTGGGCGCGGCGGAGCGGGGCGCGCATGTGATCGCCGTGGCGCGGAGCGAGGAAAAGCTCGCCGCGCTGAAGGCCGAACTGCCTGCCGATGCGAAGGGGGCTATCGAGACCGTCCGCTGCGACCTGTCCGTAATGGGCGAGGTCGGGCCGATGGCCGACGCCCTGGCGCGGGACGGGCGGAAAATCGACGTTCTGGTCAATAATGTCGGCATACTGGCGCGCCAGTATGCGAAGACGCCGGAAGGATTCGAGACGTCCTACGCAACCAATGTTCTGGGCCATTTCCTGCTGACCGAGAAACTGCTGGCGGGCCGCGCCCTGACAGAGAAAGCGGCGATCATCAATGTCACCTCCGGCGGCCTCTATAACGCGCCGCTGAACGAGGCGATGCTCGACCGCCCGGAGGAGAAATTCTCCGGCGTTTTCGCGTACGCCACGCACAAGCGCGCCCAGCTGACCCTGACCGATCACTGGGATGACGATCCGACGGAGGGCGGCGTTTCTTCCTACGCCATGCATCCGGGCTGGGCCGATACGGGCGGGGTCAAAGGCTCCATGCCGAAATTCCGCAAGAATCTGCAACTGGTCCTTCGCAACGAGGCGGAAGGCGCGGACACCATTATCTGGCTGGCCGCCAACCGCCCGCCGACCGAACCGGACACGGTCTGGTTCGACCGCAAGATGCGCGGTGCGCATGTTTATGACCGCACGCGCACCCCGGCGATCACGCCGGAGCGGCTGCTGGAGCGTCTGGACGAGGATCTGGCCAAGGCCGGCGCCAGCCGCGCGGCGGCTTCGTGAGCGCGGACACTCCGCAGGAAGCGGCGGAAACCCATCCCGGCGCGGGCTTCAAGCCCTGGTACCGGAACTATGTCCTGCTGCTTTTGCTGCTGGTCTATATTTTCAATTTCATCGACCGGCAGGTCATCGCCATCCTGTCGCCGGCCATCAAGGCCGATCTGGGCGTTTCCGACACCCAGCTCGGGCTTCTCAAGGGGCTGGCCTTCGCGCTGCTCTACTCGATTCTGGGCCTGCCCATTGCGCGTCTGGCGGACCGCCGCAACCGGGTGAATATCGTCACCATATCCCTGACTTTGTGGAGCGTTTTCACCGCGATGTCCGGCCTGGCCGCGAACTTCATACAGCTGGCCGCCGCGCGCTTTGCCGTGGGCATCGGGGAGGCGGGCTGCGCGCCGCCATCGCACTCGCTGATCTCCGATTATTTCTCGCGCAAGCGCCGCTCTACGGCGCTGGCCGTGTTTTCCATGGGCATACCGCTGGGCGTCATGTTCGCCTTCCTCGCCGGCGGGGTGCTGGCCAATGCCCTGGGCTGGCGCTGGACATTCGTGGCGGTGGGCCTGCCGGGCCTGCTGCTGGCCGTTATTCTGAAACTGACGGTAAAGGAGCCGCCGCGCGGCGCCTCGGCCAGCGGGCTGGAGGCCGCGCCGCCCTTCATGGAAAGCATCAAGCTGCTGCTTTCCCTGAAATCCTACGTGCTGCTGTCTGTCGCCTCGGCCATCGCCTCCATGTCGGCCTTCGCGCTGGCGACATGGGTAGTGGATTTCTATGTCCGCGTGCACGAAATCGGCTTCCTGCAGATCACCACGCCGCTGGGCTTCATCATCGGCGGCGGCATGGCGGCGGGCATCTTCATCGGCGGACAGCTGGGCGACCGGTTCGGGCCGAAGGATTCGCGTTACTATATGTGGATACCGGCGGCCGGATTCCTTCTGGCCTTCCCGCTGATCATGCTGGCGATTTATGCGGAGACCAGCCTGGCCTCGTTCCTGTGGCTGGCCGCGGGCTATATTCTCGCCGGGCTATATGCCGGCCCGGTTTTCGCCTCCATCCAGAATCTGGCGCCGGTGCGCCTGCGGGCCTTCGCCGTGGCGCTGTTCCTGCTGATCGTCAATATCGGCGGGGCGGGCATGGGGCCGCTGGTGGCGGGCATCCTCAGCGATCTGATGCTGGCCGCCCACGGCCCGGCGGAAGGGCTGCGCCTGTCGCTGGCCCTGACGACGCTGGGCTTTGTCGTGGCGGCGTTTATCTACTGGATGGCGTCGCGCACGATCACTGAGGAACTGGCCGCCGCGCCCGATCAGGATCTCTAGACGCGTTCGATTACCATGGCGGTGCCAACGCCGGCGGCGCCGGATATGGCGACCAGGCCGCGCTTGAGATTCTGACGCTCCAGCTCGTCTATCAGCATGCCGATCAGCATGCCGCCCGTGGCGCCCATCGGGTGGCCCAGCGCAATGGCGCCGCCATTGACGTTCACCTGTTCGGGCGAAGCGCCGATATCGCGGATGAAGCACAGGGTTGGCGCAGCGAACGCCTCGTTCACCTCGACCAGATCGATATCGTCCATGGTCAGCCCGGCCCGTTCCATGACCTTTCGGGCCGCGTGCGTTCCGCCGGTCAGAGCGGTCAGGGAGTCGGCGGCGGCCGAGGCGCTGGCCACGATCCGCGCCCGCGGCGTCAAGCCGCCGGCTTTCCCCGCCGCTTCGGATCCGATCAGCACAAGCGAAGCGCCGTCCACCATGCCCGGGGAATTGCCGACGTGATGGATGTGGTTTACGGCGTCGAATTGCGGATAGGCTTCAAGGAAATAGGCATCGGCCCATTTCTCGCCCAGCTCCTGAAAGATCGGCGGCAGCGTCCCCAGTTTCTCCACCGTCAGGCTGCCCCGGATCGCCTGATCGTGTTCGACCGTTTTCCCCTCGGGCGTCTGGACGGGGATAATGCTCCTGAAGCGGCCGTCATCGCGGGCCCGCGCGGCGCGCTGCTGCGACTGGATGGCGTAGGCGTCCGCCTCTTCACGGCTGACGCCTTCCAGCGTGGCGATGTAATCTGCCGCTTCGCCCATCGGCACGAATTTGGTCTGGACCGCGATTTCGCGATCCGCGTAATACGGCCCCTGATCGGACAGGATGGCGACACGGGACATGCTCTCCACGCCTCCGCCCAGCGCCAGCGCCGCCTGGCCCGCTTCCACGGCGTTGGCCGCCGTCACGCACGCATCCAGCGCGGAGGCGCAATAACGATTGACCGCCATGGCCGGAATGGCTTCGGGCCAGCCCGCGCGCAGCAGCGCCGTCTTGGCGATATTGCCGCCCTGTTCGCCGGTCTGGGTGACACAGCCCAGGAAAACTTCCTCGATGGTTTCGGGGTTCGCCCCGGCGCGTTCGGGAAGCGCCTTCAGCAAACCGCCGACAAGGTCGACCGGCTTCACCGAATTCAGCGCGCCGCCCTCCTTGGCCTGGCCCCGCGGCGTCCGTATGGCGTCGAAAATAAAGGCTGACATAGGCCGCGCTCCCCCAAGCCTGTTTCATCACTTGCAATACCATACCGTTTGCGCCGGGCGAGGCTTTGTCAATCTTTCTATCTCCGTAAAAACGGGGTTTGCGGGGATATTTTCCCCTCACAGACGATGCGGGCTTTTGAATTTTCGCTTTAGCGGGTTTAATAAACGAAGCGGGTTTGAGTCCCGCTGGCCCTCAAGCGATTCGAAAGGCTTTACGTGGCCGAAAAGAAATTCATCCGTACCTGTTCCATCTGGCGCGCGCTGGAGACGGTGGGCGATACGCCGACGCTGCTGATTATCGAATCAAGCTGGCTGGGCGCGCGGCGCTTCGACGATTTCCGCCGCCGGACAGGCTTGCTGAAGGCGCTGCTTTCCAGCCGCCTGAAACAACTGGTCGCGGCCAAGGTCTTCAAGAAGGTTCCGTATTCGGACTCGCCCAAGCGCTACGAATACCGGGTGACCCAGAAGGGCCGGGCGCTCTACTGGACCTCGCTGATGATGCTGCGGTGGGAGCGCCGCTGGGGCAATCGCGACGGCAAGATCAATATCGTGCTGCGCCACAAGACCTGCGGAAACCTGTTCGACCCGACGCCCAGCTGCAAATCCTGCCACGGCGAAGTCGTGGCCCGCGACGTGGACTGGGAAGAAGGTCCGGGCGTGGGCTGGATGGCGGCCACCTATAGCCGCCGCCGCCGGCAGCGTGATCTGGGCGGATCGGAAGCGCGCACGACGCTGATGGATGAAGTGGCGCAGCTTACGGGCGATCGCTGGTCCAGCCTGATCCTGCGCTCGGTCTTCACCGGTCTGCGCAAGTTCGACGAGATCCGCAAGGATACGGCCATCGCGACCAATATCCTGTCCGAGCGCCTGTCCTGGCTGGTCAATATGGACGTGCTGGAGCCGCATGCCTATTCCACCTCGCCGCAGCGTTTCGAGTACCGGCTGACCGAGAAGGGCATCGATTATTATCCGGTCCTGCTCATGCTGATGCAGTGGGGCGATTCCTGGTACGCCGCGCCGGAAGGCCCGCCGCTGATCCTTCAGCATCGTCCGTGCGGCAACGAACTTCAGACCGAAGTGACATGCTCGGCCTGTGGCGAGCCGATCGATCCGAAGGATGTCGAGTTCACGGTCGAGGAAGCCGCCGGGGCCAGCGACGACGCAGATGAGTCGATCCGCGAGGCGTCCTGAAGCCGGGGCGCATCGGCACGCGTCAGAAAAGTCACTTTCATTATCGAACCCGAGTCGTTAATCTCGGGCCGATGGTGGTTTACACAGATACGAATTATGACGCCTGCGCCCGCGGAAACGCGGCCGGGGGCGGGGACGGCGCGCGCTGATGGGCTATCGCGTTATCCAGTGGGCGACGGGCGCGATGGGCAAGACCTGTCTGCGCGGCGTCATCGATCATCCCGATCTCGAGCTGGTCGGGCTGAAAGTCTACAACCCGAAAAAGGTTGGCGCGGATGCGGGCGATATCGCCCGCCGCGATCCCACGGGCGTCAAGGCCGTGATGGATATCGAGGATATTCTGAAGCTGGACGCCGACGTGGTGATCCATGCGCCGCGCATCACGCCGCCGGCCGGCAGCCATGACGGCGACATCCAGCGCCTTCTGGCGTCGGGCAAGAATGTCATATCCATCAACGGCCATACCTGGCCGCAGCACTGGGGCGGGGGCCACTTCAAGGCGTTCGAGGACGCCTGCAAGGAGGGCGGGACCAGCCTGCTGGGCGCGGGCCTGAACCCGGGGTGGGCGATGGAAAAGATGGCGGCCGCGGCCACCGGCCTCTGCACGCAGCTTGACCATGTGAAGGTCAGCGAGACCGTGCTCTGCAATTCCATTCCCAGTCCGGAATATATTTTCGACGTGCTGGGTTTCGGCTCCACGCCGGGCGCGGTGGATCCCAACGATCCGGACTGGCCGCCGGCGCAGATGCTCAATGTCATGTTCACCGAGGTGGTCGCCCAGATGGTGCACCGCCTTGGCCGCCCGCTGGATCGTGTTCAGACCGCGCACGAGATGTTCGCCGCCGAGACGGACGTCCCCACCGCGGCCGGCACGATTCCGGCGGGAACGGTCAGCCACACCGGCTGGCGCTGGCTGGGCGTGTCGGAGGGCAAGACGCTGGTGACGCTGGCCATCGACTGGATGATGGACGACACGCACCTGCAGAACCCGGACGAGAGCCTGTGGAAGGTCGAGATTTCGGGCGTGCCGGATATCCGCATCCGTCTGGACATGACCAAGCCGGATCATATCCAGGCCCGCACCCATGCCGAGCAGTTCGGCGTGGCGGGCTCCGTGCTCAATTCCATTCCGCTGGTCTGCGCCGCCCCGCCGGGCGTCGTGGAAGCGCCGGGGATCACGCTGCACCACAAACACTTCAAATAAAGAAGAAAACTCCTGGGGAGGAGAAAAACGATGGGTCAAAAAATCGAGATTCTGAAACGCCTCACCGATGTGTGGCGGGAGACGCAGGACATCGACGCGGTCCTGGAATTCCTGACCGACGATATCGAGTGGCACTATTCCGCCGTCACCAAGCCGCCCAAGCACGGCAAGGACGGGGCGAGGGAATTCCTGGACGCCTACAAGGCCAAGGTTCGCAATCCGAACTGGCGCATCTTCAACTACGCCGAAAAAGGCGACCAGCTTCTGGTCGAGGGCGTGGACGAGTTTGACCTGGCCGAAGGCGGTCATGTGGCGGTGCCCTATATGGGCATCTACGAATTCCGCGGCGACAAGATCTGCAGCTGGCGCGACTATTTCGACCGCGGCGTCGCCGACATGTCCGGCGATGACGAACTGCCGGACTACGCGAAAGCCCTTCTCGACAAGCCGGCGGTGTAAGTCATGAGCGAGACGAAACGCGATCCCGAGATTCAGGCGCTGCTGGACAAGCAGGCCATCAACGAAGTGCTGGTCAGCTATTGCCGCGGCGCCGACCGCGGCGATGCGGACCTGATCGCCGCCGCCTATCATCCCGGCGCGATCGAGGATCATGGCGGCACGTTCCTGGGCACGGGCGAGGAATATGTCGCCATGCTGCGGGAGGTCTTCCCGACCGCCCCGCGCATGACGCACCTGATCACCAATATCGCCATCGAGCTGGAAGGCCCCGACAAGGCGCTGACCGAATGCTATTTCCTGGCCTTCTCCCGGCGCGAGGAAAATGGCGAGCCGTTCGACCATCTTTCCTGCTGCCGCGCCGTCGACAAGTTCGAAAAGCGCGACGGCAAATGGGCCATCGCCCATCGCCGCATGTGCTGGGAATGGGGCCACGAGATGGAGACCAAGGAAACCTGGAGCCGCGGCCAGACCGCGCCCGACCCGTCCGCGCTTGTCCGGGGCGGCAAGAAGCCGAACGACATTCTCTACGAGATGGGAGGCTAGGGTTCCGCCATGGGCATGAATGTGAAAGGGGCTGTGGGGCTGGTCACCGGCGGCAATCGCGGCATCGGAAACGCCTTTGTCCGCGAGATGCTGGAGGCGGGCGCCGCCAAGGTCTATCTGGCCGCGCGCAAGCTGTCCGACGCGGAAGAGGCGGCGGGCGGGGACGACCGCATCGTCCCCATCCAGCTGGATGTTTCGAACGCGGACGAAGTGGCCGCGGCGGCCGAGCGCTGCACCGATGTTTCCATCCTTGTGAACAATGCCGGCGCCTATGCGCACAAGCGGCTGATCGGGGCGGAGGACATGTCCGGCCTTCGGCAGGAGATGGAAGTCAATTTCTTCGGTCTGGTCGCCATGTGCCGGGCCTTTGCGAAGACGCTGGGCGCCAATGGCGGCGGGGCGATCATCAATGTCCTGTCCGCGGGCGGGATCATCGCCGTGCCGGACATGGGCGGATACAGCCCGTCCAAATTCGCCGCGCGGGCGGCCTCCAATTCCATCCGGGCCGAGCTGATGCCGCAGGGCACGCAGGTGACCGCGCTGATCGTCGGGGCCGTGGATACGCGCATGGCCTCCCACGTCACGCGGCACAAGACGCCGCCGGAAGACATCGCCAAAGCCGGGCTGCAAGCCATCGCCGCCGGCATTGACGAGCACGACACCGATCCACACGCCGTCGCCATACGCGCCGCGCTGGCCCGCGATCCCAAGGGTCTGGAGCGCGACATGGCCGAACGGCTGAATTCCTAATCGAGACGAGAGGTCAGGACGCGAATTATGACTGCGCACCTCATCAATACCGTGCCCCATACGCTGGAGCCGACCGACCACCCCTATATGACCGGGGCCTGGACGCCGAATTTCGACGAATATGACGCCCATGACATGGAAGTCATCGGCGAGATCCCGAAGGACATTGACGGGGTCTATGTGCGGAACACGGAAAACCCGATCCACAAGCCGATCGGCACGTATCACCCGTTCGACGGCGATGGCATGATCCACATCATGTCGTTCCGCGATGGCAAGGCCTTCTACCGCAACCGCTTCGTCCGCACCAAGGCGTTCGAGGAGGAAATGAAGGAAGGCGGGGCCATCTGGGCCGGCATCGCCGAGAACCCGAAAAAATCCAAGCGCGAAGGCTGGGGCGCGCAGGGCCGGCTGAAGGATTCGTCCTCCACCGACGTAGTGGTCCATGCCGGCCGGGTGCTGAGCACCTTCTATCAGTGCGGCGACGGTTACCGGCTGGACCCGTACACGCTGGATCAGTCCGGTCCCGAAAGCTGGGTGCCGTCCGATTATGGCATTTCGGCGCATCCCAAAGTGGACGAGCGGACGGGGGAGTTGATGTTTTTCAACTACTCCAAGGAAGCGCCGTACATGCATTACGGCGTCGTGGACAAGGATAACCAGCTGACGCACTACGTGCCGATCGAGCTGCCGGGGCCGCGCCTGCCGCATGACATGGCCTATACGGAAAACTATTCCATCCTGGCCGACCTGCCGCTGTTCTGGGACCCGGACGCGCTGGCCAAGGGTTTTCACGCCAGCCGCTTCTTCCGCGATCTGCCGACGCGCTTTGCGATCATCCCGCGCCACGGCCAGCCGGAGGACATCAAGTGGTTCGAGGCGGACCCGACCTATGTGCTGCACTGGATGAACGCCTATGAGGAGGGCGACGAGATTATCCTGGACGGCTATTTCCAGGAGGAGCCGCAGCCGCAGCCGCTGGAGCACATGCACCCGGAGCTGGGGCAGATGATGGCGTTCCTGGACGAGCATTCCTTCCGTCCGAAACTTCATCGCTGGCGCTTCAACCTGAAGACGGGCGAGACGAAGGAAGAGCATCTGGACGACCGCATTCTGGAGTTCGGCTCCTTCAATCAGGACATTGGCGGGACCAAGGGACGCTATCTCTATTCCACCACCACCAAGCCGGGCTGGTTCCTGTTCGACGGCGTGGTCAAGCATGATTTCGAGACCGGCCAGTCCCAGTCCGTAAGCTTTGGCGACAACCGCTTCGGCAGCGAGGCGCCGTTCGCCCCGCGCCAGAATGCGCAGGACGAGGATGACGGCTATCTGGTCAGCTTCATCACCGACATGAACGAGAACCGCTCGGAATGCGTGCTGATCGACGCCAAGAATATCGAGGATGGCCCGGTGTGCCGGATCATCCTGCCGCGCCGGATTTCCAGCGGCACGCACGCCACCTGGGCTGACGGCCCGCGCCTGCGCGAGACGCAATCGCGGCTGGGCATCACGGCCGGGGAGATGGCGGCATGAGCCTGGACGCCCCGAACACGACCGAAGACCTGCTGGCCAAGGAAGACATCCGCGACGTGCTGGCCCGCTATGCGCGCGGCATCGACCGGGCGGACGGCGAGCTGCTGAAAAGCTGCTATCACGCGGACGCGCAGGAAGAGCACGGCAGCACCTATGCCGGCCCGGCGCACCCCTATATCGACGGCGCGGTGGCGCGGATGAAGAAGAACCCGCACCCGATGGCGCACTATATCTGCAACACGCATGTGGAGCGGGACGGCGATACCGCCTTCGTCGAGACCTATGTCCTGACCTTTGCGCGGTTCGAAAAGGACGGCGAACCCTATGACACGCTGACCGGCGGGCGGCTGTTCGACAAGTTCGAAAAGCGCGACGGCAAGTGGAAGATCGCCCACCGCAAGATGACCTTCGACTGGAACCGCGACGCGCCCTCCGCCGAGGGCTGGTGCTTGGGGGTGTTCGACCCCGAAGACCCCAAGATGAATATGTGGGGCCGCGACGGACAAGACCTGACCTATACGCGGTTTTAGGCGGTTTTTTTCTTTTACGGGGGGCTGGCAGGATTGCGTGTAGCCGCCTGACCACCCCTCTCCCATTCCGTCATCCAAAGCCCTTGCGGCCTTTGGGACTTCATTACCCTCTCCCCTTCTTAAGGGGCGAGGGTTTTTCTCTTTCGCCCACCGCCAGCCTCCACCGTCATCCTCCGGGTGATAGCGAGCGCGCGTTGCCTTTGTGACGGCCCTTCGAGACGCCGCGCTCTGGCGCGGCTCCTCAGGGTGAGGGTGATGGGAGCGGGGGTTAGACCATTAATGCTTTCAATCCCCAAACCTTAGCCTGAGGAGCTGCGGAGCAGCGTCTCGAAGGCGAGGTCCAGAAAGCACAAACTTCCCGGCAAACTCCGCGAAACTTCCCCGCAAAAGAAAAGACCGCAGGCCGTTGGCGGCCTGCGGTCGTCCCCCCGCAAAAGATCCTTTTACGGATCTGTTCGCTAGAACTGGTAGCTCAGCTCCACGCCATAGGTGCGCGGGGCGCCGAGGCGGGACATTTCGTCGCCGAGGAACGGAATGAGGTTCACGCGGTGGAACTCGTCGGTGAGGTTGCGGCCCCAGACGGACACGCCCCAGGGCTGATCCGGCGGAGACAGGGTGAGGTTGGCGTTCAGGAGGCCGTAGGCTTCCTCTTTCTGAATGTTTTCAGGCGACCAGAACAGCTCGCCCTGATGGGCGTAGGTCACGCGGGCGGTAAGCGCATCGCGCCACTGGCCGGCGTCCAGCGTCAGCTCCGCCCCGATATTATACTGGTATTCCGGGGTGCGCTGCAGCTTGTTGCCGGAGGCGTCGAGACCGTTGGAGTCGATGAACTCCAGATATTCGGTGTCGAGCACGGTCACCGCGCCGAACAGGAAGAGGTTTTCGGTCGCCTGCAGCTGGAACTCGCCCTCGAAGCCGAGGATTTCGGCGTCGGCGGCGTTGTCGGTGATGTTGCACAGGCACCCGTCATCGGTCTGGGTGACCTGCAGGTCCTTGTACTCCATGAAGAAGCCCGCGAGGTTCAGGCGCGCGCGTCCGTCAAAGAAGTCCCACTTGGCGCCGGCCTCGAAGTTATTGACCGTTTCCGGGTCGTAGGAGGTCTGGGCCGCGATGGCGTTGGCCGGGTCGTCCTCGAACCCGCCGCCCTTATAGCCGCGCGAATAGGTGAGATAGAGGAAGAGGTCCTCGGTCGGGGTGATCTCCGCCGTGATCTGCGGGGTCAGCTCCGACCAGCTGTCGTCATAATCGGCGGTGAAGGACTCGCCCTCCAGGAAGGTGGCGGCGAGCGGCGTGGCCGCGACCGGGTCATCCGGGTTGAACTTGTCGCCGGTTTCGACGGCGGTGCCGGTGACCGTGCCTTCCTTCTTGTCGTGCGAATAGCGCAGGCCGCCGACGATGCGGAACATGTCGTTGAAGGTGTAGCCCACCTGTCCGAAGGCGGCGTAGGAGGTGGTGTTCGCCTTGTTGTCCCAGTGGGATTCGCCGTTCAGCGTCGGCAGGCCCAGAAGGTTTTCCACCCAGAACTTGTCGTATTTCTTCACGTCGTCGTGCTGGAAATACACGCCCGCGATCCAGTCGAACGGGCTGTCGCCCAGCGACGATGTCAGGCGGAGCTCCTGGCTGAACTGAACGATGGCCTCCTTCTCGTTCACCGGGAATTCGAAGGTGAGCGGACTGGCGACGCCGAACGGGCTGTCCGGGCCAAGGCCGGTCTGACTGTAGATATTGTGGGCTTCGCCGTCGCGATAGCCGGTGATGCTGGACAGGGTCGCGTTGTTATTGGCGACCGGAACGTCGATGCCCAGCGTCACGCCGAAGGCCTCGCGCTCCAGCCCTTGCGAGGTGGGGTCCAGATCGCCCTTGTAGGTCGGGTGTTCGGGCAGGCCTTCGCGCAGGTCCAGACCGCCCTCCCGCACGCTGTCGATCAGGGCGCGGGTGGCGCTCCACGGTCCCTGGCCCGGCAGGTTCGGGTCGTCCAGGCCAACCGAATGGAAGCCGTTGGATTCGTCATTCATATAGTCGAAGACGAGACGGGCGCGGGCGTCGCTCTGGTCAGACTCCCAGAGGAGCTGGCCGCGGAACTGCGCCGATTTCAGGTCGTCGAGGTCGCGGCCGTGGAGGATGTCTTCGTTATAGCCGTCGCGGTCGCGGTACTGGACGGAGAGGCGCGTCGCCAGCGTGTCGGTGATCGGGCCGGTCCAGTGGCCGGAAATGAATTTGGAGCTGTAATTGCCGTAGCCGACGCGGATCGCGCCGCCGGGTTCGAACTCCGGCTCGCGCGTGATGACGGAAATGGCGCCGCCGACGACGTTGCGGCCCAGCAGCACGCCTTGCGGCCCGCGAATGACCGACGCGCTCGATATCGAAGAAATCGGTGTTCAGAAGGCCGGAACGGCCGACATAGACATTGTGGATGAAAATGCCGATCGACTGGTCGGCCGAGGGCGAGTCGAGGCGCGTATTGGTGATGCCGCGGATATTGTATTCGTTGTCCAGCGGGGTCAGCGCGGTGAAGGACAGCGAGGCGACGCTGCGCGCCAGATCCTCATAGGACTGGATATTGTCGTTCTCCAGATTTTCGCCGGTCACGGCGGCGACGGCGACGGAGGTGTTCTGAAGGCCGGTTTCGCGGCGTTGCGCGGTGACCATGATTTCGTCCAGCGCGAAGCCTGATTGCGCCTGGTCCTGGGCGGGCGGGCCCTGGTCCTGCGCCATGGCGGCGGACGGCGCGGCGGCCAGGGCGGCGGCAAGCGCAATGAGAGACGGCGTGATGCTGGAACGCATGAATTTTTCCTCCCCGTTGCCGGGCCGCGTAACTGCCGCGGCTTGGCCGGTTTTGCCCGGCCCGGCGTTATTGATGCGCCGAGTCACTGACTCG
This sequence comes from Euryhalocaulis caribicus, assembly GCF_000412185.1. Lineage (GTDB taxonomy): Bacteria > Pseudomonadota > Alphaproteobacteria > Caulobacterales > Maricaulaceae > Euryhalocaulis > Euryhalocaulis caribicus. The sequence goes on from NZ_ASJA01000005.1 coordinate 185,271, forward strand.
GCGTCAATCAATTGTCATCAGAGAGGGTTTGGAAATGCAAGTGAAAAAGTCAAAAGCCCCAAGGATAGGGGCGGGGTGTGGCAAGGATGCACGAAGCAAAGCGTCGCCCGAGGGTTGAAATCGCTGCGGTTCAACGGTTTCCTCTTACCCTAACGGCAACTTTATTGAGTGAAAGCCAGTATATATTGTTGCGATGCAACATTTTTTATTGTGCTTTGCGGCATTGGCGGGGCTGGGCTTATGCCTGCGCGACTGCCGCGCCGCACCGCGCCAACGGGCTTTAACGCGACTTGCATAACGGATACCAAGGACGACAAAAATCGTTCCTTCTTGTCGAGGAGACAGACCCCATGACCCAACAGGCCGCCGATCTGGCGCAAACGCACGCCGTCACCCTGGAGAAGGCGCTGGAGGCCTGCCGCACGCGCGCCTATTGGAGCCCGTTCAAGGAGTCGCCCTCCAGCAAGATTCACGGCAATGAGAAGCCGGCCGAAGGCAAGGCGGCGTTCGAGGCGATGCTGGGCAAGCCTTTCGAGCTGGACCAGCCGGGGGAGATCGGGCGGACCGGATACGAGGTTTCGCCCTATACGCAGAAACCGCTGGGCATCGATTATCCGAAAGCGGACCCGGATGCGCTGTTCGCGGCGGCCAGGGCGGCGATGCCGGGCTGGAACGCCCTGACGCCCGAGGAACGCGCGGGGGTGTGCCTGGAGATGGCGTTCCGGCTGGAAGACCAGGCCTTCGCCAACGCGCACGCGACCATGCACACGGCCGGGCAATCCTATCTGATGGCGTTTTCCGGCAGCGGGGCGAACGCGCTGGACCGCGGGGTGGAGGCGCTGGCCTATGGCTACAAGGCGCTGAAGGACATCCCGCAGGAAGCCGAATGGGAAAAGAATTTCGGCGCGGGCGGGGATGTGCGCCTGAAAAAGACCTATCGCACGCGGCCGCGCGGCGTGGCGGTGGTGATCTGCTGCGCGACCTTTCCGATGTGGAACGCCTATCCGGCGATCTTCGCCAACCTGATGACCGGCAATCCGGTGATCCTGAAACCGCACCCGAATGGCATCCTGCCGGTGGCGATGGCGGTGAAGCGGTGCCGGGAGGTTCTGGCGGGCGCCGGGTTCGACCCGAACCTTGTGCTGCTGGCCGCCGATACGCGGGAGGCGCCGGCGACGATCGACCTGATCCAGCACGCCGATTGCGCGATCATCGACTATACCGGCAGCCAGCGCTTCGGGACGTGGATCGAACAGAATTGCCGCGACAAGCTGGTCTATACGGAAACGGCCGGATGCAACGGCGTGGTGATCGAGTCGACGGACGATCTCGACGGGCTGATCAATGGCCTCGCCAATGTGCTGTGCGGGTTCTCGGCCCAGATGTGCACGACGCCGCAGAACATTCATGTGCCGGCGGAGGGGATTGTCGCGGACGGCGAGCGGATCACGTTCGACGATTTCGCGGACCGGCTGACAGAGGCGATTGCCGAGCGGACGGGCAATCCGAAGCGCGCCGCGGCGCTGTGCGCGGCGGTGCAGGCGGAAGCCTCGCTGGAGCTGATCGAGAAATTGCGCGGGGCGGCCGGGAAGGCCGGTCGCGTGCGGCTGGACAGCCGCCCCTATGACCACCCGGAGTTTCCGGACGCGCGCACCGCGACGCCGCTGGTGATCGAGACCGATGCGGATCATTCCGAGCTTTATTCGGAGGAGCATTTCGCGCCGGTCGCCTTCCTGATCCGGGAGGCGGACGCGGATGCGGCGCTGTCCAACGCCGCGCGGCTGGCGCGGGAGAAGGGGGCGATCAGCTCCTACCTTTACTCGGCGCAGCCGGATTATCTCAGCAAAGCGCAGAACGCGTTTGCCGACGCCGGGGCCTCGCTCTGGTGCAACATGCCGGCGAACATGCCGATCAATTTCGCCGCCGCGTACAGCGATTATCACGTCACGGGGCTAAACCCGGCGGGCAATGCGTGCCTGGCGGATCTGGCGTTCGTTGCCAACCGGTTCCGCATCGTGCAGTTCCGCGAACCGGCGGCGGCGTGATGGCGCGCGAAGAGGATCTGATCGGGAGCTGGCGTCTGGTCAGCTGGACGATTTCCTATCCCGACGGGCGCAAGACGCATCCGTTCGGCGAGGCGCCGGAGGGGATGATCCTCTATACCGCGGACGGGGCGATGTCGGCGGCGATTGCGCGTAGCGGTCGGCCGTTGTTCGGGCGCGCCGATATCCGCAATGCGCCGGAGGGCGAGCGGGCCGCCGCTTACGATTCCTATTTCTCATACGCCGGGCGCTGGACGCTGGACGGCGATCAGGTGCGGCACGAGGTGACGCTGGCCCTGAACCCCGACTTCGTCGGCACGACACAGGTGCGCGACGTGCTGCTGGAGGGGGAGACGCTGACCCTGTCAGCGGACGAGGGGACGGGCGCCAAGGCCCGCCATCACGCCCTGGTCTGGAAGCGGCGCTAGTCCTCGCCCGCGAAGCGCATGGCCAGGAAGAAACAGACGATGGCGACCGCGTAGCCGACGGGCGAGATGATGGCGATGGAATAGCGGATGCCTTCCTCGCCCGGGAACATCATGTCGGCGAGCGCGGCGACGGCCGGCGGGCCGATCACCAGCCCGACGAAATTCACCACGAACAGATAGGCCGCCGAGACGGTGGCGCGCATGCGGTTGGGCGCGATCTGTTGCAGCGCGGCGGCGGCGACCCCGATGGGCGTGGCGCCGGCGGCGAAGAAGAAGACGAAAATAAAGGCGGCCAGCCAGGGATTGGGGACCAGCGAATAGAACGCGGCGCAGACCGCGCCGACCACGGCCGCGCCGCCGCAAACCGCCATGCGGGCCTTCACCGAGCCGCCGGCCTTGTCCGACAGCCAGCCGCCGCCGATCAGGCCGATCATGCCGCCGACGATCAGCGCGGCGCCGGTCAGATAGCCGGACTCCGCAACGCCGAAACCGTGCACGCGCACGAACAGGACGGCGGTCCATGAGACGGCGGCGAACACGGCCAGATTGACCATGCCGACGGCGAGGAAATGCATGGAGATGAAGCCGGCGCGCGACTTCAGGAAGGCAAACAGGTCCCGCAGCGTGGCGTGGTCGCCGTCCGTGACGACGCCCTTGCGCGCCGGTTCGGGCAGCATCCAGAGCATGGCGGCGATCAGCAGACCCGGCAGGCCGACCGCGATGAAGACGACGCGCCAGGGCTCCAGCTGTCCGACCAGCGGCAGGCTGAACGAGCCGGCGTTCGTGACCAGCGCCACCACCATGCCGCCCAGCAGGAAGGCCAGCCCGGCGCCGGTGGCGGAGCCGAGGCTGTAGACGCCCATGGCCAGGCCCAGGCGCTTTTTCGGGAAACTGTCGGAGATGACGGAATAGGCGGCCGGGGAGAGCGTGGCCTCGCCCACGCCGACGCCGATCCGGGCGGCGAAAAGCTGCCAGAAACTGCCCGCCATGCCGGAGGCCGCGGTCATGGCGCACCAGATGGCGGCGCCGATGCCCGCCACGCGCAAGCGGCGCGTGCGGTCGATCAGGCGGCCGATGGGCAGGCCGGCGATAGTATAGAACAGGGCGAATGCCGGCCCCATCAGGAGGCCGATCTGGGTGTCGGTGACGTTGAATTCGGCCTTCAGGGGTTCGACCAGAAGGCTGATGATCATCCGGTCGATGAAGGAAAAGATATAGGCGAAGAAAAGAATTGCGACCGTCGCCCATGCGATGATCGGGCGCGGATAGGAATCGTCCCGCGCGGCGGTCTCAGTCTCGGTCATGGGCGACGGTTCGCTTCTTGTCTGTGTGAGTCAGGTCGGAAATTGAAGCCTAGCGTGCTTCGGAATCAAAGTCCGTTTCGACGCCCATGGCCTCCAGAAGTTCGGCGCGGTCATAATATTCGCGCCATTCCTGAACCTTGCCGTCCTCGATCTCGACAACGCCCACGACCGGCACTTCGCCCGCGTGGCCGTTATAGGTGAAGTCGTCGATGCGCTCCATGAAAACCACGCCGTCGATCACGCCGAGATTCTGGATCTTCAGCTCGATCTCCTCGATGCCCTCGGCCATGTGGCCGATGCGGTTGCCAATGGCCTCGCGGCCGACGATCGGCTCGACCATCATGGAGTGAAGCGAGCCGTCCTCGGCGAACAGGTCAACGACCTTGTCCCAGTCCTGATCGTTCCACGCCTGGATCATTTCATTGGCGACGGCGAGCTTTTCTTCGTCCGTGTCGGCAAAGGCCGGAGCGGCGATGGCGAGCACGGCAAGGGCGGCGACGCCGCCTAGAATATTGCGCATTGGAATTCCTCCCGATAAGGTTTGTTTATGCAAGTCATAGTTCCCGCACATACCGTGCGCCGTCAAGCAAGAACCGACAAATGAATCTCGAACTCGATGGAAAAGCCGGCCTGATCACGGGCGCGGGCAAGGGTCTGGGCCGCGCTTATGCGCTGGCGCTGGCCAAACGCGGCGCCGCCGTGCTGGTCAATAACCGCGTGCGGGAAGGCGCGCCCGACAGCGCGGCCGCGGTGGTCGAGGAAATCCGCAGCGCTGGCGGCAAGGCAGAGATCAGCCATGTCGATGCGATGGAAAAAGGCGCGGCGGCGAAGATGGTGGAGCAGGCGCGCGAGGCGTTCGGGCGGCTGGACTATGTGATTTCCAACGCCGGCGTGGGCGAGGCGAAACGTTTTACCAAGCAGCCGGAAGAAACTTTCCGCGATATTTTCGAGCTGAACTTCTTTGCCGCCGCCGATCTGGCGCGGGCGGCGCTGCCGCATCTGGAAGAGAGCGGCGCGGGACGCATCGTGTTTTCCATGTCGACCGCCGGGATACTGGGCGCGCCGGGGATGGCGGCCTATTCCAGCTCCAAATCCGCGCTGTACGGCCTGACCCGGGCGCTGGCGTTCGAGGGCGATGGCCGGGGCGTCAAGGTCAATTCCATCGCGCCCTACGCCCATACCCAGATGACGGACGATTACATGCCGCCCAACGCCAAGCACGGCGTGGAGCCGGAGCGCGCGGCGCTGTGCGCGACATGGCTGGCCAGCCCCGCCTGCACGGCGAACGGTGAAGTCTTCATCGCCGGCGCGGACCGCGTGCGCCGGGCGCGCTTCCTGACCTCGGAGGCGGTGATCATCCCGGCCGACGCCAGCGACGAGGCAACCGACGCCGGCATGAAGGAAGCGTCCCACAAGGACGCCACCCATTCAGCCGGGACGGCGCAGGACGATTTCCTGGAACTGTTGAATACGCTCTAGATCATGCCGCGTCAGAACAGCCAGGCGTCCATATCGGCGTGTGGCGCATGAAACAGGGTCGCGTCCGCAAAGTCCGGCAGAGGCGCAGCGGTCGTTTCCCCTGCGAAGCCTCCGCCGCCCGCATCTTCCGGATCGTCCGGCCGGGCCAGGGCGGCTAGGGCCGCTTCGGCGCCGGCGCCTTCACTCACGTCGGTAACGGTGACCGCGACAAGCTGGCTGTCCGTCAGACCGCCGCTATCGGTGACCGAGATTTCAACTTCATAATCGTTGAACCCGTCCGCATCGCCCGGCGTCTCGAAATCCGGTGCCGAGGCGAAGCTGAGCGCGCCTGTGGCCGCGTCGATCACGAAAGCGGCGGCGTCCGCGCCGCCAGTGATCGAGTAGGTCAGCGTATCGGTGGAATCTGGGTCGGCGGCGGCGGCGGAATAGCCTGTATCGGTCTGACCTTCGCCGACCGAGACATAGGCGTCCGCGGCCACATTGGCGCGGCCATAGATGACATAGGCATCGCCCTCGCCCGGGGCCGGGACAATGATGTCGTCGAAGCCGTCATTATCGATGTCGCCCGCCGCGGAAACCGCGAAGCCGGTCGAGGAGCCGAGAATATCGCTGTCGATCACGAAACCCTGATCGCCGGTCAGATTGTCCAGATCGACCACTTGCCGGCCTGTCCCGTCCACAGAGCCGAAGCCGTTATCGCCGCCGAACAGGACATAGGCCTTGCCGATGGATCCGCCGAAGGGAAGCGCGGCCCCGATGATCAGATCATCGAACCCGTCGCCATTCATGTCGCCGGCGGAGGACACCGCAATGCCGGTATAGTTGTTCGCGACGCCCTGGATCACGAAGCCGGCTTCAGGTGAAAGGCCCGTCATGTCCACGACCGACCGGCCCGTGCCGTTCACGGTTCCAAAGCCCTGATCGCCGCCGAACAGGACATAGGCCTCGCCGGCGTAAGAACCGCCATCACCGCCGGCGGGCGCCCCGACGATGATGTCGTCGAAGCCGTCGCCATCGATGTCCCCGGCGTTGGAAACGGACCGGCCCAGCCCGTCAAGGCTCTCATCGCCCTGGATGATGAATCCCTCCTCAGGGGCCAGGTTCGTCAGATCTATGACCTGCCGCCCGTCGCCGTCGGGGGAGCCAAATCCGCCGTCAGACCCGAAGATGACATAAGCCTCGCCTGCCATCGCGCCGCCGTCGCCGCCGTAATCGGCGCCGACGATCACATCGGCCAGACCATCGCCATTGATGTCGCCGGCACCGGAAACCGAGTAGCCCATCGAGTCGTCCGCCGCGTCCCCCTTGATGACGAAACCCTGATCGGCGGTCAGGGTCGCGGCGTTTACAATGTCCGCGCCGGATCCGCCGATCGCGCCGAACCCGTCCTCGGAGCCGAAAATAACATAAGCCTCGCCCTCAGAATTATTGGCGCCGAAAGCGCCCACGATGACATCGTCGAGGCCGTCTCCGTTGACGTCTCCGGCTGAAGCCGACGAAAACCCGGTGGAGTTATAATCCGCGCTGCCCTGGATGATGAATCCGTCTTCCGCGTCGAGGTCCGCGAGGTCAATCACCGCGCGGCCCGTGCCGTCGACCGCGCCCAGGGCCTCCGTGGAGCCGAAGATCACATAGGCCTTGCCGGGTCCCGCGCCGAAGAAGCCGTTCAGATACGGCGCGCCGACGATCATATCGTCGATGCCGTCGCCATTGATGTCGCCCGCCGAGGAAACCGAGGCCCCGGTAATGTCATAGCCGTTCGCGCCCTGCAGGATGAAACCCTCATCCGGCGCGAGACTGGTCATGTCCAGGACGTTGCGGCCGGATCCGTCAGCGGTTCCAAAGCCGCTGTCGCCGCCGAACACGACATAGGCCTCGCCCGCGATGATGCCGCCGTCATAGCCATAGGCGGCGCCGACGATCATGTCGTCGAACCCGTCGCCATTGATATCTCCGGCCGAAGATGAGCTGATCCCGAAGATGTCGTAGGCCGTATCACCGCGCAGGATGAAACCTTGCTGCGGCGACAGGGTTTCCACGTCGATGATCTCCGCCGCGCCCGCGGCCAGAACCGGCGCCTCGTTCTGATCGGTCACATTGATGGTGACCGCCTGCGCATCGGTCAGCCCGCCATTATCGGTGGCGGTGATTTCGACCTCGTAGGCGTTGTCGCCGTCGTCATCGCCCGGATTCTCGAAATCCGGCGCGGCATTGAAGGTCAGTTCGCCGGTGTCCGCGTCAATGGAGAACAGCGCCGCGTCCACGCCGCCGGAGATGGAAAAGACAACATCGTCGCCCGCGTCGGGCTGCGCCGCCGCCGTGTAGCCGGCGTCTGTCTGGTTTTCCGCCGCGCTGGCCGAGCCGCCGGAGGTGATGACCGGCGTCTCGTCGGCGTTCGTCACGGTCACCGTTACGCTCTGGCTGCCGCTCAGCGCATCATCGTCGGTGGCGGTGATGACCAGCTCATAGGCATTGTCGCCGTCATCATCGCCGAGGTTTTCGAAGTCCGGGGCGACGTTGAAGGTGAGCTCGCCCGTATCGGAGTCGATGGAAAACAGGGCGGCGTCCGCGCCGCCGGTAATGGAGAAGCTTATGACGGAGCCCGGGTCGTCATCGGCAGTCGCCGTGTAACCGGTGTCGGTTTCGTTCTCCGCCAAGGAGGCCGTTCCGCCCGAGGTGATCACGGGAGCGCCGTTCACCCCGCCCACCGTGATTGTCACTGTCGCCTGGTCCATGGCGAAGGGCGAAGACGTGCTGCGGGCCTGATAGGTGAAAGTCTCGGTAGCGAATTCGCCGTCCGTCAAATCGTCAAAGGCGCCGTTGGCGTCGTAATCAAACGTGCCGTCTTCATAGACGGTCAGCAGCGCGCCGGAATCCAGCGTGATGGTCTCGCCAACATCGGCAAAGGACCCGTTGACCGAGGCAATCTCCAGGTCGCCGATGGTTTGTTCGCTATCGGCGCCGGAGCCGTTGTCGGCGAAGAGGTCGCCATTGAGCACCGCGTCGGCGTCCGCGTCCAGCGCGTCGTCCCGGGCTTTCACGCCGGCGGCGTCCTTGCGGTCGTTTATGCGGTCGCGGATCCGGTCGAGGACAGGAAACTGGCCGGGTTCGGTTTCAAGAAAAGTAAAGAGCATGGGCGGCGGCACCTGCTGAAATGACAAGATGGAATTTCGCCGCAGAATGTCACAAACACAGAACGGATGTTAGGCATACCCGCTATGATTCCGTGCGCGATTTGTCGCACCTGTGTTTGCACTTTAACCGACCAGCGGCTTCACCCATTCGGGCAGGCCGTCGCCGTCCTTGATCATCTTGACTAGGCCGAGATCGACATAGTCGCGCCAGTTTTTGATCTTGCCGTCCTCGAATTCGAAGACGCCCATATAGGGGGTCTGGATGCGCGTGCCTTCGGCGTCGACATAATCGTCCACGCCTTCAACCATCACGCGGTCGCCGTCTTGGGTCCAGTGGCGGATAAACCAGCGGATCTCGGTCTGGCCGGCGCCGAATTTTTCCAGGAAACGGCGCACCCAGTCCTTGCCCTCCAGCGGGCGGGAGCCGACGTGGTAGTGATAGACGACATCATCATGCAGCTGGTCCAGAACGCCGTCGAGGTCGCCTTTTTTCCAGCAATCGATGACGGTCTGGATGGTGTCGATATGCGCCATTTAAGCTGCCTCTCCGCGGCCGATGACGAAGCTGACCGCCGTGGTCGCGCTGCCGCCGATATTGAGGGTCTGAACGCGCTCCACGCCGTCCACCTGATAGCCGCCCGCCTGACGGGTGACCTGTTTGAAACCGTCCAGCGCCATGCGCACGCCGGTCGCGCCGACCGGGTGGCCGGTTCCGATCAGGCCGCCTGACGGGTTGATCGGCTTTTCGCCGTCTATGGCGATAACGCCGTCCTCCACCGCTTTCCAGCTTTCGCCCGGCGCGGTCAGGCCGAAATGGTCGATGGCCATGTATTCGGTGGTGGTGAAGCAGTCATGGGTTTCGATGACGTCCACCGCGTCCAGCGTCGTGCCCGCGCGCGACTGGGCGTCCACCACGGTCTGGCGGATATGGGGGAAGATATAGGGGCTGTTGCCGCCGGCATCGATCTTCGCCTGATAGGCGATGGGGGCGGAGTGATGGCCCCAGCCCTCGATCTTGGCGAGGTCCTCCAGCTTCAGGCCGCGCTGCTTGGCGTAGGCGCGGGCCTTGTCCTCGGATGCCAGGAAGGCGACGGCGACGCCATCGGTGATCTGGCCGCAATCCTGTTTGCGGATGCGCCCGTCGATGACCGGGTTGGCCTCGTCGTCCGTGGTGAAGCTGGCCTCGGTGAATTCCCATTTGCGGGTCTGGGCGTTCGGGTTGCGGCGGGCGTTCTCGAAATTGGTTTTCGCGATGCCGGCCAGATGCTCATGCTTCAGGCCGTAGCGGCGGTCATATTCGTCGCCCAGCTTGGCGAAGATGTGCGGCCAGGGCATGGCCACGCCCTCGAACTCGTGGCCCGACCAGATGGCCGCGCCCAGATGACCCGCGGCCTCGATGCCCGGGACATTGCGCATCTGCTCCAGCCCGACGACGCAGGCGAGGTCATAGCGTCCGGCCTCGATCTCGGCCGAGGCGGCGAGAAGGGCGATGCTGCCCGAGGCGCAGGCCGCTTCGTGGCGTCCGGTGGGCAGGTCGGCCCATTCCTCCCGGCACATGCCGAAGAAGCCGCCCATCAGGCCCTGATGGTTGAAAAGCTCGCCCACGAAATTGCCGACATGGCCGGTCTCGACATCCGCCGGGTCGATGCCGGTGGCGTCCAGCGCGTGGTCCACGGCGTCCTTGAAGGCGGCCATGATGTCCTTGTCCTGGCGCATCCAGTTTTCGCTGAAATCGCTTTGCCAGCCGCCAAGAATGTAAACGGGACGGGTCATTTAAAGCCTCCTTTGGCCTAATTCTGCGCCAGCCATGCGTCGAGGGAATCGAGGCGGTCCGCGCCCCAGAACAACTCGTCGCCGACGGTGAAGCTGGGGGCGCCGAAGACGCCCTTGGCCTTGGCGGCCTCGGTTTCCTCGATCAGGCGGGACTTGATGGCGGGCTCGGCGATGCCGTCCTTGAAGGCGGCGGCGTCCGCGCCGACCGATTTTGCGGCGTCCGCCAGCGTGTCCGGATCATCGACGGCCTGACCCTTGCCGAAGACGGTCTCGAAAACCGCGGCGACATAGGGCTGGGCGAGGTCCGGCGCGTTGGCGTCCAGCCAGTAGAAGCCGCGCGCGGCGGGAATGGAATTGTAAGGGAAGGGCTTGGGCCAGGCGTAAGGCTTGCCCAGCAGGGCGGCCTGCCGCTCCACGTCATGGAAGATGTATGAGCCCTTGTCCGTGCCCGGCATGTCCGGGGCGTGGCCGCGCTCCTTGAAGATCGCGCCCAGCGCGATGGGGCGGTGCACCAGGTCGCGCATATGCTTGCCCGCGACCGCGCCGATGCGGTCATAGGCGAAATAGGAATAGCTCGACGAGAAGTCGAAATAGAAATGGACGGGATCAGCCATTACGGGGCCTCGTTCAGTTCGCGGCGGACCACCTTGCCCAGCGAGTTGCGGGGCAGGGCGTCCACGGTCTTGAGTTTCTCGGGCAGCTTGTAGACGGCGAGTTCCTTATCCTTGAGGAAGGCGGTGAGCTCCTCCAGCGTCAGGGACTGGCCCTCATGCAGGGCGACGACGGCGCAGACGCGCTCGCCCAGCCGCTCATCGGGATAGGAGGCGCAGGCGGCCTCGCGCACGGCGGGGTGGCTCTCGACAAGGGCCTCGACCTCCGCCGGGGAGATGTTCACGCCGCCGCGGATGATGATCTCCTTCGAGCGGCCGACGAAGCGGTAGAATTTGTCGTCCACCAGCTCGAACAAATCGCCCGTGCGGAAATAGCCCTTCTTGTCGAAGCAGGAGGTGTCGATGCCGTCCTTGCGCCAGTAGCCGTCGAAGGTCATGGCGCCGTCGATGCGCAGCTCCCCCTTCTCGCCGGGTTTCTTGATGTCCTTTTCCGTTTCCGGATCGACCAGCCTTGTGCGGACGCTGGTCCCGACGCGGCTGGGCCAGACATCGGAATCGCCAAAGCGCGGGAAATAGGCAGCGCGGGTTTCCGGGTCCGGGGCGATCTCGCCCGTGGTGACCAGCGAGGCGCCCTCGTTGGAGCCGAACACATTGATGACGGTGACGCCGTGCTCCTCCTGCCAGCCCTTCACCATCCAGGGGGCGAGGGGGGCGGAGCCGGAGGCGACGCGGCGGACAGAGGAAATGTCCGCCTTCTCCAGAATCTCCGGCGCTTTGAGGAGCTGGTTCAGAACCGCGGGCGGGACCAGGGTGTAGACGACCTTTTCCTGCGCGATCTGGCGCAGGAAGACGCCGAGATCGAACGGGTGATGCTGCACCAGCACGCCTTTGGCGATCAGCCACGGCATGACCATGCCGCCGATGGAGGCGATATTGATCATCGGGAAGGGGCTGAGGAAAGCCTCGCCCTTCTTCACCGTGGCGGCCTCCAGCATGATTTCGCCGTTGAAGACCCAGTGATTGTGATGGCGCGGCACGCCCTTGGGCGCGGATTCCGTGCCCGACGTCCAGCAAATGGTCAGGACCTCGTTCGGGTCGATGTCCTTGCCGCCGAGTGGGGCGGCGTCCGTGCTGCTGGTCCCCAGAGAATCCAGGCTGACCGCGCCGTCCGGCGCGTTATCGCCCCAGCAGGCGACGACCGCGTCCGGCGCGTGGGCGGCGCAGGCGGCCAGCGCGCCCTCCGCGTAAGCGTGGCCGGCGAAGCTGGTGACGGTGAGGAAGGCCTTGGGTTCGATCAGCGGCAGAATCTGGGCCAGCTCGTGCTTGCGGTACTGCACCGCGACCGGGCTGAGGATCAGGCCGGAACGGGCGCAGGCGAGGAAGACGGCGACGCCCTCCACGATATTGGGAAGCTGCATGACCACGCGGTCGCCGCGCTTCAGCCCTTGCGCCGCGAACCACTTGCAGAGCGCGTTCACCCGGCCGTTCAGCTCGCCGAATGACCAGCGCTGCGGCTCGCTGCCCAGCAGGTCGGCGCGGTTCAGCGGATCGACAATGGCGGGATAATCGCCGCTTTCGGCGACGGCCTCGCGGAACACGTCGTCAACGGTGCGGCCGGTCCACCAGCCGCGCTTGTAATAGTCCTTCACGCGGGCGGGCGGGCTGAGCGGTATGCCGCCCTTCGCCTTGCCGCCGCCGAACAGGGCGGACAGGAAGCCGCCGGAGCTAGAGGGTTTTTGCGTGGTCATATTCCCTCGCGAGTTGGTCGATGATGTCGGCGGCGGGCCGGATCGCATCGATCTGTCCGACGCCGTGTCCGGCCGACCATACATGTTTCCAGGCCTTGGCTGGATTCCCGGCGTCCTTGAAGTTCGGGCCCTTGCTGGCCGCCTTCAGCTGATCCAGATCGATGCCGGCCGCTTTCAGGCTGGGTTTCAGCCAGTTGGCGGGGACCCCGGTGATGGCGTCCGACCGCTGGATATCCTCAATGGTCGCGGAGACCAGCATCTCCTTATAGGCGGGATCGGCGATGCTCTCGGCCGCGGCGATGAACTGCGTGCCGACATAGGCCAGATCCGCGCCCAGGATTTCGGCGGCGCGCACCGCGCGGCCCGTGGCGATGGAGCCGGCGAGCACGATGGGGCCGTCAAAGAACTGGCGCACCGCGTCGACAAAGGCGAAGCCCGACATCTCGCCGGTATGGCCGCCGGCGCCGGAAGAGACCAGGACCAGACCGTCCGCGCCCGCCGCGGCGGCCTTTTTCGCGAAGGCCAGGCTGTTCACGTCGGCGAAGACCGCGCCGCCATAATCATGCACGGCGGGAATCACGCGTTGCGGACCGCCCAGCGCGGTGATGACCACGCCCGGCTTGTATTTGCTGACCAGCGCCAGTTCATCGTCCAGCCGGTCATAGGATGAATGAACCACCATGTTCAGCGCCCACGGGGCGGCGTCCTCATCGCCGTCCAGCGCGCTGGAAATCTGGCTCATCCAGTCGTCGAGGATGGAGACGTCGCGCGCATTGGGCGCGGGGAAGGATCCGACCATGCCGGACTTGCAGGTGGCGATCACGAGATCGGGGCCGGACACCAGAAACATGGGGGCGGCAATGGCGGGCAAGCGAAGTTTCGCCTTGAAGGATTGAACGTCGAACACGGGCGCTCCGTCTGTAATGGGACGCGGATCGTAGCTTGCAAAATAAAACCTTCAAGAGGCCCGGACCTGTATCCGGCCCGGGCGGCGTTCCGGAGAAAATTCCGTTTCGCCTGTCGTGGCGGGCCATTGCGGAGCGCCCGGAGGCCGGCGCAAAAGACCTGCGCCGGCAGGGCGCGCGGCGGGGCGCTTCCCGGCTTCAGGGCGCGCGCGCCGGATAAGGCGGTTGCCGAAAAAACCCGCGATGCTGCACAGAAAATTTCAGAAAAAACTTTCTTGTGAAAATTTAATGTCAGTTAAATCAAATATTTAGCTCAAGGGTGCGAAAATGTCTCGATTGACAGGCTTTGCGCATGCCGCTTATCAATTCCGTGAGTTGCACAATAATACCCATAGGGAGCCCGGCGAAGCAGCCATCCGGGCGGGGGAGGAAAATATGAAGTCTCAGGCGAAAACCATCGCACTTCGCGGCGTCAGCACCGCCGCTATCGCATTCTCTGCCGCGCTGATTTCAGCGCCGGCCAGCGCCCAGATCGACGAGATCGTCGTGACCGCGACCAAGCGTTCCGAAAGCGTCCAGTCCATTCCGGTGGCCGTGACCGCGTTCGGGTCCGAAGAACTGGAGAAGGGCCGGATCCAGGATCTTTCCGAGATCGCGGACCGCACGCCCAGCTTCTCCTTCCAGAAAGCGGACTCGACCGAGCAGGAACTGATCATCCGCGGCATCGGCACGATCCGCCTGGACAGCGCCTCCGCCGACCCGTCGGTGGGCCTGTTCATTGACGAAGTCTATATCGGCCGCCGCGGCACGGCGACGCCGCCGGTCTTTGACCTGCAGCGCGTGGAAGTCCTGCGCGGCCCGCAAGGCACGCTCTACGGCAAGAACGTGGTCGGCGGCGCGGTGAACCTGATCACGGCGCGCCCGGAAGACACGTTTGGCGGCGCGCTTTCCGCCTCCTACGGCAATTACAACGCGATCCAGTCGGACGGTTACGTGACCGGGCCGCTGGCCAACGGCATCGCCGGCCGCCTGGCCTTCTTCCAGTCCAGCCGCGACGGCTATGCCGATAACATCATGACCGGCGACGAGCTGGAGAACCTGGACCAGTGGGGCGCGCGCGGCGCGGTGGACGTTGATTTCAACGAACGCGCCAGCCTGCAGCTGACCGGCGAGTGGTCCTATACCGAGAATGACGGCCAGTCGCGCTATCCGGTGGACGCGGTCAGCATTGACGGACCGGGCACGGTGCGCGGGTTCGGCGGTCCGGCGACCGACGACGTGCGCACGTCCAACCACCCGTTCGACCTGTTCGAGAAGACCCGGACCTACGGCCTGACGGCGCGGTTCGATTACGACATGGACTGGGCGACGCTGACCTATCTGAGCGCCTGGCGCTACGGCAATGCGTCTGACAAGTTCTCGCAGTCGGGCCTGGCCTCGCCGCCCTCGCTGACGGACTCGATCGTGGGCCAGTATGAGGAATACAGCGCCTATACGCAGGAGCTGCGCCTGACCTCCAATTCGTCCGGTCCGCTCAACTGGATCGGCGGTCTCTACTATTACAACGAGACCACGAACCGCGAGGACACGAACAGCGCGTCTTCCTTCATCTTTGCCGGACCGGGCACGACCGGGGATATCCTGGACGGGACCTCTATCTACACCCAGTCCGCCAAGACCCAGAACCTGGCCGCGTTCGGCGAGGTCAATTACGACGTGACCGATGCGTTCACCCTGACCGCCGGCCTGCGCTACACGGTCGACGACAAGGAACTGAAGAACAAGGTCAACTGCCTGGATTACGGCGCGCCCGGCGCGATCTTCTGCGTGGCGCCGCTTGGCCCGGCCGAGGATCAGTTCGACATCCAGACCGAGGACGACTGGTCGGAGCTGACGCCGAAATTCGCCGCCGAATGGCGCGCGACGGAAAACGTCTTCGCCTATGCCAGCGCCACGCGCGGCTTCAAGGGCGGCGGCTGGCAGGGCAAGCCGGCGAACGAGACCGCGGCGCTGCTGTCCTACAACCCGGAAACCGCCTGGACCTATGAGGCGGGCGTGAAAACGGACTGGGCCGATGGCCGCTTCCGCTTCAACGCCTCTGTCTTCAAGACGGACTTCAGCGACCTGCAGGTCGAGGTTCTGGACGACACCGGCCTGACCCTGGTGGTCTCCAACGCCGCGGACGCCAAGATCAACGGCGTCGAGCTCGAGACCGTGTTCCAGCCGGTCCAGCAGCTTCAGCTGTTCGGCACGGCGTCCTTCCTGGACACCGAGTACGAGAACTTCATCGACTCCACGGGACGGGACCTTTCGGGCAACCAGATCAACCGGACGCCTGAATTCTCCTACACGGTCGGTTTCGATTTCGAGCAGCCGGTGAACGACACCTACATGGTGGGCGCGCGGGCGACCTATTCGTGGCAGGACGAGTTCTTCTGGCTGCCGGAGAACATCAATTTCGAGGACTCCTATGGCCTGCTGAACGGCCGGGTTTCCTTCGGTCCGCAGGATGGCAACTGGGAAGTCGCAATCTGGGGCAAGAACGTGACCGACGAATTGTACCGTCTGGGCATCATTCCCTTCGCCGGGGATGAGTTCTCGCGGTACGGCGCGCCGGCAACCTATGGCGTGGAGCTGAGCGCGCGCTTCTAGGCGGGCACGTTCTTTCAGACGGGGCTGGTCATTGTCCGGTAGTGACCGGCCCCGCACATCTTTCAGGCGACGCAGACAATATTGAAAATGGCTCGGCAATAAGAAGCCGTCAGGAGATATGGTGAGTGAAGAGGTAAAGGCGCCGGAAAGCGCGCCGCTGCGCCCGGTCCCGCTGCCGGATGTCGATCTGGACGTCGAGCGCCGGGACAATGGCGAGATTCTGATCCGCCACAACACGCCCATCGAAATCGCGGCCGACTCCGTGCCGGCCGGTCTGGCTCGTCAGGCCTCCCTCCAGCCTGATAAACCGCATCTCGCCGAGCGCGCCGGAAGCGAGCGCGCATGGCGGATGCGGTCTTTTTCTCAAGTCAAACGCGATAGCGACGCCGTCGCGCAATGGCTGCTGGACAAGAACATTCCGGCCGAACGCCCGGTGATGATCCTGTCGGGCAATTCCATCGCGCACGCGACCATGCGCTATGGCGCGTTTGCCGCGCATGTCCCGGTCAGCCCGGTCAGCATCAATTATTCCCGGATTCCCGGCTCCTATGACCGGCTGCAATATGTCTTCGACCTGGTGAAGCCGGCCGTGGTGTTCGCCGAGGACGGGGCGGCGCAGAACGGCGCGCTGAACGCGATGGACCTGTCCGGGGTCACGGTGGTCAGCCGCAATCCGGACGCGCTGGATTGCGACGCGGTCGCCTATGACGAGGTTCTGTCGACGCCGGTGACCGATGCGGTGGAGAAATCCATCGCCTCGATCGATCCGGACGCGACGACCGCCTACATGCTGACCTCCGGTTCGACCGGACGGCCCAAGGCGGTGATGCAGACCCAGCGCATGCTGATTACCAATCTCAGCCAGGGCTGGCAGACGCTGGGCAAGGCTTCGGGCTGGGACGACGTGCTGCTGGAATGGCTGCCGTGGAGCCACGTGTCGGGGGCGTTTACCTCCATGGCCGCGGCGATTTTCGGCGGCACGCTTTATATTGATGACGGCAAGCCTTTGCCGGGCCTGTTCGACGAGTCGGTCCGGAATTTGCGGGAAATCCCGCTGAAATATTTCACCAATGTGCCGACCGGCTACGCCATGCTGGTCGATGCGCTGGAGGCCGATGACGAGTTGCGGGAGACGTTCTTCTCCAAGCTGGGGATGATGCTCTATGGCGGGGCGGGCCTGCCGCAACCGGTGCTGGACCGGCTGCAGACCCTGGCGGTGAAAACCACGGGCCACCGCATCTTCATGACCACCGGCTATGGCGCGACGGAAACGGCTTCGGGCTGCATGGCGATCTACTGGCCGACCGACAAGGTGGGCGTGGGCCTGCCCATGCCGGGCCTGACGATCAAGCTGGTCCCGGCGGACGACCGCTACGAGATCCGCTTCAAGGGTCCGATGGTGATGTCCGGCTATTACGCCCAGCCGGAGAAGAACAAGGAAATCTTCGACGAGGAAGGTTTCTACAAGATCGGCGACACGGTCACCTTCATCGACGAGAACGATCCCAAGCAGGGCCTGGCCTTTGCCGGGCGTCTGGCCGAGGAATTCAAGCTGGCGACCGGGACCTGGGTGGCGGGCGGAAACCTGCGCGCCCAGCTGGTCAAGGCGCTGGCCCCGGCGGTCAGCGATGCGGTGATCTGCGGCGAGAACCGCGACTATGTGGCGATCCTGGCCTGGCCGGACGCCAAGGGCTTGCAGAAAATCGCCGGCAAGCCGGACGCCGATGCGGCCAGCCTGCTGGATGACCCGGCGGTCAGCGCGCACATCGCGGCGGGCCTGAAAAGCCATAATGACGAAAACCCGGGCAAGAGCGCCCAGGTCAAACGCCTGATGTTCCTGACCCGCCCGCCCGACCCGGAGGCGCATGAGCTGTCCGACAAGGGCACGGTCAACCAGGCCATCGCCAAGAATTTGCGTGCCGACGACATCGACCGGCTTTATGCCGACCCGATGGCGGCGAACATCATCACACCCGACGAATAGGCAGACCCGATGTCAGAGATTGATCCGAAGGCCATCCAGGCCGTCATCGACAAGCAGGCGATCCAGGAAAAGATGGCGCTGTACAGCCGCGCCGTTGACCGCGCCGACGTGGAGCTTCTGCGCACGATGTACCACCCGGACGCGACCGAGCATCACGGCGGCACGTTCGACGGTTCGGCGGCGGATTATCTGGACAAGATTTCCGACGGGCTGGCGCTGGCCAAGGGCATGACTCACCTGTTGTGCAATTGCATTGTCGAGCTGAATGACGACGGCAAGAGCGCCATTGTCGAATCCTACATCCTGACCTTTGCGCGCATGAAGCTGGACGGAAAGAAGACCGACACGCTGACCTGCGCGCGCACGGTGGACCGGTTCGAGAAGCGCGACGGCGACTGGCGCATCGCGGCCCGGCGCATGAGCTGGGAATGGAACCGCGACATGGATTCCAACGAAGGCTGGGCCGGCGGCATGATCCTGCCCGACCCGAAAGCCGAGGAAGTCGTGCGCGGCCAGAAAAAGCCCGAGGATATTCTCTATCTGATGGGGGGTGGCCGATGACCGACATCAAGGGGTCTGTCGCGCTGGTCACCGGGGGTAACCGGGGCATTGGCGAAGGGTTTGTTCGCACGCTGGTCGCGGCCGGCGCATCGAAGGTCTATTGCGGCGCGCGCAATCCCGACGATGCGAAACACCTGGTCGACGAATTCGGTGGCGCGGTTGTGGCGCTGAAGCTGGACGTGACCGACGAAAGCCAGATCGAGGCAGCGGCGAAGGAAGCCACGGACGTCAATATCGTCATCAACAACGCCGGGGCGTTCCTGCACGGCCTGCTGATCGGCTCGCCCGATATTTCCAAGGCGCGGATGGAGATGGAGGTCAATTATTTCGGCGTCCTGAACATGTCCCGCGCCTTTGCGCCGGTGCTGAAAGCCAATGGCGGTGGCGCCATCGTGAACGTGCTTTCCGCGGGCGGGATCGTCGCGGTGCCGAACATGGGCGGCTACAGCCCGTCCAAGTTCGCCGCGCGCGCGGCCTCCACCATTATCCGGGCCGAGTTGGCCGATCAGGGCACGCATGTCGCGGCGCTGATCGTGGGGTCGGTGGATACGCGCATGGCCGAGCATGTCGAGGGCGCCAAGGAGCGGCCGGAAGATATCGCCAAGGTCGGCCTGACCGCGATCAAGCACAAGCTGGACGAACTGGATACCGACGCCATGGCCGTTCAGGTCCGCGCCAATATCCAGCGCGATCCGAAATGGCTGGAGCGCCAGATGGCGCGCGGCCTGAAGGCCGGCAAGGTCAGCACGGGCCGGTAGGAAACCGAGGGAACAAGGGGGAGCCGTCATGGAAGCGGTCAGCATTCTTGCCATCAATTTCGGCGTCATCTGCGCGTGCATGTTCGTGCTGTGGCTGCTGAGCATTCCGTTGAATGACGTCAGCTTCATCGATTCCTTCTGGGCGATCGGTTTTATCGTCATGGCGGGGTCGACCTATCTGATCGCCGACGGCTCGGCCGCGCGCTCCGCGCTGCTGCTGGCGGTGACGGCCGTGTGGGGGCTTCGGCTGGGCGGTTACCTGTTCTGGCGGTGGCGCAAGGAAGGCGCGGACAAGCGCTATGTCGCCCTGTTGAACAAGGCGCCCGGCAATGTGCACCTGTTCAGCCTGACCAAGGTGTTCGGCCTGCAGGCCATCCTGCTGTGGGTGGTGTCGCTGCCGGTGCAGCTGGGACAGGTGGCGGCGGAGCCCGCGGCGCTGGGCTGGCTGGCCTGGATCGGCGCGGCGCTGGCGGCCATCGGGATCATCTTCGAATCGGTCGGGGACTGGCAGCTGGCGAAGTTCAAGAGCGATCCGGCCAGCCAGGGCCAGGTCATGGACAAGGGGCTGTGGCGCTATACGCGGCACCCGAACTATTTCGGTGACGCCTGCGTGTGGTGGGGCCTGTTCCTGATCGCGGCGGAGACCACGCCCGGCCTGTTCAGCGTGATCGGTCCGGCGGTGCTGACCTATCTTCTGGTCAAGTGGAGCGGCGTGCCGCTGCTGGAGCGCAAGCTCAAGCGCTCCCGCCCCGGCTATGAGGAATATGTGCGGCGCACCAGCGGCTTCATTCCCATGCCGCCCAAGAAGCTGAAAGACGCCTAGCCGGTTTCAGGTCTGTTTTACGGCACAGACAACGGCCCGGACAGGTTTTGTCCGGGCCGTTTCTTTAGATCTGTCCGAACTATGCCATGATCGTTGCTTAGGGTTATCTTCACCCAAATCGGGGAAGAGCATTGGACGACGCTCCCGGCGCAAAGCCGGCGGCGCCCTTGGGATGTGCGGAGAAAGGGAAACGATGAACAGGAATGCATTCGGACTGGCCATGGCGGCCGGCGCGCTGTTTCTGGCGGCCTGCGGCGGCGGCGAGGACACCGGAGAAACGCTGGCTCAACAGGCGGCGGACAAACGCATCCTGCATCGCGGCAATACGGCCGAACCTCTGTCCCTGGACCCGCACAAGGCCGCGGGGAAATGGGAAGACGCCATTATCGGCGACATGTTTGTGGGTCTTTATACCGACAATGCGCAGGCCGAGCCGATCTATGGCATGGCCGAGAATCATACCGTCTCCAGCGACGGCAAGACCTGGACCTTCACATTGCGCGACGCGCAGTGGTCCGACGGAACGCCGGTGACGGCCAATGATTTCGAATTTGCCTTCCGCCGGATCATGGACCCCAGCACGCTGTCGCAATACGCCTCGCTTCTCTATGTCATCAAGAACGCGCAGCCGGTGAACGAAGGGGCGATGGACCCCGAACAGCTGGGCGTGACGGCGGTGGACGAGAAGACCCTGCGGATCGAGCTGGAATATCCGGCCCCGTATCTTCCCGGACTGCTGACCCATCACACGGCGTTTCCCGTGCCCCGGCACGTGATCGACGAATATGGCGCGGCCTGGATCCAGCCCGGCAATGTGGTGGTGAATGGACCGTTCAAACTGACCGAGTGGCGCACCAATGACTATGTTCACGTCGCCAAGAACGAGACGTTCTATGACGCGGACAATGTCTGCCTGAACGAAATCTACTACTACCCGACCAACGACAATAACGCCGCCGTGCGCCGCCTTCGCGCGGGCGAGCTGCATATCAACAGCGAGTTTCCCGGACAGAAGATCGAGGAGCTGCGCGAGCAGCTGCCGGGCTATGTGCGGGTCTCGCCGTTCCTGGCGACGGTCTATTACGTCTATAACGTGCAGCGCCCGCCCTTCGACGATGCGCGGGTGCGCCAGGCGCTGGCCATGGCGCTGGGGCGCGAGTTCATGGTCGACGAGATCCTGAAGACCGGTCAGCTTCCGGCGCCGGGCCTGGTGCCGCCGGGAATCGCCAATTACGGCGACGGGGCCAAGGTGGACTGGTGGGATATGTCGATGGACGAGCGCAAGGCGCGCGCGCGGGAGCTGCTGGAAGAGGCCGGTTATGGCCCGGAAAACCCCCTGCGTTTCGAATACACCCACCGAAATACCAGCGATAACCCCCGCGTCGCCCCGGTGGTGCAGGCCGACTGGGAGGACATCGCCGAATGGGTGGACGTGGAGATCACCGGCGTCGAGACGCAGATCCATTACGACAATCTGCGCGCGGGAAATTTCGATGTGGGCGATGCGGCCTGGGCGTCGGATTTCAACGATCCGATCAATTTCCTCTATCTGCTGGAGACCAAGACCGGGCAGATGAATTATGGAAAATACTCCAATCCCCGCTATGACGCGCTGATCGAGGAATCGAACCGCACGCTGGACATGGAGCAGCGCGCGCAGCTGCTGCATGAGGCCGAGCAGATCATGCTGGACGACATGCCCATCATCCCGATGTGGTATTTCGTGACCAAGAACCTGGTCAGCCCGGAAGTGACCGGCTGGGAAGATAATGTGGTGGATATTCACCGCTCGCGCTATCTGTGCTTCGAAGACGCCGCCCCGGCCGGCGCCGGCGCCGTGTCGGAGGCCGAAGCGGACGCGGCCGGGGGCTGACGCGCCGGCATTTCGCGCGCGGCGCGCCTTGTAATCGGGGGAGGGGCGAATGACCGGTGACGCACTGGAAGAAGCGGCCAATGCGGCCCAGACCGCCGTCACGGCGGACGCCGTAGGGTCGGAGCTGAAGGGCGGCCGCAGCCGCGTGGGCGAACACTGCGCCAATTGCGGGGCGCCGCTGGAGGGGCCGTATTGTTTTGCATGCGGCCAGTATGACGACGATCTGCGGCGACCGATCTGGGCCCTGGCCGGAGAGGTTATCGAAGGGCTTTTCGCGCTGGACGGCCGTGTCCTGAACACGATCCCCCCGCTGATGTGGCGGCCGGGGCATGTGACGACCCGCTATCTGGCCGGCGAACGCGCGCGCTTCGTCGCCCCGTTCCGCCTCTATCTGATCGCCAGTCTTATCTTCTTCGTGATGCTGGCGCTGTTTGGCGATTTCAGCCTGAATCCGGCCGACCGGATGAACACCGAGCAAGCGCAGGCGGAATTCGATCAGGCGGCGCAGGAGCTGTCGGAAGCGCGGGAGAGGGCTGAAGAATCCGGCAATGCCGAGGAAGCGGCGGGAATCGCCGTCGCCGAACGGATGCTGATTTCAACGCGCGCGGCGACCGAGCGCGCCATGGCGGACAGCGAAACCCAGCTCGAGACCGCCGAGAAAATCGGGAACACCATGACGCGGGAAACCTGGAAGCGCGACGTGCGCGCGGCCCTGACCCCGGAGGACGTCAGCGAGTCGGAGTTGCAGGAGGCCGAGGAAAACGGCGCGGACCTTAATTTCAGCGGCGCGGAGTCCATGCCGCTGGAGCAGCGCCGCTGGCTGGTCACGCGTATCAACCGGATCATTGACGATCCGTCCCGGCTGGGCGACGCCATGGAGCGCTGGGCGCCGCGCCTGCTGTTCGTCCTGTTGCCGGTTTACGCGCTGATCCTGGCGGGGATGCATTTCTGGCGGCGGGATTTCGTGTTCTACGACCATCTGGTCGTGTCGCTGCACGCGCACGCCTTTTTCTTCCTGCTGATGACGGGATTGATCATCGCCGGCATCGGTCTGGGCGGCTTCCTGACGACGACGATTTTCATCATCTGGAGCAATTTCTACATCTATCGCATGCACCGCCGCGTCTATCGCCACGGACGGCTGACCTCCATGTTGCGGACGCTGGTTCTGGATTTCGTCTATATGATTGTTCTGACGCTTTCCCTGGTCATCCTGTTCTTCCTGGGCGTGGCTTTCGTCTGAGCCGCCCCCCGTCTTTGACCGCGCATGAAAAAAGCCCCGGAGCGTTCGCTCCGGGGCTTTCTTTTCAGCGATGAACCGGCGATCAGCCCGCCGGGTTCATGCCGCAATCACTGGCGAGGAAGCTTTCAATCTCGCTCAGCGATTCACGGTGCTGTTCCGGCCACCAGGGCAGGCTGTGCGGCATGTCGTCGATGACGACCAGCTTCGCGTTCACCTTGTCCTTAACGGCGTTGTAGAAGTCCTGAGAGTGGAACAGCGGCACGCGGGTGTCGCGGTCGCCGTGATAGATCAGGATCGGGATATTCGCCTTGCTGGTGTTGTTCATGGGATCCATGCCCTTCACCGTGCGGCCCTGAAGGGCGCGCTGCAGGCGGTTCTCGCTCCAGCTGTTGTCCAGCTTGGCCAGATCCGCGACGCCCGCGCCGGCGATGGCGCAGCGGAACGGACCGTTTTCGCGGACCGTGGCGGCGAAGGCGGCGAAACCGCCATAGGAGTACCCGAAGATCGCCATGCGGTTCGGATCGGCGATGCCCTGCTCAACGAGCCACTGGGCGCCGTCATCCTTGTCGTCCTGCATCTTCTGGCCCCACTCGGCGTCGCCGGCCATCCACAGCTTGCGGCCGAAACCGGTGCTGCCGCGATATTGCGGCTGCAGCACGGCATAGCCGCGGGAGGCGAGGAATTGCGGCCAGCCGGAGCTGTCCCAGCCGGCGCTGTCGCGCGCCCAGGGACCGCCATGCGGCAGCACGATGCTGGGCAGGGGTCCGTCGCTCTTTTCCCAGCCGGCGGGCAGGGTCAGGAAGCCCGGGATCTTCATGCCGTCACGCGCCTGGTAATTGACCAGTTCGGTCGCGCGAAGCTGGTCCGACTTGATCCACGGACGCGCCGCGCCAATGACATCCGTGCGGCTCTTGTCGCGCAGCAGATAATAGGTCGGCGGGTTGGTGGAGCTGGACACCGTGAACATGATCTTCGACTTGTCGCCGGTGTAATTGCCGAAGCTGATATTTTGACCCGGGAAAGCCTGTTCCAGGCCCTTCTGGATCGAATCCCATTCCGGATCGACGTAGTAGGTCTTCTGAACCGCGCCGCCATAGGTGAAGCCCAGCAGCTGGTTGAAGTCCGCTTCGGTCGAGCCGAGGATGACGCCCGTGGCGCTGAAATCGCGCGTGGCGAACATCGGCTCGTCATCGAATTCGCGCGTCTGCGGATCGTAGAAATAGACTTCCGCCAGATCGTCCGACATCAGGTCGGTGATGACGTAATATTTCCCGGTTTCCTCGTCGCGGCCGGCAATGCTGACGCTGTGGCGGCCGGAGGCCGTCGTGGTCAGCTTGTCATGGACCTCGAACGCGCCGGTGGATGGGTTTTTCAGCAGGATTTCGAAATCATAGTCGCCGCCGCCCGTCGGCTCGATGCGGGACTGGGTCAGAAGCTCGCCCGTGCGGGAATCGAACAGCCCGGCCGCTTCACGCGAATTCTCGCGGTAAATCAGCTCTTCACGGCCGCTCTCAAGATCCACGCGGATATATTCGGCGTTGAGCGAGGCGGTGTTCAGGCGCTGCGCGATCACGTCATTGGGGTCCAGCGGCAGATCCTGATGCAGGCCCGCGGTGCCGGTCAGCTCGAAGCAGAGCTGCGTCGCCTCGCTGGTGCCCAGCATGTTCTGGGCCTTCTGGAACGGCTCTTCGAAATCGTCCATGTCGGTCGAGGTCATGTAGAGCTTGGTCAGGAAGGTCCGCGTGTTGCCGATGCTGCGGCCTTCAATGCCGCAACGGCCGGCCGGGCCGGTCCAGGCCTGACGGCCGACGGCGAACAGCTTGTCGGCTTTCAGCGCCTGAGCGGCGATGAAGCGCATGCGGTCATTGCCCGGGGTGATGACCGGGCCTTGCGAATTTTCCAGGTCCCAGACGGCGAGCGCCAGCTCTTCGCCCTTATCGCCCGGGGGCGTCATGAGTCCGACGAGATACGATCCGTCGGACGACATGGTCACATTTGTCACGGCCGGCGTGCGCGCCAGATCCTCGACCGGAATCTGGGCGTTCGCGCTGGTCACGGCCAGCAGTCCGGCGGCGCCGCCCATGAGTGCGCCTATGCGTCCTAGCAGTCTCATTTTATATGAGCTCCCCTATACCCTTGATTTTTAAACGGCGCGCGCCGCGTCCCTGAACGGTCCGCCGTCTCTGTGGGCGGAGTTAACAGCGAGGCCGGGACAGAAACAAGCGTCCGGGTGTTAATGGCGCGGACAGGGTGCGGCAATCTGTGCGTCAACATTACCAAAATTGTGACTGTCAGGACACAGTGACCACATTACAGCCGCTTAAATCACATTTTCGTCACTCCGGCGCCTTGCGGCCCGGTTCGACAAAGGTGACAAACCGGAGAGAAACTAACCGGGAAATGTATGGTTGGTTAACTTTGGGGATTCCTCGTCGACCTTTTTGGGGGTTACAACATGATTAGAACTATGAACCGCCGCGGGCTTCTGCTCGCGAGCGTTGCCGGGATTTCGATGATTGGAGGCGCTGCGCTTGCTCAGGACGAGCAGGACGACGCCCAGGTCGAGCAAACGCAGGAAAGCCCGGCGGCTGAAGCCGCTGCTTCCGGCGACGACACGATCATCGTCACCGGTTCGCGTCTGCGCCGTGATGAATTTTCCTCGGCCTCGCCGATCCAGGTCCTGAACGCGGAATCCGCGTCCCTGGAAGGCCTGATCGACACCGCGGACATCATTCAGGGCTCGTCCATCGCGGCCGGCTCCGTCCAGTTCAACAACCAGTTCGGCGGCTTTGTTGTCGAAGGCGGCACGGGCATCAACTCGATCTCGCTGCGCGGTCTTGGCGCCCAGCGCTCGCTGGTGCTGCTGAACGGCCGTCGTCCGGGCCCGTCGGGCACGCGCGGCCAGGTTGGCGCGTTCGACCTAAACGTTATTCCGACCTCCATCATCCAGCGCGTTGAAATCCTGAAGGATGGCGCGTCTTCGGTTTACGGTTCTGACGCCGTCGCCGGCGTGGTCAACGTGATCACCCGCACCTCCGTTGAAGAGCCTGAGCTGAACTTCCAGTACAACCAGCCTCTGGAAGGCGGCGGGGAACAGTTCTCCATCAATGGCGCCTATGGCCTGAACTTCGACACGGGCAGCATCGCGCTGGCCGCCGAATACAACCTGCAGGAAGACCTGTCGCTGGGCGACCGCGAATATCTGGGTTGCCAGCAGGACTATGTCTACGACGCCTCCACCGGCGAGCGCATTGACCGTGAAGACCGGTCGATCCTGGCGGGTTCGAAGAATGGCGGTTGTCAGGGCCTGTACCACAACACGATCATCGACGCCGCGTTCGGCACCCGTTACATCCCGTCGCCGGATGGCGTGACGGTTGGCCCGCTGGCGGGTTACCGTCCGCGCGCCAACGGCACCTATGACGATGGCGATGGCGTGCCGGCCTTCTATGAAGACGTGCTGTATCACCCGCTGGTTGGCCGTTCCGATGCGATCAACCGCAACGAACGCTTCAGCCTCTATGGCGTCGCCGACTTCGATTTCGACGTCCTGGGCGGTGTGAAATGGGTGAACGAAGCCCTCTTCACGCGTCGTGAAACGACGGCTGAAGGCTCCCGTCAGTTCTTCCCGCTGATTGGCGGCGCGAACACGGAGAACCTGTTCGGCGGCTTTACGGGTTATGTTTATAACAACGACCCGGCCTACGAGAACCCGTTCCTCAGCGTTCTGCAGCCGGTTGCTCCGTATCCGAGCGACACGGAAGTCGTGGTTGATTACTACAACTTCGCCTCGCAGCTGGACGGCGGCTTCGGCTCCACCGGCTTCCTGAGCGACTGGACCTGGACCTTGAGCGGCGTCTACTCCTATTCGGACGGCGAATACACGAACAAGAACCAGATCTTCAACGACCTTTCGGGCGATGTGCGCTACGACGACGACGCTCCGATGTACGATCCGTTCTCGAATGCATTCCTGAGCGGCAATTACGGCGATGATTTCTACGATCTCATCGGCGGCGACGTGACTGGCAACACGATCTACGAGCAGTGGACCGCGACCGGTTACGTGACCGGCCCGCTCTTCACCCTGCCGGCTGGCGATGTCGGCGTCGTGCTGGGCGCGGAATATCGTGACTTCTCCATCGAAGACACGCCGTCTCAGGAATCCCAGGATGGCAATCTGTGGGGCTTCACCTCCGCGCAGGTTACCGAGGGCAGCGACAATGTGGCGGAAGCCTTCGGCGAGATCGAAGTTCCGGTTCTTGCGGGCCTGCCGGGCTTTGAAGAGCTGACCTTCTCGGCTGCTGGTCGTGTTTTCGACTACAAGAGCACCGGCAGCGGCGAAGTGTGGGAAGTTGGTTTCAACTGGCAGGTTGTTCCGGCCGTCCGCTTCCGCGGCACGATGGGCACGTCCTACCGTTCGCCGGCGCTGTATGAACTGTATCTGGGCAACCAGACCGCGTTCTTCGATCAGCTGAACGATCCGTGCGTGGATTATCAGAACAGCTCCAACGAGCTGATCCGTCAGAACTGTGCGGCGGAAGGCATTCCGGCCGATTATCAGGGCGGCGCCTCTTCGGGCACGATCATCACCGGCGGCGGTGTTGGCGTCCTGGAGCCGGAAACGTCTGACGCCTCCACGATCGGCGTGATCCTGACGCCGTCCTTCACCAACCTGAGCGTCGCGGTCGACTACTTCGAAATCGAAGTGAACGATCAGATCGCCCAGCTTGGCGCCGGCGGCATCCTGAGCGGCTGCTACAACGCTACGAACTTCCCGAACGAGTTCTGTAACCTGTTCGACCGTGGCGATGTGAACAGCCCGTTCGCGATCACCGAGATCCGTGACAGCTTCATCAACATCAACGAGCAGACCACCCGCGGCATCGACCTCACGGCGCGTTATCAGCGTGAGTTCGACTTCGGTACGCTGACCGTTGACGGTAAAGCGACCTGGACCCTGGAAGATGTCCTGCAGCTGTTCGACCCGGCGGCGACGTCGAGCTTCGACAACAACGACTTCAACCGCACCATTGGTGACCCGGATGTCGTTGCGAACCTCGACCTGCGCTTTGACCGTGGCGACTGGACCTATTCCTGGTTCATGGACTTCATCGGTCACACCTCGAACGAGCCGTTCGCGAACGACGACTTCACGTATTTCGGCCGGGCGGCGTTCCGTCAGGTCGAAACCGAAGCGATCTGGTACCACGCTCCGTCCATCCGCTGGTCGGGTGACAAGCTGGCCGTCACGTTCGGCATCCAGAACATCTTTGACGAAGAGCCGCCGATCATCTCGACCGGCGCCGGCGCCACGCGCCGTGGCAACGTGCCGCTCTCGGGCACGCAGTACAGCCTCCTGGGCCGCACCGCGTTCCTGCGCGTCAACAAGACCTTCTAAGACGGTCTTGCAAAACAGAAGAAAGGCGGGTCCTCCGGGACCCGCCTTTTTTTTATGCGGCAAAACTGACGGTTCCGCCGGGCCATTTCGTTCGTCATGGAAACAGGGACAAATGTCCTTCGGAAATTCGCGCTCTCAGGCCGCCGCCTTCGAGACGCCCTGAAGGGCTCCTCAGGCTAAGGTCTGGGGTGGGAAGCTATTGTTTCTCCACCCGCTTCCATCACCCTTCCCCTGAGGAGCCGCGCCGAGGGCGCGGCGTCTCGAAGGGCTCTGAAAACAGGGACAACCCCGAAAATATCAGACCGGCCTCCGGGACGGCGTAAGCTCGTCCCTGTTCGCCGTCATGCGAGGGGCTTCGGATCCGGTCGCCCGAGGGACGGAGTTGAACGCGGTTCCCGGGATACGGGGTCTTCTGACCAGAGGGCTCACGTCCCGGCGCACCGCCAGGCGCCAGTCTGAGGCTGAAATGCCCTGGCTATTAAGACTCTGGCGGCAGCGGATGGAGAGGCCGGTCGAGGCGACTCCCGCCCTCCGCAAAAGAACCGCGCGGCGCGTCTCAAAGACGCGAAACATACAAACACACGGTAACCGGCGTCCCGAAAGACGCGCCGCGCCACCCTCGTGTTTTTGCTTTCCCCAACCTCTGCGGCGGATGCGCCGTGGAGCCAAACGCGCAACGAAAACCCAACCAACCCCGTCATCCTCCGACGGAGCGAAGCGGAGATCGGAGGACCCAGTTGAAATCTTTGCGCCTCACGATCCCTGGGTCCTCCGGTCAAGCCGGAGGATGACGGTTGAGAGAGGCGGGGGCGAAAGAGAAAACCCTCGCCCCCTTAAAGGGGGTAGAGGGTAATGACGTCCCAAAGGCCGCAAGGGCTTTGGATGACGGAATGGGAGAGGGGGTGGCTTCAGAACAAAGCGCCAATCCGGAGAGGTTCCCCTCTCCCTTTTCGCGCAAAGCCAAGCCGCTCACGCGCCATGGGCGCTCAAAGCTCTCTCCCCCTATCAGGGGGCGAGAGGGAAGAAGCGACCGCCGCGTCTCATGCGCGAGGATATCGTTCAGCGTTCCGGCCGATGGCTTCCAGACAGAAAGAGCCGCGCCGGATCGCCGGCGCGGCTCTTTCTGCGGTTAGGTCTGCTATCGCTACCGGACGTCCGGCAACTCCGAGCGGGCCTGGATCTCACCGCGGCGTTCGGAGGCTTGACGGGCCTGCAGAGCCGCCTGCACTTCCGGCAACTGGGCGACATTGTTCAGCGTGATCATGGCCTGCGCCGCCTCGCTGGAGACGCCGAAGAAGGCCTGCAGCGCCTCGAAGCCTTTCAGCGGCCGCGGGAAGTGCTTGAGCGTCACGCTGGCGTCCGGTTCGATCTCGGCCAGCCGCTTGGCGGCGTCGATGGCGGTGCGAAGGCCGCCCAGCTCATCCACCAGACCGCGCTCCATGGCCTGCTGCCCCGTCCAGACGCGGCCTTTGGCGATTTCCAGCACTTGCGGCAACGGAATCTCGCGGCCCTCCGCGACGCGGGTGGTGAACTCGTCATAGCCATCCTGCAGATAGGCGCGGACGGCGGCTTCCTGACTTTCGGTGAAGACGCGCTGCGCGGTGTAGGCGCCCGAGAAGTCCCCGCCGACAGCCAGCGGCTCGACATTCAGTCCGACCATTTCCAGCGTGCCGTCGACGACGATCTTGCCGCCGAAGATGCCGATTGAGCCGGTGAGCGTGGTCGGGTTGGCGACGATGTGGTCGGCCCCGGCGGAGACATAGTATCCGCCGGAAGCGGCCAGCGTGCCCATGGAAATCACGACCGGCTTGCCGGCTTCCTGCGCGCGTTCCACGGCGTCCCAGATCTGGTCCGAGGCGACAATGGAGCCGCCCGGCGAATCGACGCGATAGACGATGGCCTTGACCGATTCATCCTTGGCCGCCTCGTCGATGGCCAGGGCGATAGTGTCAGAGCCCATATAGTCGCCGCCGCCGAATGGGCCGGTATAGTCCAGCGTTTCGCCGGTCACAACCGCGCCCTGGCCGGAAATCATCGCGATGACCGGGCCTTTCTTCCAGGCGCTGCCGCGGGCTTCGGCATAATCGGTGAGGGCGACCAGGTCGCCGCCGCCGGCGCGCTCCAGCGCCGCGTTGCGGGCTTCGGAGACCTGTCCCATGCGGTCGACCAGCTTGGTGCTGACCACCGCTTCGGTGGAGTAGGGGGCCGCGTCCAGAATGGCGCGGGCCTGTTGCGGCGTCAGATCGCGATCCTGCGCGATCTGCGTCAGCGACGAATCATAGATGGACTGCAGCATCGCCGTCAGCGATTCGCGGTGCGCGTCGGTGTAGCCGGATTCGTTATAGGAATTGGCCGCAGTCTTGTACTCGGCGATTTTGAAGATCTGAGACTGCGCGTTGTACTTCTCCAGCGCGCCGCCGAAGAACGGCGTCTCGCTGGCCAGGCCTGTCGCGCTGAAGCCGGCCGTGTCCTGCAGCCACAGCTCGTCAGAGGCGCTGACCGCCAGATAGGGCAGCACGGAGGTGGAGTTGAAGCCCTGGCTGTGGGTGATGACGAATTTCCCGGCCCCGCGGAGGCCGAGAATCGCGTCGCGAATCTCCTCGGCCTGGGCGGGCGGCATGCCAAATTCATTGGCCCGGATGAAGACGCCTTTGACCTTCTCGTCGGTCTCGGCGCGGGCGAGGGCTTCGATGGTGGTGGTCAGGGACGGCGTTTCGCCAAATGCGAAAGGCGCGCCGGAGGGCTGATCCAGCATCGGTTCGCGCAGGTCGAGTTCCAGCACCAGGCTGTCCCCGGCGACCGAATGCTCGGCGGCGGAGTTGTCCCCGGCCGCATTGACCGCCGCGGCAATCAGCGCGCCCAGCATGAAAAGAGACAGAAGCACGAACAGGAAGACGCCGACGAAGGCGCCCAGCGCGCTAAAGAGAAACTGCTTCATGATTTGAAACTCGCAATTCGCGGACCGCTTGCGGCCCTGACCTTACTGTTATTCGATAAGATATATGCGAATTTCGATAAAGAAAAGGCGCCAACGGTGAAAATGACATTTCGCCGCGGCGCCTATCTGTAATTATTGGTCGGAGTAGCAGGATTTGAACCTGCGACCCCCGCCTCCCGAAGACGGTGCTCTACCAGGCTGAGCTATACTCCGTAAGCAAGGCCGCGGCGTATAGCCCGCCTTGAAGCCAAGCGCAACGGCGCGTCTGTAGTCGGGTGTGTGACAGGCAGTGTAGCGGGGGCGTTGCAATGGCCGTTGGGCCGCGCTATAGCCCCGGCCTCCCGCGCAAAGCTCTCCGCCGCGCGGCGGATTATTGGGGCGTAGCCAAGCGGTAAGGCACCGGGTTTTGATCCCGTGATCCCAGGTTCGAATCCTGGCGCCCCAGCCACCCTTCCCAGAAAAATTGCAGTGACGTACGATACGCGTTCACGGCGCGGCCGCCGGGACGCGCGGTCTGCGGGCCGCGATCCTTCGCAAACCGCCGCCGCGCCTTGTTTCGCGAACATTCGTCCGGAACGTCTGTCAGGGGGTCGCCGCAGGCCGCAGCGCGGACCGCTTGTTCGCGAATCTGGCTCAGGAATCGCCTCTCAGGCGAGTAAGGCGCAATCTTCATGTCTGCGAGGTTGCTATCCTCGCACAGCCGGTGCTAGCGTCATTTCCAGAAACAAGAGGGACGGGTCCGGTCACGGATCATAATTGTTCCCGGAGAAGACGGCGGGCCAACCGCCGCGGGCTGCAGTCGGGGATGGGTTGAAGGGGTTCAACCACTCCAGCTGAAATAATTATCCGCCGCCACAATCGAGGCGCATAGCGGCGTTAATGATTGTGGCGGACAAGTTTGATCGATTTGGAAGGCGCCGGAGCCAATAAATCCGGCGTCGCATCTTGCGAGGCGAGTATGTCGAAACTCTCATTCCTTCTTCGCGCGGGGCTGGTCGGCGCGGTGGCCGGCATGGCCGCGGGCGGAGCGGCCAACGCGCAGCTTGAGCGCGCCGTTCAGGTCGCTCAGCAATCCACCGAGGCCGGGCAGCAGTCCCAAGACCGCGTGGAACAACTGGACGATTCACGCACCGATCTGGCCCGCGAATATCGCGCGGTTCTGCAGCAGATCGAAAGTCAGCGTCTGTTCGTGGACCAGCAGCGCGTCTTCCTGCGCTCCCAGCAGAACGAGATCGAATCCCTGCAGGCCCAGATCGGCCGCGTGGAGAACGTGAAAGTCGAGCTGCTGCCGATGATGCGCGAAATGGTCGATAACCTGGCCAATTTTGTTGAGCTGGACTTGCCGTTCAACATGGTTGAGCGTCAGGAGCGCGTGCAGCGTCTGTATGACAATCTGGACGACGCCGAAGTGAGCGTCGCCGAGCGTTATCGCGTTATCCTGAACGCTTACGAGATCGAGGCCTCCTACGGCCGCGGCATCAACGCCTATGAAGGTCCGCTGACCGAGGGCGGCGAGGATGTGGTTGATTTTCTCCGCATTGGCCGCCTGATGCTGATTTATAGCCGCAAGGACGCGGATGAATATGGCTATTGGGATCGCGAGTCGGGTTCCTGGCAGCCGTTGCCGGGCAATTACGGTCTGGAGCTAAGCAAGGCTTTCCGTATCGCGCGTAACGCCGCGGCCCCGGAAATCCTTCTGGCGCCGGTGCCCGGTCCAGTTCAGGCTGAATATCAAGCCGCCGCGCCGCTTCCGCCGCAGTCCAGCGCGCCTGCGCCGTCCGCCCCTCCGGCCGCTCCGGCTGAAGAGGGCACCGAGGAGGGCGCAAACGAAGCGTCCGCCGAAGGCGCTGAGGCTTCCGAAAACACTGAAGGCGGCGATGCCGCTGACAACCAGTAAGCGGAGTTCGTTAGAGCAATGAAAAAGATGAACTTTACCCGTACCCTGGTTATGGCTGCCGCTTCCATCG
Organism: Euryhalocaulis caribicus; assembly: GCF_000412185.1. Lineage (GTDB taxonomy): Bacteria > Pseudomonadota > Alphaproteobacteria > Caulobacterales > Maricaulaceae > Euryhalocaulis > Euryhalocaulis caribicus. The sequence continues at coordinate 218,895 of NZ_ASJA01000005.1, forward strand.
GCCTTGTCGCCACCGGCGCGGCCGCGGCCCAGCCTGACCGTGAACCGGCTTCGTCCCTGTCCGAGCTGCTTAATCGCGTGCAGCAGGACAGCCGCGAGGCTTCCCAGTCCTTCCAGCAGCGCGAGCAGGAATTCCAGCAAGCGCGCAGTCAGCAGCAGGCGCTGCTGAATCAGGCGCGGTCCGAGCTTTCCACGCTCCAGGGCCAGGCCTCTTCGCTGCAGGCGCAGTTCGACGCCAACCAGGCGCGGATTGACGAACTGGATGCCGAATTGCGTGAAGCGCAGGGTGAATTCGGCGAGCTGTTTGGCGTCGCCCGCCAGACGGCCGGCGAATTTGCCGCCGCTATCCGCAGCTCCGCCGTCTCGGCTCAGTATCCGGGGCGTCACCGCGTTCTGGACCGTCTGTCCAACTCCACCACGCTGCCGACCCGCGAAGAGCTGGACGCGCTGTGGAAAACCATGCTTCGCGAGATGATCGAGCAGGGCAATTCTGTTGTCTTCAATCGCTCGGTTGCGAACCTGGGTGATGGCGGCGAAGCGCCGGTCTATCGCGTCGGTCCGTTTGTCCTGTTCACCACCCAGGGCGGCCCGCAATTCCTGAAATATGACGGCTCCAATAATCTGCTGTCTGTTCTGGAGCGTCAGCCTCCCGGTCGTATTACGGGCGCTGCTTCGCGCGTCGCCAATGCCGAGCCCGGCGAAATCGTGAAGGGTCCGCTAGATCCGTCCCGCGGTTCGCTGCTGGCTATCCAGAAAGACGTACCGACCCTAGCCGAGCGTATCGATGCCGGCGGCGTGATCGGCAAGATCATTCTTGTGGTGCTGGCTGTCGGCCTGGTGCTGGGCGTGCTTCGCCTGATCATGCTTCTGATGACCTCCATGGCTGTCCGCAGCCAGGCGTCCAACCCGGAAAACCCCAAGAAGGGTAATCCGCTGGGCCGTGTCCTGCGTGTCTATGAGGACAACAAGGACGAAGACATCGAGACGCTGGAGCTCAAGCTGGACGAACAGATCCTGCGCGAGAACGCCAAGCTGGAGATGGGCCTGAACTTCCTGAAGCTGATCGCCGCCGTGGCCCCGCTTATGGGTCTCCTCGGTACGGTGACCGGCATGATCCGGACCTTCCAGGCAATTACTCTCTTCGGTACCGGCGACCCGCAGATCATGGCCGACGGTATCTCCGAAGCCTTGATCACCACCGTGCTTGGTCTTGTGACCGCCATTCCGATCCTTCTGCTCCATTCGTTTGCCGCGAGCGCCGCGCGCTCTTCGCAGCAGACTCTGGATGAGCAGGCGGCCGGCCTGGTGGCGCAGCGCGCCGAGCGCCGGACCGCGGGTTAAGGAGGCGAGCCGATGCTAGGGCTCAATGCGGCATGGGATGGCCTACAGCAGTTCCTCGAAATGGGGGGTCCTGTCCTGGTGGTCATCCTATTTGCCACCTTCGTCCTCTGGGCGCTGATCCTGGAACGGCTTCTCTATTACGGACTTGCGCACCGGGGTAACGTCCAGCGCGCAATCCGTGAATGGGACAACCGCTCAGATCACAAGTCGTGGTATGCCCATGCGGTTCGCGACAAGCTGATCTCAGAGGTGAAGCTGAAGACCAATCAGAATGTCGAGTTCATCAAGACCATGGTCGCTTTGGCCCCCCTTCTGGGGCTCCTGGGAACGGTGACGGGCATGGTGACTGTGTTCGACGCCATGGCAATTTCGGGCTCTTCGGACGCCCGCGCTATGTCGGCGGGCGTGTCACGCGCCACCATTCCGACCATGGCGGGCATGGTCGTGGCCTTGTCGGGGCTCTTCTTCGTCTATCGCTTCGAAAGCAGCGCGAAGAAGGAAACCGCGAAGCTGGCCGACAAGCTCGACATCAGAACAAGCTAAGGGGCGCGGAACTCAAATGCGCAGACGATTCAAGAAGGCTGGAGGCGATGACGCCGGGGTCAACATGACCCCCATGCTCGACATCGTCTTCATCCTTCTCATCTTCTTCATTGTGACCGCGACATTCGTCCGGGAGCGCGGCATCGATCTGGTTCCGCCGCCGCCTTCGGAAGAGCCGCCGGTAGACCCGCCGCCGCTGATCCTGGTGCAGATTCTGGAGAACGGAACGATCTTCGTGAATCAGCAGGCAACGGATATTGCGCGCGTGGGCGCCCGGATCGAACGTTTCCGTTCGGAGAACCCGGACAGCCCCGTTCTGATCGAACCTGATCCGGATGCTGAACACGGTATCGTGGTCACTGTCTGGGACCAGGCGAACCAGGTTGGCGCGCGCGGCGTGAACATTCAGCCGCGCGAGCAGGGCGAACAGGGCGGCTAAAGCCGGTCATTTGTGCTATATTAGTGAGCGAATAGAGCTATGAGAGCGAAAAGCCGGGCCATACAGGACGAGGAAGAGATCGAGCTGGACATGACGCCCATGCTGGACGTTGTGTTCATCCTCCTGATTTTCTTCATCGTGACAGCGGTGTTCGTAAAGCGCCCAGGCGTGGATATCGAAAAGCCGCTGATCAGCGAGGACGACGAGCGTAACCCGTCCGTGCTGGTGGCCGTCATGCCGAACGATCAGGTCTGGATCGACAAGACCAGCTACACGGTTCAGAACATCCAGCCGGTTCTACAAAGTCTGAAAGACCAGAATCCGGAACTGGAAATTGTTCTTCAGGGCGACCAGGAAGCCAAGATTGGCACCGTTCTGGAAGTGCAGGAGGTTATTACCTCTCTCCAGATTCCGGTCTTCGTGAACACTGAACCGCAATAAGCAAGAGGAGACTTAGAACAATGCCTTTGATCCTCAGAGCCATTATTGGGATTCCGCTGGCCGCAGTGGTTGCGGTTATCCTGTTTCTCCTCATGCGGGCCCTCATCGCGATGGGCGAAATCCCACTCGATGAGGAGCGTGAGGCGACCAAGATCGAGATCAACCAGGAGGTTGAGGATATCGAAGTCGCCAAGCGCGACATGACGCCGGACAAGGTGCAGCAGGTCGATCCCCCGCCCCCGCCGCCGCAGGTGACCAAGCAGAAGGCGCAACAGCCGAGCGAGGCGCTGACCAATATTGGCGGCCAGATTCCGGAATTTGAAACGCCGGACATCGGCCGGGGCGATGTGAACTTCAACGTGTCCGACCGGGACGCGCAGCCGATGGTGCGGGTCGCCGTGACCTATCCGCCGCGCGCCGCCGAGCGGGGTATTGAAGGGTCTTGCGACATGCAGTTCGGCGTGACGCCGGAAGGCGCGCCGTACAACATCAACGCGAATTGCACGAACAGCATCTTCGAGCGCACCTCCATCCGTACGGTGGAGCAGTGGAAATACGCGCCGAAAATTGTTGATGGCGTGGCTGTGTCCCGTTCCGGCGTGCAGACCCGGCTGACCTATCAACTGGCTGATTAGACACTGCGCGGGCCGCAAGCGGTCTGAATTGAAACCTCTTTTCGCTGTCTTATATCAAGATGCGAGGGACGGGATGGCGCTACGAGGCGCGCAAGGTGGCGAATAAAGCCGCGCGCGTCCGGCGAAAGATGAGTGTGGAGACGAACGTGTTAAGACTTATGGGATCCTTCCGCAGCGACTGGCGCCTGCTGGGCATTGGCGGCCTGATGGCCGTCAGCGTGCTGGCCCTTGGCGCCGCCACGCCCGCGCACGCCCTTGTCCAGGATGACGAGGAAGAAGAGAGCGAGGAACGCTCCTTCTCCAGCGATATTGGCGAGATCGTTCTGAAAGCTCAGGAAAACCTGCAGAACGAAAATCCTCAGGAAGCGATCAACCAGCTGAACCGCGCCATGGACCGGGAGCCGTCGAACTATGAGCGTTCGGTGATCCTGCAGATGCGCGGCCAGGCCTATTACGAGACCGAACAGGCGCAGCGCGCGATCAATGACTGGCAGGCCGCGATCAATACCGGCATGCTGGAAGCGGACGCGGCGTCCAGCCTGCAGGTCAATATCGGCCAGCTTCTGATCGTCGAGGGCCGGGTGCAGGAAGGCGCGCAGATTCTGGAGCGCTGGCTGCAGAACAACCCGCCCAAGGAAAACATCCTGATCCTGCTGGCTTCGGCCTATGCGCAGAACGACCAGTTCCGCCAGGCGCTGCCGCATGCGGAGCAGGCGTTCGAGATTGCCGACCCGAAAGAGCGCAAGCATTTCGACCTGCTGAACTTCATCTACACCCAGCTCGACATGCCTGAGAAGCAGGCTGACATTCTGCGTCAGATGCTGAACCGCTGGCCGGACGACAAGAATCTCTGGAACGGCTGGGTTTCGATGCTGGCCAACGGCAACCGCAACGAGGAGGCGTTCGAGGTCAACAAGATCATGTACCTCAACGGCATGCTCGATACGGAAAGCGACATCATCCGCCTGGTCCAGTATTACAGCTATTACGAAGTGCCCTATCGCGGCGCCCAGATTCTCGAGCGCGAGATGAATGCGGGCCGGGTTGAGCGCAACCAGAAAAACCTGGAGCTGATGATCAATCTGTGGCGTCAGGCCCGGGAATATGACGAGGCCATTCCGGCGCTGGAGACGGCCGCGTCCAATTCCGGCAACGGCAAGCTCTATGAGCAGCTTTGCGAGGCGTATTATTCCGAAGCCGAATATGCCAAGGCCGAACGCGCCTGTCTGAACGGGCTTGATAAGGGCGGCCTGAGCCGCCCGGGCGATAGCTGGGTCCTGATCGGCAACTCGCGCTATGAGCGGGATGACATTGCCGGCGCCAAGCAGGCGTTTGAGCGCGGCACCCAGTTCTCGCATTCCGCATCGACGGCGCGCGGCTGGCTCGGCTTTATCCGGGAAGAGGAACGCGCCGTGGAAGCGCGCGCCGAATTCCAGAAAACGGTCGAACGTGAAGAGTGCATCATCACGATCGAGCGTATTCGCCGCGACGACGTTCTCGAGGGCCGCGAAGGCGTCTCCTCCATTCCGGAACGTTGCGAGGAATACACCAAATACGTGGATATGGGCGGCTGACCGTTCTTCCACAAACCAAACGAAAAGGCCCCGGCGGATCCGCCGGGGCCTTTTTCATTGCAGGCTTGCACGGCAAAGAGCTAGCGCGCGGCCAGCCCCTGCGGCGGAGAGTGCAAAGGCGTATTCCAGCGCGTCATCCCACAGCGCGTCGAAACGCCCAGTCTTGCCGCCGTGCCCGGCGCCCATTTCCATCTTCAGAAGGGTCAGCCCGTCATCGGTCCGCCGGTCACGCACGCGGGCGACCCATTTGGCCGGCTCCCAGTATGTGACGCGCGGATCGGTCAGGCCGCCCGTCGCTAGGATATGCGGATAGCGGCCCGGCGCGACCCGGTCATAGGGGCTGTATTCCTCGATCGCGTCATAGGCGGCTTCGTCTTCCAGCGGGTTGCCCCATTCCGGCCATTCCGGCGGCGTCAGGGGCAGGGTTTCGTCCGACATGGTGTTCAGCACGTCCACGAAGGGCACGGCCGCGAGGGCCCCGGCAAACAGGTCGGGCGCCATATTGACCGCGGCTCCGACCAGCAATCCGCCGGCTGACCCGCCCATGGCGACAATCCGGCCGCGTCCGGTGAAGCCCTGATCGGCCAGCGCCTCGCCTGCGGCGACAAAATCGCGGAACGTGTTGGTCTTCTTGTCCAGCTTGCCGTCGAGATACCACTGATATCCCTTGGCCTTGCCGCCGCGAATATGCGCGACCGCGAAGATCATGCCGCGATCAGCCAGCGATAAAGGCTTTATGCGGAAGGCGGCGGGAATGGTGATGCCGTAGCTGCCATAGCCATAGAGGAGCAGCGGCGCGGAGCCGTCCAGCGGCGTTCCCTTGCGGTAGAGCAGCGTGACCGGGATATCCGCCCCGTCATGGCCGGGCGCCATGATGCGGCGCACGACATAGTCGGCCGGATCGTGGCCCGAGGGCACTTCCTGACGCTTGCGCAGCGTGCGCTCGCGCGTCGCCATATTGAAGTCGTAGGTCTCCTCCGGCGTGGCCGGGGATTCGTAAGACAGGCGCAGCATGTCGGTGTCGAACTGGTATCCGCCGGTCATGCCCAGGGCATAGGCTTCCTCGTCAAAGGCGATTTCGTATTCGGCGCCGTCTTCGTAACGGCGAACGACGATGCGGGGCAGGGCGTTTTCACGCTCCAGCCGCACCTGCCATTCCCGGAAGCCTTCGACGGCCAGCACCAGAACGCCCGGGCGGTGCGGGACATAGTCGCGCCAGTTCTCGCGGCCCGGCGCGGCGGTTGGCGCGGTGACGATCTTGAAATCGGTCGCGCCGCCGGCATTGGTCAGGAAATAGAGGCAATCGGGACCTTCGATAATGTCATATTCGACATCGGTTTCGCGTTCGGCCACCAGAACCGGGTCGCTGTCCGGGGCATTGGCGTCGATCAGCCGCAGCTCCGACGTGGTGTGCGAGCCTGAAGCGATGATGAGCCAGGAATCGCCGTCGCTCTTGCCCAGGTGCAGGAAAAAGCCGTCATCGGGCTCCTCATAGACCAGCGCGCTCTCGCCGCCGCCCAGACGCGCGCGATAGACGCGCTTGGGCCGCCCGTGAGCGTCGCGCCAGACCCAGAGCAGGGTCTGGCTGTCATTGGCCCAGACGAGGTCTCCGGCGCTCTCGTCGGCCAGCACGGCGACGTCCTTGCCGGTCTCCAGGTCGCGGATGCGCAGCTCGTAATATTCCGAACCGCGCGTATCCACGGTCCAGGCCAGATAGCGGTGATCGGGGCTGTGCGAGACATCGCCGGTGTCGAAATATTCAACGCCCTCGGCCTCCGCGTCGCAGTCCAGCAGGATCTGCTCATCGCCGGACGGGGTTTGCGCGGCGGGATCGATGGGACGGCGCGCAAAGACCGGATACTGGCCGCCTTCGCGGTAGCGCACGAAATATTCGAACGGACCGTCGGGCAGGGGCGTGGAGGAATCATCCTCCTTGATGCGGCCCTTCATTTCCTCAAACAGGGTTTTCTGGAGGTCCCTGGTGGGCGCCATGACCGCGTCCAGATAGGCGTTCTCGGCGTCCAGATGCTCGCGGATCTCCGGCTTCAGGACGGAAGGGTCCTTCATTACGGCCTGCCAGTTGTCGTCGCGCAGCCAGGCATAATCATCGGTGCGCGTGCGGCCCAGCTGCTCGGCCTGAAGCGGCTGCTTGCGGGCGCGGGGCGGGACGGCGGCGCGCGCGGCGTCAAAAATCGTGTCGGTCATGGCGGTTTCCAGTCTGACGGCCGCCTGTCCGGGCGGCCGTTTTCAATGGTGAGTATGGTCTGAAAAAGAGGAAAGCCCGGCGAAGCTATCAAGCCGCGGCGGGAGGATCGTCCGGCGGCGGGCCGGCCGGTTCGAAGTCCAGAACGCCGCCATTGACGCAATAGCGTTTGCCCGCGGGCGGCGGGCCGTCCGGAAACACATGGCCCAGATGCGCCTTGCAGTTATTGCAGTGAATCTCCGTCCGCGGCATGCGCAGATGATGGTCGATCTTCATGCCCAGCGCCGTGTCGGAGGCGGGCTGGAAGAAGGAGGGCCAGCCCGACCCGGACTCATATTTGGCGTCCGAGACGAAAAGCGTTTCGCCGCACACCGCGCAGCGATACACGCCCGGCCGCTTTTCATGGTTCAGGGCGCTGCAGAATGGCGGTTCCGTCTGTTCCTCGAACGCGATGGCGCGCTGTTCGGGCGTGAGGTCTTTCCTGACGGGCCGGTCTTCGGCCATGGGGCAACTCCTGCGGTTGGCGTACGCGCCTCTATATAGGCGGAGCCGGGGCAAATTTCATCGCCCCTCGCGGCGCCGCGCTCCATCCAGGCTGCGCGCATTGAAGGGCGCGCGGTCACCAAGCGTTAAGGCGGTCATGGTTAAATTCTGAACGGTGAACCCCTGTGTCTAGCGACGGAACGGCCCAAGACCATGCTGGCTGAGGACGCGGCCGACGAGAGCGCCGCCCCCGAGGATTATGCGGAAACCGAGCGCGAGCCCCGCGCACGGATCGCGCTGGCCAAGCGCATTGCCGATATTGTCTGTCTGCCCTCAAGCGAGATCACGCCGCAGGAGCGGCACATGGCCGGCGATGTCCTTTACGAGATGCTGCGCGAGGCCGACCCGCCGCTGCGCCTGCGCGTGGCGCGCCGGCTGAGCCAGCTGGTCGATCCGCCGCCGCGGCTACTGAAAATGCTGGCGCGTGACAGTTTCGAGATCGCCGCGCCAATCCTGGAAAACAGCGTTGCGCTGAGCCAGGCCGACCTGGTTGAGATTGCGCGCAGCACCACGACCCAGCACCGCAAGCTGATCGCCCAGCGCGACACGGTGGGCGAAATCGTCAGCGAAGCCCTGGCCGAGCATGACGAGGCCGAAGTCGTGCGCGCCATGCTGCTGAACGATGGCGCGAAACTGTCCAATCGGGCGGTGGACATTCTGGTCGCCTCCTCACGCGAGACCACGACCTATTGCCATTTGCTGATGCGCCGGCTGGAGCTGCGCCCGGCGCAGGCGCTGGCCATGTTCTGGTGGTGCGGGCCGGAGGAACGGGCGCGCATCCTGGAACGCTTCGCCGTGGCGCGCACGCTGTTGCAGGAGGCGGCGGGCGATATTTTCAAGATGGCGCAGCCGGAAGACTGGGCCGATCCGCCCGCGCGAAAGGCCCTGCAATTCATCGAACGCCGCCAGCGCAATCGCGAAGCGATCGATAAAAGCCCCTATGCCAGCCTTGAAGACGCCATTGCGGCGGCGGAGGTCAGCGGCATGACGCGCGATGTGGCGGAAGAGATCAGCTATCTGTCCGGCGTGAAGCCGGCGACCGGCGCGCAGATATTCACCGATCTGGGCGGCGAGGGACTGGCCGTTCTATGCAAGGCGACCGGGCTGAAACGCGCCGCGCTGGCGCAGCTCTGGCGCGCTCTGCGCCGGGATACGGACGAGGAATTCGACGCGGTGTTCGACCGCGTCATGCGCACCTATGACAGCCTGTCCAATGACAAGGCCCAGACCGTGCTGCGCTACTGGAACTGGGCGCTGACGTCCGCGGTGTCGTCCACGCTGATGAATTCCATCCAGCAGACGCCGGACGTTGATGACGAAACACTGTCAGAGGCGGCCCGCTCCGCGGCCCTGGTCTTTTCAAACCGCTGACTCGGCGGCCGCCCCGGCTTCTTTCTGAATACGCCGGGTCATTGCCTTCACGCCATTTGAACGCTGGCTGGAAAGATGCTCCGACAAGCCGATGCGCGTGAAAACCGCGCGCGGGTCGAGATCCAGAATCTGTTCAGCCGGAAGGTCGTTATAAAGCCGCAGCAGAATGGCGATCAGCCCGCGCACGATATGGGCGTCGCTGTCGCCGCGGAATTTCAGCGCGCCGGGCGCGGCGCCGGAGGGTTCGGCGACCAGCCAGACCTGTGAGGCGCAGCCATGCACGCGGTGCGATTCGTCATGTTCGGACTCGGCGAGGGGCTCCAGCTCACGGCCGAGCTCGATCACATAGCGATACCGCTCTTCCCAATCGTCGAGCAGCTCGAATTCATCGACCAGAGTCTGGATTCTGTCCTGCGCAGTCATCATGCGCAGGACCTAAGGGGCCTTGGCCCGTTCGGCAAGGCGTGAACCGCCCTAGCTGGCGGTCGCGGCCTCGGCCTCTTCCTGTTCGCCGCGATAGGCTTCAATGGCGCGGTCCAGGCTGTTGCGGGCGATGGAGCCCGCAATATCGGCCAGAACGGCGCTTTCGGCGACGGCGTCACAGACGCTTTCAGAGCGTTCGCAAAGCTTCCCGGTTTGAGACACGGCTTCGCCGCCGTCCCAATTCAGTTCGGGAATCGTAAAGTCGCGATGATCCGCAGCGGGCATGAAAGCGCCTACAATCACGAGTGACAGTATGGCTTTCAGTATGAATCGCATCGGTAGCGTTCCTTTTCAAAGCCGGGTTCTACGCCCGAGTTCGCAAGGACCATACCGGCGCTGGGATAAGGCTGCGCTAAGCCGGAAATCGCAATTAGACGAAAGCTTGAGGCGTATTCGATTCAAATTTTATTGAATCTCAGTTCCCGACCAGAGCGCCAAAACACTGCGCCGTGTCGGTCAGCTGGTGCTCCGAAATGCAGAAGGCGTCCTCATATTTGAAATGACCCGCGGCGACGCAGACTTTCAGCTGCGAATGCGCCCAGGCCAGACAGGATTCGGTGGGCTGCGACGTCATCATCGTCATCATGGCGTCGGGGCGGTCGCCGCCGGCGTCCAGAACGTCCAGCGCGGCCAGAGCCAGGATCCGGCCCAGCGTTTCCTCTTCCGCGCCCACGGTTTGCACCGGCTGGGAAAAGGCCTCGGCCGTGGCGGGGCTGATCGCCTCCAGCGGGGTGGTCAGGCCGGCGGCCTCATCCTGCCCTTCGCTGCCCAGAACCGTGGCGTCGGTGGCCGCTTCCTCCTGCGCGGTGATGGAGGCGTGCAGCGGGTCGAAGATTTCCCACAGCGCCTCGCGCTTGGTCTGGGATTCGATATCCGTATCGGCCGAGGAAACGGGGGCGGCGCCGCTCAAGGCCACCACCAGCGATTCCGGCGCGTCGCCATGACGTTCCGGCAGCTCGATCAGGTCCAGGCGGCCGCCGCGATCGGTAACCACATTGGCCCAGCTGAAATGCTGCAGATCGTAGGATTGCTGCTTGAAACGCTGGCCCAGCGTGTAGAGGTCATCGGATTCCTGCATCGCGCTTTCGGCCACGGCGTCTGCGGCGCCGGCGGAATTCTTGAAGGTGATCGCCCATTCCGGCTCGTTCAGCAGACCCTTGATGACGTTTTCACGGCCATAGAAATCGGCCACCGTCTTCACCTGATCGACGAACGGGGCATGTTGCGTGGCGATCATGGCGGAATAGGCCAGCCAGGCGCGCGACAGACGTTGCGGCTCGTGAGAGGCCAGACGGTCCATCACGCTGTCCATGGATTCGCCGGAAACAAGCTCCGTCTGGCCAACAACGGCCAGATCGCCGCGGAAATGCGCATAATCGGCGGCGGCCTGCACCATAGGATTGGCGGCGCGCGCCGGCAGCGGCGCGGCAGGCGTTTCGGCGGCGGCTGCTTCACCGTCTGCGGCGGGTGTTTCGGCGGGCGCGGCTTGCGCGGTCCCGGCGGAGTCATCGGCTTGCGCGGCATAAGCATTCGCCGCGCCGAAAAGTGCGAAAGCGGCTAGATAGCGGGAAAACGTCATGGAAGTGGTTTCCTCATCCCCTTTAGCTTTATTTGCGCGAACATAACGCAAGCACAAAGCCGGACCTATTAAACAAATCATGTTCCGATGAGATATGAACATATGCGCGTTAACGATTCAGACTTTGTTAACGGCGAAGGCGAAGACTCAGTAATGCGCCGAGTCGATTCTCCGGCGTGGTAAAAATCGCTGATTGCCAAATGAACGAAACCGCAAATAAACGCCGTCCGGACTCCTGGCGGACCGGCCTCGTGGCGCCGCTCGCCTGGGCCGCGAGTCTGGCGTTGGCGGTGAGCGGATTAAGCCTTGCCGGGCTGCTGACATGGCCCCAGAGCGCGGTTATCGCCGCCGCCGGGGTCGCCCCCGCCATTATAAGCGTTCTGGCGCTGGCCGCGCCGCGCCGCGAATGGGCGCAGCTTCTGACCGTGTTTTCCTGGACGATACTGGCGATGAGCGCGGTTTTCGTGACCGGCGTTGTTTCCGGCGCGGCGGCCTGGTTCGTCGCCCCGGCTGTCGCCGCGATGGCGTTTCCGCGCCGCGCCCTGATCAGCGAAGCCTCGGCCCTGTCCCTGATCGGACTGGCCGTGATGAGCGCGATGCAGGCCTTTGGCGTCACCCTGTCGCCGGTAGCGGGCGTTGGCGGACTTGTTGTTTCCGCGGCGGCTGCGGCCGTGGCGGTGGTCTTCGCATCCGCCGGCATATTGACGGCCTGGACCCGGAACGTGACCCAGGCCGATGTCGCCTATCGCGCCGAAACACTGGAATCACTGCTGAACGCGGCGCAGGTGGGCATCATCAAGACCGATCTGGAAGGCCGTATCCAGTTTGCCTCCCCGGAGGCCATAAACCTGTTCGGGCCGCAGCATTTCGAAGGCGCTCCGCCGGCCCTGCGCGACCTTCCCGATCACCTGGACGACCGCTCGGCCCTGACCGCCGCCATGGATTACGCGCTGGGCTCCGGCGCCGCCGAGACCGTGGAGATCGGCGCGCGCCGCAATCGCCGCGCGGAAGTGCGCCTTTCGCCGGCCGATGGCGGGCTGAATGTCAGCGTCATTGATGTAACGCAGCGCTCCGCCCGGGAGCAGCAGGCATTTTCCGACCGTGACGCGGCCAAGGCCTCCAATGACGCAAAATCCCGCTATCTGGCGGGGATGAGCCATGAAATCCGCACGCCGCTGAACGCCGTGATCGGTTTTTCCGACGTGATGAAGCAGCGCATGTTCGGGCCGATGCCCGCGCGCTACGCCGAATATGCCGACCTGATTCATGAAAGCGGGCGTCACCTGCTGGACCTTGTCGGCGACGTTCTGGACATGTCGAAGATCGAGGCCGAACGCTATGATCTGCGGCGCGAGGAATTCGATGCGCGCGACGTGACCGCGTCCGCGGTGAAGCTGGTCAAGCTACGGGCCGAGGACACGGGCATTGATCTGAACGTGGAAACGGCGCTGTCGCCGCTGACCGTCAATGCCGATCGCAAGGCGCTGCGCCAGATCATGCTGAATCTGCTGTCCAACGCCCTGAAGTTTACGCCCAAGGGCGGCCGCGTGACGGTGACCACCGGGTCGAAAGCCGGAGATCTGGTCATCACGGTGCAGGACACCGGCGCGGGCATGACCAAGGAAGAGCTGGAGCGCATCGGCCGCCCCTATCAGCAGGCCGAAAGCGCGGCCGGCTCGGAGGAGCGCGGATCGGGCCTCGGCCTCAGCCTCGTCGCCTCGCTGGTGGCGCTGCATGACGGCGATTTCGAGCTGGAAAGCGAGCCGGGCGAGGGCACGACCGCCTATGTGCGCCTGCCTGTGCTGGTCGCCGCGACGGCCGGCGAGCCGGAGCGCATGGACGCCCGCGCCCGTCTGCAGAAGGCGCAGGAAGCGGGCGAGCGCATCCAGCGCGCCGCAGCCGAGGGCTAGGCCCCCAGTTTCAGGCTTTTGTCAGGTTTCCGGATTGAGCGGTTTTGCCGCCAGAAACGCCTGCGCGGCGGCCAGGTCGCCGGCCTCGACATAGCGCACCGTTTCACCATCGGCGCGGATGACGCGAATGCGCACCGCCTCGCTGGCGTTCAGTCTGGCGATCTCGGCCAGGGCGGAAGCGGGAAATTCGATCAACTGGAAATCGGCGTCCGGTTTGGGGGCGGTTTCGCCCTTCGCCTTGCTGACGCCGCTGGCCCAGATGGCGCGGGAGAGGCTGGCCGGGGCCGCCTGTTGCGCCATGGGTTCGAGGTCCGCGCGGGCCATGAACAGGCCGCCCAGCGCCGCGTCCAGCGGCGCGGCGAGCTTGTCGGGGTCGCGCAGTTCAATCCGGGCCGCGCGGATAGGCGAGGCCGCGCGCTCCGCCGGGATGGCCAGCATGGCGGTCTGTTCGCCATCGGTGACGGTGAGGCCGAAGCGTTCGCCATTTTCCAGACGCTGCCACAGCGCCCAGCGGGGCGTGGAATCGGGCTCCAGCACGCGGCGGGTGGTCCAGACCCGGCGCACGCCCGGAAAATCCATGGCGCGCATGGCCGCCCAGGCGGCATAGGCGTTGCGCGCTTCCCCGGCGACGTCCTGCACCAGCTCATCCGAACAATCGCGGGCGGCGGCGGCGTTGCGGACGTGATATTCCAGCGTATCGGCGTCCAGCCCGGCGCGTTCCAGCGCGCCGCGCGCCTGCCGCGCCGCGGCGCTCAGCGAGGCGCGCTCGCCGCTGGTCAGCAGCTCGCACCGCGAGTCCGCCTCCAGAAGAAAGGCGCGGCGGGCGAAGCTTTCCTCGGCGCCGGGCGTGATGGCGGGCGCCGAGAGCGCAAGGGCTGCAACGATTGAAAGCATGATGGGCGATCAGGGCTGTTGCTGTTGGTGTCAGCCCGAACCCTAGCGGGTTTGCGTTTAAACGCCGTGAATCAATCGCCCGAATTTTCGGCGACGTATTGAGACTCCAAGAAGGAGAATGGAAATCAGGCCGCCGAGGACGGTAAGAAAGTTCAGCGTGCGCGCCAGTTCGCCGGTGCGCGGTTTCAGCGCCGCCGCGCCCGGCGCGCGCCATGCGCCGCGGTCCTGCACCTGCACCACGCCATTGCGCCAGTGCATGACGCGGCCGCTGAACCGGTCCAGCGAATCCGCCTCGATCAGTTCGGACAACGCCTGATGCAGCGTCACCCCGCGGGCGCTGGTGATGATCGTCGTCCATGCGGCGGAGTTGGACGCGGAGGGAAAGCGCGCCGCCGCCCCGCCGTCCGGCATGGCGGCGCTGGCCTGCGCGCCGATGCGGAATCGCTTGTAAATCGGCTTGGGCTCGGCCGCGCGCAACGCCGCCTCCAGCGCGCGCGGGGCGTTCGTCAGCAGGGCGGGGGGCAGGGCCGCGCCATCGGCGATAACCGCCAGGTCCGCCGAGGCGGGCGCTTCCAGCGGATCGAACCCGACCCAGCCGGGCATCATCGGGGCGGCCTGCTCCCGCGCCAGACGGGCGAGAAGGGACAGCGCGGCGGCGCGGTCGTCCCGCCGCTCTGGCAGGGCGAGGCTGTAGCCGGGGCGTCCCAGCTCCCCCCGCGCCACGGCGGCGAGGTCATTGCGGACATGTCTTGCCGGGGGAATATGCGGCTCCCGCGCCGGGGCGTCGGCGGCGAAGTCGTGAAGCGCGGCGCGCGCGGCGGCCAGATCCGGCGCGGACAGGGTCAGGCGGGCGGCCTCGCCCCCGGAATGGGTCAGGCGCGCCTTGCTGAGGCGCGGATCGATGACCACGGCGGCGGCAAGGTCCGCCGCGTTCTGCGGCCCCACAAAGCGCAAGGGGCCGCCGCTGCGCCGGCCAAGGGCAATGGCGAAACGGCTCTGGAGGTCTGCCTGCGCGGCTTCGGGCAGCGCCAGCGCGGCGAAGGATACGCTGCGCGGCGGGCCGAAATCGGCCGCCATCCATTTTTCGAAAGTCTCGCGGTCTTGCGCGCCGGGGGCCATGAACAGCAGATCCAGACGGGAATTGTCCCAGTCCAGCTCCCAGCCCGTCTGTTTCGTGGGGGCGGGGCCGGCCAGGCGGACCGTCAGGCGGTTGCGTCCCTCTATGATGTCTTCGGGACCGAAATCGAACTGCGCGGAAAAAGCCTGCGGCAGCGGGTCCAGCGCCACGGCCGGACCGCCATTGAGCGAGACTTCAAGGCCGGGCTGGGGTTCGAAGGAGAGAGGCCGCGCGGCGATGTTCAGGCGCACGCGCGCCATCACGGCGGCCGGCGGCACGGTGAAAATCACTTCCTGCTGCGTTGCATCGCGGGTCAGGACCGGGCTGGTGGGCGCCAGATCGGCCAGTGCGGCGCTGTCATGGCGCGGCGCGGCCATTGACGGACTCGCCGCCATCGCGGCAAGGAAAACAAGGGCGGCGCCGCCAAGGCGCGTCAAACAGGCACGGATTGGTTTCATGAATCTTAACCAGAGCAAACACGGCGCCGCATGGCCGCGCTGAAGGCGCAGATTCAGGCGCAGGCCCTGATCCGCCGCGCGCAGGCGGGCGGGGCCATGGCGATGGTCCTGCAGAAGGGCGATCCGGACGCCGGTCTGATCTATCTGAAAGTGCTGCGGCTGGATGGCCGCGCGGACCTGTATGCGCCGACGCGGGACATGTCAGGCGCGCGCGCCTATCGCCGCCCGCTGGGCGATCCGCCGCCGCCAGAGAGCGAGGCGGACGCCTTTCTGGACAGGGAGCGCCGGATGGACCCGGATTTCTGGATAATCGAGGTGGAGGACCGCGAAGGGCGGTCCTTCCTCACCGATCCGGTGATCGACTAGCCTGCGCGGTAGGCGATGATCAGGGCGACGGCCAGCAGGACCGTTGTCCAGATCGCCAGGGAGCCTGACGGCACGGCGCGCGACAGCGCGCCCGCCGGATGGAAGACCGCCTGCATCCGCTTGTTCCAGAGACGGCTGCGCGCCTCCATCCCGTGCTCCGCATGGCCGCCCAGACGGCCCAGCATGGCGGTCAGCCAGCGCACAACCCCATAGCCGAACTTGCGGTAGATCCAGTCGAAATCGAGGATCGTGCCGCGCCGCTCGCTCGGGTACAGCCCGCTCATCCGCAGGATCACGAAAGCCGCCGTCGCCGCGATCAGCAGCTGATACTGCGTCAGCACGTGATCGGCGGTGTAGGGGTTATAGCCCAGATCGTTCGGCAGGATGGAATACAGCCACTGATAGCCGCCGAACGGCCACGCCAGGAAGATGCAGAGCGCCGAGGCGATGCCCATGGCGACCAGCATATTGAACGGCGCCTCCGCCGGACGGCGCTTGGAGTCGTGGGAGAAGAAGGCGAAATACGGGATCTTGATGCCCGAATGCTCCAGCACGCCGGCGCTGGCGAACAGCAGCATCAGCCATGGGATGATGTAGCCTTCCTGCGCGGTGGCCGACATCGTCATCGCCTTGGCGACAAAGCCCGACAGGAACGGGAAGGCGGAGATGGAAAGCGCCCCGATGATCGTGAAGACCGTGGTGTACGGCATGGAGCGGAACAGGCCGCCCAGCTCCGACGCTTTCACCGTGCCGGCGCGGTGCAGCACCGCGCCCATGCCCATAAACAGCAGCGCCTTGTAGATGATGTGCGCGAAGGCGTGCGCCGCCGCGCCATTGATGGCCAGCGCCGTGCCAACGCCCACGGCGCAGACCATGAAGCCCAGCTGGTTGTTCAGCGAATAGGCCAGAACCTTGCGCAGATCGTTTTCCACCACGGCGAAGAAGACCGGGAAGACGGTCATAATCGCGCCGATCCAGACCAGGATTTCCTCGCCCGCGAAGCCACGCGCCAGCGCATAGATCGCCATTTTGGTGGTGAAGGCGGACAGCACCACCGCGCCTGTCACGGTCGCGTTGGGATAAGAATCCTGAAGCCAGTTGTGCAGGAACGGGAAGGCGGCCTTGATGCCGATGCCGATGAAGATCAGCCACCCGGCAAGGCCGACATCCAGTCCGATATTGTTGAAGGCCAGCGATCCGGTGTCGCCCCACAGGACCAGTGCGCCCGCCATCAGCAGCACGCCCGAAAGCACGTGGATCGCCAGATAGCGCATCCCTGCGGCGATGGAGGCGGAGGTGCCGTTGGCCCAGATCAGGAAGACGCTGGAAATGGCGGTGATTTCCCAGAACACGAACAGGGTCAGCATGTCCCCCGCGAACACCGCGCCCAGCGCCGACCCGGCGTAGAATTGCGCCGCGGAATCGGTAAGGCGGTTGCGCTCATGCAGGGCGTAGATGCCGTTCAGGAAGGCCGCGATGATGAAGATCAGGCCGAACGGATAGGACAGCCGGTCGAGGCGATAGGTCGAGAACTCGATCCCCATCATCTCGAACGTGCCGCCGCTGACGCCCAGCGTCGACGGCGCGACGAACAGCAGGAACGCCACGACCGGGGCCGCGATCATCAGCGCCTTGCGCACGTGATGGGACGGCGAAAGCATGCACAGCAGGCCCGACAGCATCAGGGCCCAGGCCGGCGATATGTGCGCGAAAATCTCAGGCATCGTCGTCAGGCTCGCCGTAATAGTCCTCGCTGCGGCCCAGAAGCGCGCGCAGCGGCCAACCCATCAACACCACGAAGGCGAAACCGATAAACCCGTAGATGGCGTAGAAGCCGTTGGTCTCGGAAAACGCCACATAGTCGTAGGCGTGACGGGACACGAAGAAGTCGGCGACCAGCAGGATCACGGCGACCGCGATCACCCCGAAGGAGATCAGCGTGCGGACCTTGGGGTCGTCCAGGAACAGGAAATAGCGGGAGACCGGGTGGATGCCGGTTTCCGGGGATTTTCCGGCCGGTTTCTTTGCGGCGGGTTTCTTCCCGGCCGGTTTCTTGTCCGGCTTGGATTTGGCTTCGGTCATGGGGTTACTCCCTCGCCGAAGATCGGCAACAGGTAGTTGTACAGCGGTTCAACCAGGAAGAAGAGCGCCAGCGCCGCGCACCCGGTCAGGACCGGCGGAATGACGGTCAGCTTCGGCGCGCCCTTGAATTCCCGCGTCGGCGCTTCCGTGGGCGGGGAGAAGAAGGCCCGCGCCGGGATCACGATCAGATAGCCGACATTGAGGATGGAGGACGCGACCAGCGCATAGACAATCCAGGTCTGGCCGGCGTCCAGCGCGCCCAGCGACAGGAATATCTTGGGCCACATGCCGCCGAAGGGCGGAATGCCGGTGATCGACAGCGCCCCCATCAGGAAAGCGCCGAACAGCCACGGCATGTAGCGGCCATAGCCGCGCGTATCGGTGACGTTGGACTTGCCGGTGGCGGTGTAGAAAGCGCCCGCGCCCATGAACAGCGTGATCTTGGCGAAGGCGTGCATGACGATCTGCAGCGCGCCGCCGATCAGCGCGGCGGGGGTCGCCAGCATCGCGCCCAGCGTGATGTAGGAAAGCTGGCTGACCGTGGAGAAGGCCAGCCGGGCCTTCAGATTGTTCTTGGTCATCGCGATGACCGAGGCCAGCACGATGGACACCGCCGCGATCCCGGCCAGCCAGTCGGCGGCGGGCAGGGTCTGCACGAAGCCGGGGCCGAAGATGTAGATGACGACCTTCAGCATGGTGAAGACGCCCGCCTTCACGACCGCCACGGCGTGCAGCAGGGCGGAGACCGGCGTCGGCGCGACCATGGCGTTCGGCAACCAGGGATGAACCGGCATGAGCGCCGCCTTGCCGATGCCGTAGGCGTAGAGGAAGAGCAGCGTGCCGCCCATGGCCAGCCCGACGCCCGCCTGCGCCAGCAGGCCGCCCTGGATGAAGTCCGTGGTGCCGGCGATGGCGTAGGTCATCACCGTGGCCGGCAGCAGCAGGCCCAGCGACGTGCCCAGCAGGATCAGCAGATAAATGCGCGCGCCGCGGCGGGAGGTCTCGTTCTCCTTGTGCGCGACCAGCGGATAGGTGGACAGGGTCAGGGCTTCATAGAAGACGAACAGGGTCAGCATGTTCGCCGACAGGGCCACGCCCATGGCGCTGGCGATGGCGATGGCGAAGAAGAAATAGAAGCGGGGTTTGTTCTTCTCGTTATTGTTGTTCATGTAGCCGAACGAGAAGAGCGAGTTCACGATCCACAGCGTGCTCGCCACCGCCGCGAACACCGCGCCCAGCGGCTCCAGCCGGAAGGCGATGTCCAGACCGTCGGCGATCTGCGCAATTTGAAGCTCGGGCCGCGCGCCCTGACCCACCGCGATCACCAGCGGGATCACGTTGGCCAGCAACAGGCCGGCCGTGGCCATGGTGGCGGTTTCACGCAGAACCGGGAAACGGGCGAAGGAAATGATCGCCACGGCCCCGGCCAGCGGTATCAGCATGGCCAGCGCCAGGCCCAGTTCAGGCGTCCATCCGGCAAAACTCATGGCGCGCCTCCCCAGATTGCGGCCGAGGCGGCGTTGGCCAGCGTGACCGGCAGGTCAGCATACCAGCCGAAGACGATATTGGCGGCGGCGAGAATCCACATCGGGATCATCACCAGCCACGGCGCCCGCAGGGCCGGCGCGGGCTCGCCGCCACGCTCCGGCGCGGGCTGCAGATAGATCATCTGGATCATCCGCCCGACATAGAAGAAGGCCAGGATGGACGCCGCGGCGATGGCCGCGATGGCCCAGTACCAGCCATTGTCCAGCGCCGCGTTGAACAGCGCCCATTTGGAAACGAAACCCGCCGTGCCCGGCACGCCCATCAGGCTGGCGCAGCCAATGGCGATGGCCGCCGCGGTCCACGGCATGGTGCGGCCCAGCCCGCGCAGATCCTTCACCTGCGTAACGCCGTAGCAGACCGAAGCCGCGCCCAGCGCCAGGAACAGCGCGCCCTTCATGGCGGCGTGGTTGAACAGGTGCAGGAAGCCGGCGGAAACGCCCGCCGCCGTGCCGATGCCAAGGCCCAGCAGCATGTAGCCGACCTGCGCGACGGAGCTGTAGGCCAGCAGGCGGCGCACGTCGGTCTGGAATATTGCCTGTATCGAGGCGGCGATCATTCCCACCGCGCCCAGCGGCGCGATCAGCCAGACCAGCGCCAGCTCCTCGAACGCGAAGCCCTGGTCGAAGACGATGAACAGGAAGCGCGCCAGCGCGTAGAAGGCGACCTTGGTGGCCGTGGCGGCCAGGAAGGCGGTGACCATGGTCGGCGCGAACGCATAGGCGTTGGGCAGCCAGACATGCAGCGGATACATCGCCAGCTTCAGGCCCAGCCCGATCACGATGAAGGCGAAACCCACCTGTATGGCGCGGTTATCGCCCAGCTCCGCCATGCGGGCGGCCAGATCGACCAGGTTCAGCGTGCCGGTGGCCATATAGAGGAAGCCGACGCCGATCACGAAGAAGGTCGCGCCGATCGTGCCAAGGATCAGGTAATTATAGGCGGCGGTCAGCGCCCGGCGGTCGCGGCCAGCGCCCATCGCCACCAGCGCGTAGGTGGAGATCGATGAAATCTCCAGGAACACGAACAGGTTGAAGGCGTCGCCCGTGATCGCCACGCCCAGCAGGCCGGCGAAACAGATCAGGAAAGCGGCGTAGAAGAGCGGGTGCTTGCCCTTGTCGATCTCGTCCTCGACCGCTTCGGGGGCGTAGAGCGAGACCAGGAAGCCGATGGCCGAGACCAGCAGCAGCATGCCGACATTCAGCCCGTCGATGCGGTACTCGATGCCGACCGGCGGCGCCCAGCCGCCCAGCGTGTAGGAGAACGCCCCGCCGGTCAGAACCTGCGCGGTCAGGATGGCGGAAAAGAACAGCGACGCGGCCATCACGGCCACGACAACGCCCCACGCGGCACGGCCCCAGGGCAGGGCGGCGGCGATCGCGCCGGCGATCAGCGGCAGCGCCACCAGCAGCACCGATGCGTGCGTCAGCGCCCATCCGGGGGCGAGGGAAAGAATGAATTCGTTCACGTTATGACGTCCCCGCCATGGTCTCGTAATCGGCCCGGCTGATCGCGTCGTCCTCGATCGTGCCGTAGACCTCGCGGATGCGCACGACCAGCGCCAGCCCGACGGAGAGCGTGGCCACGCCCACCACGATGGCGGTCAGGATCAGGACATGCGGCAATGGATTGGAATAGACGACGGCTTCGTCCTCGACGGGGAGGATTTCCCCGGCGATGTCCTCCGCCGCGGCGTCCGGCTCCGGATCCGACAGTTGCGGAACATCGGCGTCGCCGGCGATGCCGGCTTCCAGTTCCGCGGCGGAATCCGCTTCCAGCGCGGTTGGCGCCGGATCGTCCGTTTGCGGCGCGGCGCCGGCAGCCGGATCGGCTTGCGGGCCGGCGGTCTCGACCGATTCCGCCGCCGCTTCGGCGCTCTGCACCGGGTCGGCTTCGGATTCGGATTCCATGGGCGCGTGACCGTCGGCCGGCTGGTCCTCCGCGGCATCCTCCACGGTGCCGGTCTGGCCGCCGCCGTGATCGCCGCCATGGTCCACGGTTTCCTCATAGCCCGCCTCCGCGTGGCCGTCGCCATAGTGCGGCTCAAGGATGGGCGGCTGGCCGCCGGCGACCTTGCCGATGGAGATATAGAGCAGGAAAACCGAAGTCTGGAACACGGTCAGGCCGACCAGCTTCTTCACCAGATTGGCGGTGGAGAACAGCACATAGAGGCCGGTCATCATAAGCACGATGACCACGGCGTAGTTGAAGCGTTCGGCGATGAACTCGACGATCATGTCACCACTCCTCGTCCGAGATATCGCGCGCCCGGCCGGAGAACGCGTAGAAAATAATGACCATGACGCAGGCGACCGTCAGCAACACGCCCAGTTCGACGGCGATGATGCCGGCGTGCTGGCCGCCCGGCAGGACGTCGTAATCCAGAAAATCGCCGCCCAGGAACAGCGTCACCACGCCCACGCCCGCGAACAGCAGCGCACCCAGCGAGGCGCCCAGCCGCACCACGATGGGCGGCACGGCGCGCTTGGCTTCCTGCAGGCCATAAACCAGCGCATAGAGGATGACGGCGGCGGCCATGATGACGCCGGCCTGGAAGCCGCCGCCCGGGCCGAAATCGCCGTGGAACTGCACATAAAGGGCGAACAGCGCGATCAGCGGGATCAGCGCCTTGGAAACCGTCTTGAGGACCAGATGGGCGTTCATCACTCATCCTCCTCGCGCTTGCGCGTGGCGCTGACGCCGCCGCCCGCTCCGGCGCCGCTGGCCCCCAGCAGGAGCAGCACGGCCACCCCGGCGGTGAAGATCACCACCGTCTCGCCCAGCGTGTCATAGCCCCGGTAGCTGGCGAGCACCGCGGTGACCACGTTGGGCATGTGAATTTCTTCGGAGGTGCGCTCCAGATACTCCGCCCCGACATAGGAATTGGCTGGCGAGTCCGCAGAGCCATAGGCCGGCATGTCCGGCAGGGCGTAGAACAGCAGCGCGCCGGTGGCGATGGCCGCGAAAAGCGGGCCGATCTGCTGACGGAATTTAGGCGGCTTGGCCTCCCGCGCGGTCAGCAGCATTGCGCCCAGCATCAGCACGGTGGAAATGCCCGCGCCCACGGCGGCCTCGGTAAAGGCCACGTCCACGGCGTCCAGCACCACGAACCACGCCGCCGACAGCAGCGAGTACACGCCCGTCAGCATCACCACCGCGAACAGGGAGTTGATGCGCACGATGGCGAACGCCACGGCCAGCAACATGCCCAGGAAGGCAATGTCGAGAATCTGAAGCGGATCCATGACCTATTTGTCCTTTCCGCCGGGCGGCTGCGGATGGAAGCGTTTCAGGATCGGCTCCAGCCCCGCCTTGTGCGCGGCGTCCGCGATGGCGTGGGTGGAGGTCGGGCTGGTCAGGAACAGGAACAGCCCCACCAGCAGGATTTTCGCCGCCAGCAGGGTGAAGCCCGCCTGCACGGCCAGGCCGATCAGGACCAGCTCCGCGCCCAGCGTGTCGGTCACGCCCGCCGCATGCAGGCGCGTGTAGAAATCGGGCAGGCGCAGCACGCCCACCGCACCGGCCAGCACGAAGACAAGGCCGGAGGCGACCAGCGCCACGCTGACAATATTCTGGATGATGGAGAGGATTTCCGCGCCGATCATTGGTCGTCTCCCACCGCCTTGCGCAGCGCCATCTGCGCCAGCGCGATTTCCAGAGAGCGGTAGCGGAAGAATTTCAGGATCGCGATGGTCGCGATGAAATTGATCAGGGCGTAGAGCAGGGCGATATCCACCCCGTCCGGCCGGTCGATCACGAAACAGAACATGGTCAGGAACAGCACGGTCTTGGTGCCGAAACTGTTCACCGCCAGCGTGCGGTCATAAAGCGTCGGTCCGGCGATCAGGCGCGACAGCATCAGCGCCATGGAGATCAGAACCCCGACCGAGGCGATCAGATAGAACCAGGTCATCATCAGGCGTTCTCCCCGGCGTCGGCGGCGTTTGCGGCGCGCTCGCCCATATCCTCGAACGCGTGCGGATCAGCCAGCGAGGCGTCCAGCGCATGAACCAGGATTTCATTTTCCTCCAGGTCCATGGACACCGTGCCCGGAGTCAGGGTGATGGAATTGGCGAAGACCGTGCGGCCGAGATCGGTTTTCGGGGTCATTTTCACCCGGATCAGGCGCGGGGTCAGGTCGATATCGGGTTTCAGCGCCAGCTTCAGGACCGCCACGTTCGCCTTGAAGATTTCGCCGCCCAGCCAGCTCCAGTAAGGCAGCATCCGGGGCGCGCGCAGATAGGGCGACACCTCGCGGTCGACGCCGCCGATCATGCGCCAGGCAAGGCCGGCGGAAAACAGGATTGAAAACGCCCCGAATCCCAGGATCAGCGGCTCGGTGTGGCCCGATAGCACCCACCAGATAAGCGCCAGCGCGCCGATCAGGCCAAGCCCGTAAACCATGCCCCCTCCCGGTCTCTAGACGTTTCGTCTCTCGATTATCGAGGCCGCGGCGGCCGCCTCGCAAGGAAAATTGAGAGGCGTTTCTTAGACCGGGAAGGGCTGTAGTGGCTAGAGGGGGAGCGGCGGTTAACCTGCGATAAGTCCGTAATGCAGGCCCAGACGCTGTAACGACAGTTTCAGCGCCAGCTTCGCCGACCGCCTCGGCCAGCGCTCCGCGCGCTCGATTTCATCCATGCCCCGCTCCCGCCACATCACGTCCAGAAGGGTCCGGTCCAGCGGCTTTCCGACCGCATCCAATGCTTTATTAACACGCGCGCGCGCGAACAGGGCGGCGTCGGACGCGGCCGCCGG
>NZ_ASJA01000006.1 GCF_000412185.1 Euryhalocaulis caribicus
CGTTGGAGGCAGGCGCTTTGTTCTGAGAGCCGCCCCCTCACCCTTTCGGCTGACCAAATCTTCTAGATTTGGAGCCTCAAGCCCTCTCCCCCTCTCGGGGGCGAGGGGACTTCTTTTTTCTTTTTCAAATAGCTCCCGGAATTCGCGTTAGCGGATATCCGGGATCCAGTCTGCGCCGTCTCTGGACCCCGGATATTGGCTTCGCCAATTCCGGGGACTCCTAGTGGAGTTGATGCGCGGAAAGCTCCGCATGGCCTTGCCATCGGAGGGGCGGGTGATCCTCCGGGCGAGCCGGAGGGTGAGGGGGCGGCGCGTGTCGTGAGACGCAGGCCTATAGAATGGTTTTGTTTGTTCGCGACCTCACGAACACGCGCCGGGCGGCGTTTGACCTGCCTGACCGGGTGGGTTTGCGGCCGTTTTCCTCCGCAGTTCCCGGCGACAGGCTGGAGACCAATAGCGGAGGGTCAAGTCCGCGCCGGCTCCAGCGCCGCGTTCGATCCGTCCCATGCGACCTGAGCTCATGGCCCCTCGTGACGGCGAACAGGGAGGATTATGGGGGAGGTCGGCGCCCGGTCTGATATTTAATGATGAGCGCCCGCTTTTCTGGCCCTTCGAGACGCCGCGCCTTTAGCGCGGCTCCTCAGGGAAAGGGTGATATAAGCGTTTGAAAAAGTGGAAATTTTATTCCGGCCCTTAGCCTGAGGAGCCCAGAAGGGCGTCTCGAAGGCGGGGTCAGGAGCGCGGGTGTTCCCGAGGAAAAGCGGCGGAGTTTACCCGCCGCGCATGTCGTCCCAGCTGCGGGTGCGGGTGAGCATGGAGCGGATATAGTCGATATTCGCCGCGGCGGTGCCGGCGGGAACGTCGATCAGGGAGAGGTTGCGGGCCTCGTCGAACTTGCCTTGCAGGGCCAGGACCAGCGCCAGGTTCTGCCGCGCCTCGGCGGGCGGGTTTTCCTGCGCGGTGGCTTTGCGGAGGAGGCGCTCCGCCTCGGCCGGCTGGCCGGAGAGCGTATAGCTCATCGCATAATTGGAGAGGATGCGCGGATTCTCGGGCGAGAGCTGCAGCGCGCGGCGATAGGCGTCCTGCGCGGCCGGATAATCGCCCATCAGGTCATGGGCGATGCCCAGAACCGACCACGGGCGCCAGTCGCCGGGAGCGACGGCGGCGGCCTGTTTGAGGGGATCAATGGCGGCGGGGGCGCGGCCCTCTTCCAGCCGGGCCGAACCGAAGGCCAGCAGCAGCGGGGCGTGGCCGGGATAAAGGGTGAGAGCCTGTTCGGCCACGCTTGCGGCCTTTTCCGGATTGCCGATCTGGCGCAGGGCGCGGGAGAATTCCGTCGCCGCCTGCTTGTCGGCGGGATTGAGTTCGTATTCGCGGGTCCAGAAGGTGGCGCGCTCCAGCGGCGGGCGCTGCTCCATCGCCGCGCGGGCGGCGGGCGTGGCCGGCGCCGGGGCCTGTTGCGCCGCTGTGGTCTCCGGCATGGCCGAGGCTTTTTCGTCGCCGGAGGTGGTGGCGCAGGCGGCCAGCGCCATGCTGAGAGCGAGGATCGAAATACGAAGCATGAAACCGCGCCTTTCGTCGTGCGATCTGCAGAGTTCGGGGCGCAGTTTGCTGTAACCGGTTCAAGAATGCGTTAACAATGAAAGCGTCCGCGCAGGCGCCTATATGGCGGTTATCAAGCAATCCGAGAGGCCAATTCCCTTGTCCGACATCATCCTGACCGAAGCGCCCGCCCATGCCGTTCCAATCCATCCTATCCGCAAGGACGGTCTGGAAGACTGGCTGAACGCGCAACCGGCCCCGGCGGCGGCCTTTGCCCGCGCCGCGGGGTTCAAGGCGGGCGAGGGGGAGATCCTTCTGTTCCCGTCGCAGGACGGCGCGCTGGAGCGCGTGGCGCTGGGGCTGGGGGGAAGCGGCGATCCGCGGCTGTTCGGCGGCGCGGCGGCGGAGCTGCCGCCCGGAGATTACCGCGTCGAGGGCGCGGTGGACGGCGTAACGCCCGACGAGATCGCGCTTTTCTGGCTGCTGGGGACCTATCGCTTCACCCGCTACAAGAAGAGCGAGCGGAAAGACCCGCGGCTGGTTGCGCCGGAGGGCGCGGACCTGGACGAGGTGCGGCGGCTGCAGAAATCGACCTTCCTGGCGCGCGACCTTGTGAATACCCCGGCCGAGGATATGGGGCCGGACGCCCTGCAGGCGGAAGTGGAGCGCGTGGGCAAGGCGTTCGGCGCGCGGGTGACAACCATCGTGGGCGACGACCTGCTGACCGAGAATTTCCCGATGATCCATGCGGTCGGACGGGCGGCGTCCAAGGCCAAGGCGCCGCGCCTGATCGATTTGCAATGGGGCGATGAGAGCGCGCCGAAACTGACGCTGGTGGGCAAGGGGGTTTGCTTTGACACGGGCGGGCTGAACATCAAGCCGGCCTCGTCCTCCCGCCTGATGAAGAAGGATATGGGCGGGTCGGCCAATGCGCTGGCCACGGCGCGGCTGGTCATGGACGCCGGGCTGAACGTGCGGCTGCGCCTGCTGATACCGGCGGTGGAGAACAATATCGATGGCGGCGCCTATCGCCCCGGCGACGTTCTGACCAGCCGCAAGGGGCTGACGGTGGAGGTGGATAATACCGACGCGGAAGGCCGGCTGGTCCTTGGCGACGCGCTGGCGCTGGCGGCGGAGGAAAACCCGGACCTGATCATCGATTTCGCCACCCTGACGGGCGCGGCGCGCGTGGCGGTGGGGCCGCAACTGGCCCCTTACTATACCGATTTCCAGGACCTGTCGGACGCGCTGGAAAGCGCGGCGGGGGAGATGCGCGACCCGGTATGGCGAATGCCGCTGCACAAGCCCTATTTCGAGATGCTGGATAGCCCGATCGCGGACATGGTGAATTCCGCCTCCGGCGGGTTTGCCGGCTCGATCACCGCGGCGCTGTTTCTCAGCCGGTTTGCCGGCGACGGGCCGTGGATGCATTTCGATATCTATGCATGGAATCCCGACGCCCGTCCGGGCCGCCCGCCGGGCGGCGAGGCGCAGGGCCCGCGGGCGGTCTATCGCATGCTGAAGGCCCGTTATGGCTGAGGAATTCGACCCCCGCGTCACGCCGTTCCGCGCTGATCTTGCGGCGGCCTTCCTGAAAGGAAAGGTCGAGGCCGCGCGCTATGCGGAGCCTGTTCGCAAGGCCTGCCGGATCCCGGCCGCGCCCATCGTGAAAGCGCCGGACGGCGAGGCGGCGATGGATGACCAGCTTCTGTTCGGCGAACGGTTCGACGTCTATGAGGAAAAGGACGGCTGGGCCTGGGGGCAGGCGGCGGGCGACGCCTATGTCGGCTATGTCCGCAGCGGCCATCTTGGCGAGGCCGGGGCCGCGCCGGACCGGCGGATTACCGCCCTGCGCACCTATGCGTTCTCCCGTCCCGATATCAAGTCGCGCCCCGACAGGCTGTTGAGCCTGAATGCGAAAATCGCGGTCGCGGAAGAAGAAGGCCGGTTCGTGCGCGACGCGGAGGCGGGCTGGATCATTGCCGCGCATGCCGGGGCGCTGGACGAGACGGTCAGCGACCACGCCGCCGTGGCCGAGCAATTCCTGGGCGCGCCCTATCTGTGGGGCGGCAAGGAGAGCCTGGGGCTGGACTGTTCGGGGCTGGTGCAGATGAGTCTGGAAGCCGCGGGCGTGGCCGCGCCGCGCGATACGGACATGCAGGAAGTGGCGCTGGGCCGGGACGTGGAAACCGATGAGGCCCTGTCAGGGCTGAAGCGCGGCGATCTGGTGTTCTGGCCGGGCCATGTCGGGATCATGCTGGACGAGACACGTCTGATTCACGCCAACGCGCATCACATGATGACGGCGATTGAACCCCTGCGTGAGGCGGTGGACCGCATCGGCGCCAAGGGAACGCCGCTCGGCCGGATCAAGCGGGTCTGAGCAGCGCGGTTCTAAAGGGTGGTTGCGCTGCTACAGGACGAAATCCGCTTCGACCGGTTCATCGCCGAAGACAAGAAATTCCAGATCCGCATTATTGTCGCCGTCGATTTCGGCCTGAACGATATAACGCGCGCCCTGATCCACCACGCGCACCTGTCCTGCTCCCGAAAAGGAGCCAGTGATGAAGGTGAAGTCAAAATCACCCGGGATTGCGGGGAGGGCGTCGACGGCGGAGAGATCAATTGTATCCGCTCCCGTTTCGAATCCGGAAATAACGTCCCGCGCGCCGCCGAAACCGGATTCGCCTACAGAGTTATAGATGAAGGTGTCGGAACCGGCGCCGCCGAACATAAGGTCACGGCCGCCGCCGCCTTCCAGACTGTCGTTCCCGGCGCCGCCTTTCAGGCGATCATCCCCGCCTCCGGCAAAAATGGTGTCGGCCTCGCCGCCGCCATTCAAAAGATCGGAGCCCGTGCCGCCGGACAGCAGGTCGGCGCCCGCGCCGCCGAACACGAGGTCATCGCCCTGATTGCCGTAAAGGCGGTCGGCGTCCTCGCCGCCCGAAATCATGTCCGCGCCGATGCTGCCGGTGATCGTCTCGCTCCCGGCGTTGCCCAGCAGGCGATCATCGCCGGACTGGCCCTCCATTCCGTCGTCGCCTGCGCCGCCTTTCAACGTGTCATTTCCCGTTCCGCCTCGAAGAACGTCGGCGCCAGGGCCGCCTCTAAGGACGTCATCGCCGGCTTCGCCGTCGAGAGTGTCGCCGCCCGTATTGCCGAACAGGAAATCCGACCCGGCATCGCCGTATATCGTGTCGGCCCCGCTTCCGCCTCTGATTACATCGGCGCCTGTTGTTCCGTTAATGACCGCCATCCCAGCCCCTCATGCATCACTACAATCAGGGCGACCCTAGGTTGGGATTCGGACGTGAAGCAACCCGGCACGGTTGTTTTTTTGATGGCGTAACAAACGCTAGAGAAACAGGCGCTCTTTGAGGTTCGGGGTCTCCGCCAGGTTGCGGCGGCGGCGGTCCGTGAAATCGATTCGGGCCTGGCGGCGGCGGCGGCAGGGGCCGACATAGGTGTCGCTGACCACGAAGGGGCGCGGCTTGAACAGCGCGCTGACCACCTTGTCATAGACCGAGGCCGGGGAAACCGGCTTGGTGAGAATCTCCGTGGCGCCCGCATCGCGCAGCATCAGGACGCGCTTGCGGTCGGTGTGGGCGGTGCACATGACGACCGGCATGCGCTGATCGGCGCCGCGCATGTCGTGGCGGATGGTCTTGAGGAAGGCGTGGCCGTCCATCGGCTCCATCTGCCAGTCGGCGATGACCAGGTCGAAATCGAATTCCTTGATCATCGCCAGCGCGCGCTCGCCGTCCGGGGCCTTGTCGATTTGCGATACGCCGAAGGCCTTCAGCATGGCGGTCATCAGTTCGAGCATGAAGGCGCTGTCGTCGGCGAGCAGCACGGAGGCGGATTCCAGCCCCTTCTGAACGAGCTTCTCGTCTAGATCTTTCGAAGCGTTGGCCATCGGTTGTCCGCCCAGATTTCATAGTGCTACGCCGCACGGCTAGCGTTTCGCGCGGACGGGTTTCAAGGCCGGCCGCCAGTCAGAGCGAAACGACAAAACCCGGGCGGCGTCGCTTGTCCGTTGGCGCGCCGTACGACGCGGTTTCGTGAAAAGAACCCTGAGCAGTGGCGCGCGCGCGCAAAAAAAATCACGGCCCTCTCGACGAAGGCCGTGATCTTATGCGTTTCGCGTTTCCGAACGGTTACCGAAAAGCGCGGCTTATTCGGTTTCGTTGTCGCTGACGTCGTCGTCTTGCGTTTCGGCGGAGCCGGTTTCGGCTTCCGGCTCTTCGCCCTCGGCTTCGTCCTGAGCTTCTTCCGCATCGACCGGGGGATTGCCTTCCGAGGCGTCCGCTTCGGCATCGGCGCCGGCTTCTTCGCCGTCCGCGGCGGCGTCTTCAGACGCGGCTTCTTCGCCTTCTTCGGCCGTGGCTTCGCCTTCCGCGGCGGCCTCGCCCTCCGCCGTTTCACCTTCGGCGGCTTCTTCTTCTTCCGGGAGCGGCTCCGGGAATTCCGGGGCGTCCGGGCTGATGGAGGCCAGATAGGCGATCAGATTGACGCGGTCCTCATCGTCGCGGATGCCGGCGAACGACATGGCCGTGCCCTGAATGTAACCGCGCGGGTTTTGCAGATAGTCATTCAGGTTCTGATAGAGCCAGGGATTGTCGTAATCGGCCATGGCGCTGGAATAGTTGAATCCGCTGACCGAGCCGGCCTGACGACCCACCACGCCGTGCAGGTTCGGGCCCGTCAGCGCGCCGCCGCCGGCCTCGAACGTGTGGCAGGAGACGCATTTGCGGGATTGCGATTCGCCGGCGCTGAGATCGGCGTTGCGCAGCATGGCGCCCAGATCCAGAACTTCCTCTTCCGCAGCGCCGCCGGCGCCGAGGGTTTCGGGAACCTCGATCTTGTAGGCCGCTTCTTCCAGCTCATGCGGGTGATAGACCACGTGGCTGAGTTCTTTCAGGCCCAGAACAATCAGAAAGACGGCAAGAAGCGCGCCGGAGACTTTGGTGAACGTCATTCGCTTATCTCGAAACCCTATATCGCCTGAAATGCGGCGCCGGAATTTGAGCCGCGTGTTTGGCATGATGCGCATCGTTTCGCAACATGGCGGGGCTGCGCGAATGCGCCGCGCCCGCCCGGCGCTTGATAAGCGGCGCGGCGGCGCATAAGGCTCGACATAGTATGAAAACCGCGATTGTCATTCCCGCGCGCCTGGGCTCCACGCGCCTGCCGCGCAAGCCGCTGGCCGATATTGCCGGGCGGGCGATGATTCTGCGCGTGGCCGATGCGGCGAAGGCCGCCGATATCGGTCCGGTGCTGATCGCCGCGGGCGAGGAAGAGATTGCGGAGGCGGCGCGGGCAGCCGGTTATGAGGCCGTGCTGACCGATCCGGACCTGCCGTCAGGCACGGACCGGGTGCTGGCCGCGCTACAGGCCGCGGACCCGGACCGCGAATGCGAAGCGGTGATCAATCTGCAGGGCGATCTGCCCGATCTGGACCCGGCCGTGATCCGCGCCGCCCTGGAAGCGGTGACAGGCGCGGAGGGCGTGGATATCGGCACGCTGGCGACCGAGAACGCCGATGCCGCCAAGCGCGACGATCCCAATGCGGTGAAGGCGGTGCTGGCGCTGGAGGCCGGTGGACGGCGCGGGCGGGCGCTCTATTTCACGCGGGCCACGGCGCCGTGGGGCGAGGGCCCGATTTACAAGCATGTCGGGATATACGCCTTCCGCCGCGCGGCGCTGGAGCGTTTCTGCGCCCTGCCGCCCAGCCCGCTGGAAAAGCGCGAGCGGCTGGAACAATTGCGGGCGCTGGAGAACGGGATGCGGATCGATGCATTGCTTATCGATGACGCGCCTGATGGCGTGGACACGCCGGAAGACCTTGAACGACTGAGAGCGCGCCTGAGCGCCAAGGAGACCTAGAAGAATGATTTTGACGGCTGCCGCCCCCGAAGCGGCCGGGTTTTTCAACAATCCCGAACTGATCGATCTGGGCGTGGTCTGGGGACTGCGCGTTCTGTATGCGGCGGTGATTCTGATCGGCGGCCTGTGGGTCGCCGGATTCATCTCTGGCCAGATCAAGAAACAGGCCCTGAAATCGGACCGGTTCGACAAGACGCTGGCCAATTTCTTCGCCTCCATCGTGCGCTATGCGCTGATGGCGGTGGTGATTATCGCCGTGTTGCAGAAATTCGGCGTGCCGGTGACATCGCTCGTCGCCGTGCTGGGCGCGGCCACGCTGGCCATCGGTCTGGCGTTGCAGGGGACGCTGGGCAATGTCGCGGCGGGCGTGATGATCGTGATGATCCGGCCCTATCGCCTGGGCGACTTCGTGGAAATCGCGGACGCCAGCGGCACGGTTTCGGACATCAATCTGTTCTATACGGCGCTGGAAACCATCGGGAACGAGCATGTCTATGTGCCCAACGGGCAGGCCTGGAACGATGTGATCGTGAATTACTCGTCCAATGCGCGGCGCCGTACGACGCTGAATTTCGGCATCTCCTATGACGACGATATCGACCGCGCCATCGAGATCATGAAACAGACGGCGAGCGCGCACGAAAACGTGCTGGCCGATCCGGAGCCGTGGGTGGCGGTGAGCGGTCTGGGCGATTCTTCGGTGAATCTGGACCTGCGCGTCTGGGTGGAGCAGCCGAACTTCTTCCAGACCAATCGCGACCTGATCAAGCTGGTCAAGCAAGCGTTCGACCGCGAGGGCATCTCCATCCCGTATCCGCACCAGGTGGAGATCCAGAAGATCGTGGAAGTCCCGCAGGACGCCATTCCTCTGACCGTGAACGAGGACCGGGAAGAGGGCGGCAAGGCCTGATTTCCAGACCCGTTCAAACACACAAAAAGGGCCGCCCATGCCGGGCGGCCCTTTCTTTATCGGCTGCCAGCGGGCTATCAGGCCGCGCCGAGCTTTTCATTGTCTCCAACGCCGCGCGGCGGCTCGCCCGTCAGCTGCGCCTTGGCCCAGCCAAAAGCGGTGACCATCAGGCCGTTGGGGGCGTCCCAGTATTCCGCGTATTCGATGGAGATCTTGATGACGGCCAGATTGGGGTCGTCCTTGCCATCGGGGAACCAGGCGCGCGCGCCTTCGCTCCACAGATCGTCGATCAGCGTTCTGTCTTCGGTGACCGAGGCCTTGCCCG
The DNA here is from genome assembly GCF_000412185.1 of Euryhalocaulis caribicus. Classification (GTDB taxonomy): domain Bacteria; phylum Pseudomonadota; class Alphaproteobacteria; order Caulobacterales; family Maricaulaceae; genus Euryhalocaulis; species Euryhalocaulis caribicus. The sequence goes on from NZ_ASJA01000006.1 coordinate 8,664, forward strand.
AGACCGAGACATATTCCTGATCGCCCTTGTCGGCGAAGGCGAGATTGACGTGGCGGTCGCGGCAAAGCTCCCGCACCTTGCCGGAATCGTCGCGCGTGAAGCAGTAGAGAAATTGCCCGTCGCCTTCGCGACGGCGCACCCACATCGGGCGGGACCGCAAGGAATGGCCGTCCTCGACCGTGGTGAGCATGGCGATCTGGATGTCCTCGATCAGCTCGAACAGTTTTTCGGTTTTTTCTTTATTGGTCTTGTCAGACATGTGTTTTCCCTTTCGTCAGCGAAACGCGACGCTGATTCAACGAAAGGGACGGGGCTTTGTTCAGGCCCCGGCGTCGTCATGCGCATCTGCGCGCACCGCTTCGATCTCTTCGCCGGTCAGCTTGCCGGCGATGGCGTTATCCAGCTTCGCGCGGATCGGGGCGTAGGCGGAGACGGCGTCGTCCTCGCCTTCTGAAATGCGGGACCGCTCCAGCCAGTAGGCGGACTTTTCCACGTCGCCGTCGACCAGAGCCAGCATCAGGGCATGATAGACTTGCCCTTCCGTATCGCCGCGTTCGGCGGCTTTCGCGTACCACTCGGCGGCGGCCGGCTTGTCGGCGGGAACGCCGACGCCTTCGTAAAGGGCGTGGCCGTAGAGCGTGGCGCCGGCGGGGTGGCCGTTTTCGGCCGCGCGCTTGAAATAGTCCGCGGCGCGGGCGTCGTCCTGTTCGCCCGTATCCTCTTCCGACAAGACCACGCCGGCGCGATAGGCGGCGTCTGCGCCGCCTTCCTCCGCCGCGGTTTCCAGCAGCAGCAGCGCCTTCTGACGGTCCGGCGGCCCGCCCAGGCCCTGCATGTACAGGCTGGCCAGATCAATGGCGGCTTCGGAACGGCCCGCGCCCAGCGCGCGGTCGAGATAGGAGCGGGCGTCAGCGGTGGTCAGGCCGTGTTCTTCCTCCAGCGCATAGGCGGCCAGCGCCATCAGGGCGTCGGGTTCGCCCTTCTTTGCGGCGGCGCGGTACCAGTTGATGGCTTTGACCTCGTCCCGGACGCCGCCGAGGCCGCGCTCATGCATGTAGCCGATCAGGGTCATCGCCTGCGCATTGCCCTCAGCCGCGGCGGCGGTGGCGGCGATCTGGGCGGTCTGGAAATCGTTCATGGCGTAGGCGGTCTGCGCCGCGTCGAACATTTCTTGCGGCGTGGACGCGCCTTCCAGCGCATCGGCGGCGTTGTCTTCCGTTTCCGTGGCGGGGGCTTCTTCCGCCTGGACTGCGTCTTCTTCGGGGGCGGATTCGCTTTCCTGCGCGAGGGCGGGCGCGGCGGCGAGCAGCATCAGGGATGCGATCAGGGATTTCATGCCGAGGCCTCTGTGATGGCGGCGTTCAATTCCGATATGGCGGCGGCCGGTCCTTTTTCGTGCGCCCAGACAAAGGAGGACACGGCGATGAAGTCCGCCCCCGCTTCTACGAGCGGGGCGCAATTTTCCGCCGTTATTCCGCCGATGGCGAGGCAGGGCAGGGTGAAGATCTCGCTCCACCAGTCGAGAATGTCCGGCTCCGCGCTGGTTGGCGCGTCCTTGGTCTGCGTCGGATAGAAAGCCCCGAACGCCACATAGTCCGCGCCGTCTTCGCCAGCTTCTATCGCAAGATGGCGGGAATTATGGCAGGTGGCGCCGATAATGGCCTTGTCGCCCATCACGCGGCGCGCCTCGTCCAGCGGGGCGTCGTCCTGCCCCACATGCACGCCGTCCGCGCCGATGGCTTTGGCCAGATCCGGCCGGTCATTGACGATGAAGGCGACATCGCGCGCCCGGCAGATGGGCAGCAGGGCCTTGCCCGCAGCGATCACGTCTTCGTCGGCGGCCTCTTTCAGGCGCAGCTGGAAAGCCGCCACGTCGCCCGCGTCCAGCGCCGCTGTCAGCAGCGGGGCGAAGTCCGAAGGCTGGATCGCGGGGGGCGAAATCAGATAGATGCGTGCCGTCACGCCGCGTGTCATATCCAAGAATTCGAGGGACTTCCAATGCCGATCGCCGCCGATGATGAAAAACAGATTCTGGAACTGGAAGCAGACTGGCTGAACGCCGAGCGTGAAGGCCGCCCGCAGGATGTCGCGCCGCTGCTGTCAGAGACCGTGGAATTCTGGGGGCCGGAAGGCGAACGCTTCACGGGCCGCGAGGCCGCGGTGGAGCACCTGGCCGCGACGCCGGGCCGGATCCTGGGCATCGACCTGTCGGAAAAACAGATTTGGGGCGGGCAGGACCTGGCCTGGAAGACGGCCCGTTTCATCACGGCGCTGGAGATTGACGGCAAGGCCGTGACCGTGCGCGGCCGCCACCTCTGGGTGCTGGGCCGCGAGGCCGAGGGCTGGCGCGTGCGCCTGCTCTGCTGGGAGCTGGACAGCGTGGAGGGCGGTTAGCCCGCCGCGCAGGTTTCGTCGATCAGGACGTGCTGGGCCAGCGCCGGTCCGCCTTCCATGGATTGGATGCGGCGGCGGCCATATTCGGCGGCGACCGCGTCTTCATAGGCGAAGCAGTACCAGGGGGCCTCGGCGTTGCCGGTATTGGTCAGGGCGTGATCCGTGCTGAGGTCCGGCAGGACAGTATGGAAGAAGAGGTGCTTGGTCTCGTGCTGTTCCAGCGCGGTGAAGGGCACCATCAGATAGGCGCCGGGCGCATGACGGTCCGGCTTCGCGGAGACGCGGTCATCGCGGTCGCCATCGGAGACGATGATGCAGGCGGAAAGCAGCGGGGCTACCAGAAGCAGAAGGGAAAATCGGCGCATGGGACGGGTTCCGGGCGGTTATTGAACCAGCCGAGAATAGAGAAACAGCGCCCACATGGCGATCAGGGCGAGGAAATTTATCGTGAATATCTGGCCGCGGAGCCGGACATTGCCCGTCAGCGTCTGCACCGCCGTGTGGGCGAGCCGCCCGGCGATGAACAGCCAGGCCAGCGCCAATTGGGCCGGGGTGACCGCATCCGTCGCGAACAGGATCGCCGCGAGCGCATAGAACAGGACCGGGGCTTCAAACTGGTTGGAGAGATTGCGCGAGACGCGCGCGGCGGACAGGGAGTCCCCGTCGCCGAACTGGAAGTCGTTATAGGCCGTCTCGCCCTTGCTGACCGCTATGGCGCGGGCGGCGGTCAGCCAGACATAAAGGAAAACGACCAGCGCGAGATGCGCCGCCACGGGCCATAAAATCAGCTCCGGGGCGACGCTCTCGAACATCTTGCTACCTGAAGTGGCGCGGCGAATTACGCCGCCCGTTCGAAGCCTTTTTCCCACTGACCCAGCGAGGCGAGGCCGTTCATCTTGGCGCGGTGGCGGAAGGCCGCCTGGCCGGCTTCGACATTGGAGCCGTTCCACGCCTTCAGCGGCGCGGCCTGAAGGGCGCGGCCATAGGAGAAGGTGAGCTTCCACGGCAGGCCGCCAATGCGGTTCATGGCGTCCAGATGCGCGGTCGCCTGTTCGTCCGACTGGCCGCCGGAGAGGAAGGCGATGCCCGGCACGGCGGCCGGGACGGTGCGCTTGAGCGTGTTGACCGTGCGTTCGGCGACTTCCGAGGCGCTGGCCTGATCGGCGCACTTGGCGCCGGGGACGACCATGTTCGGCTTCAGGACCGTGCCTTCCAGGAAGACGCGGGCCATGAACAGCTCCTCATACAGGCGGCGCAGGACGCGGCCCGTGACGGCGTGGCAACGCTCGATCGTGTGGTCGCCGTCCATCAGGACTTCCGGCTCCACGATCGGGACGATATTGGCTTCCTGGCAAAGCGCGGCGTAGCGGGCCAGGGCGTGGCAATTGGCCTGGATGACGGCCTGATGCGGGCGGGCGTCGGAATCGATCTCGATCACCGCGCGCCATTTGGCGAAACGCGCGCCCAGCTCGTAATACTCGTTCAGGCGGTCGCGCAGGCCGTCCAGGCCTTCGGTGATCTTTTCGCCCTTGAAGCCGGCCATGTCCTTGGCGCCCATGTCCACCTTGATGCCCGGCACGGCGCCGGTGGCGGAGATGACCTCGGCCAGCGGCGCGCCGTCCTTGGCTTTCTGGCGCAGCGTTTCGTCATACAGGATGACGCCGGAGATATACTCGCTCATCGCGTCGTCGGCGCGGAACAGCATCTCGCGCCAGTCGCGGCGGGATTCCTCGGTGGATTCCAGGTTGATGCCGTCGAAACGCTTCTTGATGGTGCCGGTGGATTCATCGGCGGCCAGGATGCCCTTGCCGGGCGTGACCATTTTCTTGGCGATATCCGCCAGTTGATCTTTATTCATCGCAACTACCTTCTTCCCCCAGATCTCTTTTCTATCGTTTCAGGGCCTCGACGCCCGGCAGGGCGCGGCCCTCCACCCATTCCAGGAACGCGCCTCCGGCGTTCGAGACATAGGTGAAATCTTCATAGGCGCCGGCATGGCGCAGCGCGGCGACCGTGTCGCCGCCGCCGGCGACGGCGACCAGCTTGCCCGCGCGCGCCTGTTTGGCGGCGTATTTGGCCGCTTCCACGGTCGCGGTGTCAAATGGCGTGATCTCGAACGCGCCAAGCGGGCCGTTCCACAGCAGCGTGCTGGCTTCCTCGATCGCCTCGGCGATGGCGTCCACGGACTCCGGGCCGGCGTCGAGGATCATTTCGTTTTGGCCCACGCGGTCGGCGGAGACGGTGCGGCTGGGCGCGTTCGCCTCGAACTTTTCGGCGACCACGACGTCGGCAGGCAGCATGATCTCGCAGCCATGCGTGCGGGCCGCGTCCATGATCTTGCGCGCGGTGTCGGCGTAGTCCGGTTCGTTCAGGGACTTGCCGACATCGATGCCCTTGGCGCTCATGAAGGTGTTGGCCATGCCGCCGCCAATGGCGAGGATGTCCGCCTTTTCGACCAGCGCCATCAGAACGTCGATCTTGGTGGAGACCTTGGCGCCGCCGATCACCGCCATCATCGGGCGCTTGGGATCGCGCAGCACGGTGGAGAGATGGTCGATCTCCCGCGCCAGCGCCTTTCCGGCGAAGGCGGGGAGGTGATGGGTGACGCCCTCGGTCGAGGCGTGGGCGCGGTGGCTGACGCTGAACGCATCCTCCACGAACAGGTCGAACGGTTCGGCCAGCGCCCTGGCGAAGGCCGGATCGTTGGCTTCCTCGCCCTCGTGGAAGCGCAGATTCTCGAACAGCGCGACGCCGCCCTGCATCAGGCCCTCGGCCGCCTGCCGCGCCTCATCGCCCACGCAGTCCGGGACGAACAGGACCGGGGTGTCCAGAAGCTCGGCCAGGACCGGCTGGATCGGGGCGAGGGAAAATTCCTCCGCCCGCTTTCCCTTGGGCCGGCCCAGATGCGAGATCAGCGCGATGCGCGCGCCCTTGTCCTTCAGATAGCGGATGGTCGGCAGCGCGGCCTCGATCCGGCTGGCGTCGGCGACCGCGCCATCTTTCAGCGGGACGTTGAAATCAACGCGGACGAGAACCCGCTTTCCAGCGAGCTCCGCGTCTTCCAGGCGGTGAATCCGGGTCATCGGCCTTACAGGAACTTGCCCATGGCCAGCGCGGTGTCGCTCATCCGCGTGGCGAAGCCCCATTCATTGTCGTACCAGCTCATCACCCGCGCCAGGCGGCCCTCGATGACCTGCGTCTGGTCCAGCGCGAAGGTGGAGGAATGCGGGTCGTGGTTGAGGTCCATGGAGACCAGCGGCTTGGTCGTGTAGGTCAGCACGCCTTTCATCGGGCCGTCGGCGGCCGCCTTGATGGCGTTATTGATCTCTTCGGCGGACGTTTCACGGCCCGCATCGAACACCAGGTCGACCATGGAGACGTTCGGCGTCGGAACACGGACGGAGGAACCGTCCAGCTTGCCGTTCAGCTCCGGCAGCACCAGGCCTACGGCCTTGGCCGCGCCGGTGGTGGTCGGGATCATCGACATCGCCGCGGCGCGGGCGCGGTAGAGATCCTTGTGCATGCGGTCCAGCGTCGGCTGGTCGCCGGTATAGGAGTGGATCGTGGTCATGTAGCCGCGATCAATGCCCACCGCGTCGTTCAGCACCTTGGCGACCGGCGCCAGGCAGTTGGTGGTGCAGGAGGCGTTGGAGACGATCAGGTCGTCGGCGGCCAGGATGTCGTGATTGACGCCGAAGACGATGGTCTTCTCGACATTCTTGGCCGGAGCGGAAATCAGCACGCGCTTGGCGCCGGCGTCCAGATGCGCCTTCGCGGATTCAGCGTCGGCGAAGATGCCGGTGCATTCCATCACCACATCGACGTCCAGCTCGCCCCAGGGGAGGTTCTTCGGGTCGCGCTCGGCCGTGACGCGAATGTCGCCATTGCCGGCGTTCATCACGCCGTCGCCGGTCGTGACCTCGTGCGGGAAACGGCCATGAACGGAATCGTATTGAAGCAGGTGGGCGTTGGTCTCTACGGGTCCGAGATCATTAATGCCGACCACGACGATATCGCCGCGGTTCTGTTCAATCATCGACCGAAGCGCAAGCCGGCCAATACGGCCAAAACCATTGATGGCAACACGTAGCGCCATGAGCGTCTCCCTTGGATCAGGCGGCGCGCAGTCTTACGGAGAATCCGCCGCGCCTCTTAACGATTTGCGCGGGGTTTAACGCGCAGGGGCCGCAAGGTCCATATTGCAGGCGCCGAAAGGGGTGTCAGGGGGAGACGGGACGCACTTTGGACGCGGTCTCCCGCGCCCGTTCCCGCGCAACCTCTATGGTTTCGCCGCGGGCGAGCGCCACGCCCATGCGGCGGCGTTCATAGGATTCAGGCTTGCCGAACAGGCGCAGATCGGATCCGGGAACGCCCAGCGCGTCCGCCACGCCCTCGAAAGCGATTCCCTTCGCATCCACGCCGCCATAGATCACCGCGCTGGCGCCGTACTGGCGCAGGCCGACATCGACCGGCAGGCCCAGAATGGCGCGGGCGTGCAGGGCAAACTCGCTCTGGCGCTGCGTGATCAGGGTGACAAGGCCGGTGTCGTGCGGGCGGGGGCTGACTTCGGAGAACCAGACCCGATCCCCCTTCACGAACAGCTCCACGCCGAACAGGCCGAGACCGCCGAGGGCGTCGGTAACTTTCTGCGCCACGTCCTGCGCCGCCTCGCGGGCGGGTTCGGTCATGGGCTGGGGCTGCCAGCTTTCGACATAGTCGCCGTTTTCCTGACGGTGGCCGACAGGCTCGCAGAACTGGGTCAGGGTTTCGCCTTCCGGCGATTTCGCGCGGACGGTGAGGAGCGTGATCTCGAAATCGAAATCCACCGCGCCCTCGACGATGACCCGCGTCTTCTTCGTGCGGCCGGAGGCCAGCGCGTAGTCCCAAGCGGCGGGGATGCCGGCGGCGGCGTCCACCTTCGACTGGCCCTTGCCAGACGAAGACATCACCGGCTTCACGAACACCGGATAGCCGATGCGGTCGGCCGCTTCCTGAAGCTCCGCCTCGCTGGAGGCGAAGGCGTAGGGGCTGGTCGGCAGGTCCAGTTCCTCGGCGGCGAGGCGTCGGATGCCTTCGCGGTCCATGGTCAGCTGGGTGGCGCGGGCGGTCGGGATGATGGTTGTCAGCCCCTCCGCCTCGATCTCCGCCAGCGTGTCGGTGGCGATGGCCTCGATCTCCGGCACGACGAGGTCGGGCTTTTCCGCGTCGATCAACGCCCGCAGGGCCGCGTCGTCGGTCATGTCGATGACATGGGAGCGGTGGGCGACCTGCATGGCGGGCGCGTTCTCGTAGCGGTCGACGGCGATGGTCTCGACGCCCAGGCGCTGCAGTTCGATCGCCACTTCCTTGCCCAGTTCGCCGGAGCCGAGCAGCATCACCTTTGTGGAGGCCGGGGTGAGCGGGGTTCCGAAACGCATAAGCTAGACCAGTGTCTGCGCCGCTTCCGCGACGGCTTTCGCCGTGATGCCGAAATGATCGTAGAGCTGTTCGTAGGGGGCCGACGCGCCGAAGCCCGTCATGCCGACAAACACGCCGTCCCGGCCGATCCACTGGTCCCAGCCCATGCGGATGGCGGCCTCGACCGCGATCTTCGGCAGGCCCTCGCCCAGCACTTTCTCCTGATAATCCTGCGGCTGCTGTTCGAACAGTTCCCAGCACGGCATGGAGACGACGCGGGCGCCGATGCCTTTCTCGGCCAGCAGCTTCTGCGCCTCGACCGCCAGGTGAAGTTCGGAGCCGGTGCCGATCAGCACGCATTTCTCCTCCAGCCCTTCCTCCGGCGCGGTCAGGACATAGCCGCCGAGGGCGGACATGTTCTTGGGGCGCTTGGTCTGCGGCTGGCGCAGGCAGGGCAGCTTCTGACGGGTGAGCGCCATGACGGACGGGCCGTCCGCATTATCCAGCGCCAGCTCCCAGCACTCGGCGGCCTCCACAACGTCGCCCGGGCGGAACACAGCCACATTGGGCATGGCGCGCAGGGCGGCCAGATGCTCCACCGGCTGGTGGGTCGGGCCGTCTTCGCCAAGGCCGATGGAGTCATGCGTCATCACGTGGATCACGCGCTGCTTCATCAGGGCCGCGAGGCGGATGGACGGGCGGCAGTAATCGGAGAACACTAGGAAGGTGCCGGAATAGGGGATGACCCCGCCATGCAGCGCCATGCCGTTCATCGCCGCGGCCATGCCGTGTTCGCGGACGCCGTAATGGATGTAGCGGCCGGAGAAATCATCCGGCGTAACCGACTGCATGTCCTTGGTGCGGGTGTTGTTGGAGCCGGTGAGGTCGGCCGAGCCGCCGATCATTTCCGGCACGGCCGGGATCAGGGCTTCCAGCGCGGCGCCGGAGGCCTGACGGGTGGCCATGGCCGGGGCTTCGGTCGCCATTTTCTGCACATGGTCGCGGATCGCCTGACGCCAGCCTTCCGGCAGGCGGCCTTCGATGGCGCGCTGGAACGCATCCTTTTTCTCGTGACCGTTCAGGCGCTGTTCCCACGCTTCGCGGGCGGCGCGGCCATGCCCGCCGACCTCGCGCCAGGCGTTCAGAACGTCGTCCGGCACTTCAAACGGTTCATGGTCCCAGCCCAGATTCTTGCGGGTGCCGGCGATTTCCTCATCGCCCAGCGGCGAACCGTGGGTCGAAGCCGTGCCTTCCTTGGTGGGCGCGCCAAAGCCGATTTTGGTGCGGCAGGCGATCATGTTCGGCTTGTCCGACTCCATGCAGGCGGCCAGCGCGGCGCGGATCTGTTCATGGTCGTGGCCGTCGACGCTCTGCACGTTCCAGCCCGCAGCCTCGAACCGCTTCACCTGGTCGCCGGTCTCGGCCAGCGAGACATCGCCGTCGATACAGATGGAATTGTCGTCGAACAGGACGGTCAGGTTGCACAGCTTCATATGGCCGGCCAGGGAGATCGCCTCGTGGCTGATGCCCTCCATCAGGTCGCCGTCGGAGGCGATGACGAAGGTGCGGTGATCGACCAGATCGTCGCCGTAGCGGGCCTTCATCAGGCGCTCGGCCATCGCCATGCCGACCGCGGTGGAGATGCCCTGTCCCAGCGGGCCGGTAGTCATCTCCACGCCCGGCGTGTCGCCATATTCCGGGTGGCCCGGCGTCTTGGAGTGCAGCTGGCGGAAATTCTTCAGATCGTCCATCTCCACGCCCGGCACGCCGGTCAGGTGGAGCAGGGAGTAGAGCAGCATGGAGCCGTGGCCCGCCGAGAGCACGAAACGGTCGCGGTCCGGCCATTGCGGGTCGGCTGAGTCGTATTTAAGGAAGTCGCTGAACAGCACGGTCGCGACATCGGCCATGCCCATCGGCATGCCGGGGTGACCGGAGTTGGCTTTCTGCACAGCGTCCATGGAAAGCGCGCGGATGGCGTCGGCCATGCGGCGGCGTGTCGTAATTTCGGCCTTATTCATGTGATGCTTTCGCCCCTGCCTGGATCAAAACGTCTTTTCAACGCCGCAGCGCCATGACTAAGCTTGCTTGAAGGAATGATGACGGATTCGCACGATTCCTCCGAACGTGGTCTCGAACACGCCGCACAGCGCCTGGACCAGGCGCTGTCCAGACTCGAGTCACGCTTCGTGACATTGCTTGAAAGCGGGGCCAGTCAAGAAAGGCAAGCCCCGGACGCTGAATTGGCTGAAGCCGCCGCCAACGCATCGCAGGTTCTGGCCGGCGCCATAGAAGAGGTGCAGGCCGCGATCCGGGAGGCCGGGGAGGCCGCGCGCAATGGCGAAGGTTGATATTGTCGTCAACGGGCGCTCCTTCGCTGTCGGCTGCGAACCGGGCGAGGAAGAGCACCTGAAATCGCTGGCGCGGCATTTCGATTCACATGTGTCGCGGCTGGCCGAACGCGTGGGACAGATCGGCGATTTGCGGCTGTTCCTGATGGCCGCGCTGGTGGTGTCCGACGAACTGGCCGATGCGGCGCGCGAGAACGAGGCGCTGCGCGGCAAGGCCAGGGACGACGGAGACGGTAATGCCGCGGCCGAAGCCCTTATCAAGGCGGCGGAGCGGATCGAGGCCCTTGCAGATCGCGCGGAGAAAACCCCTTGAGCAATCGCCCTTCCGGCCCCACATTCCGCTATGGCGGCGTCTGCGGTTCGCGTGATAGGCCACCATCTCAGCGACCGTACCTATCTCTATAGGGAGCTGTCACTGCCCGGGGCCGTGGCCCCTTGCAAACGGCGCCCACCTGGTTAGCCAGGTCCTAGAGAAGGTTAGGCCGAAACGGTCCTCGCGGAGCCGCCGCATGTTTTCGCTTTTCAGACCCAGCAAGAAGTCGCTCCGGCGCAAGATGAAAGTCCTGCGGGACGAGGCTGCGCGCTCCGACCCCGGGGCGGGGCAGCGCTTGCTGGAGCATTTCCCGCAAGGGGCCTGGCCGTCCATCGGCGACGTGGTGGCGGCCTATCACCCGCTTCCCGGCGAGATCGACCCGCTGCCGCTGCTGGCGATGTTCGCCTGCGAGGGCGCGACGACCGCGCTGCCGGTGGCGGAGCCGGAGCGGACGCTGAGCTTCAAGATATGGAAGCCGGGCGATCCGGTGATCCGTGGACTGTTCGGCGTCGATACGCCGGCGGAGGACGCCGACAAGGTGACGCCGGATTTCCTGCTGACCCCCATGCTGGCCTTCGACGCCAAGGGGCGGCGGCTGGGCTATGGCGCGGGGTTCTATGACCGGGCGCTGCAACGCCTGCGCGCCGAGCATGCGGTGACGGTGATCGGCCTGGCCTATGAGGCGCAGCGCGTGAAGCGCGTGCCGACCGAGGCGCATGACCAGAAAATGGACTGGATCCTGACCGAGCGCGCGGCTTACGAGACGCATTGATGCCCCGCTACAAGCTGACAGTCGAATATGACGGCGGGCCGTTCGCCGGGTGGCAGCGTCAGGAAAACGGGCCGTCCGTGCAGCAGGCGCTGGAAGAGGCGGCGCTGAAGCTGGATCCCGAAGCGTCGGAAGTTTACGGGGCGGGGCGCACCGATTCCGGCGTGCATGCGCTGGGTCAGGTCGCCCATGTCGATCTTCGGAAGGACTTGCCGGACGACACGGTGCGCGACGCGCTGAACGCGCATCTGGGACGCAGCGCGGTGGCGGTGCTGGCGGCCGGGCGGGTCAGCGATGAGTTTCACGCCCGGTTCGACGCGACAAGCCGGTCCTATCTCTATCGTCTGGCGGACCGGCGCGCGCCGCTGGCGCTGGATCGTGGCCGGGTGTGGCGCGTGCCGCGGAAACTGGACGCGGCGGCGATGGACGCGGCGGCGCAGGTTCTGACCGGCCAGCATGATTTCACGACTTTCCGGGCCGCGCTGTGCCAGGCGAAATCGCCGGTGAAGACGCTGGACGCCATCGCCGTGCGGCGCGTCGGGCCGGAAGTGCACATTTCCTGTTCCGCGCGGTCCTTCCTGCACCGTCAGGTGCGCTCCTTCGCCGGGTCGCTGGTGGAGGTGGGGATCGGCAAATGGAGCGCGGACGATATGCGCGCTGCGCTGGAGGCGATGGACCGGACCGCGTGCGGGCCGGTGGCGCCGCCGGACGGGTTGTATCTGGTGCGGGTCGACTACGCCTGAACGGCGGAGCCTGACAGCATGTAGGCCAGCCCCAGCTGCGCCATCAGCCACAGGATCAGGGCCAGACAGGCCCCGCCAATGGCCAGCGACCACGGCGCGTCCAGCGCGCCGATGGCGGCCCGGCAATGGGCGAAGACTACCAAAAGGAAATAGAAGCTGGTGGTGGAGTAATGCGCCTCCGCCGAGACGAGGCCGGCCAGAAGGGGCAGGCCGATCACGGTGTGGACCATCAAAAGGAAGAGTAGCGTCCAGTTATGGACGACGATCCAGGGCGCCAGCGAGTCCCTCAGGCCGAACGCGCCGGTGAACAGGCGCGCGACCAGCGGGAAATACAGCCACATGACGGCATAGAGCGTGACCGCGTAGCCAAGACCGGCCGTGCGGGCCTGCGCCGGATCTTCGGCCAGCGCCAGAACCAGCTTGCTCTGGATGATCAGGACCAGCGCGAAGAAGGGAACGCCCCAGACCGCGGCCAGGAAGGAGCGCCAGAGGCCGCGTTCGGACACGTCGAAATGGGCGCGCCAGTCTTCCTTGAAGCTGAGCATCGCCACGACGCCCGCCAGATGCTGGCGCAAATCCGCAATCACGCCGGGCGGCTCCCGAATTTGTCGAAATAATCGATCAGGATGCGGGTATAGATGCGGGTCAGGGTTTCCATGTCGTCCAGGCTGACGCGCTCGTCGATCTGGTGGATCGTTGGATTGGTCAGGCCGAACTCGGCCACCGGGCAGACATCCTTGATGAAGCGGGCGTCGGAGGTGCCGCCGCTGGTCGAAAGCTCCGGCTTGCGGCCGGTTTCCGCTTCGACGGCGCGTTGCAGCAGGTCCGTATAATCGCCTGGCTGGGTCAGGAACGCTTCGCCGGAGACGCGCAGATCCAGCTCCATCCTCACGCCGGTCTCTTTCTCGACCGCTTTGGCTTCCTTCTCCACCCATTTGACCAGCTCATCGCCCTTGTGGGCGATGTTGAAGCGGACATTGAACATGGCGCGGGCCGCCCCCGGGATGACGTTGTGCGCCGGATTGCCGACATCGATGGTGGAGATTTCCAGATTGGACGGCTGGAAGTCCTCCGCGCCCTCGTCCAGCACGCGGCCGCGCAGGCGGTCCAGCAGGTCGAGGAGGGCGGGAACGGGGTTCTTCGCCTTGTGCGGATAGGCGACGTGGCCCTGCACCCCCACGGCGCGGATGGTCCCGTTGAAGCTGCCGCGGCGGCCATGCTTGATCATGTCGCCCATGGCGGCGGGGTTTGACGGCTCGCCCACCAGGGCGTGGTCGATCTGCTCCCCCGCCTTCACGACGGCGGGCAGCAGCTTGCGCGTGCCGTCAATGGCGGGGCCTTCCTCATCGCCTGTAATCAGCAGGCTGATGGACCCCGCGGGCTGGCCCTTGGCGTCCAGATAGCGGGCGCAGGCGGCGACGAAGGCGGCGATGGCGCCTTTCATGTCGGAGGTTCCGCGCCCCCACAGGACGCCGTCATGGATTTCGGCGGCGAAGGGCGGATAGGTCCATTCTTCTTCCGGGCCTGTGGGCACGACGTCCGTATGGCCGGCAAAGCAGAAATTGGGCTGGTCGGAGCCCAGCCGCGCATACAGGTTTTCCACATCGCCAAAGCGGTGACGCGTGAAGCGGAAGCCCATCTGGCTGAGCGCGTCCTGCAGCGCCTCCTGCGCGCCCTCGTCGCGCGGGGTTACGCTGGGCTTGCGGATCAGCGTCTGCAGGAAGGGAATCGGGTCGGTCAGGTCCTGTGTCACGCCCCATCCTTAGCGCGCCTTCCCGTCCAGTCCCATAGGCCGCAAGTCCGGACTGCACCCACAACATGTCGTTTCCTGTGGATAGGCCTGATCCGGTATCTTGTGGTATAAGGGCTTTCGGCTACGATATTTTGTGAGAGCGGGGTGATCCCTCACCACCGCGAACACAACATCTTGGGGTAAAGGAGAGGACGATGGCTTGGACCGATGAGCGCGTAGAGACGCTTAAGAAGCTCTGGACCGAAGGTCTGAGCGCCAGCCAGATCGCCCAGAAGCTGGGCGGGGTAACCCGGAACGCCGTGATCGGCAAGGTTCACCGGCTGGGCCTTTCAGGCCGCGCAACGCCGTCGCGCCCCGTGCGCCGCCCGGCGAAACCGGCGCAGCGCGTCAAGCGCGCCCCGGCAAGGCCCGCCGCGCAAACCGCGCAGCCGGAACGCGAAACCGCGCCCAAGCCCGTTCCGGTGGAGGCGCAGAAGCTGCCCAGCGGCGAATACGCCACGGTGCTGACGCTGAACAATCACATCTGCAAATGGCCGATTGGCGACCCGGACGATTCGGAATTCCGCTTCTGCGGCCGCAAGGCGGGCCAGGGCTCGCCCTATTGCGAGGCGCACCAGCAGATGGCCTACCAGCCGGCCAAGAAGCGCCGCCGCAAGACGCCGGACGCGGACTCGCTGCTGAACTCGCTGGCCTCCCGCCGCGCCAGCTAGACGGCCAGCCGAAACAAACAGGGGGGAGCGGGTATGGGCGCGTCAGGAGGCTGACGCGCCCATGTTTTTATTCATGCCAAGTAGGCCAGGAGCTTGCTTATGGAGCGCAACATGAAGCGAGAGAACGCACTGCTCATCTGTTTTGGTTTGATGTTTCTTGCTTCATGCCAGCGTGTTGAGAACGGTTTTGTCGTGCGTGATCCGGAAGGCGTGGTGGCGAGCGCTGAATTGCGGGTCTGCGGCAAGCATCAGCCGCTTTCTGAATCTCAAGGCGTTTTCAGCACGCACCTTGGAATCACTTGTGAAGGCTCGGGCGATATCCGGGTTCGTCTCAAGAATGGCAGTGAAACGACATGTCTGGTCGGATATGTCACGCCGGGTTTAAAGCAATCGCTCGAATATAAGATCCAAGATGGTGTGTGTGCCGGTATCTCAGGAATTTGACGCGCCCATGTCCAGGGCGTAGCCGGCGGAGCGGACGGTGCGGATGGGGTCGTTGCGGCCCTCGCGCTTGAGGGCCTTGCGCAGGCGGCCGATATGGACGTCCACGGTGCGCGCCTCCACATAGACGTTAGAGCCCCAGACCGCGTCCAGGAGCTGCTCGCGGGAGAAGACCCGTCCCGGGTTCTGCATGAAATAATCCAGCATCCGGAATTCGGTGGGCCCGAGATGGATTTCCTCGCCCGCGCGCTTCACGCGGTGGGCCACCCGGTCGATCTGCAGGTCGCCATAGGTGACCGTGTCCTCGGCCAGGCCCGGCCGGATGCGGCGCAGCACGGCCCGGATGCGGGCGAACAGTTCGGTCATCGAGAAGGGCTTGGTGACATAGTCGTCCGCGCCGGTGTCCAGCCCGCGCACGCGCTCGGCCTCCTCGCCGCGGGCGGTGAGCATGAGGATTGGCACGTTGCGGGTCGATTGCCGGTTGCGCAGGCGGCGGCAGACCTCGATCCCCGAGAGCTTGGGCAGCATCCAGTCCAGGATGATGAGGTCCGGCGTCTCCTCGGAGACCATGGTCATCGCCTCTTCCCCGTCCGGGGCGAGGCCGACGCGATAGCCTTCCTTCTCAAGATTATATTCCAGAAGAGCGGCGAGGGATTCCTCGTCCTCCACGATCAGAACATAAGGATCCATCAGCTACGCTCCCCTGGCTCTTGGCCTAATCCTCTTCCGGCTCCGGGCCGGCTTCGACGGTGTTGGTCTTGGGACGGTCCTTGGCGAGGTTCTCGCCGGTGACCACGAAATAGATGACCTCGGCGATGTTCGTGGCGTGGTCGCCGATGCGCTCGAGATTCTTGGCGATGAACAGGAGATGGGTCGCGCCGCTGATCATGCGCGGGTCTTCCATCATGTAGGTCAGCAGCTCCCGGAAGAGGCTGTTATAATGTTCGTCGATCTCTTCATCGCTGGTCCACACGTCCACCGCCTTGTCGACATGGCTGTGGGCGTAGGCGTCCAGAACGTTCTTGAGCTGCTGGCTGACCGCGCGGCCCATCTGGTCGACGCCGCGGGCGACGGGCAGGGCCTCGGCCTCGCTCAGCACGCGGCTGCGCTTGGCAATGTTCTTGGCCAGATCGCCGATGCGCTCCAGGTCGGCGGAGATTTTCAGGGCGGCGAAGGTGGCGCGCAGGTCGCTGGCCATGGGCTGGCGCAGCGCGAACAGGCGGATCACCTTGCGCTCCAGATCGGCCTGGGCGTCATCGACGCGCTGGTCGCGCGCAATGATTTCACGGGCCAGTTCCGGATCGCGGCGAATGACGGACTGCACGGAGTCCGCGACCATGGATTCGGCCTGGCCGCCCATCCGGGCGATGTCGGCGGAGAGCTGTTCCAGCTCTTCCCCGAAGGATTTGACGATATGTTCGGACATGATCTTCTAACGCTTTCCTCTAGCCGTAGCGGCCGGTGATATAATCCTGCGTGCGCTCGTCCCGGGGCTTGGTGAACATTTCCTCGGTCGCGCCGGATTCCACCAGCTTGCCCAGATGGAAGAAGGCCGTTTGCTGCGAAACGCGCGCGGCCTGCGCCATCGAATGGGTGACGATGATGATGCAGTAATTTTCCCGCAGCTCGTCGATCAGCTCCTCGATCCGGGCCGTTGCGATGGGGTCCAGCGCCGAGCACGGCTCGTCCATCAGGATGACTTCCGGGGAGACCGCGATGGCGCGGGCAATGACCAGGCGCTGCTGCTGGCCGCCGGAAAGACCGGTGCCGGGCTGGTCCAGACGGTCCTTCACCTCTTCCCACAGTCCGGCGCGGCGCAGCGAGTTCTCGACGATTTCCTCGAGTTGGTCGCGATTGGCTGCAATGCCGTGGATCTTCGCGCCATAGGCGACATTGTCGAAGATCGATTTCGGGAACGGATTGGGCTTCTGGAACACCATGCCGACGCGGGCGCGCAGCGGAACGGGATCGACGTCCTTTTCATAGATATTCTGGCCGTCAATCTCGATCACGCCGGTGGTGCGGGCGGTGTCGATGGTGTCGTTCATGCGGTTGATGGTGCGCAGGAACGTCGACTTGCCACAGCCGGACGGGCCGATCAGCGCGGTCACGGTGCGGTCGGGTATGTCGACCGCGACATCGAACAGGGCCTGCTTCCCGCCATAGAAGACGCTGACGTCGCGGGCGCGGACCTTCATGTCGCGCTTCGGCTGCACGCCGTGGGTCGGGTTCTCCTCCATCGCGGCTCTCAGGCCCTTGGGAGGCTGTATGCCCTCCGCCGGAGTCGGGGTGTCGGTCATGGGCTGGTCTCTATCCATTTCTACCATCTGCGTTCGAAGCGCCGGCGCAACAGAACGGCGATGGCGTTCATCACGATCATCAGCGACAGCAGGACGATAATCGCCGCCGCGCTGCGCGCCTCCCAGGCGCGTTCGGGGTTCAGCGCCCACATATAGATCTGCACAGGCATGACAGTGGACGGGTCGGTAAATGTGTTGGGCGTGTCGGCCACGAAAGCGACCATGCCGATCATCAGAAGCGGCGCGGTTTCGCCCAGCGCCTGCGCCAGACCGATGATGGAGCCGGTCATGATGCCGGGCATGGCCAGCGGCAGGACGTGGCTGAATACGGTCTGGGTGCGCGAGGCGCCAACGCCCAGCGCCGCTTCCCGGATGGAAGGCGGCACGGCCTTCAGCGCGGCGCGCGAGGAGATGATCACGGTGGGCAGCGTCATCAGCGCCAGCACCATGCCGCCGACCAGCGGCGCCGATCGCGGCATGCCGAAGAAATTGATGAAGACGGCCAGGCCCAGAAGGCCGAACACGATGGACGGCACGGCGGCGAGGTTGTTGATGTTCACCTCGATCAGGTCCGTCCAGCGGGTGCGCGGGGCGTATTCTTCCAGATACAGGGCCGTGAAGACGCCCACCGGAACGGCCATGAACATGGTCACCAGCATGGTCAGGATGGAGCCGACAAGGGCGCCCAGAACGCCGGCCAGCTCCGGCTCCCGCGAGTCCGTATTGGTGAACAGATAGGTGTTGAAGCCGCGCGTGATGACGCCCGCGTCGCGCAGCGTCTCCGTCCAGACGATCTGCGCGTCGCTGATGAGCCGGTTGGCCTCCGGCGTTTCGAGAACCAGCAGCGAGGCCTCGCCCGCGCCGGCGGCGAACGGGGTCAGGATTTCCGCCTGCGCCACGTCGCCCTGCAGGCCGGTGATGCGGGCCGCGCCGTCCGCGAAACGCACGATGACGCTGGGATCATCGATCCCGAAACCGAAGCCCTCTTCGCCCGCTTCGGACTGAATGGCGTCCAGCAATGCGGGATTCAGGCGGAGGCTGGCGGCCCCGTCATCGGCCAGCGCCAGCTGCGCGGCGCCTGCGTTCCTGACGCGTTCAATCCCGGTGACCTGTCCCTTCAGATAGCGGTCGACATCGTCGGAGACCGGAATGGTGTGGGTGGTCTGCCGGTCCAGAAGCGAGGGATTATCCAGCACGCGGTTCATCAGGCCGGAGGAGGAAACGCTGGTATAGAGGCCAAACAGCTCGCGGAGCTGGCTGCGCTCCTCGATCTGCGGGAAGCGGTCGCGCATGGCGTCCTGCATCAGGCCGGCATATGAGCCGCGGCGCACGGCGGCCTCGAATTCCGGCGAGCCGGGAAGCGCCTGTCCCACGCCGGGCGCGGCGCGCGATGCGTCCAGATCGACATCGAGCGTGATTTCCCATGCCGTGAAAGCCGGGGCGGCCTGCATGGCGATGCTGCCGATCAGGGTCGCCAGGGCGGCCAGCGCCAGAAGAATGGCGGATAGGCCATAGAGACGGAAACGCTGTTCCGCGCGGTGACGCTTCTTCAGGCGCGCCTCGACGGCCTGCTTGATCGATATGTCTTGCGCGGCGTCAGTCATATTTCTCGCGGTATTTCTGGACCACGCGCAGCGCGATCACGTTCAGGCACAGCGTCACGATGAACAGCACCAACCCCAGCGCGAAGGCGGCCAGCGTCTTGGGGCTGTCGAATTCCTGGTCGCCGGTCAGCAGGGTCACGATCTGCACGGTGATGGTGGTCACCGATTCAAACGGATTGCCGGTCAGCTTGGCGGCCTGACCTGCGGCCATGACCACGATCATCGTCTCGCCGATGGCGCGGGAAACCGCCAGCAGGACCGCGCCGACAATGCCGGGCAGGGCGGCGGGAAACACCACCTGGCGGATGGTTTCTGACTTGGTCGCGCCCATCGCATAGGCGCCGTCGCGCAGCGATTGCGGCACGGCGTTGATGACGTCGTCGGAAAGCGAGGACACGAACGGAATGATCATGATGCCCATGACCAGGCCCGCCGCCAGCGCGCTTTGCGTGGGCACGCCAAAGCCCGCCGCCTCGCAAATTGCGCGGATGAACGGCCCCACCGTCAGCAGGGCGAAGAAGCCGTAAACCACGGTGGGGATGCCGGCGAGGATTTCCAGAAGCGGCTTGAACACCTTGCGCTGGGTGCGCGTGGCGTATTCGGAAAGATAGATCGCCGCGTACAGGCCAATGGGGACGGCGACGGTCATCGCGATGGCGGTGATCAGGAACGTGCCGGCGAACAGCGGGATGGCGCCGAACGCGCCGGACTGGCCGACCTGGTCCTCGCGCAGGGCGATTTGCGGGCTCCATTGCAGGCCGAACAGGAATTCGATCGGCGAGACCGCCGAGAAGAAGCGCAGAGATTCGAACAGCAGCGACAGGACGATGCCGAGCGTGGTGAGAATCGCGATGACGGAGGAGAGCAGCAGCACGCCCTTCACCACGGTTTCCACGCGGTTGCGCGCCCGCAGCGTGGTCGAGACCTGCGACTGGCCCAGATAAAGGCCAGCGCCGGCGATCGCCAGGGTCAGCAGGGCGACGACCCAGGTGGCGATGCGTGTCAGGCCGGCGATGCGGTCGGCCATGTCCATGTGCAGGGCGGAGGTGCGGCTGGGCTGTTCGCCGAAGGCCAGGGCGCGCGCGTCGCGCATGAACAGTTCAATCTGTTCGGGCGGGGCGCTGGCGACATTGGCCGGCAGGCTCTGCATCGCCGCCATGTCGATCAGCGGCGTGCCGAACACGGCGTAGAGCATCAGCAGGGCAAAGGCGGGCAGCCCGGTCAGGATCGCGACATAATAGCCGGAATAGCTGGGCATGGAGTGAAGGCGGGAAGGCGCGCCGCCGGCCACCGTCATCGCCCGCTCGCGGCCCCGGTAATAGGCGGCCGCAGTGGCGACGAGCAGTATCAGCGCGACAATATGGGAAACCGACATGCGCGGGTCCTGGCTCGACGTGCAGAATCACTTGGCTGCGAGCCATCTGATCGCCCGCGCTTAGAGGGCTTATGACGGTTACATGACAGTTTGATGAAACCGGGCGGTCAGTCTGCAGTTTGCGGTTCGGCGGCCTGTTTCCCCGCCGCCGCGGGCGCGGCGCTTCCGGCAAGCGGCGCGCAAACGGTGAAGACCGCGCCGCGGCCGGGCGCGCTTTCGACGGAGAACCCGCCGCGATGCCGCGTGGCGACGTGTTTTACGATGGCCAGTCCCAGCCCGGTTCCCTTGCGGTCCTCGGCCTTGCCTTCCTCGACCCGGTAGAAGCGTTGCGCCAGGCGCGGCAGGTGCGCGCGCTCTATCCCCGGCCCCTGGTCGCGAACCCGTATGACGCCCACCGCGCCTTCGGAGGAAGGGCTGACGATGGTCATGCGGCCCGATTCCTCGATCAGCCGGCCGCCGGGGCGGATCGCGTCATAAGGCGAATCGCCCACGGCGATTTCCACGGTCACCGTGGCGCCGCCGGGGGAATATTTTATGGCGTTGTCGGCCAGGTTCTGGATCACGGCCATCAGCTGGTCGCGGTCGCCGGTGACCGTCACCGGCGTTTCCGGCGCGTCCAGCCTGAAGGAGACGCCGCGATCCGCCGCGATGGGTTTGAGCGTGTCGAGTATGTCCTTGGCGATCTTGCCCAGATCGACTTCCTCCGACGGGGCGACGTGCTCGTTCATCTCGATCCGGCTGAGGGACAGCAGGTCATTGATGAGGCGGCGCATCCGGTCGGTCTGCGATTCCATGATGGACAGGAAGCGGTCGCGCGCGCCCTCGTCATGCCGGGCATGGCCCTTCAGCGTCTCGATAAAGCCCGACAGCGAGGCCAGCGGCGTGCGCAATTCGTGGCTGGCGTTGGCCAGGAAGTCGGCCCGCATCCGCTCGGCGCGCTTGGTGGCGGTCTCGTCATGGAGAAGCAGCATGGCCAGGCGCTGACCGCCCAGCTTCTGGGGCAGCGGATTCACGAATGCGCGGACATGACTCTCATAAGGCGCATTGGCGCTGTATTCGACCGGGGGCGGGGTGTCGCCGTCCAGCGCCGCGGTTATGGCCTCCAGAACTTTCGGCTGGCGTATCAGGGAGGCGATATTGCCGCCGTCGCGCGACAGGCCCAGGAAGTCGCGCGCGGCGCGGTTGGCGCGTTCGATTCGTCCGCCCTGTCCGATCAGCAGGACCGGGTCGGACAGAAGCTCCACCATCGCCGCGGCGGTGGCGTCGGCCTCGGGGGAGGGCAGGGATTCCGTTTTCTCCGGCGCGGCGGCGATTTCACGCGGGCTGCCGGCCAGCAAATAATAGATCGCCGACAGCGCGCACAGCGCCGCCACCGCGGCCACGGCGTTCGCAATCGCCACCGAGCCGGACATGGTCAGCAGGACAACGGTCAGCGCGCCGATCCCGGCGGTAACAACGATATCGCGGCCGCGGGCCGGCGATTTTTTCATGAAATCCTGACTCATACGCATCCAGACACGGTGTGACTCGCATCACTTTACCAGATTGACGGCCCTGCGAAGCGCGAACATGCGCCCCGTCAGGCGCGCCAAGGGATTATTACAGATTTGTCATGTTGAAAAACAGAAAGAATTTGTTGGTAGTCGCTATAGATTTAGCGTTTTTCGATAAAAATTTCTTGACTCACGGATCGCCCGATGCAAAACCCTGAACAACACCAAAACGACCAGACGACAGAATGCTGAAAATACTCCTCACCGCCGCCAGCGGCGCCGTCCTTCTTTCCGCCTGCGCTACCATGCAGGGCGCGGACACCGACCTGGCCCAGCCTGAAGCCGCCCCGGCGGAATGGGCCGCCGTTGACGCGGCGACGCCGCCGACCGGCGACTGGGTCGGCGCGTTCAATGATGCAATCCTGACCAGCCTGATCAGTGAGGCGGTCGCCAATAATTACGATATCGCCGCCGCCGCCGCCCGGGTGGAGCAGGCGCGCGCCCTGTCGGTGCAGGCAAACGCCCAGCGCCTGCCCACGCTGGACGCCGATGTGGGCGCGACCGGAACGTCCGCGGAAAACGCGGCGACAGGACGGCGCAATGAATCGACCTCCTACAGCGCCGGCCTCAGCGCCAGCTGGGAAGCCGATGTCTGGGGCCGCCTGTCGGACCAGGCCCGCGCCGCCGCGACCGATGTCGAAGCGAGCGAGGCCGATCTGGAGGCCGCCCGCCTTTCCATCGCCGGGGCCGTGGCCCAGCGCTGGTTCGAACTGATCGAGGCGCGCTTGCAGACCGATCTGGCGCGCCGCGACGTTGAAAACCGCGAACGCTCCCTGCGCTTTATCGAGCGGCGCTATTCGCGCGGCGTTTCGACCAGCCTGGACGTGCGGCTCGCCCGCTCCGCGCTGGCCTCCAGCCGCGCGCAGCTCTATTCGCAGATCCAGTTTGAAGATTCCGCGGCGCGCGCGGTCGAGGTCCTGCTGGGCCGTTATCCGGGCGCAGAGCTGGAGGCCGTGGCCTCGCTGCCGGACCTTCACGCGCTGCAAGGCGCCGGGGCGCCGGGCGAACTGCTGGTCCGCCGGCCGGACTTGCGCGCCGCCGAGGCGCGGCTGACATCCGCCGGCCTGCGCGCCAGCCAGGCCCGCAAGGCCCTGCTGCCGCGCCTGACCCTCAACGGCACGGCCGATCTGGGCGGACCGGACATCGAAGACCTTCTGGACGTTGATACGCTGGTGGCGCGCCTGATCGGCAATGTCGCCCAGCCGATCTTCCGCGGCGGTTCGCTGCGCGCGGAAGCCACCCGCCAGGAAGCGGTCGCGCGCGAGCGTCTGGCCAGCTACGCCAATGCCGCGCTGTTCGCGTGGCAGGAGGCGGAGAACGCGCTGGAAGCTGAAATTCTGCTTGCAGACCGCGAAGCGGCGCTGGAAGAGGCGGCCGAAGAAGCCGCCCGCGCCGAGGAGCTGGCCGAGCGCCAGTACAATAACGGTCTGCGGACCATTTTCGATCTGCTGGACGCGCAAGCGCGGCGGATCACATCTGAAAGCCAGTATCTGACCGCCTCCCGCCAGCGCGTTTCCAACCGCGTGCAGCTTTATATGGCGATCGGCGGAGACTTTAACGTGCCCGCGAATGAGCAAGACGAGGCGCGCCAATCCGAGGAACAAAGCTCATGATCCTGAGAAGAATTCTAGTCGTTGCCGCCCCGATCGGAATCATCGTGCTGGCCATCGTGGGCATTGCGGCCCTCGGCGCGCTGCGCCCGGAGCCCGAACAGACCCAGGAGGTCCGCAAGGGCCTGGCCGTATTCACCGAGCCCGCCGAGGTTCGTGACATCGCGCTGACCGTGGATGCGCAGGGCGAGGTTACGCCCCGCCGCGAAATCGAACTTGTTCCGGAAGTTTCCGGCAAGCTCGTCTATGTCGATCCGTCCTTCACCGAGGGCGGCTTCTTCGAGAAGGGCGAGGTTCTGATGCGGGTCGATGACTCCAATTACCGGCTGGCGGTCACGCGCGCTCGCGCCGCGGTCGCCGAGGCGCAGCAGGCCCTGACGCGCGAACGCGCCGAAGCGGATCTGGCGCGCGCCGAGTGGGAAGAGATCGGCGAGGGCGAAGCCTCCGCCCTGGCCCTTCGCGAACCGCAGATGGCGCAGGCCGAGGCCGCGCTGGCTTCCGCGCAGGCCACGCTCAGCGAGGCCGAAATCAATCTGGGCCGGACGCAGATCCGCGCGCCGTTTGAAGGCCGCGTGCGCACCAAGATGGCCGATATCGGCCAGTACGTGACGCCGGGCCAGAGCCTTGGGCAGATTTTCTCGACCGATCTGGTGCAGATCCGCCTGCCGCTCACCGACTCCCAGCTGGCGCTGGTCGATCTGCCCCTGGCCTTTGAAGGCACGGACAGCAATCTGGGCCCGCAAGTGAAGTTCGCCGCGCATATTGCCGGCGGACGGCATGAGTGGACGGGGCGCATCGTGCGCACCTCCTCCGCCATCGATCCGACAACGCGCGCGCTCTATGCGATCGCGGAAGTCCAGGATCCTTATGGCGCGGGCTCCGACAATGGCGTGCCGATGGCGGTTGGCCTGTTCGTGGACGCCGCGATCCAGGGCCGCCAGATCGCCAACGCCGTGGTTATCCCCCGTGAGGCGCTGAGAAATGGCGAGCATGTCTTTGTCGTGAGCGATGACGATACGCTGGATATCCGGCCGGCCCAGCTCATTCACTCCAGCCCTGACAACGCCGTCCTTGCCGGCGGCGTGGCCGAGGGCGAGCGCGTGGTGGTCTCGCCGATCCAGACCCCGACCGACGGCCTGCGGCTCGACCCGCTGAGCGTGGAGGGCGAAGGCGTTGACGTGCAAGAGGAAGACGAAGCCCAGGACGATGTCAGCATCGCGCGGGCCAATGATGGAGAACCCACCTGATGAGCCCCGCAACGGTCAGCCATAAAGGCATCTTCGCCTGGTGGGCGCGCAACCCGGTCGCCGCCAACCTCCTGATGTTCGTGCTGCTGATCGGCGGCGCCATCAGCTTCATGCAGATGGAGCGGGAAGTCTTCCCGTCCGTGCCCTGGAATGGCGTGTCCGTTTCCGTGGCCTGGCCGGGCGCCTCTCCCCAGGACGTCGAGGAGCAGATCCTCGTACGGATCGAGGAGGCGATGGCCGATCTCGACGGGATTGAGGAAATCACGTCGACCGCCCGCGAAGGGTCGGGCTCGGTCAATATCGAGGCCGAACGCAGCGTCGACATGACCGCCTTCATCGACGAGGTGAAGCTGCGCGTCGACTCCGTGAACAATCTGCCGCCCAGCATCTACCCGCCGGTGGTGTCGCGCTGGAAAGCGCAAAACCAGTTCATCGGCCTGGTGCTGCACGGCGATGTTGAGCGCCGGGTGCTTCAGGAAGTGGCGCGCGATGTCCGCGACGAGGTGGCCCAGCTGCCCGGCGCCTCGCTGGCGCAGGTCAATGCGACCATCCCGGAAGAAGTCTCGATCGAGCTGTCCGAGGAGGCGCTGCGCCGTTACAACCTGACCTTTGACGAAGTCGCTCGCGCCATTCGCGCGCAGTCGCTGAACTCGTCCGGCGGTCAGGTCCGCACCGATCTTGGCGACGTGCCGCTGACCGCGCGCAATCTCGCCGACACCAAGCAGGATTTCGAAACCATCATCATCCGCCAGACTCCCGGCGGCGCGACCATTCGCCTGGGCGATGTCGCCAATGTCGTGGACGGCTTTGCGGACGGCGATATCAATGCCGAATTCGACGGCGATCCGATGGCGCTCATCATGTTGATGACGCCGGAGAAGATGAATGTCGTCGAGACCGCCACGGCGGTCGAGGAATTCGTCGAGAGAAAGGCCGACGATCTGCCGGCCGGGCTGGAGCTGGAGCTCTGGTGGGACGATTCCGAGGCCTATGAAGCGCGCATGGCGACGATTTCCGGCAACGCCTTTCTTGGGCTGGGGCTGGTCTTCATCGTCCTGATGCTGTCGCTGCGTCCGGCGGTCGCTTTCTGGGCGACGGCGGGCATCGCGGTGGCGTTCGCGGGCGGGATCATCTTCCTGCCGGCCATGGGCGTGTCGCTGAACATGCTGTCTCTGTTCGCCTTCCTCCTGGTGACCGGGGTTGTCGTCGACGACGCCATCGTCATCGGGGAGAATATCCATAACGAGGTCGAAAGCGGCCGGCATCAGGGGCTGGACGCCGCGGTGCTGGGCACGCAACTGGTCGCCAAGCCGGTGATCTTTGCGGTCATCACCACGATGATGGCGTTCGCCCCGTGGATGATGCTGTCGGGACCGGAAGTGCAGATGACGCGCCAGATCTCTCTGGTCGTGATCTTCGCGCTGGCGTTCTCGCTGGTGGAATCGCTGCTGATCCTTCCGGCGCACCTTTCGCACCTCAAGCCGACGAAGCCGACTAGCAAGCTGATGCAGTTGCAGGACCGCATCGCCAACGGCCTGGTCTGGTTCGCCCGCAATATCTATCGCCCGGTTGTCGAGCTGGCGCTGAAGCTGCGCTACATCACCATCGCCGTCTTCATGGCGCTGTTCATGCTGGCGATCGGCCTGCAGACGACGGGCTGGCTGGGCTTCAAGTTCATGCCGGACATCGAGAGCGAGTTCATCCAGGTCACGATCGAGCTGCCCGAGGGCACGCCGTTCTCCCGCTCGGAGGTTCTCAAGACGCGTCTGGAAGCGGCGCAGGATCAGGTCGACCAGTACTACAAGAGTGAATATGGCGAAGACTCGGAGATGTTCGTCGGCTCAGCGGTTCTGGCCCTGAACGGCCGGGTCCGCGCATGGATGGAAATCGCCGCGCCGGAAGAACGTCCGGGCCGCAATCTGCCGACTTCGGACGTGTCCGAACGGCTGCGCGAGGCCATGGGTCCGGTTCCGGACGCAGAGGAGATCCGTTTCGACGCGACCTTCTCTGGCAACCAGCCGGAAATCATGTACTCGGTGAACTCCGACAATCTGGACCGGCTGCAGGCCGCCGTCGCGGACCTGAAGGCCCAGCTGGGCACCTATGACGCCGTTTTCGACATCACCGACAATCTGCAGGCCTCCCAGCAGGAGCTGCAGATCTCGCTGAAGCCCGGCGCGCAGGCGCTTGGCCTGACGCTGTCGGACGTCACGCGGCAGGTTCGCCAGGCCTATTATGGCGAAGAGGTCCAGCGCCTGCCCCGCGAAGGTCAGGATGTGCGCGTCATGGTGCGCTATCCGGAGGAAACGCGCCGGGATCTGGACTCCCTGCGTAACCTTCGCGTCCGCACGGCCAACGGAGCGGAAGTGCCGCTCTATACCGTCGCGGAAACGAACTTCGCGCCCTCGATCCAGCGCATCACCCGCCGCGACCGCATGCGGTCGGTGACGGTCAGCGCGGAAGTCGCGGGCGGGTCTGAAAACCCGGTGCGGGGCGATATCTTCAAGGACCTTGAAGAGAATTTCTTCCCGCAATGGACGGCCCGCTATCCCAATGTGACGCGCGGCCAGCTGGGCGACGCCGAAGGACAGGCGGAGTTCATGCAGGAAATCCTGGTGCTGCAACTGGTCATGCTGATCGGCATGTACGTGCTGCTGGCCGTAGCTTTCCGCTCCTACTTCCAGCCCTTGCTGATCATGACGGCCATCCCGTTCGCCACTGCCGGCGCCTATTTCGGACACGTATTGTTCGGCATGCCGCTGGCGCTGTTCTCCTTCTTCGGGATCGGCGCGGCCGCCGGGGTGGTGGTCAATGACAACCTGGTGCTGGTGGATATGGTCAACCGGCTTCGCCAGAGCGGGCTGGGCGCTTATCAGGCGCTGGTCGAGGCGGGCACGCAGCGTTTCCGCCCGATCCTGCTGACCACGGTCACGACCTTTGTCGGGATCATGCCGATCACCGCCGAACAGTCGACGCAGGCCGCGTTCCTGAAACCAATGGTGGTCAGCCTGGCGTTCGGCGTGGTGTTTGCGCTGTTCCTGACGCTGTTCATGGTGCCGGCCCTGTACGCGACCGGCGTCGACATTGCGCGCTTCTCGCGCCGTATGTGGACGGGGCAGCGGCAGCCGAAATTCGGCTCCTCCTGGGAAGAGGAGAAGGAGTTCGCGGCGGTGCCGGAGAAGGACGTCCTCGAGGGCGGTCATACGGCGCCCGCGGAATGAGCTAACGCTCTGACAGACAAGCGTTTCTGGCGCGTCCTGTAAAAAGGGCGCGCCAGAGCGCGTTTTCGAACTAGGGTCCTTGCAAGAAACAAAAAGGGGAAACTCGATGAAATCCAGATATCTGCTTTCCGCGGCGGCCTTCGCGCTGGTCGCGGCCTGCGGCCAGTCCGATACGCCCGCGGAAGACAACGCCGCGGCTGAGGCCGAAACGCAGCAGCAAGCCGAAACGGC
Source organism: Euryhalocaulis caribicus (assembly GCF_000412185.1). Lineage (GTDB taxonomy): Bacteria > Pseudomonadota > Alphaproteobacteria > Caulobacterales > Maricaulaceae > Euryhalocaulis > Euryhalocaulis caribicus. The sequence goes on from NZ_ASJA01000006.1 coordinate 36,673, forward strand.
GGACGGGGCTGGCGAACAGCAAGTCGCCGACGCCAGCGCCGATCTCGGCGAATGGGGCGTCGATCTGGAGGCGATGGATACGTCCGTCGATCCGGGCGACGACTTCTATGAATATGTAAACGGCGAATGGCTGGAAACGACGGAAATCCCGGCCGACAAGACCAATTACGGCTCCTTCACCGCGCTGGCCGATGAAGCCGAGCAGCAGGTGCGCGAGATTATTCAGGACGCCTCCGCCACGGACGCCGCGCCGGGCAGCGCCGAACAGAAAATCGGCGATCTGTACAATTCATGGATGGATCAGGAAGCGATCGAAGCGCGCGGGCTGGAGCCGGCGCAGGCCGATCTGGACCGCATCGCCGGGCTTTCCAGCCATGAAGAAATCGCCGCCGCCATGGGCGATCCGGCGCTGGGCGCGCCCGCGCCCTATGCCGGTTACGTGGACATCGATTCCAAGCAGACCGACCGCTACGTCTTTTACATCACGCAGAGCGGCCTCGGCCTGCCGGACCGTGATTACTATCTGAACGACGACCAGCGGTTCCAGGATATCCGCGCGGCCTATGTCGATTATATCGAGCAGGTCTTCACCATGGCCGGAATGGAAGGCGGCGCCGAAAAGGCGCAGGCCATTCTGGAGCTGGAAACGGCGATGGCCGAGAACAGCTGGGAGCGCGCCAAGCGCCGCGACCGCAGCCTGACCTATAACCTGATGACGCTGGACGAGCTGAAGGACTACGCGCCGGGCTTCGACTGGGACGCGACCTTCGAGGCGGCCGGCCTGTCGGACCAGGACGAGTTCGTGGTGCGTGAAAACGACGCCATCCAGAAGCTCTCCGCGACGTTTGCGGACACGCCTGTCGAGACCTGGAAGGACTATCTGACTTTCCATTATATCGACGGCAATGCGAACGCCCTGCCCAAGCAGTTCGACGACGCCAATTTCGCTTTCTACGGCAAGACGCTGAGCGGCCAGCCGGAACAGCGCGAGCGCTGGAAGCGCGGCGTCTCCGTGGTCAATGGCACGATCGGCGAAGCGGTCGGCAAGGTTTATGTCGAGCAGCACTTCCCGCCGGAAGCCAAGGCGCAGATGGAAGAGCTGGTCGAGAACCTGCGCATCGCCTTCGAGCGCCGTCTGGACAATGGTGTCGAATGGATGGGCGCGGAAACCAAGGAAGAGGCGCGCGCCAAGCTGGCGGCCTTTACCCCGAAAATCGCCTATCCTGACGAGTTCGAGACCTATGACGGTCTGGAAGTCGTGGAAGACGACTATTACGGCAATCGCCGCCGGGCGCAGGTCTGGGGCTGGAATGACATGATTTCCAAGCTGGGCCAGCCCATCGACCGCGGCGAATGGTTCATGACCCCGCAGACGGTCAATGCCTATTACTCGCCCAACCGGAACGAGATCGTGTTCCCGGCCGCCATCCTGCAGGCGCCGTTCTTCGACCCGAACGCCGATCCGGCGGTCAATTACGGCGGCATCGGCGCGGTGATCGGCCATGAGATGGGTCACGGGTTCGACGACCAGGGCCGCAAATCCGACGGCACCGGCACGCTTCGCGACTGGTGGACCGAGGAAGACAATGAGCGCTTCGAGGCGCTGGCCGGCAGATTTGGCGAGCAGTACGCCGCCTATGAGCCGATCGAGGGCTACACGCTCAATCCCGAGCTCACCATGGGCGAGAATATCGGCGATCTGGGCGGCATGAACCTCGCCTATGAGGCCTACAAGATCTCGCTGGAAGGCAAAGAAGCGCCGGTTCTGGACGGCTTCAGCGGCGATCAGCGTTTCTTCATGGCCTGGGGCCAGGTCTGGCAGCGCCTGTATCGTGACGAGGAGCTGATCAACCGGATCAAGACGGACCCGCATTCGCCGTCCGAATTCCGCGTAAACGGCGTCGTCCGCAACATGGATGAGTGGTACGCCGCCTTCGATGTCAGCGAGGAAGACGCCCTCTATCTGCCCCCGGAAGAGCGGGTAAAAATCTGGTAGCGCACGCGTTACCTAACCACTGTCAGCGCCCCGGATATTGTCCGGGGCGCTTTCTTTTTGGTCCGGCGCCCTTTATGCACCCCCGTGACAAAATGCGCTGTAAGCGCGAATTGCCGCTTTGCGGCCGGGGCTTTAAAGTGATGTTCGGGACTAAAGGGCAGGCAAACTCCTAGATGAAACGCCGACAAGCAGCCAGCGCCGAAGAGCGCGGGGCGCAAAAGATTCGCGCTGCGTTCGAGGCTGCGCGTCCGCACTTCGCCGCGGCTGCCTTCTTCAGCATCTTCGTCAATGTGCTGTACCTGTCATCGCCGCTCTACATGCTGCAATTGTATGACCGGGTTCTGCAGTCCGGCAGCGTGCAGACACTGGTCTTCCTGACCATCCTTCTTGTGGTTGCGCTGGCGGTTCTGGCGACGCTGGACATCATCCGTTCGCGCCTGCTGTCGCGCGCCGGCTCCCGCCTTTCGAACCAGCTTTCGACCACGATCATGAAGACCATGGTCGAGACGAAAGCCCGCGGCGAGCGCAATCCCAAGATTGCACAGGCGATGCGCGATTTTGACACGGCCCGCAATTTCTTCGGCGGCAATGGCGTTCACGCCTTCTTCGATGCGCCCTGGACGATCATCTTCCTGCTGGTCGTAACGATGATCCACCCGATCCTGGGCCTCATCGCCTTCCTCGGCACAGTGCTGTTCGTGGCGCTGGTCTATCTGAACGAACGCCTGGTCCGCACCCCGCTGAACGAAGCGAACGACGCCAATGCGCTGGTGCATTCCACCAGCGAGGTCGCGCTGAACAGCGCCGAGGCGATCCGCTCCATGGGCATGACGGACGAGCTGTCCCGCCGCTGGGGCGAGGGCCGCGCGAACGCCAATAATCTTCAGGTGCGCGCGCAGGACCGTTCGGCCCTGCTGAGCGGCATCATCCGTTTCCTGCGCCTGCTGCTGCAGGGCATCGTGCTGGGCGCCGGCGCGCTGCTGGCCATCAACCAGCTGGTCACGCCCGGCGGCATGATCGCCGCCTCCATCCTGACCGCGCGGGCGCTGGCCCCGCTGGAAATGGCCGTGACCCACTGGAAAGGCTTCATTTCCTCCCGCCAGGCGCTGGCCCGCGTGCGTGAAGCGCTGGAAGGCGCGCCCATCGAGCGCACCCAGCAGAGCCTGCCCAAGCCGAAGGGCGAATTGCGGGTCGAAAAGGTTTATCTGCGTCCGCCGCAAGGCGAGGGATACCTGCTGCAGGGTATCTCTTTCGGACTGCTGCCGGGCGAAATGCTGGGCGTTGTCGGCCCCTCGGGCGCCGGCAAGACCTCGCTCGCCAAAGCGCTGGTCGGCCTGCGCCGTCCCGCCATGGGCGCGATCCGTCTGGACGGCGCGGATGTTTCCGACTGGAGCCCGGACGAGCTGGGCGGCTATATCGGCTACCTGCCGCAGGAACTGTTCCTGATTGCCGGCACGGTGCGCGATAATATCTGCCGCTTTGACGCCGGCGAGGGCGTGGACGAGCGGGTTATCGCCGCCTCCCGTCTGGCGGGCGCGCACGAAATGATCCTGCGCCTTTCCGCGGGTTACGATTCCTTCGTCGACCAGAATGGCGGCACGCTGTCCGCCGGTCAGCGGCAGCGCGTTGCGCTGGCGCGGGCGCTGTACGACGATCCGTCCTTTATCGTTCTGGACGAACCCAATTCCAATCTGGACCAGGAAGGCGAAAACGCTCTGGTCCAGACCCTGAAAGTTCTCAAACAGCGCAACGTGACCAGCGTGGTCATGGCGCACCGGGCCGGCGTTCTTCAGATCGTCGACCGCCTGCTGGTGCTGCGCGACGGCCGCGTGGAGCATTTCGGACCGCGCGACAAGGTTATGGCCGAGCTGAACGAGAAACAGAAAGCCAATCAGGCGCGCCTGCGGGCCGTTCAGGGCGGCAAGACCGATGATGGCGGGGACTCGGCGTAAGATGACTGCACTGGTTGCCGGATCGAATAATTTGCCCGCCATCACGGACGAGGAAGAAAACGCCTCGGTCGACAATCCCCGGCGCGACATCCTCTTGGGCTTTATCGTTATTGCGCTGTTCTTCGGCGGGTTTCTGGGCTGGGCCGCTTTCGCGCCGCTGGACGCCGCCGCGGTGGCGCCGGGCGTGGTTCAGGTCTCCGGCAACCGCAAGGCCGTGCAGCACCTGCATGGCGGAACGGTCGACGAGATTCTCGTGTCGAACGGCGACCGCGTGACGCGCGGCGATCTGATGGTCCGCATGGATACGGACGAAATGCTGGGCAATCGCCGTCAGCTGCTGTCCCGCCTTATCACGCTGCGCGCCCGCGAGGCGCGTCTGCTGGCCGAACAGGCCGGGCTTGATACGGTCGAGGCCGGGCCGTGGCTCTCCAGCCTGACGGGCGACGCCGCGGAAGAAGCCGCCGGCGCCCTGTCTTCCGAACAGGATCAGCTGAATACGCGGGCCGACAGCCTTATCGGTCAGATCGACGTGCTGCAGCAGCGCAAGGTTCAGCTTCAGCAACGCATTCAGGGTCTGCAGTCGCAGTTGCGCGCCAATACGGAGCAGCGCAGCCTGCTGCAGGACCAGCTGGCTGATGTTCAGCAGCTTTACGAAAAAGGCCTGTCGCCGCTGACCCGTGTCCGGCAGCTGCAGGGGCAGCTGGTCTCGCTGGAAGGCGATAATGGCCGCCTCAACTCATCGATCGCCGAAGCGCGGGAAACGATGGGCGAGGTCGACCTGCAGATTTCAAGCCTGCAGGACGAGCTGAACACCGATGTCACGGCGCGTCTGTCGCAGACGCAGCGCGAGATCGCCGAGGTCCAGCCGCAATATGACACGATCGCCTTGCGCGTGGAGCGCGCGGAAGTCCGCGCGCCGGTCTCCGGCCTTGTCGTCGGCATGAGCGTCTTCACCGAAGGCGGGGTTGTTTCGCCCGGCCAGGTCCTGATGGAGGTCGTGCCGGAGGAAGAGCCGCTGGTCATTCGCGCCCGCGTCGATCCCTCGCAGGCGGATGACGTGCAGATCGGCATGGAGGCCGAGGTGCGTCTGGAAATCGCCCGCAGCCGGGAAAACCCGATCCTGTTCGGCGAAGTGACCGGCCTGTCCGCCGACCGCATTGTCGATGAGCGCACGGGCATGCCGTATTTCGACGCCGAAGTCGTGGTGCCTCCGGAAGAAATGCAACGGCTGGAAGAATTCATCGGCCGCGAGATCACCTTGCGTCCCGGTTATCCGGCGCAGGTCATCATCCCGCTTCGGGCACGGACCATGATGGGCTATCTGGCCGAGCCGATTACCGGCGCGCTCTGGCAGGCCGGCCGCGAGAACTAGAAGAAAGGCGCGGTCCCTAAGCGCCTTTCCGGTTCTTCACCAGATCATCCACCACCGCCGGTTCGGCCAGGGTCGTGGTATCGCCCAGCTGGTCATGCTCGTTCGCGGCGATCTTCCGCAGGATGCGGCGCATGATCTTGCCGGACCGGGTTTTCGGCAGGCCGGGCGCGAACTGGATATGATCCGGTGTGGCGATAGGGCCGATTTCAGACCGCACCCAGTCCTTGAGCGATTTTGCCAGCGCGTCCGACTCCTCGGCATTCGCTTTCAGCGTGACATAGGCGTAGAGGCCTTGCCCCTTCACATCGTGGGGGAAGCCGACCACGGCCGCCTCCACCACGTCCTCATGGGCGTCCAGCGCGGCTTCCACTTCCGCCGTGCCGATGCGGTGGCCCGAGACATTGATCACATCATCGACCCGGCCGGTGATCCAGTAATAGCCATCCGCGTCGCGGCGGGCGCCGTCTCCGGTGAAGTAACGGCCGGGATAGGTTGAGAAATATGTCTCGATAAAGCGCTGATGGTCGCCATAGACGGTGCGCATCTGGCCTGGCCATGAGCGTTTGATGACCAGATTGCCGCTGACAGCGCCTTCCAGCTCGTTTCCGTCCGCGTCGACCAGCGCCGGCTCGACCCCGAACAGCGGCCGGGTGGCGGAGCCGGGTTTCAGGTCCGTCGCGCCGGGCAGGGGGGAAATCAGCACCCCGCCGGTTTCCGTCTGCCACCAGGTGTCGACCACCGGGCAGCGCCCGTTGCCGACCACCTCATAATACCAGAGCCAGGCTTCCGGGTTGATCGGTTCGCCCACCGTGCCCAGTACGCGCAGGGAGGAGCGCGAGGTCTCCCTGACCGGATCGTCGCCAAACCGCTCCAGCGCCCGCAGGGCGGTGGGGGCCGTGTAGAAGATATTGACCTTGTGCTTGTCCACGACGCGCCAGAAGCGGGAGGCGTCGGGATAGGTCGGCACGCCTTCGAACATCAGCGTCGTCGCGCCGTTCGCCAGCGGGCCATAGACGATATAGGAGTGACCGGTCACCCAGCCGACATCGGCCGTGCACCAGTAGACTTCGCCTTCGCGGTAATCGAACACGGCCTCGTGCGTCAGGGCGGTATAGACCATGTAGCCGCCCGTCGTGTGCAGTACGCCCTTGGGCTTCCCGGTGGAGCCGGAGGTATAGAGAATGAACAGCGGATCTTCCGCGTTCATCGGCTCGCAGGGGCAGTCCGGCGAAACATCGGTGCGGGCGAAGGCGTAGGAAATGTCCCGGCCTTCCACCATGGCGACATCGGCGCCGGTGCGCTCCACCACCAGAACGCTTCGCACGCCGCCGGCCTTCTCCAGCGCCTTGTCGACATTGGCTTTCAGCGGAATGGTCCGCCCGCCGCGGACGCCCTCGTCGGCGGTGATGACGAAATCGGATTCGCAGTCGTTTATGCGCCCGGCCAGGCTGTCGGGCGAAAATCCGCCAAACACCACCGAATGCACGGCCCCGATGCGCGCGCAGGCCAGCATGGCGTAGGCGGCTTCCGGGATCATCGGCATATAGATCGTGACGCGGTCGCCTTTCTCCACGCCGCGCGCCTTCAGGATGTTCGCCATCAGGCAGACTTCGCGGTGCAGCTCGGCAAAACTGATCCGCTTGTCCTGGTCGGGCTCGTCCCCCTCCCAGATAATCGCCGTTTCGTCGCTTCGGTTTTCCAGGTGCCGGTCCACGCAATTATAGCAGGCGTTCAGAACGCCGTCGGCGTACCAGCGGATATGCAGGTCGTTCTTGTCCCAGGAGACGTCCGAGACCTCATCATAAGGCTCTATCCAGTCCAGCCTGCGGCCTTGTTCGCGCCAGTATGACTCCGGATCGGCGATGGAGCGAGAATACGCCTTTTCGTAAGCCTGACGGTCAAAATGGGCGGATGCGGCCATGTCAGACTTGGCGGGAAAGCTTTTGCGCTCCATGGGGGAGTCCTCGTTCGCTGGGGCGGTGAGCCTTGGGGATACGAAGTATTCAGGAGACGGCGCCCGGCTTCAATGGGGCGGCGGCGCCCGTCACGCCCGCTGAAACGCGCTTTAAATCGTGATTGGAAGAATTAACGCGCAGGGAGGGTAAAACCTGTCCCAAATCGCGAAAAAGCGTGGCGTGAATACCACGGTTTCGGTTTTCGACCGCGTTTTGGCTTTTTGCGATTGATTTGCGCGGGCTTTCTGCTTCTAATCGTAAAGATTGTTAATGTTTGCGCTGACATGGGGGAACTTCGCATGGCGCTTATTCCTGGCACAACCGGCATTGACCGGATTCAAGGCACGGCTAATCCGGACGTCATTTATGGCGCTTCGGGTCCCGATGAGATCTTTGGCAATGGCAGCGCGGACCTGATCTATGGTCAGTCCGGCGCTGACAATATTTACGGCGGCACGGGCAACGACACCATCTATGGCGGCGCCGCGGGCGACCTGCTGTGGGGTGAAGAAGGCTCCGACCTGATCTATGGCGGCGCGGGCCGTGACTTCATCAATGGCGGAACCGGCACCGATACGCTGGTCGGCAACGCCGGCGCGGACATCATCTTCGGCGCCGACGGCGATGACGTGATCATTGGCGGCAACGCCTCCGACCGCCTGCTGGGCGAAGCGGGCAACGATACGTTTGTCTTCTTCGGCAATGACGGCGCGGACATCGTGTTCGGCGGCGACGGCACGGATCTGGCGACCTTCGCCAACTCCTCCTCCGGCGGCTATGTCTTCGTGATCAACGCCAATGGCTCCGCGACCGCGACCCCGACTGTCGGCGGCCGTATCGCCATGTTCGATGTTGAAATCATTGCCGGCTCCACGGCGACGGACTTCTTCTTCGGCAATAGCGGCGATGACGTCTTCTACGGAGTTGGCGGCGGCGACACCATCTTTGGCGGTCAGGGCAACGACTTCCTGTATGGCTCCACCGGCACCGACAGCATCAATGGCGGCGGCGGCAACGACACCATCTATGGCAACGGCGGTTCCAACCTGATCTATGCCGGCGGCGGCGCGGACCTCGTGTTCGGCGGCACCAGCTTCAACCTGATCTACGGCCAGGGCGGCAACGACACCATCTATGGCGGTTCGTCTTCCGACGCCATCTTTGGCGGTTCGGGCGATGACGTCCTGTCGGGCGGTTCCAGCACGGACTTCCTGTACGGCAACTCCGGCAACGACGTTCTGTATGGCGGCACGGCCAGCGACGTCCTGCAGGGCGGCACCGGCGAAGACCTGCTGTTCGGCGGCCTCGGCCGGGATGTGATGAATGGCGGCGATGACGCCGACACCTTCGTCTATCTCAGCGCGGCTGAATCCAATGGTCCGGTTCTGACCTCGGCTGACCTGATCACTGGCTTTGACGAGGACGAGGACACGATTGATCTCTCCGCGATCGACGCCAATGACACGGTGCCGGACGATCAGGCCTTCACCGTTGTCACGGCCTTCACCGGCACGGCCGGCGAGCTGGTCATTTCTGTCACCGGCGTGTCCACCTGGACCATCTTCGGCGACACGAATGGCGACGGCATCGCCGACCTGACGATCGGCGGCACGGGTGAAATCATCCTGGCCGGCAATATCGTTCTGTAAGCTGTCTGCTTCAGGCAAAAGAAAAGGCCCTCCATGTGGAGGGCCTTTTTTTGTTCCGGATACAGATTGCTAGCGGCTGACAATCCGCACGGGGGCCGCAGTGACTGTTTCGATACGGCAGACGCGGCCCGTCATGTCATGGGCAAAGGCGATTTCGCTTTGATTGGCGCGTCGCAGAACCAGAAGCCCGTCATGAAAGGCGTAGGCGTCGCGCGCACTTATGGCGAAACGGGTCTCGCCGCCGCGGCCGGCAAAATTATCGCATCTCACGGCGCCGTCCGCGCCGGCGCGGCGCCATTCGATCATCTCGGGCGCAGGCGCGGGCGCAGGCGCATCGCCGCGCAGGGAGGGGGCGTCCAGCGCGCGCGTGGCTTGCGGCGCCGGGCCAAAGCCCGCCGCAAATAAAGCCAGAATTGCGATTCCGTAGCGCATCGGATTCCACGTTCGCGGCGCCAGTCAGCGCCAACCGCTCCTGACGCGCCGCAGGATCAACCGCCACGGCGCGCCGGTAATTTGCCTCAGTCAGAATGCGCCTGCAGGGTTGAATCGGGGTTAACAGCCCCCGAACGCCAAAATCCCGGCCGCAAACGCAGCGCTCCCGGTGAACCAGTCGGCCCGGGCAGAATACGTCGCTATGTCATTGGAAAGGATGGCGCGCCGGGGAGGATTCGAACCCCCGACCCCCAGATTCGTAGTCTGGTGCTCTATCCAACTGAGCTACCGGCGCCGATCCGTGGAAGGCGCGGAACCTAGCGGCGCTTGGCGTGGTGTGCAAGCGCCTTGAAGGCCCTTTCGGCAGTCATGAATGCAGATCGCGCCAGCTGCGCATCCCGCCCAGCGATTGCGCCTCGTAAACGCCGCGCGCCACGGCCCGCGCCAGCGTGTCCGCCGCCGCCGCGCCAAGCTGCGCCAGGCTGAGCGGGGCGGGGTCGGCCAGGCCCTGCCGGGCGGTGGAGAGGACGAACACGACATCGCCGTCAAAAGGCGTGTGAACGGGGCGTATGGCCCGCGCCAGCCCGTCCTGCGCCATGACCGCCACGCGCCGGGCCTGCGCCGGGGTAAGGGCCGCATCGGTGGCGATGACGGCCAGCGTGGTGTTCTCCCGCGCGTTCGGGTCCAGTTTGGTTCCGGTCCAGTCGCCGGGAGGCAGCCTGTCCGGGCCGGGCGCGCGGCCGCCATACTCCGCGCCGATCTCGAACGGCGCGGCCCAGAAGGCGCCGTCCGGGCGTGTCACGGACCCGAAACTGTTTACGCAGGCCAGCGCCCCGACCGTCACGCCCTGACCGGTCACCAGGCTTGCCGACCCCGTCCCGCCCTTCAGCATTCCCGCCGCGGCCCCATAGCCCGCCCCGGCATTGCCGAGCGCGAAATCCTCGCCCGCCGCGGCCAGCGCCGCCTTGCCGAGATCGCGATAGGGCGGCGATTCGCCCCAGTCCTTGTCGCCGCCATTGGCCAGATCAAACAGAATCGCGGCCGGCGTGACGGGGGAAGGCGGAACGCCGTCCTGCGCCGTCAGCGCGAATCCGCGCCCCCGCGCGCCCAGCGCCGCCGCCACGCCGTCCGCCGCGGCCAGGCCATAGACAGAGCCCCCGGCAAGGACCAGCGCATCCACGGCCTCCACAAGCGTGTCAGGGGCCAGGGCGTCGGTCTCCCGCGTGCCCGGTCCGCCGCCGCGCACATCCACGGCGCAGACCGCGCGCGCCTGCGGATAGAGGACGGTGACCCCGGTCCGGGCGCCGGCGTCTTCCGCCTGTCCGACCAGCAGGCCGGGCGTATCGGTAATCAGGTTTCTTGCGCCGGGCCGGGCCATACGGTTTCGCCCCTTTCATGACGGTGTCGCGCCGCTATGCTCGCCCTAAACTACAGGAGCCTTCAAGCATGATCCGTTTTTTCCTCTCCGCCGCTTTCCTCGCCGGCTGCGCCGCGCCGCAATCTGATGCTCAGGTCGCGGCCGATCCCGCGCCCGCGGAAACCATGGCGGATGGCGGCATGGTGGCCGCGGCAAACCCGCACGCGGTCGAGGCGGGTCTGGAAATTCTGCGCGCGGGCGGCGGCGCGGCTGACGCGGCGGTGGCCGTGCAGGCGGCGCTGGGGCTGGTGGAGCCGCAAAGCTCGGGAATCGGCGGCGGGGGTTTCCTGGTCTATTTCGACGCCGCCACGCAGGACGTGACCGTCTATGACGGGCGGGAGCGCGCCCCGGCGGCGGCCACGGAGCGTCTCTTCTATGGCGAGGATGGCGAGTTGATGGGGTTCGTCGAGGCCTGGATGTCCGGCCGCGCGCCGGGCGTTCCGGGCGCGGTGGACGCCCTGCGTCTGGCGCAGGCCGATCATGGCCAGCTCGAATGGAGCGCCCTGTTCGATTATTCGGTCAAGCTGGCCGAGACCGGGTTCGAGGTTTCGCCGCGGCTGAACAATCTTCTCGTCCGTCTGGGCGAATTCGGGCCGCTGGACGAACGGCCGGGCACGGCCACATATTTCTATGACGCGCGCGGCGAGGCGCGGCCTGTCGGCTATGTCCTGAAAAACCCGGACTATGCCTGGACGCTGCGGTCCATCGCCGACAATCCGCGCGCCCTGCTGGACAGCGATATTGCCGGAGACATCGTCACCGCCGCCCGCGGCGCGCCGCATGGCAGTCTGCTGACGGTGGAGGACCTGAACGCCTATGAGGCGCAGAAGGAAGACGCCGTCTGCCGCCCGTATCGGGTCTGGCTGGTCTGCTCCGCCCCGCCGCCGTCATCGGGCGGGGTGGCTATCAATTCGGCGCTGGAAATTCTGGAAAATTCGCCGATCCGCGAAAACGGGCCGGACACCGCCGCCGGGTGGCACTATCTGATCGAAGCGATGCGCCTGGCTTATGCGGATCGTGACCGCTATGTCGCCGATCCCGAATATGCCGACGTGCCGGTCGATGCGCTGCTGGACGAGGCTTATCTCGCCCGCCGCGCCGCGCTGGTCTCCGCTGACGCCGCGATCAAGGGCGTGGAAGCGGGCGATCCTTTCGCCGGATCGGAGACCTATGGCGAGGACACGACCGAGCCGGCGCCCGGCACCAGCCATTTCGTGATTGTCGACGGCGCCGGGAACGTGGTTTCCATGACCACGACGGTGGAATCCGCCTTCGGCTCCCACATCTTCACCAATGGCTTCCTGCTCAATAACCAGCTCACCGATTTCGCCCGCGAGGCCTATGACGAGGAAGGCCGGTTGCTGGCCAATGCGCCGGCGGGCGGCAAGCGTCCGCGTTCCTCCATGTCGCCGGTCATCGTGCTGGATCGCGAAACAGGGGAGTTTGTTCTGGCGGCCGGATCGCCCGGCGGCAATTCGATCATCGCCTATGTGCTGAAGACCGTGGTGGGCGTGCTGGACTGGGGCCTGACGCCGCAACAGGCGGCGGAGCTGCCCAATGTCATCGCGCGCGGGGAAACCGTGCGCATCGATGAAGGTTTTTCGCCGGAGATCGCAGACGCGCTGCGCGCCATGGGGCATCAGGTGGCGGAGCCTGAAGGCGAAATCTCGGGCATTCATGCGGTGATGAAAACCGATGACGGCCTGATCGGCGCCGCCGATCCGCGGCGCGAAGGTCAGGCCCGCACGCCTTAAGGCGCGGCGGGCGCGCGAACCGCGAAAACGCTGCCCGCCGGTCCGGTCGAGACCAGAACCACATCGCCGCCATTGGCGCGCGCCAGTTCGCGCGCGATGGACAGGCCCAGACCCGCGCCGCCATTGGCCCCGGACGCGCCGAATGGCCTGAACAGGGTCTTTTTCGCTTTTTCGGGCACGCCGCCGCCTTCGTCGGCCAGCGTCACGACCCAGTCTCCGCCCTCCTGCGCGGCGCTGACCGTCATGACGGGCGTGCGGGCGCGCTCCATGGCGTGCAGGCCGTTGCGTATCAGGTTCACCAGAATGCGGTGAAGATGATCGGGATCGAAACTGATCTGCGCATCGTCAGGGATCTGGTTGCGCCAGACCATGTCCCGGTCGAACGCGCCGGCGTCCGACGCGGCGTCCTCCACTGAGGCCTTTAGCGCCAGGATGCCGGGGGAGGGCGTGCGCTCCTCCGCCTTGCCGTATTTCAATGTGTCCTCGGTCAGAGAGACGCCGCGCGAGACGGAGCGGACAAGCCGCTCTCCCATTTTACGCACGCGGGGGTCTTCCTCATGCGCCAGCCGGTCCGAGACCAGTTGGGCGGAGGCGAGAATATTGCGGAAATCGTGTGAAATGCGCGCCACCGCCGCGCCAAGCGAGGCCAGCCTGTTGCGCTGGACCAGCGCATGGCGGAGGTCGGACTGCATGTCCGCAAAGGCGCGTTCGGCCTCGCCGATCTCGTCCCGGCGGGCGCTGGGGCGGGTGATGAGCCCGGCGTTCTGCGGGTCGTCGCGGAACCGCGTCATGGCCCGCGACAGCCGCCGGATCGGCCGCACCAGAATGAACAGAAGCGATAGATAGATCAGCGTGGCGGTAATCAGAGAGATCAGAACCGAAAGCCCCAGAATACGCCAGGAATAGGCGATCAGGGCCTGTTTCAGCGGCTGGTGAAACAGCAGGACCTCGATGAATTCGGCGTCCGTGCCGCTGCGGGGGGCAGCCAGAATGCGCAAGGTCAGGTCTTCGGGCGCGGTCAGGGATCGCAACGCGCCGCCCATGCCGTTCATTACGGTCTGGTCGCGCAGATCGACCGTTTCCAGCATTTCGGGCATGAAATCCTCGCGGCTGAGGATCAGCTCCCGCATGCCGTTGCGCTTGACCGCGATGGCCTGAACCTCGGCATACATCAGCAATTCGTCGGCCAGATCCTGCGTTACCATGCGGTCCGGCGCGGCCTCCACGGCCAGCGAGGCGGTGATCGCCGCTTGGGCGCGTTCATTCATCCAGTCCAGCCGGTAGGAGGCGGCGGAGGGAAAATAGATCAGGATCTCCGCCAGCATCACGAAGGCGATGGTCAGGCCCAGCAGGCGGGCAGGCAGGCCCAGCCACAGGCGCGGCGGCTCCTGCAGGCGGTCCTGGTCCTGAGGGTCAGGGGAATCGGCGGCCTGTCTGTCCATGCCCGGTCCGTTTTTCGTGTGGCCGCGCAGCTTACTGGAAAACCGTAAGAAATCGAGCCAGACGCTTCGCCCACGGGCCGAACACCGCGTCCTCGTAATAGGCGCCGGCGGCGCGCTTGGCCGCCTCCCCGCGCGTGGGATAGGCGGGCACGTATTCGGTGAGGGAGCGTACATTGCCGCCCGCCGCGATCACCGCCTGCACGGTCTGCAGCATGTCCGCCGCCCCTTCGCCCAGAATCGATGCGCCCAGGATTTCCCCGCCCTTGCCGACAACCAGTTTCACCCCGCCCTGGACGTCGCCTTCCGCAATGGCGCGGTCATTATCGTCGAACGCCCATGAAACGGCGCGGACCTTGTCGCCATGCTCCTCGCGCGCTTCGTCTTCGGTCGGGCCAAACCATGCGAATTCCGGCTCCGTGTAGAGCGCGCGGGGGATGATGGCGCTTTCGGCCTTTGTTCGCTGCGCGAAATAGAAATTCCGGATCAGCACGCTGGCGTGCCAGCCGGCGGCGTGGGTCAGCATGTCCAGCCCGGCGGCGTCGCCGGCCGCGAAGACGCGCTTGTTCGTGGTGCGCAGCTTGCCGTCCAGCACGAAACCGCGCCCGTCCGTTTCGATCCCCGCCGCTTCAAGGCCCAGACCTTTCGTGCGGATGCGGCGGCCCGTCGATACGAACAGGCGGTCGCCTTCGATAACGCCCGCGGCGTCGGTCTCGACCCGGATCGTATCGCGCTCGGCCGAAATGCGTTCGGCTTTGGTCCGGCTGTGAATCGTGACGCCTTCCTCGCGCAGCCGGGCCAGCAGGGCGCCGGCCTGGTCCGGATCGGCGCCGGCCAGAGGCTCCGCCGCCTCGATCACCGTCACCTCGGCGCCCAGACGCCGGAACGCCTGCGACATTTCCAGACCCGCCGCGCCGCCGCCCAGAATAACAAGGTGGCGGGGCCGCTCGGTGATATCGAACAGGGTCTCGTTGGTCAGATAGGGGACCGTATCCAGCCCCTCGACCGGCGGAATGAAGGGATCGGCGCCGGTCGCCAGCACGAATCGCTTCGCTTTCACGCGGATACTGTCCGATTCCATGCAGTCACTGGCCGTGAAGGCCGCGCGTTCCCGCACCACGGTCACGCCCATCTTCTCGAACCGTTCCTGCGAATCGTTGGGCGCAATGGCGGCGATGGCTTTGTGCACATGCGCCATGACCGCGGGGAAATCGATCTCCGGTTCGCCCGCTTTCACGCCCAGCGCGTCCGACCGCCGGATATCCTCCGCGCGCCTGGCGGCGGCCAGCAGCGCCTTGGACGGCACGCAGCCGGTGTTCAGGCACTCCCCGCCCATCTCGCCGGCTTCGAACAGCACGACCGACAGGCCAAGACGCGCCGCGCCCGCGGCGACGGAGAGGCCCGCCGCGCCGGCGCCGACAACACAGAGATCAGCTTTGAGCGTTTTCTTTTCCATGGCGCTGGAGATAGGCCGAGCGCACGCGGAAAACCAAGAGGCCGCCGGTCAACAAACCGATCACAATTAGGGGAGCGAGAATGCCCGGACGCGCCAGAAGCGTCAGGTCGAGGTCTTCTCCCGCGGCGATGGCTTCGCCCGCGCCCGCGCCCAGCGCGACCAGGGTAAGGGTGGCCGGGACAAGACCGATCAGAGAGGCGGCGAAATATTTCGGCAGCGGCACCCGCGCCAGCCCCGCCGCCATGTTCAGGAAGAAATAGGGGATCACCGGCAGGAAGCGGAAGGTCAGGATGGTCATGAAGGCGTTGTCCTCCAGCATCCCCATAACCTTCTTCAGTTTCGGCCCGCCGCGTTCCTCGATGGTCCGGCCGACCGCCGTGCGCGCGGCGAAATAGGAGGGCAGGGTCCCCAGAACCGCGCCGGCCATGGCCAGCGCCGAGCCATAGAGAAAGCCGAAGAAGAAACCCGCGGCGGTGACCATCAGCGCCGCGCCGGGCGGCAGCGTGGCCGCAACGACCGCGTAGACCAGCACGAAAAGCACGGCCAGAATCACCGCCGTTCCGGGGCTGGATTGCCATGCGGCGATGGATTCCCGGTGCCCGCGCAGCGCATCCAGCGTCAGCTGGTCGCCCAGCCCCAGCGCCCAGGCCGCTATGCCCGCGCCCAGAAGGATGATAAGCGGCGCCAGGCGCCAGAGCAGATTACGCCCCATAAGGTGTTCTCTATCGCGTTGTTGTGCGGTTGAAGCCTTGACCCCGTGCGGGATGAGGGCTATCTGCCCCGCTTTCAGAAAACAAGCGGCGCAACACATTGAACCGCGGAGGCCAGAGCGATGAAACGTACTTTTCAGCCGAGCAAGATTGTTCGCAAACGCCGTCATGGATTCCGTGCGCGCATGGCCACCAAGGCCGGCCGTCTGGTTCTTGCCCGGCGCCGGGCCAAAGGCCGCAAGAAGCTGTCCGCCTGAGCGGAGAGCCTGCGCCTCTCGCCGCCTTGCCGCGGCTCACTTCCCGTAAGGAATTTCTCTATGTCGCGCGCGGATCGCGCGATGTCCGCCCCTGCGTGATGATCCAGGCGCGGCGCTCTGACGCGGCCGGCGAGGGCGCGCGCATGGGCTTTACCGCCACAAAGAAGATCGGCGGCGCGGTTATTCGCAACCGCGCAAAGCGCCGGCTGCGCGAAGCGGCGCGCGAACTCCTCCCTCAATATGGACTTGCCGGGTGCGACTATGTCTTTATCGCCCGCGGCAAAACGGCTGACTGCGACTGGTCAGCCTTGCTTGACGATTCGAGAAACGCATTGATAAGGCTCGCGCGAATTCTTTCGCGCGATCACAATTAGGGCTCCGTTCGAGGATTTCGGGCGCGAGCGGAGCGAACTTTCATGAACGACCAGAAGAATCTCATTGTCGCCGTCGGCCTGGCCGTCGTCATCCTCGTTATTTACCAGATTTTCGTTCTGGGGCCGCAATCCGACCAGCGCCGCGCGGCGCTGGAGGCGGAGCGCAGCGCGGCGAGCGAAAGCGCGCCCACCGTCTCCGCTGACGAGATACCCTCCGGCCCCGCCGCCATGCGCAGCGTCGAGGAGGTGAGGGCGGATTCAGAGCGCGTGGCGATTGATACGCCCAGCCTGCGCGGCTCGCTGTCGCTGTCCGGCGCGCGGATCGACGATCTCTATCTGAAGCGCCACTACAACACGGTCGATGCCAAGGAAGAGCAGGACGCCAGCGAGCAGGTGGAGCTGCTGGTGCCGCGCGGCGCCGACCACGCCTTCTACACCTATCTCGGCTGGGCGACCGTGGAGGGCGGGCCGCAGGGCCTGCCGGGCCTGGATACGCCCTGGCGGCTGGCGGAGGGCGAAACCCTGACCCCGCAGACGCCGGTGACGCTGGAATATGAAAGCGGCGGCCTGAGCTTCCAGCGCGTGATCAGCGTGGACGAGGACTATATGTTCACCGTCCAGCAGCGCGTGACGAACAATTCCGGCTCCGCCGTGGTGCTCAGCCCCTATGGCCAGGTGCGCCGTCATGGCCTGCCGGCCAATTTCGCGCCCTTCTATATCCTGTTTGAAGGCGGGATTGGCTCGGTCGGCGGAGAGCTGAAAGAGAAAAAATACCAGAAGCTGGCCGACGGAACGACCGTGACGGGCGAAGGCCAGAATGGCTGGGTCGGCATTACCGACAAATATTGGCTGGCCGCCGTCATCCCGCCGCAGGGCGAGACGTTCGATCTGGAGCTGGATGCAATCAGCCCGGCCGGCTCTGACATCTTTGAATCCAGCTACCGCATTCAGGCTTTCTCCCTGGCCCCGGGCCAGAGCCGCGATGTCACCTCGCGCATTTTCACCGGCGCCAAGGAATATGACATCCTCAACGAATATCAGGGACAGGGCGTGGACCGCTTTGTCTGGGCCATCGACTGGGGCAATTTCTGGTTCCTGACCCGGCCCTTCTTCTGGAGCATCGACAATATCTACGATCTGGTCGGCAATTTCGGCGTCGCGATCCTGATTTTCGTGGTGCTGATCAAGCTGATCATGCTTTTCCCGGCCAACAAGGCTTATGCCTCCATGGCCCGGATGAAGGCGCTGCAGCCCAAGATGAAGGAGCTGCAGGAGCGCTATAAGGACGACCGGCAGAAGCTCAGCCAGGAAATGATGGCGATGTACCGGCGGGAGAAGGTGAACCCGGCCGGCGGCTGCCTGCCCATGCTGATCCAGATCCCGATCTTCTATGCGCTCTACAAGACGATTTTCGTCACGATCGAGATGCGCCACGCCCCGTTCTTCGGCTGGATCCGCGATCTTTCGGCGCCGGACCCGACCCAGATCGGCAATCTGTTCGGCCTTCTGCCCTATGACGCTTCCGCGATTCCGCTGATCGGGGGACCGATCCTGTCCATCGGCATCTGGCCGATCATCATGGGCCTGACGATGTGGGGCGTGCAGTCGCTGAACCCGCCGCCGGGCGACAAGATGCAGGCGCGGATCTTCGCCATGATGCCCATTATCTTCACCTTCATTCTGGCGCGTTTCGCCGCCGGTCTGGTGATCTACTGGGCGTGGAACAACCTGCTGACGCTGATCCAGCAATATTTCATCATGCGCCGCCACGGCGTGGAGACGCAGGCCGACAAGCTGCTGGCCCGCCTCCGCGGCCGCAAAGCGGAGAATGAAGGCTGAACGCGCCCGCCTTCAAAGCCGAATTCGAGCCCGCGCAGATGCAGGCGGGGGAGCGCCTGTTCGCGCGCCCGATCGATTTCGTGCGCGGCGTGACGCGGCTGGAAGACCTCCCGCATGAGGAATGGCCGGAAACCGCGTTTGCCGGGCGCTCCAATGTCGGCAAGTCCTCGCTGCTGAACGCGCTGACCAACCGCAAGAGTCTCGCCCGCACATCCGGCGATCCGGGGCGCACGCGGGAGCTGAACTTCTTTGACGCTGGCGGCGAGCTCTTCCTCGTCGACCTGCCGGGCTATGGCTATGCCCGCGCCCCGAAGACCGAAGTGAAGCGCTGGACGGCCCTGACCCGCGACTATCTGCGCGGCCGCCCGACTCTGAAACGTGTTTTCCTGCTGATAGACTCCCGCCACGGCATCAAGGCGGTGGATGAGTCGATCATGGATGTTCTGGACGAAGCGGCGGTCTCCTATCAGCTGGTGCTGACCAAGACCGACAAGCTCAAGCGCCCGGAAGTAGACAAGCGGCTGGCCGAGACCTCGGCGAAGATCGCCCGGCGCCCGGCCGCGCACCCCGTCATCCACGCCACCTCGTCCTCCAAGACGCTGGGCCTTGGCGAATTGCGCGCGGAGATCGCCGCGCTGGCGATCCAGTGATCCGTTCCGCGTTTCTCGCCCTGGCGCTGTCCGCGGCGGGCGGCGGCGCGGCGAATGCGTGGGACCTTTGCAACGAAACCAGCTTCATCCTTGAGGCCGCCGTCGCCTATCAGGACAGCGGCGCCATCATGACCGAGGGCTGGTACCGCATCCGCCCCGGCGAATGCGTCGAAGGCGGGCCGGAGGAAGTCATCGGCCCGCGCTTTGTCTATGCCCGCTCGGCGCTGGCCCATCGCGGCGGTCGGCGCGAATGGCAGGGTCTGGAGGCGCTGTGCGCCGATAGCGGCGATTTCCTGCTGCCGGGCGACGCGAATTGCGAGGCGGAGGGGCTGGAAACCCTGTTCTTCAACGCCGTCAGCCCCGCCGCCGAGGATTCCACCTTTGTCGAGCCCGCAGATTACGGCGACAAGGCGGAGCTGGCGGGTTTCCAGCGGCTGGCCGGGGATGCGGGCGGTGATTTGAGCATGGAATCGCTTTCCGAGAGCCGCGCCGTGCGCGCCGCGGAGACCGTGCTGGCCAATGAGAAGGGCGAGCGTCCGGAGGACCGCGCCGCCTGGATGGACTGGCTGGAAACCGTTGCCCGCGAACAGCGGGAGGCGGAAGGCCTCAGCATCTGCAATCAGGCGGACCGGACCATCTGGACCGCCTATGGGCGCGAGGACGAGGATACGGGCCGTTCGCGCGGCTGGTGGTCCATCGCCCCCCGGGCCTGCGCCAAGGTGCTGGGCGAGCCGCTGCAGGCCGCGGGCAAGTATTTCATCTATGCCGGCCTGCCCGCGGACGATCCGGCGGCTGACGACCACATGCTGCTGTCCGCGACCGAGGCTTTCTGCCTGGCCCCCACCCGGTTTTCCATCAATGGCCGGGAGGAGTGTTCCGACCGCGGCTATGACGAGGGCCGCTTCATGCGCGTCGCCACGGGCGAGGATCGCGGCGTGACCATCACGCTTGGCCCTGGCGATTTCGAAGGCGCGGAGGAGCCGGAAGACCGCCCGGCGCTGCGCCGGTGAGCGCCCCCGATTTCAGCCATGTCGAGGCCTGGGTCTTCGATCTCGACAACACCCTCTATCCCAGCGAATGCGATCTGTTCGCCCAGATCGACGTGCGCATGCGCGACTGGGTGGCCGATTTCCTGAAAGTCTCGCCGGACGAGGCGCGCATTATCCAGAAACGCTATTACGCCGATCACGGCACCACGCTGAAGGGCCTGATGGCCGTGCACGGCGCCGATCCGGGGCCGTATCTGGACTATGTGCACGAGATCGAGCTGGACGTGCTGGAGCATGACGCCCTGCTGGCCGAGCGCATCGCCGCGCTGCCCGGCGCGCGCGTGGTGTTCACCAACGGCTCGGTCCGCCATGCCGAACGCGTGCTGGAAAAGCGCGGCCTGGCCGATCTCTTCGACGCCATTTTCGACATTCAGGCCGCCGGGTTCGAGCCCAAACCCGCCCGCATCGCGTTCGACCGCATGGCGAAGGCGACCGGCGTCGCGCCGCGGCGCGCGGCGATGTTCGAAGATCTGGCCCGCAATCTGGAGCCCGCCGCCGAACTCGGCTTCACCACCGTTCTGGTGACCACCGGCAAGGACTGGAGCCATGAGCCGGAGGGCGCGCGCCCCGCCGCCGCGGGCGAGGCGCCGGACTTCGTCGACCACGTCACCGATGACCTGACCGCGTTTCTGGGCGATCTGAAGGTCAGGAAGGCGGCTTGACCGTTCGGCCCCCCTCGGCCAAACCCGCATCCATGACGCTCGACGACATCAAACCCGTAATCGAAGACGCCTGGGAACAGCGTTCGGACCTGAAACCGAACCAGCCCGGCGAAATCCCGACCGCCGTCAATTTCGCGCTCGCGCGCCTGGATTCGGGGGAGGCGCGCGTCGCCGAACCGGACGGGCAGGG
Source organism: Euryhalocaulis caribicus (assembly GCF_000412185.1). Taxonomy (GTDB): domain Bacteria; phylum Pseudomonadota; class Alphaproteobacteria; order Caulobacterales; family Maricaulaceae; genus Euryhalocaulis; species Euryhalocaulis caribicus. The sequence continues at coordinate 57,826 of NZ_ASJA01000006.1, forward strand.
CGGCTGGACCGTCAATGAGTGGCTGAAAAAAGCCGTGCTGCTCAGCTTCCGCCTTTCGCCGATGCGCGTGATCAATGGCGGCGCGGGCGGCGGCGTCTGGTGGGACAAGGTCCCGTCAAAGTTCGAGACATGGGACGAGGCGCAGTTCAAACACGCCGGCTTCCGCGCCGTGCCGGGCGCCATCGTGCGCCGCGGCGCGCATATCGCGCCGAACTGCGTGCTGATGCCCAGCTTCGTGAATATCGGCGCCTATGTGGATGAGGGCGCGATGATCGACACCTGGGCCAGCGTCGGCTCCTGCGCCCAGATCGGCAAAGGCGTGCACCTGTCCGGCGGGGCCGGCATTGGCGGCGTGCTGGAGCCGCTGCAGGCCTCCCCCACGATTATCGAGGACAATGTCTTCATTGGCGCCCGCTCCGAAGTCGCCGAGGGCGTGATCGTCCGCAAGGGCGCGGTGCTCTCCATGGGCGTGTTCATCAGCGCCTCCACGAAGATCGTCGACCGCGAGTCCGGCGAGATCTATCGCGGCGAGGTGCCGGAATATTCCGTCGTCGTGCCGGGCAGCCTGCCGGGCAAGGATGGCGGCCCCTCGCTCTCCTGCGCGGTTATCGTCAAGCGCGCCGACGAACAGACCCGCGCCAAGACTTCCGTGAACGAGCTGCTGCGCTCTTAGTCGTAAGGCGTGCCGTCCTTGCGCGTGTAGCCGCCTGTGCCGCTATAGCGGCCGGGTTTGAACTTCATGTCGATGTCGGAATATTCGCCGTGATCGCTGTCATCGCGTGATCCAACGATCAGCAGGACGGCGTCGCGGTCCGACAGGTTCTTCAGGACATGGCCGTTCCGGACGCCCCCCGCCCATCCCGCGCAGTCGCCGGCTTTCAGAACCTGCTCGCCGTCATCCTCGACCAGCGTCACCTCGCCCTCCAGCACGTAGGCGAACTCGTCTTCCTTCGCGTGCCAGTGGCGCTGGCTGGACCATACGCCGGGTTTCAGCGTGACCAGATTCACCCCGAACTGGGTCAGGTCCGCCGCCGCGCCCAGCCGCACCCCTTCCCGCCCCAGGCAGGGTTCGTTGAAGGGCGCGGGATAGGTGGAGCCGCCGCCCGCGGGCGCTTTATCCAGGTCGATTTTGGGCATGAAGTCGCTCCCTTGCCGGCGAAAACCGCGATATGCACTGCAACAACGCGCCCGCATCATTTGAAACGCGGGGCGCGGGACGCCTATACCAGAGCCCGTGACCGATATGACACCCGAAATTCGCGACGCCCTCAAATCCGCTCTCGGCCCGAAAGGCTGGACGGAGGACCCGTCAGAGATCGCCCCCTATATCGAGGACTGGCGCGGCCGCTATCAGGGCGAAACCCCGATCATGCTGACCCCCGGCTCGACCGATGAGGTCGCGGCGGCTGTGAAGATCTGCGCGGAAAGCGGCGTCGCCATCACCCCGCAGGGCGGCAATACCGGCCTTGTCGGCGGCTCCACGCCCAAAGGGGAAGTTCTGCTGTCCCTGCGCCGCATGAACGCCATCCGCGAAACCGACCCGCTGAACGACGCCATCACGGTGGAGGCCGGCTGCGTGCTGACCGCCGTGCAGGACGCCGCCGAAGAGGCGGACCGGCTGTTCCCACTGAGCCTGGGGGCGGAGGGCACGGCGACCATTGGCGGGCTGATTTCCACAAACGCGGGCGGCGTCGCCGTGCTGCGCTACGGCATGATGCGCGATCTGGTGCTGGGGATAGAGGCGGTGCTGCCCGACGGGCGCATCTGGAACGGCCTGCGCGCCCTGCGCAAGGACAATACCGGCTATGACCTGAAGCAGCTTTTCATCGGGGCGGAGGGCACGCTGGGCGTGGTTACCGCCGCCACACTGAAAGTCTATCCGCGCCCCGCAGCCCGCGCCGTCGCCTTTGCGGGCGTGGGAAGCATAGGGGACGCGGTGAAGCTGCTGGGCATGGCCAAGAAGGCCTCGGGCGGCGCGGTGACGGGTTTCGAGCTGGTTCCCCGCAACGGCGTGGAGCTGGTGCTTCAGAAGATCGACGGAACGCGCGACCCCTTAAGCGAGCCTCATCCCTGGTATTGCCTTGTCGAGATGAGCTTCGGCCGCAAGGAAGGCGCGGAAGAAACCATGGAGGCGGCGCTGGCCGAGGCGTTCGAGGCGGGCGTGGTGCAGGACGCCGCCATCGCCAAGAACGAGACCGAAGCGCAGGATTTCTGGCGCATCCGCGAAACCCTGCCCGAGGCCGAGAAGGTGGAGGGCGGCTCCATCAAGCACGACATTTCCTCCGCCGTCTCCCTGATGCCGGAGCTTTATGAGCGCGCCGCCGAAAAGGTGAGGGCGGTCACGCCGGACGCCCGCCTGATCGTGTTCGGCCATGTCGGCGACGGCAACTTGCACTTCAATGTCCGCCCGCCGGAGGGCGAGGACGACAGGGCCTTCTTCGAGGAATATGGCGAGACGGTCCGCGCCGCCGTGCATGAGGCGGTGGGCGAGCTGAACGGCTCCATCTCCGCAGAGCATGGCATCGGCGTGATGAAGCGGGACGAGCTGCCCGCGCGCAAATCGCCGGTGGAGATGGACATGCTGCGCGCCGTGAAACGGTCTCTGGACCCGAAGAACATCATGAATCCGCGCGTCATGCTGACCGATTAGGCAGTCCGGTTTCACAATTCCCGCGCCCGCCCTATCTGCATGGGTGTTCAGAATCGGTCCGCAGATTGTAAGAAAAGACGCATGATCATTCTTCTCTCCCCCGCCAAGTCGCTCGATTTCTCCGCCCATGGCCTGAAAGTGAAGGCTTCGAAGCCGCCCTTTCCCGACCGCACGGCGCAAATCGCCAAGGCGGCGTCGAAGCTGACGCGCCCGAAGATCAAGAAGCTGATGAACCTGTCGGACGATCTGGCCGACCTGAACTATCAGCGTTTCCAGAGTTTCGAGGCGGACCGCGACGCCAACGCCCCCGCCGCCCTGACCTTCGCGGGCGACGTCTATCGCGGCCTCGATGCGCGGTCGCTGAACGCGGACGACATGACATGGGCGCAGGACCATGTGCGCATCCTGTCGGGACTCTACGGCCTGCTGCGTCCGCTGGACGGCATTCAGCCCTACCGGCTGGAAATGGGCACGAAGCTGAAAATCGGCCGCAAGGCCAATCTCTATGAGTTCTGGGGCGCCGATATCGCCGAGGCGGTGAACGAGGCCGCCAAAGACGATGTGATCGTGAACCTCGCCTCCAACGAATATTTCAAATCGGTGGACCGCAAGGCGTTGAAGGGCCGGGTCATCACGCCGGTCTTCAAGGAAATCACGGACAAGGGCGAACCCCGCGTCATGGCGTTCTACGCCAAGTATGCGCGCGGGGCGATGACCCGCTGGATCATCGAAAACCGTATCGACGACACGGCCTCCCTGACCAATTTCAAGGGCGAGGGCTACGCCTATGACAAGGCGCTCTCCAGCGATGACGAATGGGTGTTCACCCGGCCCAAGCCCGCGCCGAAGAACGGCTAGGGTTGCAAGGCCCGCCCGCGCTCCACACAGTCTTCAGGCGGAATACCCGGCAAGCCGATCGCCAGATCGGCGCGGGCAGTGCGATAGCGCGCGGTCCGCACGTCTTCTTCCCAGCGAATCTGGCCGGAATTGCGCAACGCCTGCTTCGCTTCCTCTTCCAGCCGCGCCGCCAGGGCGTCCGTCTCGCTGACGCCCGCGCCAAGCCATTTCTCCACTTCGCCGCGTTCGCGCGCGGCGATCATCAAGCCGGCGCAGTAATACAGGTCATCGGCGGCGGTGCGGCTGGGCGGTTTTTCGACCAGCCTGCCGTTCTCGTCGACCGCCGGGCCGCAAGCGGTCAGCAGGGCGAGGGCGGCCAGAAACGCTGTGCTCCATAATCTCATGGCAAATTCCTGCGGCGTCTTGAACCGCGGCGGTTTCGCATGGCGGCAATCTCGGTCATAGAGTAAGCCGCGCCGCACGGTTCAGGAATAACAAGGAGGCACACCGCCCATGTCAGCGTCCAGAAGTCTCGACGGCCAGACGGCCCTGATCACCGGATCGACCAGCGGTATCGGCCTCCAGTTCGCGAAAGGCCTCGCCGAGTCGGGCGCGAACATTGTCCTGAACGGCCTTGGCGATGAAGCGGAAATCGAGAAGACGCGCGCGGAGCTTGCCAGCGAATGCGGCGTCGAGGTCCGCTATCACCCGGCCAATATGCTCGAGCCGGACGAGATCGCCTACATGGTGGCGTTCGCGAAATCGGAATTCGGGCGGCTGGACATCCTCGTCTGCAATGCCGGCATCCAGCATGTCGAGAAGATCGAGGATTTTCCGAAGGAGAAATGGGACGCGATCATCGCGATCAATCTTTCCTCCGCCTTCCACGCCATCAAGCACGCCATGCCTGTAATGAAGGCGCAGGGCCGGGGCCGGATCGTGAACCTGGCCAGCGTGCACGGCCTGATCTCCTCGCCTTTCAAGTCCGCCTATGTCGCCGCCAAGCACGGCATGGTCGGCCTGACCAAGACCGTGGCGCAGGAAGGCGGGGAGTTCGGGGTCACCTGCAACGCCATCTGCCCTGGCTATGTGAAGACGCCGCTGGTCGAGGCGCAGATCCCGGACCAGGCCAAAAGCCGGGGGATCAGCGAGGAAGAGGTCGTCGAGAAAGTCTTCCTCGCCGACACCTTCACCAAGAAATTCACCGACTATGACCAGCTGGTCGGCCTGTTGCGCTATCTCGTCTCGGATGCGGGCGCGTCCACCACCGGCGTGGCGATTCCCGTCGATGGCGGCTGGCTGACGCACTAGGCCGGTGGCGGCGAACGGCCCCAGACCCGTCTGCCTCGCCCTTCAGGGCGGCGGGGCGCACGGGGCTTTCACCTGGGGCGTTCTGGACAAGCTGGCAGAGGATGGCCGCCTTGGCGTCACCGCCATGTCTGCGACCAGCGCCGGCGCGGTCAATGCGGCGGCCTGGGCCAGCGGCTATCACGCCGACGGGGCGGAGGGCGCGCGGGAGCGTATGCGCCGCGTCTGGGGGCAGATCGCCAGCACTTCCAACGTCTTCGCCCCCAACACCATGGGCGGGCCGTTCCAGCGCATGATGTTTGGCTGGATGGACGCTTTCACGCGCCTGACCAGCCCGTACAATCTCAACCCGCTGGGCCTGAATCCGCTGCGCGACATTCTGGAGGAAACGCTGGACGTGGAGGGCGCGCGGGCCTGCGCGGATCTGAAACTCTTCATCGCCGCCACCAATGTCAGCACGGGCAAGGCGCGCATCTTCCGCAAGGACGAACTGACGGTGGACGCCATCCTCGCCTCCGCCTGCCTGCCCTTCCTGTTTCAGGCGGTGGAGATTGACGGGGAGCATTACTGGGATGGCGGCTATACGGCGAACCCGGCGCTGTGGCCGTTCTTCTACGAAGACACGCCCAGCGACATCGTCATCGTCCATATCAACCCGATGAACCGGAATGAGGGACCGCCCACCACCGCCGCCGACATCGTCAACCGCGTCAACGAGATCACCTTCAACACCTCGCTTCAGGCGGAGCTGCGCGCCATAGATTTCGTGAAGAAGCTGCGCCGGGAGAAATGGCTCTCCGGCGACGTGGATAAGCGCTATCGCGACATGCGCATCCATTCCATCCGCGCGGATGCGGCGCTGTCCGGCCTCGGCGCGGACACCAAGTACCGCACCGACCGCGGCTTTATCGAGGATCTGTTCGCCCGCGGCCGCGACACCGCCGCGCACTGGCTGGACGAGTGTTTCGACCGTATCGGCAAGGAATCCAGCATCGATATCCGCTCCGAATATCTCGACCGCTGAACGCGGGCTTTCAGAAATCCTCCATGTCCGGAATGCGTCCGAAGGCGATCTTGGCGCCGGCATAGCCGCCCGGCGGCTTGGCGCGCGGGCCGACGCTGAGCACGCAGCTCTCGTACCGCTTGTTCAGCTTGTCCATCGCCCCGGTCGCCGCCTCCCAGCGATGCCGCCGGCTGCGCGCCTCCGGCGGTTCGAACAGGTTTTCAATCCGCGCGTCGGCCGGGATGATCCGGTGCAGCATGACATGCACCTTCTTGATCCGCCGCGTCCGGTGCGGTCCCAGCGCCTCGGCGAACAGCCCGTCCAGCGCCCGCAACACGCTGTGATCGTCGGAGGCGGCGTCGAAATGCGCGTCCGCGCCCCAGCGTCCGGCTTCCTCGTCCTCCCATGTCAGGGACAGGCTCAGGGAGCGGGCGTAATAGCCCGCCCGGCGCATCCGCCGCGCCGCCTTGGCCGCCAGCAGCCGCGCGCAGGCCCGCGCCCGGCCCGGCCCGCGCCAGTCGGGCGTCAGGATGCGGCCATGGCCGAACATCATGCGCTGGGTATCGGGAATTTCCACGTCGAACCCGCGCAGCTGCGCCCAGAAGCGTTCGCCGTTCACCGATCCCCACAGCGCCCGCGCATGCTTGGGCGAGAGGTTCCAGAGCGCCTCCACGCTGTCCACGCCGGCCGCCAGAAGCCGGCGCTGCATGCTTTTCGCGATCCCCGGAAGATCGGTCAGCTGCAGCGAGAATAACGGCCCCGGCAGATCCTGCGCCCGCAATATGACCAGACCGTCCGGTTTGTTCATCTCCGCGGCCACTTTCGCCAGGAACTGATTGGTGGAGAACCCGATGGAGCAAGTGACCGCCGGGCCGATATCGGCGGCCAGCCGCGCCTTCAGCGTGGCGGCCAGCCGTTCCGGCTCCCGCCGCTCCCAGCCCAGCAACGCGCACTCCACCTCGTCCACCGACCACACTTTCCGGATCGGCAGGATGGCGCCCACGCTGGCCAGAATGGCGTTGTGAACCACCACATAGCGGTCATGCCGCGCCGTGCGCAGCGCGATCCCGGGGCAGAGCTGGCGCGCCTCCCGCACGGAAACGCCGCGCGTGGCGCCCGCCGCCTTCGCCTCCTTGCTGGCCGCGATCAGGCTGGTGCCGTCCGTATCCAGCGGGATCACGCCCACGGGGCGCCCGCGCAGGGCCGGATCGTCCTGCTGTTCGACGCTCGCAAAGAAGCTGTCGAAATCCATGTAGAGCCGTTCAAGCTGATCGGGCAGGCGCATGACAAATCCTCCGTCATGCAGAACAAAACAGGAACGAAAATGAGTCAAGCGATATGCGCCTTCCCGCTTGGACGCGGGGCGGCGGACGGGCTATATCTCGGGGGAAATCCAATCCATCCTTTGTTCGGGGGCTCTCATGGCCGCGATTTACGCCATCCTTCTCTTTGTTGCCGTTTTCGCCGTTCTCAACGTGATCCAGTCCGGCCGCATCGACTGATCGAACGGCGTTCGCCGGCATGTCTCTTCCCATCCTTTTCGCGCTGTTGCTGGGCGGTTTCGTCCTACTTCTGGTCACGGCGGACTACCTGATCCGCGGCGCCGCGGCGCTGGCCCGGAAATGGGGCGTGCCCAAACTGCTGGTCGGTCTGACCATTGTCGCCTTCGGCACCTCGGCGCCGGAGCTGGCGGTCAGCGTGGACGCGGTGCTGGAGGGACAGCCGGACGTCGCGCTCGCCAACATCATCGGCTCCAACATCGCCAATGTCCTGCTGATCCTGGGCGTGCCGGCGCTGATTTTCGGGGCCATCGGCGTCACCACGCCGGGCCTGCGGCGCAACGCCATCGTGGCTTTCGCCGCCACCGTTCTGCTGATCGGGCTCAGCTGGGACGGGCTGGTTATTCTCCGGGACGGGCTGATCCTGCTCGCCGTGCTGATCCTGTATCTGCTGTGGCTCTATCGCGACGCCCGCAAGCCGGAAATCGCCGACCCGCAGATCGCGGAACTGACCGATTTCGAGGAAATGGAGGCGATGCCCCATTCCTGGCTGCGCATTGCCGGGATGATCCTGATCGGCGTTATCGGCCTGCCGCTGGGCGGGGTGATGATCGTGAAGGGCGGCATGGGCGTGGCTTATGCGGCAGGTGTTCCGCCCGCCGTTGTCGGCCTGACCCTGTTCGCGCTCGGCACCTCCCTGCCGGAGCTGGCGGCCAGCGTCATCAGCGCCGCGCGCGGCCATGCGGAAGTCGCCATCGGCAATGTCCTCGGCTCCAATTTGTTCAATATTCTGGCGGTCGGCGGGATCGCCTCGATGGTCGGCGATATCCCCGTGACCCAGCAATTCTTCGCCGTGGAGTTCTGGCTGATGCTGGGGACCACCGGACTTCTGGCGTTACTGATCTTCATGCGCACCAAGCTCAACCGCTTTATCGGTTTTGCCATGCTGGCCGGCTATGCGGGCTATATCTACTGGCTGGCCCGCTTGACTTTGGGCTGATTTCCGCGCGAAACGGCGCGCTTCGCACATCGTTATCAGCTGTTCGCGCCACCAGCCATGACTCAAAAGCGCATAGAAATCTCAAAGGATTTCAAGTTCGAGGCCGCTCACTATTTCGAGCACAAGCCTGACGGCCATCCTTTCAAGAACCTGCACGGCCATTCCTTCGAAGGCTCGGTGACTCTCTCCGGCCCGCTGAAGGACGATTCCGGCTGGGTGAAGGATTTCTGGAAGATAGAGGAAACCGTCGGCGCCGTGGTCTCGAAGCTCGACCACACCCTTCTCAATGACGTCGAGGGACTGGACCGCGTTTCTCTGGAGGCGCTCGCCGCCTGGATTTTCGACCGTCTGGAGAACGACCTGCCGGGCCTGGTGGCCGTAGAGGTCCGCCGCCCGTCCTGCGGCGAACGGGCGGTCGTCAAAATATGAAAAGAAATTTATGCCTGCTGGACAATTCTTTGTGAGCTAGGTGAGACAGTTTTTCATTATGGTTGCTTAGAGTCTCTAGCATATTGTCGACTAAGCTATCCCAATCATCGGCCTGTGAAGCCTCATCTAAGTCATAAATTAGATTAGATATCGGGATTATCCCCTTGACGCACGTAAGCCGATAGGCTACTTTATGGACATCGGAGGAAACGATGTCCAAGCAACTCACAGTCCGCGAATTCTTCAACCGCTTCCCGAATGACGAAGTCTGCCTCGAGCACGTCATGGAAGTCCGGTATGGCCTGCGCCATGAGTGCGGCTCTTGCGGTCAGGACGCCACGTTTCACCGTCTCGCGAAGCGTCCGGCCTACTCGTGCTCCCGCTGCGGCGCGCACGTCTATCCCTGCGCTGGCACGATCTTCGAGAATACGCGGACGCCGCTGCAATCCTGGTTCTACGCGATCTATCTTTTCACGGTCACGCGCCACGGCGTTTCGGGCAAGGAGCTCGAGCGCCAGCTTGGCGTGACTTATAAAACCGCGTGGCGCATGGCGAAACAAATCCGCGAACTCATGACCGCCGCGAACGGCTTTGAAGTCCTGAAAGGCCACGTCGAACTGGACGAAGCGTATGTTGGCGGTCGCCGCCCCGGCAAGCGCGGTCGCGGCGCCGAAGGCAAGACGATTGTCATGGGCCTGAAAGAGCGTGATGGCCGTATGTCCGCCAAGGTCATCCCGAACGTCCGCAAGGACACGCTGCGCGGCGTGGTGCTGGAAAATGTCGAGCCGGGCACCATCGTTTCGACGGACGAACTCATGTCCTACGGATTACTGGACGGCGACGGCTATAAGCACGGCACCGTGAAGCACGGCGCGAAAGAGTGGGCTTATTACGACTATCGGACGGACGCGGTTCACCACGTGAACAACGTTGAAAGCTTCTGGCGTCTGTTCAAGAAGTCCATCGCCTCCACGCACATTCACGTGTCGCCGAAATACATGGACCGCTACCTTGGCGAATTCACGTTCCGCTCGAACCATCGCCAGATGGGGAACGCCATGTTCGACCTTTTGATTGCCGCTCTGTGATCGCGCTTGCGAGGTTGTTTTCAACCTCGTCCGCGTCCGGATGATCAAGGTCAAGCTCCTTCAATCTGGCCTCAGCCTGATCGATAAAGTCTTGTAATCGCCCGTCTTTTACGGCCCTCTCGAGGGTTAACATCTTGTTTTGGCTCCAAGAATCCCTTGACTGCTATACGGAATGATAGCATATAGATGCACGACGGCGCACCCCCGTTGGACCGGGAGGCGCACCGCCGCTCTTACCCCTTGTGGAAGGGGGTAGGGAGTATGTCAGGCGGCCGAAAGGCCGCTATCCGGTAATCTCCGGATGGTTTGCCAAGCCATGCTCTCTCCTTTCTTCTTCTGCCGCGTGAGGCGACGGGGTTCAGCCGACTACTCGAAAGAGTGACCGGCTATCTTTGGATGAGGCCTTATCCTCACCCGATTCAGAGCCGCCTCGTTCGTCGCGGGGCGGCTCTTTCTTTTCGACCAAGGAATACAAAGCATTCTCCCGGTCATGATGGACTTCCTCTCGCTCCACGAGCCGTCGGAGGATGTTATGCAAATACGAGTTGTTGCGCTTAAGCGGGCCTCGGAACTCTGAATCGCGACACAAATGCTCCTTGATGGCGAGAGCCTTGGATGGCCCGGCTTCGGCCAGGTAGGACTTCAAGGCGTCACTGATAGGAGATCCACGCGTGGCGGAGCCTTTCTTCGCCAACGTTTTATAACCTGACGATCCTTTGAATTTCTCAAAGCCTTCCGGTGTGAATATATGGCTGTTGAACCGCACGACGTGCTCGTCCTGTTCAAGCCGCCTCAGCGCGCCATAGAAGGCTTTGGTATTATCTTTCGCGATTTGCTCCTGAAGCGATTCAGGCAGAAGCTCCTTGGCCCGCTCATAAGAAATGCCAGACGGATGATCATCGGCGATTTGTTTAAGAGAGCTCGTCCATATCCCCCTAGGCATTCGCCCCGAAGGCGTCTTTTGAACGGCTTTAGTTTCAGGCTCTTCTTTCAGGGAGGCGGGAGAAGGCTCAAACTCACCCTCAAAAATAAGCTTCGCTCGCTCTATCAACCTATCAACACGCTCTTTCTGTTCGGAGAGTTTATCAATCTCCGAGCCTAGCCGCGCAGAGGCCTCTTCCCACTTGCGGACATCCGCAGACGTGGGAAGGCCCTTAACCAGATCGTCCAAGGTCGAGCTCATACCCCCTCCTTACAATACGATTCTCTCATGCGCAAGGCGCAGGAGTATGAGTGATGTCGCCTTTCGTTTGACACTTGATAGATGAGTCCATCAAACATTATCTAATTCGCATCCACCCAGCAGGCAGGACTTGCTGGCTAAGGGGCCGTTCCGGGAAACTGGGCGGCCTCTTTACTATCTGGGTCCGTATGCGTGTTGCCTGCTATATCGATGGTTTCAATCTCTATCACGCGATAGACGCTCTCAATGATGACCGCTTAAAGTGGACAGACCTGAGAAGCCTCGCGCAATCGTATCTCAGGGATGACGATGAATTGATCCGCACGGTGTTTTTTACCGCATTTAACACTTGGGATCAGGGGAAGCGTGGCAGGCATGTAAACTACACCAATGCCCTCCAGGCGCATGGGGTAGAGTTGGTGCTGTCGCGCTTCGATAAGGTTCAGAAACATTGTCATGATCAGGGCCGCTATTGCCCGCTGCGCGAAGAAAAGCAGACGGATGTAGCGATAGCGGTGGAAGTGCTTTCCGACTGCTATGAGTTGGGCACAGAGCGCATTGTCCTGATCACCTCAGACAGCGATCAGATTCCTATGGTGAAGCGTGTTCGCTCCACATTTCCCGAAACGGTCGTTTATTTGGTTGCTCCGCCCAAGCGTCTGTCTGTCGCGAGAGAGTTAAGCGCAGAGTGTAGCGGCAAAACTGAGCTTACCGCAGGGCGGCTACGGCAACATCCCTTGCCGGCAACCATTAGAAACGGAAAGGGGAAGGTTATTGCCGCTCGCCCTGCCGTCTATGGCGGACACAGGGCTTAACGCCCTACCTGCGTCAAGGGTATAATCCCGTTAGATATTGCCTCACACGCTTCTGCCGTGTGAACAAAGGATCCAATTCTCCATTGCTTCTCGATTTCTTTCTTTGCCTCTCTAGACCTATCTTGAAAATATTTTTGCTGTGATTCTTCAATTCCAAGTCCTTTAATTTCCCGTTCTATATAATAATCAAACTCTTCAAATAGCGTGTTTATTGCATTAAAAATATTTACGTAATTCTCAAACCGTTTAGACCACCATTTTTCCTTTTTAAATCCGCGCAGCCCAAGTGTATGTCCAACATAAGCACTTAGTAGTGCTATAGTTAGGGCGCTTAAGAAGCTTAAAAATATAAATAAATTTTCCATTACACTTGCGGCGCGTCTTCCCAGCGGCCGCCGGCCTCGGCATATTCCTGCGTGCCTTCCTGATAGACCGTGTCGCCGTCCCGCGTCTTGCTGGCCGGGATGTCTTCCATCTGCTTGATGCGCTCATAGATCGGCGCGAAGTCCTGCCCCGTGGTCTCGTCCAGCAATTGCTTGAACGAATCGATCACGAAATAGGTCTGCTGGAAGTCGTCATAGCGGTATTCCGTCTTCATGATGCGCGGAATGTCGAACGCGATGCGGTTCGGGCTGCGCGCCTCCAGAGAGAAGACGGATTCGGCGTAGGAAGAGACGATGCCCGCGCCATAGATCTTCATGTCGCCCGGCTTGCCGATCAGGCCGAACTCCACCGTGTACCAGTAGAGCCGCGTGATATTCTCCAGCGTGCCGAACTCCATGGCGCGCAGGCCGCCGCGGCCATAGGCGGCCATGTAGTCGCCGAACTCCGGCAGGGCCAGCAGCGGCGCATGGCCGAACACGTCATGGAAGATGTCCGGCTCCTGCAGATAATCCATCTCTTCCGGCTTGCGGATGAAACGGCCCACGGGGAAGCGGCGATTGGCCAGGTGGGTGAAGAAGGGCTCGTCCGGAATCAGGCCGGGCACCGGCACCAGGTTCCACCCGGTCAGCGCCTCCAGCTTGGGGTTCAGCTCCCGGAAATCAGGGATGCCGCCCTTGTCGATGCCAAGCTGTTTCAGCCCGTCATAGAACTCGTCGCAGGCGCGGCCGCCCAGCATGCCGGTCTGGCGCTTGTAGAGCTTCTCCCACATCTCGTGCTCGCCGGACGTGTACTCGTCCCAGCACTGATCGATGGAATAGTCGTCATTGACCTTTCCCTGCTCGACCTGGCGCTGGACGACGGGATCGGATGTCGGAACGCGGAGTTCAACCATGCGGGATCTCCTTTAAAGGGCGTGAAAATTCTTATCGGCGCGAATCTACGCGGCATGTATGGACGATAAAAGGCCGCGCGGGCAGCTTTCGCCTGCGCTTGAACCGCGCGGCGCAAGCCCGTAAGCACGCTTCTTTCGCGCATTCTTGTCAGGAACAACACCTCGCCCATGGCTCAAGTTTCCATCCAGATACAGGCGCTGAAGATTGTCGCCTCCATTGGCGTCTGGGCGCGGGAGCGCACGACCCCCCAGCCGATAGAGATCGACATCACCGCCTGGCTGAACGCCACGCCGCAGCATGACAAGCTGGAAGAGACCGCCAGCTATGACGATATCGCCAAGGCCGCGCAGATGGTGGCCGACCGCCGCCATCACGACCTGATAGAGACGCTGGCCGTGGATATCTGCAAGGAAGTCGTGGCGATGGGGCCGGTGGAGAGCGCCGAAGTGCGCGTCACCAAGATCCCGCAGACCGTCAACGCCGAAGCCCTGACGGCGACCGCCAAGCTCTAGACGCTGCGGGCCGCCTAATAGGGTTCGACCTTCTTGAGGTCCAGCGTGTAGGCCGCATCCCCGGTGTCATTGAGATTCTTCTCGGTCGTCAGGCGCCCCTCCACCCAGACCGGGGACCAGATATTTTCCACCGTCACCGGCTTTTTCGTCTTCACATAGACGATCTGGTTGGGCGGCGGCGGCGGGGAATGGATGCAGGCGCCGAAATAGGGGACCAGCAGGAACTCGCTGTACTCGTTGCCAGAATCGAAATCGAACGGCACGACATAGCCGGGCAGCCTGATATCCGCGCCGTCCAGCGCCTCGACCGTATTGAAGGTCCCGATCTGCTCCATCTGGTCCAGATCGCTGCCTTCCGCGACCATGTCGGGCGTCGTCTGGGACAGGGGCCGGGAACTGGCGCGCATCTGGCGCTCAAGCTCGGCCATGTAATCGGCGTACATTTCGTCCAGCTTTTCAAACTCGCCCTCCGGCATCAGATCGTCCCAGGTCATTTCCTGCGGCGCTGCGGCCGCGATGAGCGGAATGAGGAAGATCGCGAAGGCAAAAATACGGATTCGGGCAAGGGGGCCGGGCATCGCCATCATTCCACCTCCAGGACGGGCCTGGCCGGCGTCAGTTCTCCAACCGACGTGGATGCGCCGAGAAAGATTACCGTGATTTCCTGAAAGCCCTCAAAGCGGTCGAACAGGCGCGTTCCGGCGCTGCGGATACGGTCTGCCTTGTCGCAAGCGAACACGTAGCGGGCGACGATTTCGGCATGGCCGCCGTGGTGCTCGTGATCGCCGTGTTCGTCTCCGGCGTGAGGCGATTCATATCCGGGCGTGTCCAGGGTCACGTCGGACAGGGCGCAGCGCGCGCCCTCGAACGTGAACAGGTCGTCCTGGCGGAGCGCCGCCAGCGCATTTTCATACGCCGACTTTTGCGCTTCGGTGCGCGGTTCGTGCTCAAACCCGACCAGGTTCGCCAGCGGCGTATGCAATTCGGCCTGCACCTGGCCGTCTTCAACGGCAAAGCTCAGCTCGGCGACGCCATGCTCATGGGCCGATCCCTGAAACGCGGCAGCGTCTGCGGTCAGGGCTGACGGGGCTATGGTCGCCGCCGCCATGAAAATTGCGCATAGCCGCCCTCTCGAAATTGGCGAACTGGTCATTGGTCCTTCCCGTCCCCGGCGCCGCTGGCCGTAGCGTTGTTACAAACGACATGTTAGGTGATATGTTATAAAGTAACATTAAAAATCCGGTCAATCGTCCATGTCCGTCCTTTCCGCTTTCGCCGCAGCCTGTTTTGCTGCGGCGCTGATCGGCGCGCTGCTCCGCTTGCCGCGTCCGCTATCCGCCGCGCTGTCCGGTTATTCAGCCAGCATTACCGGCGCGATTCTGATCTTCATCGCGCTCGGCCACCTGGCGCCGGAGGCGGCGCGGATGACCCGGACGGCGATGCTGGCTGTCGCGCTCGGGGTTGGCGTCGGATTCCTTGTTGACCGGCTGGCGAGCCGGACATTCGGCGGCAACCGCGCGGGCTGGACTGTCCTTGCCGGTCTGGCCTTGCATAGCGTTGTCGATGGCCTGGTATTCACCGCCTCGATGCACGCCCACGCGGCGGCCGGTCTTGGCGCGGCCCTTGGCATTGTAATTCACAAGGTTCCGGCCGCCTTTATCGTAACCAGTCTCGCGCGCGCGTCTGGCGCCGGCCCGGTTTTCGCCGCGACATGCAGCATCCTTGTAATCGGGGGCGTGTCCGCGCTTGCCGCCTTCAGCGCCCCCTGGGTCATGGCTGATCTGCAAGCGAATGATCTCGGGCTGGTTCTGGGGGGCTCGGCCGGTCTGCTGGTTTATTCGGGGGCGGCGATGACATGGCGGGAGACCCGCCGCTTCACGCCGGGGCGCGGCGTCGCGTTCGGCGCGACCTGTCTCCTGATGCTGGCGGCGACCCTGGTCCTGCCGGACGTCCACTCGCACGCCGGTCACCAGCAAGCGCACACAGGCGCGGCGTGCCCCGAACGGCCCGGGGTGCCGTCGCCGGGACCGGCCGACTGTCCCGCTTTCGCAAAGCGGCCGGGCGCGGCCGCGCCTTGAGCTGTTGTTGGCCTAGTCTTCGTCCCCGACCAGATAGGACACGTCCCGCTGGCGCTGCGACAGGTGCTCGCCGCCATCGATGGTGATGACCTGTCCGGTCATGGAGGGCGTGGCCAGGATGAACTCGACCGCCCGCACATGGTCCTCCGGCTGCGCGCCGCCCTGCATCGGGTTCATGCGGTGCGCCTTTTCGAACTGGGCGTCGCTCTGGCCCGGCGCGGGCAAGGTCAGGCCCGGCGCGATGGCGTTCACCCGCACCGCCGGGGCCAGCGACATCGCCATCGTCTTGGTCGCGCCCAGCAGGGCGTATTTGGACAGCGTATAGCTGAAATGGTCCGGGTTCAGGGCGAACAGCTTCTGGTCCAGCAGATTGATCACACAGCCCGAGGCGCGCTGCGTGTGCGCTTTCGCCATTTCGCTGGCCAGCAGCACCGGCGCCATCAGATTCACTTTCAGATGCGTCAGGAACTGGTCCGGCGCCACGTCCTGCGGCGTGTCGGCCTCGAAAACAGAGGCGTTATTGATAAGCGCGTGGACAATCCCGATATCAGAGATGAAGGCGCGCGCAGCCTCGACATCCTCGAGGTCGAATCCGGCCAGATCGGCATGTCCCCCCGCATCCCTGATCTCGTCCCGGACCGCGCGCGCCGCTTCGTCCGAACTGTTGTAGTGAACGATCACCCGCCACCCGGCGCGGCCAAGACCAAGTGCGATCGCCCGCCCGATACGCTTGCCAGCGCCGGTAACCAGAGCGACTTTGTCTGCCATGAGCGGCGCCCCTGAATCCGAAAACAAAGATCGCGCGGGTGATGACGCAAAGACGCCGCGCACGCAAGCGCGCGGCCCCGGCGTCATCGCCGACTATGTGCGCCGCCTGCCGGGAAAGCCGGGCGTTTACCGCATGCTGTCGGAGACCGGCGACGTCCTCTATGTCGGCAAGGCGCACAATCTGAAAAAGCGCGTGTCCAGCTACACCAAATATGCCGGACACTCGAACCGCATCTCCCGCATGATCCACGAAACCGCCTCCATGGAATTCGTGGTTACGGCGACGGAGACCGAGGCGCTGCTGCTGGAAGCGAACCTCATCAAGCGCTACCGGCCGCGCTACAACGTGCTGCTGCGGGACGACAAATCCTTCCCCTACATCCTCGTGCGGCGCGACCATGAAGCGCCGCAAATCCTCAAGCATCGCGGATCGCGCAAGAAACAGGGCGACTATTACGGCCCGTTCGCCAGCGCCGGGGCGGTTAACCGCACGCTGGACATTCTCCAGAAGGCTTTTCTGCTGCGCACCTGTTCGGACAGCGTCTATGACAGCCGTTCGCGGCCCTGCATGCTGCACCAGATCAAGCGCTGCTCCGGCCCCTGCACGGGAGAGATCAGTGAGGCCGACTACAACAAGCTGGTCGAGCAGGCGAACGACTTTCTGAGCGGAAAGTCGGTGGAGCTGGTCGCCGAACTTCAGAAGAAGATGGCCGCCGCCGCCGAGGACATGAATTACGAGCAGGCCGCCCAGTATCGCGACCGCATCCGCGCCCTGTCCGCCGTCACGGAAACCCAGGGCATCAACCCGCAGGGGATCGAGGAAGCGGACGTCATCGCGCTGGCCATGGAAGGCGGGCAGTCCTGCGTGCAGGTCTTCTTCTTTCGCGCCGGGCAGAACTGGGGCACGCGCTCCTATTTCCCGCGCCACGACAATGACGCGGAAGCAGGCGAGGTTCTGGGGGCCTTCCTGGCGCAATTCTATGACGACAAGCCGGCCCCGCGCCTGGTCCTGGTCAATCACGATTTCGAGGAGCGGGAGCTGCTGGGCGAGGCCCTGACCGTGCGGTCCGAGCGCAAGGTGGAAATCCGCCCCGCCCGGCGCGGCGAAAAGGCCAGCGTTCTGGGGCAGGCGGAAAACAATGCGCGCGAGGCGCTGGTCCGCAAGATGGCCGAGACCTCGACGCAGGAGAAATTGCTGCGCGGCGTGGCCGAGGCTTTCGATCTGGACGCGCCGCCCAAGCGGATCGAGGTTTACGACAACTCCCACATCATGGGCACGAACGCGCTGGGCGCGATGATCGTCGCCGGGCCGGAAGGCTTCGAGAAAAGCCAGTACCGCAAGTTCAACATCAAGTGGGACGAGACCGAGCCGGGCGACGATTACGCCATGATGCAGGAAGTCCTGACCCGCCGCTTTTCCCGCCTGATGAAGGATGAAGAGAAAGGCTCGGGCAACCGCCCGGACCTTGTGCTGATCGATGGCGGCCGCGGGCAGCTTTCCTCGGTGACCGAGGTGATGGACGAGCTGGGTCTGGCCGACATCCCGCTGGTCGCCATCGCCAAGGGGCCGGACCGCGACGCGGGGCGGGAGACCTTCTTCATGCGCGGCCGCCCGACGATGAAGCTCGAACCCGGCAGCCCGGTGCTCTATTATCTCCAGCGCCTGCGGGACGAGTCCCACCGTTTCGTGATCGGCGGCCACCGCGCCCGGCGCAAATCGGCCGCCAGCCAGAACCCGCTGGACGAAATTCCGGGCGTTGGCGCGTCGCGCAAGAAGGCGCTGCTGGCGCAATTCGGTTCGGCCCGCGGGGTCAGCCGCGCCGCGCTGGCGGACCTTGAGAAGACCCCGGGCGTTTCAACCGCGCTCGCCCGCAAGATTTATGACTGGTTCCGCGAATAAAGGACCGCCTTTTGACCTCGCTTCCCAATATTCTGACGCTCGGCCGCGTGGCGCTCGCCCCGTTGGTCGCCGCCCTCATCATCGCCGGCTGGCCGGCCGCCGCCGTGTCGCTTTTCATCCTTGCGGCGCTTCTGGATCTTCTGGACGGAAAAATCGCCCGCGCCATGAAGACCGAATCCGCCTCCGGCGCGGCGCTGGACCCCATCGCCGACAAGATCCTGGTTGCGCTGGTGCTGCTGGCGCTGGGCGGTTCCGGGATGCTGCAAACCTGGCACCTGATCCCCGCCGGCATGATCCTGCTGCGCGACATTCTGATTTCCGGCGTGCGCGAGTACGCAGCCAAGGCGGGCGTCTCGCTTGCCGTCACCGGGCTGGCCAAGTGGAAAACCACGGCGGAGTTCGTGGCGCTGGCCCTTCTCATCGTCTCGCCCATTGATGGCGGCGGCGCGCTCTATATGGGCGGACTCGCCGCGCTGTGGCTCGCCGGGGCGTTGTCGGCCTATACCGGCGCGCAATATCTTCTCTCCATGAGGAAAGCCGGATGAGCCAGGACAGCCGGGAAGACGCCCGCAAGGGCTCGCACCTCCTTGTCGTCGATGATGACGACCGCATCCGGTCGCTTCTGAAGGATTATCTCGGCAATAACGGCTACCGCGTCTCAACCGCTGCCAACGCGGCGCGCGCGCGGTCCCTGATGCTCAGCCTCGATTTCGACCTGCTGATCCTCGACGTCATGATGCCGGGTGAGGACGGGTTTTCGCTGACCAAGGGCGTGCGGGAGAAATCCCGCGTGCCGATCCTGCTGCTGACCGCGCGCGGCGAATCCACCGACCGGATCGAGGGGCTGACCGCCGGCGCCGATGACTATCTCGCCAAGCCGTTCGAGCCGGAGGAGCTGCTGTTGCGCATCGACGCCATATTGCGCCGCGCCCAGCCCGCGCCGAAGCCGGAAACCGTGCGCTTTGGCGATTTTCGTTACGCGCTGGAATCGCTGGAGCTGGCGCGGGAGGATGGCGAGGACTCGGTGCGCCTGACTCAAGGGGAGGCGGCGCTGCTGACCGCGCTGGCCGCCAATCCCGGCAAGCCGATGGAGCGCGAGGCGCTGGCCGCCCGCACCGGCGCGGGTTCGGGCCGCGCCGTGGACGTGCAGGTCGCCCGCCTGCGCCGAAAGATCGAAGCCGACCCCCGCGCCGCCCTGCACCTGCAGACCGTCCGCGGCGCCGGCTACAAGCTGATCGCCGAGGCGGAAGAAGACGGCGGTTGAGCTACAGCTTCAGCCGCCCGTGCGTCAGGTCGGAATAATCCTGCGCCAGATCGCGGATCAGCTGGCCGACCTCGAACTCCACGCCCGCCATTTCCCGCACCGGGGTAATCTCCACCGCGGTGCCGGTGACGAAACAGCCCTGAAAATCAGACAATTCCTCCGGCCGGATATCGCGCCGATTGACCTTGACGCCGCGTCGCTCGGCCAGCGCGATGGCCGTGGCGCGCGTGATGCCGTCCAGGATGCAGTCGCCCTTGGGCGTGTGCAGCTCGCCATCCTTCAGGAAGAAGATGTGCGATCCCGTGCATTCGGCAATCAGACCGCGCCAGTCCAGCATCATGGCGTCGGAAAAACCTTCCCGCTCCGCCGCGTGCTTGGACAGGGTGCAGATCATGTACAGGCCCGCCGCCTTCGCCTTCACCGGGATCGTCTTCGGGTCGGGCCGCCGCCAGTCGGACAGCGTCACGCGGATGCCTTTCTCCCGGTCCTTGAAATAATCCCCCCACGGCCACGCCGCGATGGCCACGCGCACGTCATCGGGGTCGGCGGTCACGCCCATCTGGTTGCTGCCGCGCCAGATCACCGGGCGCAGATAGGCCGTCTCCAGCCCGCATTTTTCCAGCGTTTCACGCTTGACCGCCTCGATGTCCGCGCCGCTGAACGGGACCTTCATGTCCAGCAGTTTCGCCGAATTCAGTAGCCGGTCCGTATGGGCCTGACTCTTGAAGATTTCGCCGTCATAGGCGCGCTCGCCCTCGAACACGGACGACGCATAGTGCAGGCCGTGGCTCAGCACGTGAATCTTTGCGTCTTTCCAGTCGACGAAGGATCCGTCCATCCAGATCACGCCTTCGCGCTGGTCGAAAGGAACGACGCTCATAAACTCTCTCCGATTCCGGCTGATAAAGCGCTAGGCTAGCATCAATGAGCCCGCTCAAGAAATATCTCCCCAAGGGTCTGTACTGGCGATCCTACCTGATCATCCTGCTGCCGATCGCCATCATGCAGACTCTGGTCGTTTTCTCCTTTTTCGAGGAGCACTGGCAAGCCACCACGGCCCGCCTGTCGGAAGGCGTGGCCGGCGATGTCGCCTTCCTCGTGCGCATCCATGAAGACGCGCCCGAAGAGTTTCCCCAATGGGCCGCGCGGGCGGAGGAAGCGACCCAGATTTCCGCCGTGATCTCGCGGGGCGAGGAATTGCCGGACAATGTCCGGTCTTCCTTCTTCTCCGCGCTGGACCGCGCCCTGCGCCGCGCGCTGGCCGGGCGGCTGGACCAGCCTTTCTGGTTCGACACCACGCGCTATCCCAACCATGTCGATATCCGCGTGCAGGTGGATGAGGGCGTCATGCGCATCATCGCCCGGCGCGATCAGGTCTTCGCGCCCACCGGCTATATCTTCCTGGTCTGGCTGTTCGGGGCGACGGTGATCCTGGCGCTGGTCTCCATCCTGTTCATCAAGAATCAGGTCCGGCCGATCGAGCGTCTGGCACAGGCGGCGGAGGAGTTCGGCATGGGCCGCGATCCGGAACGCTTCAAACCCGCCGGCGCCAGCGAGGTCCGCCGCGCCGCGCTCGCCTTCATCCAGATGCGGCAGCGCATCCGCCGCCATCTGGAACAGCGCACGGCCCTTCTGGCCAGCGTCAGCCACGATCTCCGCACCCCGCTCACTCGCCTGAAATTGCAGCTGGCCCTGATGCCGGAAGGCCCGGCGCGCGAAGCGGCCCGCAAGGACGTGAAGGAGATGGAGGCGATGCTGGAGGAGTATCTCTCCTTCGCCAAAGGGCAGGGGGTGGAGGACGCCGCCCCGGCCGATCTCGCCGCCCTGCTGCGTCAGGCCGCGGATGACGCCGCCCGCGGCGGCATGGACGTGGCGGTGGAGGGCAGCGACGAAGTCAGCGCCCCGGTGCGGGAACTGGCGATCAAGCGCGCGGTCGGCAATCTCATCGCCAACGCTGCCGCCCATGCCGATACGGTCCGCCTGTCCCTGAAGGCGGGCGAGGGGGCAGTGGAAATCCTGATCGACGACGACGGCCCCGGAATCCCGCAGGACATGCGGGAGGAAGCCTTCACCCCCTTCAACCGGCTGGACCCCGCGCGCAACCAGAACCGCAACGGCGTCGGACTCGGCCTCGCCATCGCGCGCGACATTGCGCGCGGCCATGGCGGGGACCTCTATCTGGATGATTCGCCGCTGGGCGGCCTTCGCGCCGTGGTGCGCCTGCCGGTCTAGCGCCTAGCGGCCCAGCTCTTTCGCCTTGCGGGCCGCCGCGTCGACGGCGGTGCGGACCAGCCGGGGCAGGGTGTCGGTGTTCTGCGAGAGAACGTCCAGCGCCGCGGCGGTGGTGCCGCCGGGGGAGGTGACCTCCTTGCGCATGTCCGCCGGGTCCTTGCCCTCGGCCTGCATGAACAACGCCGCGCCGATCACGGTCTGCTGCGCCAGCTGGCTCGCCAGCTCCTCGGGCAGGTCCTGCGCGCGCGCCGCGCCGGCCAGCGCCTCGGCGAACAGGAAGATATAGGCGGGGCCGGAGCCGGATACCGCGGTCAGGGCGTCCAGCTGGTTTTCCGTTTCCACCTCGGCGACAAAGCCGCCGGGCTCCAGAACGCTGCGCGCCTTGGCTTTCTGGTCGTCGGTGACATTGTCCGCGCAGACAAAGCCGCACACGCCCGCGCCGATGGCGACCGGCGTGTTGGGCATGACCCGGATCACGCCGCGCTCGCCGAACACCGCCTGCAGGGAGGCAATGGTCCGGCCCGCCGCGATGGAAAGGATCACCGCGTCTTCATTGATCTTGCCGGCGACTGCGCCGCCGACCTTGTCCATCATCTGGGGCTTCACGCCCATCATGACGACATCGGCCTCGACGCCCTCCGGCCATTCGGCCTCAAGCCGCGCGCCGTGCTTTTTCACCGCGGCCTGCGTGCGTTCGCCCGGATTGGGGTCCACGACCAGAACTTCGGATCCTTCGAAACCGGCTTCCAGCCAGCGCTCCAGAAGCGCTCCGCCCATCCGGCCGGCGCCGATCAGCGCCGCGCGTACTCGTTTTGCCATTTATGCCTGACCAACTGTCTCGAACATTGCCGCGTCCGCGGCTTCCTTCGGAGACTTACCCGCCCAGATCAGGAAATTGAAGGCCGGGAAGAAACGATCCGCAGCTTCGGTGGCCGCGGCAATCATCGTGGAAACCTGCAAAGGCCCCGCATTCTGGCCGATCAGCGGCAGCGTGCTGCGATACACGATCGCCTGCTCTTCTTCCCATGAATCGAAGTGGCCCAGCGGCAGGCGCTCGTTCACGCGCGCCATCAGGTCGCACAGATCCGCGCGCCGCGAAGGCGGGGTCTTGATGTCCAGGCCCAGATGAAGGTGCAGCGTCTGCACGTCCGGCCGCCACGCAAACCACAGCTGATGGTCGGACCACGCCCCGGCGATGGCGAAATGCACTTCCAGCATGTCCCGCTCATACGGGTGCTGCTCTTCCATCAGAACCTGCTCGACAATGTCCAGCGGTTCGTCGCTGGCGAATGTCTGTTCGATGGTCTGGTCCATGTCGCTTCCCCCAGCTCGGCAGGGCTCGAATCGCCCTGTAGGAGAAACGGTATGGGTCCGCCGGAGCGCGCGCAACATATTGCGCCGCTATGGCCTGTGGACACTAAGTCTAGATGTCAGTCGGTTTTCGGCTTGCGCGCCGCGGAGGCCTTGCGCGGGCTGGCTTTCTTCGCTGTGGACATTGCTTTTTCCAGCGCATCCACGCGTTCGCGCAATGCAGCGGCTTCCTCTTTCGCCTCCAGCGCGGCCAGCTTCATGGCCTCGAATTCCTCGCGGCCCACAAGGTCCATGTCCGCGATCACCCGGTCCATCTGGCCGCGCACCACGGCGCGCATTTCGTCGCCGGCGCTCTTGGCCGCTCCGGCCGCGTTGGTCATCAGGTTGGCGAAATCTTCGAAAACGGGATTCTTGCTTTGCATGGGTGAAAACTACTCCTGCGCGGCGTTCCGGTCCACATGGCGCGGCGCCGCGCCTTTCGCCCCGGTCCGCTTTCCGCTAATCCCGGCCCAACACTCCGATTGCCATGAGGCGACACGCATGATCGAAGCCGGCCTGCCTTTTCCCGAGTGGCTCCAGCCCAATATTTTCACCATCGGCCCGGTGGAGCTGTTCGGCCGTGAATGGGCGTTCCCGCTGCGCTGGTATGCGCTGGCCTATATCGCCGGCCTGCTGCTGGGCTGGCGCTATGTGCTGATGCTGGTGCGGCGCGACCGGCTCTGGACGCGCGAACCCGGCGCAAAGGGCAAATCCCCCATATCGCCTGAGGCGGTGGACGACATGTTCATCTGGGCGGTGGTCGGCGTTATCGCGGGCGGGCGGCTCGGCTATGTCCTGTTTTACGATACCAGCCTGATCTGGACGAACCCGTTACAGATCCTGATGACCTGGCAGGGCGGAATGAGTTTCCATGGCGGCCTGATCGGCGTCGGCCTCGCCATCTGGTTCTTCGCGCGCTCGCGCGGCATCGGCGTCCTGCGGCTGGCCGATCTGTTCGCCGCCGCAACGCCCATCGGCCTTTTCTTCGGCCGCATCGCGAACTTCGTGAATGGCGAGCTCTGGGGTCGCCAGACCGATCTGCCCTGGGCGATCCGTTTCCCGGCGGGCGACTATGTCCCACGCCATCCCAGCCAGCTTTACGAGGCGCTGATGGAGGGGCTGATCCTGTTCGCGGTGATCTTCGCCGCCACCTGGCGTTTCAAATCGCTCAGCCGCCCCGGCATGAATACCGGTCTGTTTCTTGTCGGATACGGCGTCTCGCGCATCCTGCTGGAATTCGTGCGCGCGCCCGATGAACACATGCAGGCGCTCTATGACCAGTACACGTTCGGAATCACCATGGGCATGATGCTGTCTGTTCCCATGGCGCTGGCCGGGCTCTGGCTGATCCGTCTCGCGTTCAAGACGCCGGCCGCCCCCGCCACGGCATGACGGAAATCCGCGAACGCCTGATCCGGCGCATCCGCAGCGAAGGTCCGGTCTCCATCGCCGCCTATATGGCCGAGGCGCTGTTCGACCCGCGGGAGGGTTTCTACGCGACACGCGACCCCATCGGCGCCGGGGCGGATTTCATCACCGCCCCGGAAGTCAGCCAGATGTTCGGGGAGCTGATTGGCCTGTGGTGCGTGGAAGCCTGGCGCGGCATGGGCGCGCCGGACCCGTTCCACCTGATCGAGCTTGGACCGGGGCGCGGCACGATGATGAGCGACGCCCTCCGCGCCGCCAGGCTGGACGAGGGGTTCGCCAGAGCCGCCCGCGTGCATCTGGTCGAGGCCAGCCCGGCCCTCAAGAACGTGCAGGCCCAGACGCTGGCCAGCGCGCCGTTCCAGATCGGCTGGGCCGATGCGCTGGAAGATGTCCCCGCCGGCCCGTCCATCATTCTCGGCAACGAATTTCTGGACTGCCTGCCTCTGCGCCAGTTCGTGAAGCATGGCGGCGAATGGCGCGAACGCCTGATCGGTTTTGCGCCCGATACGGACGACGCGCTCGCCTTTGTCCTGTCGCACGCCCCGGCCAGCGATCTGGAAATCGAACAGATCGCCGAGCCCCTGCGCGATGCGCCGGAGGGCGCGCTGGTCGAAACCCGCCCCGGCGATGCGTCTCTTGTGGATGCCATCGCCCGGCGGTTCCGCGCCGATCCGGGCCGCGCCCTGCTGATTGATTACGGTCCGGCGGACAGCGAAACCGGAGACACGTTCCAGGCGATCAAAAGTCACGAGAAAGTCGACCCGCTGACCGATCCCGGCAAGGCGGACCTGACCGCGCGCGTCGATTTCGGCGCCCTGAAGCGCGCCGCGGAAGCCGCCGGCCTTTCCGCCAGCGCGCCGGTGGAGCAGGGCGCCTGGCTCACCGCGCTCGGCATCGAACAGCGCGCCGCCGCGCTCTCCATGTCCGGCAAGGCCGATCGCGGCCTGATCGTGCGCCAGCTTCACCGCCTGACCTCTGACGACCAGATGGGAGCGCTGTTCAAGGCGATGTGCCTCAGCGCGCCGGAACTTCCCTCCGCGCCCGGCTTTTGATCTTTAAGTCCGTCCCGGCAATCACTAGCGTCAGGCCCATGACCCTTATCCCCATACAGGCCGAAAACCTCAGCCGCCTGCCCGGCGTCCGCCACGCCTTCTTCACGCGTGAAGGCGGCGTCTCCGAAGGTCTCTATAAAGGTCTCAATTGCGGCGTCGGCTCCAATGACGATGTAAAGGCCGTGGCGGAGAATCGCCGCCGCGCCAGCGAATGGCTGGGCGGGACCTCCGACCGCCTGATTACGCTCTATCAGGTCCATTCCGACATCTGCCTGCGCGCGGACGAACCCTTTGCGGATCGTCCGCAGGCCGACGCCACGGCCAGCGAAACTTCCGGCCTGATCCTCGGCGTCCTCACCGCGGACTGCGCCCCGGTCCTGCTGGCGGACGCGGAAGCCGGCGTTGTGGGCGCGGCCCATGCCGGCTGGAAAGGCGCGCTGCGCGGCGTGGTGGAATCCACCGTTTCCGAAATGGTCTCGCTCGGCGCGACGCGGGAGAAGATCGCCGCCGCGGTCGGCCCCTGCATCGCTCAGCCCAGCTATGAGGTCGGTCCGGAATTCAAGGAAACCTTCCAGAAGGAAGACTGGTCCTTCGACCGCTTCTTCACGCCTGGCCAGGGCGGACGCTTCCAGTTCGATCTCAAGAGTTTTGTCGCCGAGCGCCTCGCCCAGGCCGGCGTCGGATCGATAGAAACTGCCCCGCACGACACCTATGCGGACCCGGAGCGCTTCTATTCCTATCGCCGCGTGACGCATGAGGGCGAGGGCGATTACGGCCGCATGCTGTCGGCCATCATGCTGGATCCGGCATGAAGGGCCGCGTCCTGATCATCGCCGGCTCTGATTCCGGCGGCGGCGCCGGTATTCAGGCGGACATCAAGTCCGTCACCGCGCTGGGCGGCTACGCCATGACCGCCATCACCGCCCTGACCGCCCAGAACACCAAGGGCGTGCACGGCGTTCATCCCGCCCTGCCGGACTTCGTGGCGCAGCAGATCGCCGTCACCGCGGAAGATCTCGGCGCCGACGCCATCAAGATCGGCATGCTGGGCGTGAAGGAGATCGTGGAGGCGGTCGCCGACGCGCTGGAAACCGCTGCGCTGGACGCGCCTCTCGTTCTCGATCCGGTGATGGTCGCCAAGGGCGGCCAGAGCCTGCTGGACGAGGCCGCCGTCTCCGCCATGCAGGACCGCCTTATCCCGGGCGCATCGCTGGTAACGCCCAACGCGCCGGAGGCCGCACGGCTGACCGGCGAGACGGTGGAAGACCTGCACGGCCAGCGCCGCGCGGGCGAGGCGCTATTGAAGGCTGGCGCGAAAGCCGTGCTGATCAAGGGCGGCCACATTCCCGGCGACACCATCCACGATGTTCTGATGACCCCGGCGGGCGATCACATGTTCGACGGCCCCCGCATCGACACGCGCCACACTCACGGCACCGGCTGCACGCTGGCCTCCGCCATCGCCACGCGGCTGGCGCAGGGCGACGACCTGCCCACCGCCGTCGATGACGCCCGCGCCTATGTGCTGCGCGCGATAGAGACCGCGCCCGGCTACGGCGCCGGGGCCGGCCCGCTCAACCATGCCTGGCCCTGTTCCGGGTCCGATCTCGGGCGTGGCTAGCCCAGCACCGTCGCCAGCGCCCCGGTCACCCGGTCGATATCGTCGTCATTGGCGTGCAGGTGCGGCGTGATGCGTAGGCGCGGCCCGCGCTGGGAGATATAGACATTCTTCTCCGCCAGTTGTGGGATCAGGGTATCCGGCGCGCCATCCGGCAGGGCGGCGGTCAGATAGTGGTTGGCCCGGTCCGGCGCGCCGCCGCAATCCAGCCCCGCTTCCTCCAGCGCTCGCGCCAGCGTCGCGTTGAACGCGCCCAGGGTCTCGCTCACCGCCTCCGGAGTCCACTCGACGATCTGGCTCAGCGCCGCCTCGACCATCGGCAGGAGCTGGAAATTAGAGCGTTCCCCCATGTCGAACTTGCGCGCCCCCGGCTCGTAATCGTCGGCGTAGTTTGTCAGCCCGGCAAAATCCTCCGCCCCGCGCCGCACGATCCAGTTCTCCTCCAGCGCCTGTCCGCGCCAGTGCCGTTCGGCCACATACAGCGTCCCGGTGGAGTAGGGGCCCAGCTGCCACTTGTAGCAGGCCGCCACCGCGAAATCGGGATCGACCGCCGCCGCGTCGAACGGCAGCGCCCCCAGCGACTGCGTCAGGTCCAGCGCCAGCGCCGCGTTTGCCTCGCGCGCGGCGGCGGCGATCCTCTCCAGATCCAGCCGCCCGCCATCGACCCAGTGCACCTGCGGCAGCGCCAGCACGGCGCAGCCCCGGTCCAGCGCATTCAGCACCGCGTCGGTCCAGCTTTCATTGGCGCCACGCGCCGCCATGCGCACATTCGCCCCGCGCGCCGCGGCCAGCTTCCGCCAGACATAAATGTTGGAGGGAAACTGGTCGGCCAGCGTCAGGATCGTCTGCCCCTTCTCCACCGGCAGGTTCCGCGCCGCCGTGGCGAGGCCGTAGGAGGCGGCGGGGACCAGCGCCACGTGATCGGCGCTCGCCCCCCACAGCTTCGCGGCCAGCTCCCGCACCCGCTCGCTGGTGGAGAAAAAGTCCGGCGGCGTGGTCTTCCAGGGCGCGGCCCGGCTCTCCAGCCCCTCGCGCCCCGCCTTCGCCGCCGCGCTCAGCAGCGGCCCCATATAGGCGGCGTTGAAATAGGCGACATCGCCCGGAACCTCGAAAACATGACGCTGATTGGAAAGCATGACGCCTCGCCTCTGCCGGAATTTGTGCTGCACCGCGTCAATCATGGTTGACCCGCGCCAGTGCCTCGGTAAGCCTTTCCGCCATGACGAACAATCCAAAGCCGACCGTCAAACCCGAAGATCCGCGCTTCTCGCCCGGCCCCACGCGCAAGCCGAAGGGCTGGACCCTGTCGAAGCTGGAAAACGCCGCGCTGGGCCGCAATCACCGCTCCGCCCCGGCCAAGGCCAAGCTCAAGCGCGCCATCGACCGCACGCGCGAGGTGCTGCAGGTGCCGGACACGCACCGCATCGCCATCGTCCCCGGTTCCGACACCGGCGCGGTGGAGCTGGCCATGTGGGCCATGCTGGGGCAACGCGGCGTGGACGTCTTCGCGTGGGAGGCCTTCGGCAAGGACTGGATCACAGACGCCATCGAACAGCTGGATCTGGATGATCTGCGCACGTTCGAGGGCGAATATGGCGAGCTGCCGGACCTGTCCGCCGCGCAACCGGATCGCGACATCGTCTTCACCTGGAACGGCACCACGGCCGGCGTGCGCGTGCCGAACGCGGACTGGATCAGCGCCGGGCGTGAGGGAATCACGATCTGCGACGCCACCTCGGCCGCCTTCGCCCAGCCGCTCGACTGGGACAAGCTCGATGTCGTCACCTATTCCTGGCAGAAAGTGCTGGGCGGGGAGGCCGCGCACGGCATGCTCATCCTCTCCCCGCGCGCCGTGGAGCGGCTGGAGACCTACACGCCCCCGCGCCCGCTGCCCAAGCTGTTCCGCCTCGTGAAGGACGGCAAGCTGGACGAGTCCGTGTTCGAGGGTTCGACCATCAACACCCCCTCGCTGCTCTGCACCGAGGACTATCTCGTCGCCCTCGACTGGGCGGAAGCGCAGGGCGGCCTGAAAGCCCTGCACGCCAAGGCCACCAGCAACGCCAAGATCATCGACGACTTTATCGAAGCCAGCGACTGGTGCGTGCATCTGTGCAAGGACAAGGCGCTGCGCTCCAATACCGGCGTCTGCCTGCGTTTCACGGACGGTTCGCTGGATCACGACGCGCTTCAGGCCGGCATGCTGAAGCGCCTGGCGGAAGAAGATGTCGCGGTGGATTGCGGCGCCTACCGCACCGCCCCGTCCGGCTTGCGCATCTGGACGGCGGCCACCGTGGACCCGGACGATCTGCACAAGCTGCTGCCCTGGCTGGACTGGGCCTATCGCGATACGGCGAAAGAACTGATGGGCGCCTGACCGGCGATTTCAACGCATACAGGTTTCCCGCACGCGGGCGGCGGTGTATCTTCCCCCCGATTCATTTCTCGAGGGGGCTGGTCCACATGAAAACTCTGTTCTGCGCCGCCGCTGCGGCGACCATTCTGATTGCGCCCGCCGCCGCGTCCGCGGATGAAATCCGTCTGGGCGCCGTGGCGCATGACATTGACGGGCTGGACGCCGGCGTCAGCGGCAAGGAAAGCGGCTCGGCGATCAATGTGGAATATATGTGGGACCGCTTCGACGGCCCCAACTGGCTCCTGTCTCCGCACCCCTATATCGGCGGCAATATCCATCTTGAGGGCAAGACCAGCTTCGGCGGCGCGGGCCTCAACTGGCGCGCCAATTTCACCGACAGCTTCTATGTCGATTTCGGATTCGGCCTTGTCGTCCATGACGGCGAGAAGGAAATACCGGACGCCGAACCCGGCCTGTCGCCGGAGGAAAACGCCCGCCGCATCCGCGAGAATTCGGAGAATATCGAATTCGGCAGCCGCATCCTGTTCCGCGAACAGCTGGCCCTTGGCGTCCGCATGACCCCGACCTGGTCGGGAGAGGTGTTTTACGAGCATCTCAGCCACGGAAATATCCTCTCCGACGGCGCCAATGAGGGCCTGGACAATGTCGGCGTGCGGGTCGCCCGCCGCTTCTAACGGCTATGCGCGCTTGAGGCGAAGGGCCGGTCCGGGCTAGAGCGGCGCGGTTCAAGCACCGCACTCGGAGTTTTAGGTCATGGCCAATGTCGTCGTGGTCGGCGCCCAATGGGGCGACGAAGGCAAGGGAAAGATCGTCGACTGGCTCTCTCACAGGGCCGATCTCGTCGCCCGTTTTCAGGGCGGCCATAATGCCGGCCATACGCTGGTGGTCGACGGGACGACCTACAAGCTCTCCCTGCTGCCCTCCGGCGTGGTGCGCGGAAAGACATCGCTGATCGGCAACGGCGTGGTCATCGACCCGTGGGCCTTCGCCAAGGAGCTGGAGCGCCTGAAGGGCCAGGGCGTCAAGCCGACCCCGGAAACCCTTGTCATCGCCGAAAACGCCGCGCTGATCCTGCCCGTCCACCGGGACCTGGACGAGCTGCGCGAAAGCCGCGATGACGGCATGACCATCGGCACCACGCGCCGCGGCATCGGCCCGGCCTATGAGGACAAGGTCGGCCGCCGCGCCATCCGCGTCATCGATCTGGCGGACGAGGAATTCCTCACCAATCGCGTGAACGACCTGCTGCATCACCATAATGCGCTGCGCCGCGGCTATGGCCGGGAGGAATACGACCCGGCGGAGCTGGTCGCCGCCCTGATGGAGATCGCCCCCTCGATCCTGCCCTTTGTCGGCCCGGTCTGGAAAAAGCTGGATCAGGCCGTGCGTTGCGACCAGAAAATCCTGTTCGAAGGCGCGCAGGGCGTCTGGCTGGACGTCGATCACGGCACGTATCCGTACGTCACCTCGTCCAACACCGTCGCCGGTCAGGCCGCGGCGGGCTCGGGCGTCGGACCGCGCGACCTCTCCTTCGTGCTCGGCATCGCCAAGGCCTATACGACCCGCGTGGGCGAGGGGCCGTTCCCGACCGAGCTGTCGGACGATATCGGCCACAAGCTGGGCGAGCGCGGCAATGAATTCGGCACCGTCACAGGCCGCCAGCGCCGCTGCGGCTGGTTCGACGCGGTGATGGTCAAACAGGCCGTCACCACCACCGGCATTGACGGCGTGGCCCTGACCAAGCTGGACGTTCTGGACGGCTTCACCGAACTCAAGGTCTGCGTCGGCTACAAGCTGGGCGGCAAGCGCATCCGCCGCTTCCCCGTCAGCCGCGTCGATCAGGAAGCCCTGCAGCCCGTCTATGAGACATTCGAGGGCTGGGACGGCTCCACCAAGGGCGCCCGCTCCTGGGCGGACCTGCCGGCCAACGCCGTCAAATATGTCCGCCGGATCGAGGAACTGATCGGCTGCCAGGTCTCCCTGCTTTCGACCTCCCCTGAACGCGAAGACGTCATCCTGATGAAGGACCCGTTCCGGGGGCGTTAGGCGGCGTTTTCTGCAACGCAAAGGACGGCGGAAACAATGTTCCCGCCGTCCCGGCTGTATCGACTTTGATGGCGCAGGCGGTTACGCGCTGGCTTGCGCCTTCCAGTTCGGTTGCAATTCTTCATGCGGCGGGCAGGGCGCGACCGCGCCTTGCGGCAGGCCGGCGAGTTCATTGGCAAAGCCGTGATTGACGTCGCGGTGATGCGCCTCGTCTGCTCTCACCACCAGCACCACGTCACGAAGCCGCGCATCGTCCGGCAATCCCCAGTAACGCTTGGCGATCTCGGGCGCGGGCACGTTTTCGCTGCGGCCCTCGTCGATCTCCGCCAGATAGTGGGTATAGCTGATGACAGCTTCTTCCTCGAAATAGCCGACCACGCGATGCGCCGTGCGCGGCGAGGCGAGATACAGCAGGAAGAAAAAATTATAGAACACGCCCTGCGCGATCAGCACCATGGCGCGTTCAAACAGGTTGGGGCGCGCGACCTCGATAAAGGTCATAAGGTGCATGCGCTCGTTTTCCGCCTCGTCCATCAATGTCTTGATCCAGCCACGGTCGTCGCACATGCGGCGCAGGCATTTCAGATGGTTCAGCGTCGCCCCGACCATGCCGGGCACGGCCGCCACGGTTTCCAGGACCACTGCGCGGTGGCCGTAACGTTTGGCGAAGAAGGTGTCGGCGAACAGGCGCAGCGCCTTGACGAAGCCGAACGCGACGCGGTCGCGCACGCCCTTTGCCTTGTGATGCACGTCGAGGTCGATGAAGGGTTCGGTCATGGAAGGACTCCGTTCTGGACCGGGATGGATTGGTGAAAGCGAAGCGTCAGCGGACGCCGTCGTCATAACCGCGCCGCGAACTTATGAAGACCAGCGCCATCAGGCCGCCGCCCACCAGCAGGGAAATCGCCACGCCGGCGGTCAGCGCCGCCCAGCCATGTCCGCTGATATGCGTCGCGCCCATGCTGTTCCACATCCAGACCGCCATCGCGATTGTGGCGGCCAGGAAGCCGGACAGGGCGAGAATGAGAAGGTGAGCCGCTTTCATTTCGCGTCTCCTCTGAGGGGTGAAGAAGGGCGGGCCGATCCCGGGGAATAGAACATCGCCAGTTGCAGGCTCTGGGCGATGCGTTCGGCCCGGTCGATAAAGATGGCGGCCGCCTCGGCGCGGCACTCGCCTTTGACGGTTTCACAGAACAGCGCCAGCCAGCGTTCGAAATGGTCGGGCCGGGCTTCGCTAATTCTCTGGTGCGCGGGCAGGGGCTTTCCCTTGTAGCGCCCGCTCATCAGCAGCACCGAAGACCAGAAATCTGTCATCCGCTCCAGATGGGCGGGCCAGTCCGCCGGGGCGATGCGCCGCCCGAAAATGGGCGCCAGCTCCGCATCGGCGCGCACGCGCTCGTAAAAGCGGTAAACGACGCGGCGGATCAGATGCTCGCTGAAATCGGGATGCAGGGCGCTGCGTCCGGGGCGCGTGGGTTTCGCGGTGAATTCAATGGCGGGCATCGGGCCGCTCCTTTAAAGCGGTATATGATATGCTTGTTTATCTTTATTGCGGGCACCGCAGAAAAGCAATACATAAAATACCTGTTTAAAGAGGTTCGATGCAGCTCACCCTCCATACTGATTACGCCCTGCGCTTGATGATCCAGCTGGCCATGCACGCGCCGCAACGCCTGACGCTGGAGGAAGTCTCGCGCGCCTATGGCATATCGAAGAACCACCTCACCAAGGTGGCCCAGACTTTGACCGAGCATGGATTGATCCGCAGCATGCGCGGCCGGGGCGGCGGGTTGGAGCTGGCCTGTGATCCGGAAACGGTCACGGCCGGCGCGGTAGTGCGTATGACCGAGGAGAATCTGAACCTCGTCGAGTGTTTTTCGAGCCAGCGCAATACCTGCCCCATAACGCCCGCTTGCCGTCTCAAACAGACTCTGGGCCGCGCTCTGAACGCCTTTCTGGATGAACTGGACAGGGTGACCCTGGCCGATCTGGCGGAACCGCGCGGGGAGCTGATGGCGTTGCTGGCCCAACACGCGAAACAGGCTGAATCGCCGCCTTCAGACCCTCGCGGCTCAAAAGCTTGAGAAGTTTGCGCGTCCAGCGCGTTTCGCCGCCTTGCGGCGCGTTCAAGCCTGGGGTTAGCTTGGAGCCGATCAAACGCACCTAGCACCTGTCAGGGGAATTCCGTTGAAGACCATTATTTCCGGCGTGGCGCTCGCCGCGCTCTGCCTCGCTACGCCCGCCCTTGCTCAGGAATTTGAGAGTCAGGTGCCGGGTGAGTCCGTGCGCGATCTTCATGACCGCGTGCTGACCATGGACACCCATGTCGACATCGACGGCAAATACGCCACGTATGAGCTGGACCCGGGCACGATGACGGCCGCGCAGGTGGACCTGCCCAAGATGCGCGCCGGCGGCCTCGATGCCGCGTTCTTCATTGTCTATGTCGGTCAAGACGAGGTCACGGAGGCGGGCTATGCAGAGGCGCGCGCCAAGGCCGAGGACAAATATGTCCGCATCCGCCGCATGCTGGACGCCTATCCGGATCAGGTGGAGCTGGCGCTGACCGCCGATGACGTGGAGCGCATCGCCGCCACCGGCAAGCGCGTCGCCCTGATCGGCATGGAGAACGCCTATCCGCTCGGCCCCTCGGTCGAGGATCTGGAGA
This sequence comes from Euryhalocaulis caribicus, assembly GCF_000412185.1. Lineage (GTDB taxonomy): Bacteria > Pseudomonadota > Alphaproteobacteria > Caulobacterales > Maricaulaceae > Euryhalocaulis > Euryhalocaulis caribicus. The sequence continues at coordinate 92,205 of NZ_ASJA01000006.1, forward strand.
TGTGGCGCGACCGCGGGGTCCGCTATGTCAGCATCACCCATATGGGGCACAACCAGTTCGGCGATTCCTCCAATCTTCGCTTCGATCTGGGCGATGAGCCGGGCCAGAATGACGGCCTCACGGATCTCGGCCGCGAACTGGTGAAAGAGGCGAACCGCCTCGGGATCATGGTCGATATCTCCCATGTCGGGAAACAGACGACGATGCAGGCGATGGAACTCTCCACCGCCCCGGTCGTCGCCTCCCATTCCGGCGCCAAGGCGGTTTCCGACAATCCCCGGAATCTGGATGATGAACAGCTTCGCGCGCTGGCCGAAAATGGCGGCGTGGCGCAGATGGTGGCCTTCGATTCCTACGTGAAGCGCCCCTCCGACGCGCGCATCGACGCGGAAGAGGCGATCCGCGCCGAAATGGGTATGGAAAGCTCGGCCGATCGTCAGGCCGCCAGCGAGGAAAAGCGCCGCGAATATTATTCCCGCATCAACGCGCTGGACGCGGAATTTCCGCCCGCCACCGTCGCGGACGTGGTCGACCACATTGACCACGCGGTCGAGGTCGCCGGCATCGACCATGTCGGCATCTCGTCGGACTTCGACGGCGGGGGCGGCGTCACCGGCTGGGACAACGCCGCCGAAACCCCGAACGTCACCGCCGAACTGGTCAAGCGCGGCTATTCGGAAGAAGAGATCGAAAAGCTCTGGGGCGGAAACCTGCGCCGCGTCATGCGCGCCGTTGAAGCGGCGGCGGAGTAGGGCATGGACGACATCCCCGTCTACGGCCTGAAAAGCTGCGACACCTGCCGCAAGGCGCTGGCCGAACTGGACGCGGCGGGCCGGACTGTCACCTTCGTCGATATCCGCACCGAAGCGGATTTGAAGAAGAAGGTTCCGCTCTGGCTGGCCGCCGCCGGCCCGGACAAGCTGGTCAACAAGCGTTCCACAACGTGGCGCGGCATGACGGACGCGGAGAAGGAAGCGGCGCTGACAGAAGAGGGCGCGGTCAAGGTGCTCTGCGCCCTGCCCACCCTCATCAAGCGCCCGGTGGTCGAAGCGGGCGGCGCCATCCATGTCGGCTGGGCGAAAGACACGCGAAGCGCGCTCGATCTGCTTTGACTTGAAGCGGCCCCGGAGTCACCCTCGCTTGTGAATAGCAGGCGAGGGAGGCCGCCATGTTCGACATCACCGTTCCTGAAACCGCGATTTTCGCCCGGCTCTACGGGCTCTACCTGCTGGCCGGCGGCGTGGGCCTGTTGTTGGGCGGCGGGCGCTACATGCGCGCGATGGAGCAGTTCCGCGACAATGCCGCGCTTACCTATCTGGGCGGCGCGGCCGCCTTCGCGGTCGGCGGGGCCACCGTCGCCCTTCATAATATCTGGGCCGGCGCGCCATCCATCGCGATCAGCCTGATCGGCTGGGCGGCGCTGATCGAAGGCGCGGTGATGCTGGCTTTCCCCGGCCCGCTCATGGCCGCCGCTTCGGCTCTGGTCCGTTCGCGCGCCGCCATCTTCATCTTCTCCGCCATCACCATCCTGCTCGGCGTCTGGCTGCTGGCGGCGGGGTTCAACGCGGAAGTCTAGGCGCCGATCCGGTTCGCCAGCGCGGCGTGACCGGCCAGCATCCGGTCGCGCTCTGACCAGTCCACATCGGTGGAAAATTCGCCGCGCTTGTGCGTGCCGCCCAGAACGATGCCGCTCTGACGCGGGAACATGTAGAGCGTGCCCTGGTCCGTGCCGGTCACATAGCCGTAATTGATCTCCGGCTGCGGCAGCAGCATGGTCAGCTGGCCCTGCACCGGGATCATCGCCTCGTCCCCGAACAGCGCCCGCGACCCCAGCCCCGTGCAGTTCATCACCGCCCGCTCGTCCAGCCGTTCGACATCCTCGATGCTCTCGAACCGCCGCCGCACGATGCGCCCGCCGGCGTTCTCCACGTCGCGCATCAGGGCGCGCAGATAGATGTCCGGGTCGATCATCAGCGTCTTGCGCGCCAGTACGGACGGAAAGCCGAACCAGCGGTCCGGTTCGCGATAGCCGTGAGAGCCGGGATACAGGTCCGCGCCCTCCGGCGGCGGTTCGCCGGGGCCGGACCGCACGCGGCGCTGGAAATAATATTCGTCGATCCAGCGCACGCCGTAGGACGGGTCGTTCACATAGTGCTGGAAAGTCCGCTGGGCGTAGCGCGCGGCATAGACGAACTGCGCCATGAAGGCGTCGCTGACCGAAGCCTCGTCATAGATTGTCGCCGGCCCCCATACCGCCGCCGCGATATTGGACGTCGTATAGGGCGGCAGGTCCTCGGCATAGATCGTCACCTCGAACCCGCGCCGCAGCAGCATCAGCGCGGTGGTCAGGCCGTTCACCCCGGCCCCCATCACCGCCCAGCGCGTCTCGTCCGTGGCGCCCAGCGCCTCGGTCACCGCCAGCGCCGCCGTGCCCCAGCTCAGCGTGATGCCGCAGCCGCCATGCCCGTAATTATGAACCACCGTCTTGCGCCTTGTCAGGCGCTCGGCCGCCACCACGAAGCCCGCCGGGCGATAGGGGCGCAGACCCACGATGGTGCGCGTCACACGGTCGGGGGAGACATCCAGCTTCGGCAGGCGCACCGCCGGCGCCGCCTCTCCCTGCGCCTGGACCAGCCCCGGCGCCGCCGCCACGGCCGCCGCGCCGCCGGCCAGTTTCAACAGATCCCGCCGTCTCATAATTCGCGTCCCTCTCGCGCCCCGCCGCCGCGCAGACTATCATGCCCCCGCCGCGCCGAAAGGCCCGGAAACGCCTGAAAGGGGAGGGGCGCCATGCCGCCAGGCCGCATACCGCTGTTCCAGTGGCTGAACCTTGTCTTCTATGCCCTGCTGGCGTTCGAGATGCTGCGCCTGTGGATCGCGCCCGGGCCGGGCGATGCGGCGCGCATCTACACGCTCACCATCCTGATGGCGTTCGAATTCGTGATGGTTCACTCCGGCGTCTTCATGGCCGTCATGCCGCGCCGCTGGTCGATGCTGATCTTCGTGCCGTTCTACGGCCTGTTCGCGCTGGCCTTCACCGCCTCGGCCGGCAATCTCTCCATCCTGTTCATCTATCTCGCCGTCGTCGCCGTGCGCGCCCGCCACGCCTTTTCGGACGCGTCAGACGAGGTCCGCGCCCGCACGGTCGCCACGTCCGTCGCCGCGGCCGGCATCTATTTCGCCTGTGTCTTCGTGTTCGCGATGGGCGCGGGGCTGGTGCCCGCTTTCGGTCTCACCGGCGACTATCTGGACGCCTCGGGCTATCGCGACCTGATGACCGCCGAGGGCATCTTCCCCGAAATGCCGCAGGTCCCGCTGGCCATGGGCGCGGTCTATTACCTGCTGCTGGCCTATGCCGAATTCCGCATTTCGCGCATGGACGCCCTCGGCGCAGGCCCGCTGGCCGAGATCACGAAAGCGATGTCCGAGCGCATCCGCGCCCGCCCGCCGCGCGACTGATCCCCCTTTAGCGACTCGCCGCCCTCTGCTAGTCTCCGTTTCGATTAATCCGAGGGGCGCGGCGCCGCACGCCGCTGAGATGGGCCTGATGCTGGTCCAGCACCCTTAGAACCTGATCCGGTTCGCACCGGCGAAGGGACGGAACACTTCGGCGCCCGCAAACCCTTTCGCGCCGAACCGCCTTCTCCGGCTCCGGGTCGTCACGTTTGACGAGGAGCCATCCCCCATGAACAAACCCGTGAACCAGGCCGCGTTCGAGACGCCCAGGGTCACCACCGGCCCGCTGCCCGCCAGCCGCAAGGACTATACGAACCCGGCAGCCGCGCCGCAGCTTCGCGTCCCCCGCCGCCTGATCGAGCTCCACCCCTCCAGCGGCGAGGCCCCGCTGCCCGTCTATGACGCCTCCGGCCCGTATTCGGACCCGGACGTGGCCATAGATGTCGAGGCCGGCCTCCCCCGCCACCGCCATGACTGGATCGTCCAGCGCGGCGTCGAGACTTACGAGGGCCGCGAGGTGAAGCCGGAGGACAATGGCGGCGCGAGCGGAAAGCACCTCGCCCGCGAATTCCCCGTCCGCAACGCCCCTTACCGCAAGCGCGGCGACGCCCCCCTGACCCAGATCGAATGCGCCCGCGCCGGCCTCATCACCGAGGAGATGGTCTATGCCGCCGAGCGCGAAAATCTCGGCCGTCAGGCCGCGCTGAAGGACGCGAAGGCCCGCCTCGCCGACGGCGAGAGCTTCGGCGCCGAGATCCCCGAATTCGTCACCCCCGAATTCGTGCGCGACGAGGTCGCAAGAGGCCGCGCCATCATCCCGGCCAATATCAACCACCCGGAGCTGGAGCCGATGGTCATCGGCCGCAACTTCCTCACCAAGATCAACGCCAATATCGGCAACTCGGCCGTCGCGTCCTCGGTGGAGGAGGAGGTGGAGAAGATGGTCTGGGCCATCCGCTGGGGCGCGGACACGGTCATGGACCTCTCCACCGGGCGTAACATCCACAACACGCGCGAATGGATCATCCGCAATTCGCCCGTCCCCATCGGCACCGTGCCCATCTATCAGGCGCTGGAGAAGGTGAACGGCGTCGCCGAGGACCTCACCTGGGAGGTGTTCCGCGACACCCTGATCGAGCAGGCCGAGCAGGGGGTGGATTATTTCACCATCCATGCCGGCGTGCGCCTGCCCTTCGTGCCGCTGACCGCCAGCCGCGTCACCGGCATCGTCTCACGCGGCGGCTCGATCATGGCCAAGTGGTGCCTGGCCCATCACGCCGAGTCCTTCCTCTATGAGAATTTCGCCGAGATCTGCGAGATCTGCCGCGCCTATGACGTCTCCTTCTCCCTTGGCGACGGCCTGCGCCCCGGCTCCATCGCCGACGCCAACGACGCCGCCCAGTTCGCCGAGCTGAAGACCCTGGGCGAGCTGACCCAGATCGCCTGGGATCATGGCTGCCAGGTGATGATCGAGGGGCCGGGCCACGTGCCCATGCACAAGATCAAGGAGAATATGGAGAAACAGCTGGAGGCCTGCGGCGAGGCCCCGTTCTACACGCTCGGGCCGCTGACCACGGACATCGCCCCCGGCTATGACCATATCACGTCCGGCATCGGCGCGGCGATGATCGGCTGGTTCGGCTGCGCCATGCTCTGCTACGTCACCCCGAAAGAGCATCTGGGCCTGCCCGACCGGGATGACGTGAAGGTCGGCGTCATCACCTATAAAATCGCCGCCCACGCCGGCGACCTCGCCAAGGGCCACCCGGCGGCCAAGCTCCGCGACGACGCGCTTAGCCGCGCCCGGTTCGAGTTCCGCTGGGAAGACCAGTTCAACCTCTCCCTCGACCCCGAAACTGCCCGCCAGTACCACGACCAGACCCTCCCCAAAGAGGCCCACAAGGTGGCCCATTTCTGCTCCATGTGCGGCCCCAAATTCTGCTCCATGAAGATCAGCCAGGAAGTGAGAGATTTTGCGAAGGCGAACCCGGAAGCGCTAGCCACCGCCGAACGCGCCGCCTCAGAGGCGGAAGCCGAGGAGGGCATGGCCGGGAAGGCGGAGGAGTTCAAGGCGAAGGGCGGGGAGATTTATGTGGAGGCCAAAGTAACTAAAGATCGTCAGTGAACGGTTCTTCGTTATCGCTTTCGATGATTTCTGCCCCGTGCTGTGCCTGTAGATGAAGATGAATGTTTACTCTGGCCGCTGTTGCCGTCGAGGGGGCTTTAATAGCACCAGGTTCGCCACTAGCCGTGCAGCCGATTGCGTATGTTCCCCAAATTTCTAGGTCTTTTGGCCATTCCTTGTCATTCATCGTGCGAACAGCAACATCCGCGTAAGTTTCTTCATCAGTACTCCGAAAAAAGTGCCACCCATTAGAGTTGGGTAAATCGATCCTCGGAACAGTTTTCATAGGGGTAGGCTCCATAGGAGGTCGTGTGCTGCCCCAGTCTCCGTACGTGAGGGATGCGGCGTTATGTTGCCGTACAAGACGATTGAATAGCTGCCGTTCGAGAAGCGGCTCCTCACCGCGAGGGCCGTATTCAGAAAATGATTCGGGAAAGCTGCTACCTGCAACTACGATCTCCGTTCCAGGATCAATATCCGTCACACGTCTGATAGCTCCCGAAAGCCAAGCTTCCCGCGACAATGGATCGCGCGTCCACTCCGCATCTATAAAGACTACTTTCGGAATGTCATTTCCAAGAGTTTGTTCGCTAAGCATCCGTGCCGTGCTCGGCTTGCCACTAAGTATGCGGATAAAAAACCCGCGATCTAACTGTTCAGCGTGAGCCAGCTGTTTAGAGTAATCGCTACCTTTGGCTTCAAGTTGGATGACCGGCACAGCTGATTCGATGCGTTCGATTGCATCAAAGTAATTTTCGAATCCGCTGTTGGAGTTAAATAAGTGATCGAATTCCGTTGCAGCTTGCTTATGGCTGCCTGATTGGAATTTGTTGAAATCAAGATCGACTGCAAACGGTCGATCACCGATCGCTTCTCTAATTTTATCCCACGACGATTGTAAGTAATTTGCATTAGGCCAAGGACGTAATAGCAGCAGTGGGAAAATACGGTCCTTTGAAGAGGTTGGTAAATTTAAAAGGGCCTTGACCTCAGAAATACGCGTATAAAGCGTCGGACAATATTCGATATGCTCTATCATGACGATCCATCATTGCGCACCCAGTCGAATTTTCATTGCCGGGAGCGAGACTCGGAAATCATGTGCAAGTTGAGAAACATCATCATCAGATGTCAAGCCGCCCATTCTGTCCAGAGCCGTTTCTAACTCGATTCTCGGCATAATAATCTCGGCAGCAATTTTATTCGCTTCAGTCTCTTTCTTTGAAGAAAGATTAGATCGGTACATTATACTATCCACAATGCCACTCTTAATGTGAGGTTCATGTAGTAAGTAGTGTCCAATTTCATGCGCCACCGTAAACCTTTGTCGTTCTGGTACTTCAAATTTATTAACTTTTATTTCGTATCCTGATGCGGATTCCTTACATGGTTGAATAAGTCCAGATATTTTGGGAGGTAAGGGTGCTCTAACAACCTTAAGGCCAAGTGCGTTAGCTAAAGCGCCAACTTTGACCGGATGAGTGGCCACATGTCGACGCACGATTTCCAACTTATCGTCATCGATACGATTGAACAAAAATTCTCCCATTTCTATTCCTCGGCTCCTTCATCTGTATATTCCTCTTCGCCATTTTCGGGTCTTAGTGGCGCAACGCCTTCATACATAATTTCAGTGGCTCGCCTTCTAAGGATATCGTGAAGGTGATTTCCTTCTTCGAATCCATCGGACAAGAATTCGTCAGTTTTACTGCGAACTTTAGAGGATATGGCGTTCCATCCAATAATACCTAGTGCACCCAGAAATATAGCTAAAATAGTCATTAATACAGATATTGCTGTAAGCATCAGCGAAATAAAATCTGTATAAGAAATATTTGGGCTCGAAGAGATATAGGTTTTAGATATAAAGGAGCCGACTAATCCCGAGATGAGAGACAGAGCAACGAGGCCGATGCCGATGAAAAGGGTTCTTGTGACGCCGCGCACACAACCTCCAAGAGAACAAAAGAGGAACGTACAGATTTTTAGCGGACTATGCAAGGGTGTGTGGGCTTGGTCAAATGGTGTAAAGGCGGGAGTGATACGATGCTATGCGCTTTCTACATTGGGCTAGATCGTTCCAAGAGTAACATTGGATTGGTTTTAGTGATTTTTGGAATTGCTTTTTGAGGGCATCGCGTCCCGCCAACATCCTCCTCCTTGGCGCCGGCCACGCGCATCTCGAAGTCGCCCGCCGCGGCTGTGAGTTCGCCGCGGCCGGCCACAGCCTCACTCTGATCGATCCGGGCGCTTTCTGGTATTCCGGCATGGCGACCGGGATGCTCGGCGGGGCCTGGGGCGCGGAGGCCGACCGGCTGGACCCCGCCCCGCTGATCCGCCGCGCGGGCGGGCGCTTTGTCGCCGGGGCCGCCGCCGCCATCGACCGCGCGGCGAAGACCGTCACCTTGGAGAGCGGAGAGACGCTCCCCTACGATTTCCTGTCCCTGAACATCGGCAGCGTCACCGCCGCCCCCTTTGCCCTCGACGCCCCCGGTGTCTGGCCGGTCAAGCCGATCGAGAACCTCTACCGCCTGCGCGCCGCGCTGGAGGCGGGGGAGGGCGCGGCGGATATCCTGGTGATCGGCGGCGGCGCGGCGGGGTGCGAATGCGCCGCCAATCTCCTCGCGCTCGCCCGCCGCACGGGCCGCGATCTCCGCGTCACGCTCGCAAGCTCCGCCCCGCGCCTGCTCGAAGACTGGCCGCCCGACGCCGCCCGCGCCATGGCGGCTTTCCTTACGCGCCATGGCGCGACCCTCCGCCTCAACGCCCCCGTCGCCGATCTCGCGCCCGGCGCCGCCCGCCTGCAATCCGGCGAAACCCTCCCCTTCACCCACGCCCTCATCGCCACCGGCCTGAAGGTGCCGCCTCTCATTGAATCTTTCATCCTGAGGAGCCCCGGCTTGCCGGGGCGTCACGAAGGGCTCCCTCAAGACCCCCGCGCCGGGCTGACCGTCACCGAGACCCTGCAAAGCCCCGAAGACCCCGCCATCTTCGCCGCCGGCGACTGCGCCGCCATCGCCGGCCACTCGCGCCCGAACCTCGGCGTCTTCGGCGTCCGCGCCGCCCCCACGCTCGCCCGCAACCTCCTCGCCGCCGCCAACGGCCAGCCCCTGCGCCGCTACCGCCCGCAGCCCCTATGGTTCTCCGCCCTCGACCTCGGCAACGGTTCCGCCCTCGCCCGCTACGGCCCCCTCTGGGCGAAGGGGAGGGCGATGCAATGGCTCAAACGCTGGCTGGATGAGCGGTTCATGCGGCGGTATCGCTGACCCCGCTCTCCCGCCGTCATCCTCTTAGCTTGACCGGAGGACCCGGTTGCGCCGTGGAAATTCCGCCGGATTTCCCGAGGACAGTCGTGCTTTCCGAAGTCCGCCTTCGAGACGCTGCTCCGCAGCTCCTCAGGCTAAGGGTGGGGTTGTAGGTTATTGTTTCTCCATCCCTTCCTATCACCCTTTCCCTGAGGAGCCGCGCCGAGGGCGCGGCGTCTCGAAGGGCCAGAAAACAGGGACAATCCCGAAAATATCAGACCGGCCTCCGGGACGGCGTAAGCTCGTCCCTGTTCGCCGTCATGCGAGGGGCTTCGGATCCGGTCGCCCGAGGGACGGAGTGAACGCGGTTCCCGGGATACGGCATGGCTCGACCGAGTCCGTGCGCGTCCCGGCGCACCGCCAGGCGCCAGTCTGAGGCTGAAATGCCCTGGCTATTAAGACTCTGGCGGCAGCGGATGGAGAGGCCGGTCGAGGCGACTCCCGCCCTCCGCAAAAGAACCGCGCGGCGCGTCTCTTTGTGGGCGCGAAACATACAAACACACGGTAACCGGCGTCCCGAAAGACGCGCCGCGCCACCCTTGCCCTCTGACTTGATCAGAGGGGTCGTGTTTCTTCCCTAACCTCTGCGGCGGATGCGCCGTGGAGCCAAACGCGTAACCGGAAACCCAACCAACCCCGTCATCCTCCGACGAAGCGAAGCGGAGATCGGAGGACCCAGTTTAAATCTCCCCGCCCCACGATCCCTGGGTCCTCCGGTCAAGCCGGAGGATGACGGTAGAAAGAGGTGGAGGGCGAAAAAGAAAACTCTCTCCCCCTCTAAGGGGGCGAGGGGAAACCCTAAACCCGCACTGTTATGGCGCGGGTCTCAATCGGGCAGGGGGCGGAGGCGCGGGGCTCCATATAGGCGGGGTAGGCGCTGACGATGAAGCGCGCGTCCGCGCCGCCGCCGAGGGCGGCGGATTCGCGCTCGCCCAGCGAGACCACGGCGGCCAGCGCCGCCAGGCTGGCGATCAGCGCGGCAAAGACGGCGACCGCCGCGCCCATGGCGGTGAAGGCGACGACTCTGGATTCTTCCTGCGACATGACAAAAACCTGCTCGCTCTCCTCGAGCCCCGTCCCCGACGCCAATCATTGCCGCAGCGCGGAATCGGCTCAAGACGCCGGGCGATTAAATCTTGTCCACGTTCCGCGCGGTTGCAGGGAATCCGCGCTTTCGTCAGCCGCCCGGTTTCGGCGCCTCGACTGCCGCGACGCCGCTGGCCGCCATGCGGGCGATGTCGCTGCGATAGGCGCCGCGCAGCACCATCATCTTCCAGTTGCGGAAGAAGGCCTGTTCTTCGGCGGGCAGGCCCGGCAATGCCTCCGCCAACCGCGCGCCCAGCTGCGCCGCCGCCGGGGCCAGCGCGCCATAGATCTCCGCGTAGAAATCCCGCGCCGGCGCCACGCCCCGCGCCGCGATGGCCGCGTCGATCCCGCCAAGGCCCAGCGCTTCGATCAGCGCCGCCTCCGTCTCGCGCGGCGCCCCGGCGCGATTGCGGAATTTCTCCTGGTCGAAAAACTGCTTCTTGAATGCGGGGTAGGGAAACTCATGCGGCGGCGGCCCTGCGATGGCGCCCACAACGCGCCGCATGGCGCCCTCATCGCCGAAGAACAGCGTCTGATAATCGGCGACCAGCGTATCGCGGTCCGGGTGGAACGCCTCGGCCAGCGCGAAGACGCTCTCGGCGATGGCGTAGATCCCGCTCTCGCCGCTGCGCCACGGCGTCTCCGGATCCTGCGCCCGCCGCGTCCAGGATTCGCAGGTCTCCCGCGCCGGGCGGTGCAGGAACACGTTGGCCGGCCCGTCATTGGCCCGGTTCACCGCGTCCAGCGTCAGATAGAAGCGCGGATTCTTGTCGCCATAGCGTTTCACCGCGCCCGCGCGCAGCTTCTGGCGCAGCACCTTGCGGCTGGCCTCCGCCTTGTCCGCGTCGGTGCGCGGCACCGCGTTCAGGAAGGCGGCGGGAACGTCCACACCCTCGAAATCATGCCACAGCGGGAAATATTCCAGGCCGCAGAAAATCTCCGGCTCCAGATTGATCGCGTGGCCCAGCGCCGAGGTGCCGCTGCGCGGAACGCCATAGACGATGAAATCCAGTGTCCGCGCCATGTCTTGCCCCTGCCGCCCGCCGTTTCGCGTGACCGCCGACCTAGCGGCAGGGATTTCCACCGGTCAAGGCGAAGTTTCGCTTCTCTTATCCGCCGGGCGGGCTATCCTGACCGCCTTCATTCACACCCCCGGCACGACGGGGAATCGGGAGTTTTTCGAGATCATGAAAAAATTCGCAATCATCCTGGCCGGCCTGATGGCCCTCACCCTGACCGCCTGCAACACCATCGCCGGCGCGGGCCGTGACGTGGAATCCGCCGGCGACGCCGTGGAAGACGCCGCCGAAGGCGCCAAATAGGTTTTTCTCCGGAAAGCCGGAAAAAACAGCGGGGGGCGCGCGATTTGTGCGCCGCCCGCCTTGTTTCCGGCGCCAAATCACCCCGCCAGCGCCTAAGCCACGCCGGAACCCGCTTTAGCGGCAGCCGTTCTCCCGCCGAGGGATTAACTCAAGGAGGCTGCCATGAAAGCCCTGAAACCCATTCTGATCGTCGCCGGCGCGGGCGCGCTGCTGGCCGCCCCGGCCGCCGCGTTCGCTGATCCGTCGCACTGCCCGCCGGGCCACGCCAAGAAAGGCTGGTGCGACCGCGACGCCCGCTATGACCGCGACCGCTATGATCGCTACGACCGTGACGATTATCACGAGGAACGCCGCGCCTATGAAAAAGGCTTCCGCGACGGCATTCGCGAAGGCCAGTATCTGCGCGACGATGTCGATTATCGCGTGATCCGCGATTACCAGCGCTATGGCTACGCGCCGCCGCCCCGCGGCCATTATTACGCGCAGGTCGATGGCGAAGTCCTGCTGGTGCAGGCCGCTACGCAGCTGATCGTCCAGGCGCTGGCCGACCAACGCTAGGGCGAGACGCCATCCAGAAGAAAGGCCGTCCCGGGGATTATCCGGGACGGCCTTTTCATATGCCGGATCCGAAGGGCGCCTATTCCGCCACGGCCTGCTGACCGCGCATGCGGTATTTCGCGTAGTTCTGCAGGTTGAGATAGGCCGCATCGAAGCCCGCCACACGGCACAGGGCGTCCTCATCGGTCACGCAGACAGAGCGGCGGGTCCATTTCACCATGCCGTTCAGCCGGCGCAGCGTGCGCGAGACATGAACCGGCGTCAGGCCCAGCAGGTCGGCCAGGTGCGACTGGCTCAGCGGCGCCTCGATCATTCCGCCGCGGATGACGCCTGCGCAACGCGCCCGCATCAACAGCTCAAGGAAGAAGTGCGCGATGCGGCTCTGCGCGTCGCGGCGGCCAAGGCGCGTGATCTGCTCGCGCAACATGTTGTCGATCTGGAATTCGCTCCACCACAGCGCCGCGGCAATGCCCGGCGTCGTCTGGACGGTCTTCAGGAATTCCTGCGCCTGAAAGGCGCGCATCGTCACCGGGGTCAGGGCCTCCGCCGCATGGCCGGGCGACAGGCGCGACAGCGCCTCGCAGTTCAGCATGTCGCCGGGCGCCAGAATCTCGGTGATCTGGCGGCCGCCGTCATCCAGAAGCTGGAAACGGAACGCCCAGCCATCCTCGATCACCAGGATGCGGTCAGGCGCATGGCCGGCCGTGGCAAGGGTCTCTCCCTTGCCGAGGCGCACGAGATCCTGATGGATGCCGTCCAGCGCGCCCAGATCTGCGTCGGCCATGCCGCCACAGTTCTGCAGACGCCGCGCGAACGGGCTGTGATTAAGCGTATGAGCGATATTATTGCCCATGGCTATCCGGGACTCCTTTCCGAAATCGGAAAAAGCGTCGTGGTTTCGACAGTTGTTCATGGGCAGAAAAACGCATCGAATGCGGCGATTTCTGGCGATCTGGCGGGCAATTCCTTGGTAAAAGGATGGTCGCCGCGCCTAATTCTCATGCGTGATTTCGCGCTATTGGCGGCAGGCCGGGCGATTGCGGCGATTTGCCCGGCGGCGAGTGCCGAATACAATCGCGGCGCGTGAAATATTACTAGATATAACGCCTGTTCCGGACGCGCCCGGCGAACTGCACACGGCGCGACTCACCCCGCCTCGACTTCTTCGCGCCGCATCTCGGCGGCCAGCCATTCCTCTTCCATCCGGTCGAGCTCGGTCTGGCATTTTTCCAGCGCCTCGGTCAGGGCGTGAAAGCCCTCCGGATCGCTGGAATAAAGGTCTGGCTCGCCCAGGGCCTCCTGAAGCTTGCCGATTTTGGTTTGAGCCGCCTCCATCTTGCCCGGTAGCTCCTTCAGGGCGTAGCGCTCCTTATTGCTCAGCTTGGCCTTTGCGGCGCGGGCGGGCGCGGACGCATCCGGTGATTTTGACGCTGCGCGGCCCGAAGGATCGCGGGTCAGGGCGGTCATGCCGGCGTCGCCCCCGCGTTGGGCCAGCATGTCGGAATAGCCGCCGGCATATTCGGTCCAGCGCCCTGGGCGGTCCGGATCGGGGGCGATCAGGCTGGTGACGGTACGGTCGAGGAAATCCCGATCATGGCTGACCAGCAGGACCGTGCCGGCATAATCGTTCAGGACTTCCTCAAGCAGATCCAGCGTTTCCAGATCCAGATCATTGGTTGGTTCGTCCAGCACCAGCAAATTGGAGGGCCGCGCCAGCGCTATCGCCAAAGCCAGGCGGCCGCGCTCCCCGCCGGAGAGGGCGGAGACGGGCTGGCGCGCGCGGTCCGCCGGGAACAGGAAATCCTTCATGTAGGAAACAACATGGCGCGGCTTGCCGCCTACCATGACCTGATCGCTGTCGCCGCCGGTCAGGGCGTCCGCCACGCGCTGGTCTTCCTTCAGGGCGGCGCGGCGCTGGTCCAGAGTCACCCGCTCCAGATTGGCGCCCATCGTCACCTCGCCGCTATCGGGCGCCAGTTCGTCGATCAGCATGTTGAGCAGCGTCGTCTTCCCCGCGCCGTTGGGGCCGGCAAAGCCGATGCGGTCGCCGCGCAGGATGCGGGTGGAAAATTCATCGACCACGGGGCGGCCATCATAGGTCTTGGAGATGGTCTCCGCCTCGATCACCCGCTTGCCGCTCTTGCCGGCTTCGGCGGCTTCCATGGTGACGGAGCCGGGCGTGCGCCGCGCCTCCTTGCGTTGCTGACGCAGGCCCTGAAGCTCTTTCATGCGGCGAACATTGCGCTTGCGCCGGGCGGTGACGCCGTAGCGGACCCAGTCTTCTTCCGCGGCGATCTTGCGGTCCAGCTTGTGGGCGTCCAGCGCCTCGGCCTCCAGCGTCTCATCCCGCCAGGCTTCGAACGCTTCGAAGCCGCGATTGAGGTCCCGGGTGACGCCGCGGTCGATCCACAGCGTGCGTTTTGTCAGGGTCTGTAGGAAGCGGCGGTCATGGCTGATCAGGACAAGGGCGGATTTTGTCCGCTTCAGGCGATCCTCCAGCCAGGCAATGGCGGGCAGGTCCAGATGGTTGGTCGGCTCGTCCAGAAGCAGGATGTCGGGCTCCGGCGCCATGGCGCGGGCCAGGGCGGCGCGCCGGGCTTCTCCCCCGGACAGCCGCGCCGGGTCCTCGTCGCCAGTCAGGCCCAGCTCTTCCAGCAGGGCGCGGGCCTTCCAGGCTTCGTCGCCGGCCGTCAGACCGGCGGCGGCATATTCATAGGTGGAGGCAAAGCCGCTGAAATCCGGCTCCTGCTCCAGATAGCGCAGCGTCGCCTCATTGCCGACGACGCGCTCCCCGCTATCGGATTCCACCAACCCGGCGGCGATTTTCATCAGGGTCGATTTGCCCGAGCCATTACGCCCGACAAGGCAAAGGCGGTCGCGTTCAAAGACCTGCATGTCTGCGCCCGCGAACAATTCGTCGCGGCCATATCGCAGATGGATGTCCTGGAGAGAGAGAAGGGGCGCGGCCATGGGCCGATCAATTAAGGGCGCGGGCTGTATTCAGCAATGTCTGAAACCGCTAACAGGCTTGTATGTTCGCACCGCGCGCCGTACCGGCTAGAGTGGCAAGGGATGGCGAGGGACGCCAAGGGGATTGTTTGATGCGTTGTATTAATCAGGCCATGCGCGCCGCGCTGGCTCTGCTGATCGTATTGTCGCCGGCGGCCGCCGCCGCGCAATCGGCCCGCGACACGCTGCTGCGCAGCTTCGAGGCGCATGGCGGACTGGACGAGATAGAAGCCGCGGGCGGCGCGACCTTCTTTCTGGATGGCGAATTCGATCTAGGCGTGCGCCTTCAGGGGCAAACCCTGGAAAGCGAGATGACGCCGATGCGCCAGATGATCGCGGTCGATACGGCGGGCGAACGCGTCGCCTATGATCTGCGCTGGCGTAATTATTATCAGTCCGAACAGGACCTTCGCGAGGTGCATGACGCGGAGGGCCGCATCCTGTTCGCGGACAAGCGCAACGAAACGGCCCAATGGATGCCCTACGCGCCGGTCGAGGACGATCAGGCGCGGTTCAAGCGCATCCTGCCCAATTTCTTCCTGGCGGACGCGCTGGCGCACACGCCGGAAAGCGCCCGGGCCGAGACCGTTCAGCGTGAGGACGGCCCGGCGCTGGCCGTGACCTATCAGAGCGCCGCCGGCGATCCGCTGACCCTTTTCATTGATCCGCAAACCTATCTTCTGAGCGCGGCCAGCGCGCCGCTGGACATGCCGCTTCTGGGCGCCTCCGTCATTCAGTGGCGCTGGTCGGAATATAAGGAACAGGACGGCCTGACCGTGCCGGGGCGCTTCATGTCTTTCCTGAACGGCAAGCTGCTGAGCCGGGCGGACATGATCACCACGACCGATGTCTATGACCGCAGTTTCTCCGCCCCGCGCGGGATCGAAACCCCGGCCGCGCCGCCGCCGGGCGGCCGCGATGATTTCGTGCCCTATGGCGACCGCGCGCCGGAGGTGGAGACCATCGCGCCGGGCGTGCACATGGTGCGCAATCTCCGGCCCGGCTTCCATCCGGTGTTTATCGAGTTCAACGATTTCGTGATGGCGGTCGACGCCCCCGCCGGCTGGTACGAGATGACGCAAATCCCGCCGATGAACTGGGCGCAGGGCGATGACGCGGGCTCGCTGGGCGAGAAATTCCTGCGCGCCATCCGGCAGACCGCGCCCGGAAAGCCGGTGCGCTATCTGGTTCTGACCCATCATCACAGCGACCATATCGGCGGGCTTGAGCCGTTCGTGCGGCAGGGCGCGACCATTCTGGCGGGCGAGGCCGCCGCCGAGCTGGCGCGCGGCGCCATCGGCAAGACCGGCGCTCCCGTTGCGCTGGACGGCGAGGCGGATGAAGACGATTCCGGCATTCTGGTGGTCCGCAACCAGCGCACGATTCAGGACATGTCGATGGAGGTTCGGCTGATTGAACTGCCCGGCGATAATCCGAAATCGGAAGGCCATCTTGTGGTCTATCTGCCGGACGAGAAGCTGCTCTATTCCACGGCGTTCATCTATCCGGTTCCGGAAAGCGATTTTCCGCTTGTCGAATCCGTCCCCCTGTCGGCGTGGTTCGTCGAGTGGCTGGACGAGTCTGAGCTGGAAGTGGACAGCCTCTACAATGTCCACGGGCAGGGGCGCGTGCAGCCCTGGCAACTGCAACAGTTGCGCGCGCTCACGGGAACCGAAGCGGCGCGACTGATCGAATAGGCATTGGCGCGGCGGCGGAGTCGCGTTCTAATCGGTCCATGACCGGATTGCTTCGCGTTTTTGTTCTCCTGACAGCCGCGGCCCTGGCGGCCTGCGCCGCGTCCCACGCCACCGATGTCAGCGGCGAGGCCGAGCCGCGGCCGTTTTCCGCCTCTGCTGACGCCATGGCGGACGTCGACGCCGCGCTGGCGGCGGCTGAGGCGCGCGGCGTCAATGCGCTTTTGGTTCTGGGCGGCAACTGGTGTCATGACAGCCGCGGCCTGGCCGCCAAGACACAGCAGGAGCCTTTGAAATCCCTGATCGCCGATCATTATGAGCTGGTCTGGGTCGATGTGGGCATGCGCAATCGCAATCTGGACGTCGCCGAACGCTTCGGCGTCATGGAAATCACCAATACGCCAAGCGTTCTGCTCGTCTCTCCGGACGAGACGCTTCTGAACCCTGAAAGCGTCCGGGAATTGCGCAATTCGCACAGCCGATCGCTGGAGTCCGTGGTTTCGTATCTAGAGCAATGGGCGGCCGAATGAAGACGCTGATCCTCTGGTTCGCCGCAATCCTGCTCGGCCTCGCTGTCGGGATTGTCAGCGCGTTCTGGATGGCCGGCTGGCTGACCGGAGACATGCCCTTCAACCGGACCAGCGTGTCGGTTGAAGGGTGGGAGTCCAACTGGGCCATCGGGTCGGACGCCGCCGATCCCTATACGCGGGCCTATATCGCCCGCCGCGGCCTGCTGGCCATGAACAAATCCGAGTCCGTGTATTTCCTGAGGGAGACCGATTCCTCCGGTGAGCCGCTGCGCGAGGCCTGCGATTACGTCATGGAAGGCGGCGACATGCCGTCGCGCTGGTGGTCAGTCACGCTTTACGCGGCTGACGATTTTCTGGCTCCGAACCAGGACGACGCGCATTCCGTTGACGCAAGCGATTTCGCTCTGCGGGGCGGCTGGCGGGCCGTGATCCAGAGTGCGCCGCCCGGCGACGATGTTTTCTGGATTTCCAGCCGGAACGCCGGTCGTTTCAATCTTGCCCTGCGCCTCTACAGCCCGGACGACGCCGTACTGGAGGACGTTCACAGGGCCGTCCTGCCGCCGGAAATCCGGCGCACGGGGTGCCGGGCTGAGGAAGGCGCATGAGAATCCTCCTCGCCATCGCGCTTTTCATCGCCGCCGCCGCCGCCGGGCACTGGGCGGCGCTGGACCTGCTGCCCCAGCGGGTCATGGACAAGGCGATGACGGCGATTGCCGGGAACGCCGGCGGCATGAACCAGTGGCGGCACGCGCCGCGCATCACGCCGGACAACCGCAACGTGGTGAAGCCCTCGCCCGACCTTGCCTATTCCGCCTGTATCTATGACCTGACGCGCGGCCCTGTCCGGCTTCGGGTCGCCCCGTGGGAGGATTATTCCTCCCTGTCGATCTACGCCGCCAACACGGACAATTTCTTTGTCATCAATGACCGGGAGATGCCGTCGGGAGGCTTTGAGGCGGTTTTGATGGCCGCCGGCGCGCCGCGCCCGGAAACCGGCCTGCCGGTGATCGAAAGCCCGGGGCCGCGCGGGGTGGTCCTGATCCGCCGCCTTGCGCCCGATTCATTCAGTTTTGAACGCGCTGACCGCGTGCGGCGCCAGGATATCTGCAACACATTCTGAGGCGGCGCTTTAAGGCCGCGGCGTGAGGCACTAGCCTTGCGCGCATGAAAGACCTCAACCCCGTTATCACCGGGCGCAAGACCTCGATTTTCGAGGTCATGAGCCGGCTCGCCATTGAAAACGACGCCATCAATCTGGGGCAGGGTTTCCCGGACACGGACGGCCCGGAAGACGTGCGCCGCGTGGCGGCCGAGGCCACGGTCGAGGGGCCGAACCAGTATCCGCCGATGATGGGCGTGCCGGCCTTGCGTCAGGCGGCGGCGGACGCGCTGCAGCGCCATTACGGGCTTTCCTATGACCCCGGCGACGAAATCCTTGTCACCGCGGGAGCGACGGAGGCGCTGGCGGCCGCGTTCTCCGCTTTTCTCACACCCGGCGCGGGCGGGGAGGCGGTGATATTCGAACCCGCCTATGACGCCTATTTCGACATGGTGGAGGGTGCCGGGGGCGTGGTGAAGCCGGTTCCCCTGACCGCGCCGGACTGGGCGCTGGACGAGGACGCGCTGGACGCGGCCATCGGACCGGAGACAAAGCTGATTGTGCTCAACACGCCGGTCAATCCGGTCGGCAAGGTGTTCACGCAGGCCGATCTTGAGGCCGTCGCAAAGCGCGCCCTGGAGCATGACCTGATCGTGGTGTCTGACGAGGTCTATGAGCATATGTGCTTCGACGGGCGCCGGCATCGCAGCATTGCGGCGCTGCCGGAAATGCGGGAGCGGACGGTGCGGATGGGTTCGGCCGGCAAGACATTTTCCCTGACCGGCTGGAAGGTGGGCTATACGGCCGGGCCGCCGGAGCTGATCGGCGCCATGGCGCGGGCGCACCAGTATCTCACCTTCGCCACGCCGCCCTCGCTCCAGAAGGCGGTCGCCTATGGCCTGAACAAGGACACGGCCTATTTCGACGGCCTTGCCGCTGACATGCAGGCCAGCCGCGATCGTCTGGCGCGCGGCCTGACGGAGGCAGGGTTCGGCGTTCTGCCGGCGGAGGGAACCTATTTCCTGACCGCCGATATCGCGCCGCTCGGCTTTGATGACGATGTGGAGTTCTGCCGCCGCATCGCGTCGGAGGCGAAGGTGGCCGGGGTCCCGGTCAGCGCCTTCTATCACGCCACGAACGCGGCCCCGCCGAGCAATTTTGTGCGTTTTTGCTTCGCCAAGCAGGACACGGTTCTGGACGCCGCGGCGGACCGGCTGAAAAGCTGGATTGATCGGTAATATAAATTTTTCTTCAGAGAATCTTTGACGCCTCTCCCCGCCGGGCTAGCTCAAATTGGTGCCGCCCCTAGCAAAGCCGTTTGAATTACGGCGGAGGAGACACCCATGGCGCATCTAAATCCCGACTTTGACGAACTACGCGCCGAAATCGACGGCGCCGATCAGGTATTCACCGTCGATCTTCAATCACTCAACAATTCAAGCGTGACCGGAAATGTCTTTGTGACGGTGACCGGCGATGAATTGACTGTAACAGTTGTCGCGGAGGGCACGGCCAAGGGTCAGGTTCATCCGCAACATATTCACGGGCTGTTTGATTCTGAAGGCAACCCGATCGATTCCGAAGCGCCGAATTCCTTCAATGACAATGATGGGGACGGCTTTGTAGAGGTTCTGGAAGGCGTCGCGGCTTATGGCGACGTCCTGCTGCCGCTGGTTGCGCCGGCTGGCGATGTTCCGGACGGCCGCCCGGTGTCTGACGCCTCCGGCGACCTGTTCTTCAGCTACACCTACGATCTCAGCGACGACTCGCAATTCTTCAGCCCCGTCACCGGCAATGATTATACCGGCGAGGACCTGATCGAGCTGTTCCTGCGTGAATATGTGCTGCATGGCTCCGTCATTCCTGAAGGCTATGGTGAAGGCACGGAAGGCGAAGTCAGCGGCGATGGCGGCTATATCGGCATCCTGCCGGCGGCCGCGGGCGGTCTGGAAGAGACCTCCAAGGACGCCGCGCTGGCGCTGTTCGATAGCCTGGAAGACGATTTCCGGAACGTGATTTCCGGTGACGATACCGATGAAAGCCTGACCGGCGTGCTGGGCGATGACGCCATCTTCGCCGGCGGCGGCGATGACCGCGTCGCCGGCCGTGACGGCAACGACTCCATCACCGGCGGCGACGGCAATGACCGCCTGCTGGGCGGTGACGGCGACGACTTCATCCTGGGCGGCGCCGGGGCTGACCGCGCATTCGGCGGCAATGGCGACGACACCTATGTCGTTCAGGGCAGCTCCGACGATTACCGGGTCATCCAGCGTGATGACGGGCAGGTGATCGTGCAGGAAGCCGGCACGGACAATCGTGACGTCCTGTTCGGGTTCGAAAGCATCGAGTTCTACAACGAGATCATCGCGGTTGATAATCTCGGCAGCGATGCGATGGCGAGCACGACGCAAGCCGCCGAAGTGGCGCAAGTTGCTGCGGCGTCTGACGCTCCCGCGCTCCCCGACATGCAGGACGCGATGAACACCGACGTGTCTGGCGATGTCTGGATGCAGTAAGCATCCCGGATGCAAGAGAAAAGCGGCCCCGAACGGGGCCGCTTTTTTATGTCAGAACTCCCTCACAAGGGAAACGTCAACGCGGCTGTCGGCGTTCTCGAAGCCGGGGAGCGGCTCGAATTCGTACTGGTAGCGGTATTTCAGCTCGACCGCCCAGGCCCCGCCCACGCGCGTGGTCAGGGCAAATTCCTGGTCGGCGCTGGCGGCGTCGGCGACGATGACGCTGCTTTCGGAAGTCAGGCTGGCGGTCTCGGTCAGCGCCCACTCGAAGCTTGAGCCAAGCTCGACGGCCGGGTCGGTCTGAAGTTCGCCGCCGATCGGGTCGGTAAAGCGCGCGCCGGGGGCGGCGCGAAGGGTCCAGTTCAGATCTTCGCGTTCGAAAATGCGATAGCCCAGGCCCGCGCCGGCAAAGGCGGTAAAGTCAAAGCTGGCCAGCTCGTCGCGCTCGTAATTGCCTTCCACGAAGGCGGTCCAGCGTTCGCCCAGTTCGCGCTCGCCGCGCGCATCGACAATCAGCTCGTCGACGCCGGTGACATTATCGGTCTCGGAATAGGCATAGTCGATGGAGCCGTCGAAACCCCAGCCGATCAGCTCCCGCGTCACATCCACGCCAAGCGTGTAGCTCTGGTGATCCGAATTGCCGCTATCGACGCGCAGGCCCGCACGCACCTTGCCGGACCAGGCGGCGAGGGGGCCGTTATCTTCAAACGCGCTGAACGGGCGGCGCCAGGACCAGTCATCCGCCGGGGCCTCGCCGGCTTCCGCAGTCTCGGCCGCCGCCGCTTCGGCGGTTTCAGCTTCTGCCACCGTGACCGGAGCTGAATCTTCCACGCCCAGCGCCGCATAGGCTTCACCGGCGCGGTCCGGGGCGACCAGGGCTACCGTATCCATCACTGCGGCTTCGCCGCCTTCGGCGTTGCGGGCGACCAGCGCCAGCGTGGCCGCGAATTGCGCTTCATCCTGATAGGTGGCCGCGTCTTCGATCAGGCGCGCATAGTCGCTTGAGACTTGCGCTGCAGCGGCGGCGGTCAGGCAGAAAAAAGCGGCCAGCGCCGCCATGAACGTGCGGATTGTCATGTCGATCCCCCGGGATTTGATTCAACAGGGGACCTAGCGCCGTGGACCCTGCGCGTCGAGTTTTGCGGTGCAGAAGGGAACATGGCGGGGCCTGTCGGCCTTGGTCTAGTATATCGGCGGACCTTCAGCGGAGCATGCATGGGATATCGTTTCGAGCCGGGAGAAACGCCCGAGGAGGGCGTGAAGCGGATCGCCGGCGAGCAGATCGGCAAGACGGTCGCGGATCTGCGCGGGCCGAACCCCGATGCGGCCGCTTTTGCCGCGCGCAAGCGGCTGAAGAAAATCCGCGCGCTGTTCCGGCTGGTCCGCGAGGATATGGGCAAGAAGGCCTATCGGCGGAACAACGCCATCTTCCGCGATTTCGGCCGCGTGCTGTCCGATCTGCGCGACGCCCGCGCCATCCTGGAATCGTTCGACGCCCTGCTGGCGCATTATGGCGAGCAACTGGAGCCGGGCGCCTTCATGACGGTCCGCGCGGAACTGGCGCAGCGCCATGCGGCGATGACGGACTGGGCGCTGGATAATCGCGTCCTGTTCGAGGATTTGGCCGAAGCGCTGGAGGAGGCACGCCGGCCGGTGGGCAAGATATCCCTGAAACACAAGGATTTCGCGGCAATCCGCCCGGGCCTGAAACGCACTTACCGCACGGCTCTGAGGCGTTTTTCGGAGGCCTATAAGAGCGGCGACGCCGAGGCGTTTCACGAATGGCGCAAGCCGCTGAAGGCGCTGTGGCTGAATGTCCGGCTATTCAAGCCGGTGTGGAACGAGGCGCTGGAAGATTTCGGCGATTACTCCAAGACGCTGTCCAACCTGACGGGCGAGGATCACAATCTGGCGGTGCTGCGGGAGACGATCCTGGGCGAACCGGCGGCGTTCGGCGGCGCGGCCTCGGCCGAGGCGCTGGCGGGGCTGTCACGCATCCGCAGCCGGGAGCTGCGCCGCAAGGCGCGGCCGCTGGGCGAGGCCCTGTTCGCCGGCCCGCCAAGCGGTTTCGTGGACCGGATGGAACGCTACTGGGACAGGCTTTGAAGGGCGGCTGGAAACGGCGTCAGACCGTTTCCAGCTCTTCTTCCTCGATCAGGCCGCGGTCGCGGGCGTCGTTGCGCATGGCTTCCTGGAGCTTTTCGAACGCGCGGACCTCGATCTGGCGGATACGCTCGCGCGAGACGCCATAGACCTGGGCCAGCTCTTCGAGCGTTTTCGGCTCGTCGGAGAGCTTGCGCTCCTGGATGATGTGGCGTTCGCGCTCATTCAGGGCGCTCATCGCTTCCTGAAGCATCTCCATGCGGACGGTGAATTCCTCGGAGTCGGCGACCGTGGTTTCCTGATCCGGGGTGTCGTCATCCTCCAGCCAGTCCTGCCATTGCGACTCTGAATCCGATTTCAGCGGCGCGTTCAGGGAGGCGTCGCCGCCGGTCATGCGGCGGTTCATGGAGGTGACCTCTTCCTCGGTCACGCCCAGCTTGGTGGCGATTTCCTCGACATGCTCCGGCGTCAGGTCGCCTTCTTCCAGCGCCTTCATCTCGCCCTTCAGACGGCGGAGATTGAAGAACAGCTTCTTCTGCGCCGCCGTGGTGCCCATCTTCACGAGCGACCATGAGCGCAGGATATATTCCTGGATAGAGGCGCGGATCCACCACATGGCGTAAGTCGCCAGGCGGAAACCCTTGTCCGGATCGAATTTCTTGACCGCCTGCATCAGGCCGACATTGCCCTCGGAAATCACTTCGCCGATGGGCAGGCCATAGCCGCGATAGCCCATGGCGATCTTGGCGACCAGGCGCAGATGGGAGGTAACCAGCTTGTGCGCGGCTTTGGCGTCCTCATGCTCGGCCCAGCTTTTGGCCAGCATGAATTCCTCGTCCTTCTCCAGCATTGGAAACTTGCGGATCTCGGACAGGTAACGGCTGAGTCCTTGTTCGGGCGACAGCGATAGCGCAGGAACGTTGGTCATGGATAATCTCCCTCTACCCCGAAACCCGCGCGCCGGAGCCTTTGTTCCAGCACGCGGACAGGGCAAGATAGGTATTCATCGGGCGGTTTGAAGGCACATGACGCCGATTTCATAATTCGTGAGCGCATAGGAGACATACGAAAATGGTGGAATGGCGAAATCGCCGGCGCAGCGGGAATATCGAGGACCGGCGCGGCCAGCGTTTTTCCCGCGGCGGCGGGGGGCTTGCGCTGCTGCCCCTGATCTTCCGGATTTTCGGGTTTCGCGGCCTTGTGTTCGTGGTGCTGATCGTGGGCGGCGTCTGGCTGTTTGGCGGCGATCTCCAGCCCGTGCTGAACCTGCTGACCGGAGGCGGCGGCCAGACGGTCGCCAGCCAGGGCGAGGTTCCGCCGGGGCAGGAGGAGGAAGCGGAGTTTTCCGCCGTGATCCTGGCCGACACCGAAGATGTCTGGAATCAGGTCTTCCTGGAGCAGGGAATGGATTATCCGGAACCGGCGCTGGTGCTGTTTTCCGACGCCGTGCCTTCGGGCTGCGGGTTCGCCAGCGCCGCGGTGGGGCCGTTCTATTGCCCGCCGGACCGCAAGATATTCATCGATCTGACCTTCTTCGATGAATTGAGCGGGCAGCTGGGCGCCTCGGGCGACTTCGCGCCGGCCTATGTGATCGCGCACGAGGTCGGCCATCACGTGCAGAATGTCACCGGCGTTCTGGACCGGGCCAATGCCATGAAACAACGCCTTTCGCAGACCGAAGCCAACACCGTGCAGGTGCGGGTGGAGTTGCAGGCGGACTGTTATGCCGGGGTCTGGGCGGCGCGGGCCGACCGGATGAAGGGCATTCTTGAACAGGGCGATATCCAAGAAGGGCTGAGGGCGGCCGCGGCGGTGGGGGATGATACGCTGCAGCGCCGCGCGCAAGGGCGGGTGACGCCCGACAGCTTCACCCATGGTTCGGCCGAGCAGCGCCAGCGCTGGTTCATGGCGGGCTATGACAGCGGCGCGATGGACTCCTGCGACACATTCGCGGCGGAGCGGCTTTAATCCATGTCCGACCCTTTCAGGTTTCGCAGCCCCAGATGGGCCTATGCCGGCGGCGGGCTGGCCGTGGTCGTGGTGCTGGGGGTCAAGTTCCTGATCGGCGGGATTTACGGCGTCCGGGCGGCGCTGGACCTGATCAGCGCGCTGCAGCAGACCTCGCTTTATTTCGGCGCGGCGATCGCCACGGCGTCGGCCACGATCATGGCGCTGATGCTGACCCTGCTGGGCTTTGCGCGGCGCGGAGACACCGAATTCGACGAATGGGTGTTCCGCTCCATCAACCGGATCAGCACAGTGGCGGCGTTCACGCTGGGCGGATCGATCCTGCTTCTGCTGATGCTGCAATTGCCGGTGGGCGAGTTCGAGAAGATTCCGCACGGCTGGTATTCTTCGCTCTATTTCATCCTGGTGACGCTGATTGCGCTGCTGGCGGGGCTGATGATCTCGACCGTGCTGATGCTGCTCTCCACCGTGCGCTATGTGATCTCCCACCTGACCCCGGGCGACGAGGTTTGAGGGGGCGAGGGTTTTTCTCTTTCGCCCTCTCCTCTCTCTTCACCGTCATCCTCCGGCTTGACCGGAGGACCCAGGGGATCGTGAGGCGAGCAGATTTCAACTGGGTCCTCCGATCTCCGCTTCGCTCCGTCGGAAGATGACGTTCTTTTTTGCCTTTCTCTCATTCAGCTCCCGGAAATGGCGCAGCCATTGTCCGGGATCCAGCCTGCAACGGAGCCGCTATCTCTGGACCTCGGATAATCGCTGGCGCGATTTCCGGGGACTCGTTGGGGTAAGCGCCTTCGCCTCCACGGCCCGCTGGCCGCAGAGTTATCCAAGAAAACACGAGGGTGGCGCGGCGCGTCTTTCGGGACGCCGGTGACCGTTTGTTTGTATGTTTCGCGTCTTCGAAAGACGCGCCGCGCGGTTCTTTTGCGGAGGGCGGGAGTCGCCTCGACCGGCCTCTCCATCCGCTGCCGCCAGAGTCTTAATAGCCAGGGCATTTCAGCCTCAGACTGGCGCCTGGCGGTGCGCCGGGACGCGCACGGTCTGGTCAGACCCTGCCGTATCCCGGGAACCGCGTTCAACTCCGTCCCTCGGGCGACCGGATCCGAAGCCCCTCGCATGACGGCGAACACCACAGAGTATGGCTCAAGTGGGAAGCCGGTCTGATTGTTTTCGATTCATCCCCCTAAATTGTCATCCCGCACGCAGCGAAGCGGAGATGCGGGATCCTGGCGAACGAGGGCGCAAGCTTTGCCGGGATCCCGGATCAAGTCCGGGATGACAATGGTGGGTGATAGGGGGGCGCGTTGTCATCTGTGACGGCCCTTCGAGACGCCGCGCCCTTGGCGCGGCTCCTCAGGGAAAGGGTGATGGGAAGGGATGGAGAAATAGCTTCCGACCCCACCCCTTAGCCTGAGGAGCCCGTGAGGGCGTCTCGAAGGCGAACTCCAGGGAGCGCGGATTTCCTCGGGAAAAAGCAAAAAATATCCCCGGTTACCGGATGCTAACCACGTCCTTTGACGCGGTTTCAATATTGCCCCCGGTAAGGAGGGGCGATGAGCCTTGTGATCGAACATCTTCCGGCGACTCCGCATGCCGCCGCGCCATTGAGGCGGGCCTTCGTGATTTCGGAGAGCCGGCACACATTTACGCTGGCGCGGTCGCTGCTGAATGCGGCGGGCGTTCAGGATGTGGGGTTCAGTTCGGATGCGCGCTCCGCCGAACTTCGCATGCCGGGGTTCGAGCCGGACCTGATCGTGGCGGACTGGCCGGACAATCTTCCCGGTCATCAGGACCGGATCGATCTGCTGCGCCGTCTGCGCACGCATTCGGAAACCGGCCTTCAGGAAAAGCCGATGATCCTGCTGACGCCGCCGCGCACCCAGAGCCGGGTGGAGCAGGCGCGGGATGCGGGGGCGACGGAATTGCTGGTCATGCCGGTTTCGATGAGCCTGTTTTCGCAGCGCGTGGCCTCGCTGATCCGCAATCCGCGGGCGTTTGTTTCATCGCCGCGTTTCAAGGGGCATTGCCGGCGGCGGCGGCGGGAAGCCGCGCCGCGCGAGGCGTTCAAGCGCCAGATTGACGTGGACGCGGGCCGCACCACGCGCGGCCGCGCCGCCCTGAACGCCACGCTGTCGCTGGCGGCCGAAATACAGGGCGGGAACGAGGCGATTGTCCGCCGCATACAGGAAGCCCTCGGGCAATTTTCCCGCATTGCGGATCTGGAGCGCGAGGCGGATGTGGAGCTGGTCGAGGTCAGCCGCACGGCGCTGATCCAGACGCTGGCCGCGGGAGAAGAGGCGGCGCCGGCCGCCGAGGCCGTGGCGGAAAACCTGGAGCGTTTTGTCGGCCGCCGTCTGGGTCGCCGCGCTGCGGCCTGAGGCCGGGCCGGGATGATGGCCCGGGGCAACCGGCCCGTCTAAATGGTTTATCCGCGCCCGGGACTTGTTTATTCAAGACTTTGACAGGCTGCGCAGGGGCAGGGATGCGGGCGGAAAAACATCCGGACGAGGAAAAACGGCTGGCGGCGTTGCGGCGCTATGGCGTGCTGGACACGCCGCGCGAGGCGGAATTCGATCATGTCGTGGACGTGGTCGCGCGTATCTGTGGCGCGCCCATGGCGGTCATCAACCTGATCGACGAGACCCGGCAATGGTTCAAGGCCGAAGTCGGGCTGGGCGTGCGGGAGCTGCCGCTGGACGATTCCATCTGCGCGCACGCCATCCTGCAGCCGGGCCTGTTTCTGGTCGAGGACACGCTGAAGGATGACCGGTTCAAGGATAACCCGTTATGCAAGGGGGAGCCGCATCTGCGCTTCTATGCCGGGGCGCTGCTGGAGACGCAGGACGGCGAGCCGCTGGGCACGGTGTGCGTGCTGGACCATGAGCCGCGCACGCTGACGCAGGACCAGCAGGATTTCCTGAAGCTGATGGCGCATCAGGTCATGCGGCAGCTGGAGCTGCGCCGGGCGGTCAGCATGCTGGAGGAGACGCTGGCGGAAAAGAACGTGCTGATCAGTGAGATCGATCACCGCGTGAAAAATTCGCTGCAGCTTATCCAGACGATTTTGCGGATGCAGGCCTCGCGCGCGCCAAACGAGGAACACCGCGCCTTGCTGGACGTGGCGCAGGCGCGGGTTTCCGCCGTGGCGCATGTTCACAACCAGCTGCATCAGAGCGGCGATTTCCGCGAAATCGACATGCAGGTCTTCATCGAACGGCTTTGCCGAGAATTGCAGGAAACCGCGCCCAAAGACGTGACGCTGGAAGTTCAGGCCGAACCGTTGAAACTGGACGCCCGGCGGGCCGGGTCCGTGGGTCTGGTGATCAACGAACTGGTCACAAACGCCTTCAAATACGCCTACGGAAACGCGGCCGGGGGCGTGACCGCCGTGACGCTGGAATCTGCGCCGGGCGGCCAGGTCCGGCTTGTCATTTCCGATGATGGCGCTGGCATGAGCGGCGAAGAAGAAGCGCAGGAGAGCCCGGTTTCCGGTCTGGGCACGCGGCTGGTCACGGCGCTGGTCAGCGGGCTGGACGGCGAGGTGAGGGAAATGGAGGTTTCGCGGGGACTTTCACTGGAAATCCTGTTTCCGCTTGAGACCGATCAGGCCGACTAGATATTTCAGAACGGGCGCCGGCTCTTGAGCGCGGCCGCCAATGTTCCGTCATCCAGATAATCCAGCTCCCCGCCCATCGGCACGCCGCGGGCGATGGAGGTGACCGACACGCCGAGGGCCTGCAGGCGGTCGGTGATGTAGTGGGCGGTGGTGGCGCCATCGACCGTCATGGACAGCGCCAGGATGACTTCCGAAATACCGCCATTGCGGGCGCGTTTGATCAGCCGGGCGATATTGAGATCCTCCGGGCGGACGCCGTCCAGCGCCGACAGGGCGCCGCCGAGGACGTGATAGCGGCCCTTATAGGCGGAGGCGCGCTCCAGCGCCCAGAGGTCGCCGACCTGTTCCACGACGCAGATCAGGGAATCCTCGCGCTTGGGGCTGGCGCAGATGGCGCAGGGGTCGCGGGCGTCGATATTGCCGCAATTGGAGCAGATCTTGATCTTGTCCGCGGCGTCGGCCATCGCCTCGGCCAGCGGGACCATCAGGACGTCGCGCTTGCGGATAAGCTGCAGCGCGGCGCGCCGGGCCGAGCGGGGACCCAGACCGGGGAGCTTGGCCAGCAGCGCGATCAGTCGCTCGATTTCGGGACCGGCGGCGGAATCAGCCATTAACGCGCGGTCAGAACGGCGATTTTCCGCCGAACATGCCGGCGAGGCCGCCCATGCCCCCCATGCCGCCCATCGCGCCCTGCATGGCTTTCTGGGCTTCCTGTTCGGCCTTGGCCTTGGCGTCGTTGATGGCGGCGGTGACGAGGTCTTCGAGGATCTCGACCTCCTCAGGATTCATCAGTTCGGGGTCGATGGTGACGCGGCGCGCCTCGGCCTTGCCGTTGAAGGTGACGGTGACGGCGCCGCCGCCGGAGGAGCCGGTAACCTCGATCTCCTCGAGCTGGCTCTGGGCGTCCTGCATCTTCTTCTGCATTTCCTGCGCCTGTTTCATGACGCTCATCATGTCTTTCATCGGTCTTCGCCGTCCTTGTTTTCGCGGTTCTCTCCGAACGGGGCGGTCAATACATTGGTGCGCGGGCGGATCGCCACAAGCCTGGCGTCCGGGAAGGCGCCCAGAAGGGTCTGCGCGGCGGGGGAGGCCAGCGCGGCGTCGCGCTCCGCCTTTTCGCGGCGTTTGCGGATTTCGCCCAGCGTATCGCCGCCTTCGGCGTCCTTGTCGGCCACCACGACCCAGGCGCGGCCCGTCAGCTCCTGCAGCTTGCGCGACATGCGCTGGGCGAGGTCATAGGGCGCGCCCTCGATCGGCTGGAACACGACCTTGCCGGGCTGGAAGCTGATCGGCTTTGCGCAGCGCTCGATATCGAATTTCAGGTGCAGGTCGCGGGCCTCGCCGATCAGCTCCACCGCCTCGGCCAGCGTGTTGGGCGCGGGCGGCAGGTCATTGCCGTCATCGACCTCCTCAGGCTGCATCTGCAGGCGGGCCACGGGCTGATCGCCGCCGCCGGAGGTCTGGCCGGAGCGCGTTTCGGACCCGCGCGCCTCTGCGCCGCCGGAGCCCGAAGGCGGCGGCGGGGGCGGGGCCGAAGCGCCGGAGGCTTCGCCCGCCAGCCGGCGCGCCGCTTCCTCGGGCGAGGGCAGGCCGGCGGCGACGGCGAGGCGCAGAATGGTCATCTCGGCCGCTGCCAGCGGGTCGGGCGCGATGCGCGCTTCCTCATGCCCCTTCAAGAGGACCTGCCAGATGCGCGAGAGCTGGCCCTGGCTGAGCTTGCCGGCGAGGTCTTTCAGGCGGGCCGCGTGATCGGGCGCGGCGTCGAAATCCGCCTCATCGCCCAGCGCGGCGGCGCGGGAGAGTTCATGCGAATAATCCAGCATGTCGCGCAATATGGTCAGCGGGTCGGCGCCGTAGCTGTATTGTTCGTGAATCTCTTTAGAGGCGGCGGCTGCGTCGCCCCGCGCGGCGGCCTCGAACAGGTCCAGCACGCGGGCGCGGTCGGCCAGGCCCAGCATGTCGCGCACGGCAGCCGCATCCACCTCCTGCCCTTCGTCGGCCTGCACGATGGCCTGGTCGAGCAGGGAGAGGGCGTCGCGGACCGAGCCTTCGGCAGCGCGGGCGATCAGGCGCAGGCCGTCCTCGCCGACATTGGCGTTCTCCTTCCCGCAGACGCCCTGAAGGTGGGCGACCAGCGTGGGGGAGTCGACGCGCTTGAGGTCGAAACGCTGACAGCGGGAAAGGACGGTGACCGGGACCTTGCGGATCTCGGTGGTCGCGAAGACGAATTTCACGTGGGGCGGAGGCTCCTCCAGCGTCTTCAACAGGGCGTTGAAGGAGTGGCCGGAGAGCATGTGGACCTCGTCCACGATATAGACCTTGTAGCGCGCCTGAACCGGGGCGTAGCGCACGCCGTCCAGAAGCTCGCGCATTTCGTCGACGCCGGTGTGGGAGGCGGCGTCCATCTCGATCACGTCCGGGTGGCGGGAGGTCATGATCGCTTCGCAATGCCGGCCCGGCGGATGCAGGTCGATCTGCGGCTCGTGAACCTCGTCCGTCTCGTAATTGAGGGCGCGGGCGAGCAGGCGGGCGGTGGTCGTCTTGCCGATGCCGCGAACGCCGGTGAGCATGTAGGCGTGGGCGATGCGGCCGGCGCCGAAGGCGTTGCGCAGCGTGCGCACCATCGCGTCCTGGCCGATCATGTCCTCGAAACTGGCGGGGCGGTATTTGCGGGCCAGCACCTGATAGTCCCGCGCAGCCTGTTGCGGCGCGGGGTCCAGGCCCATGTCGAGGGTGGCGTCGTCCCTGACGGACTCCGTTTCCGGCGAGTCGTCCATAGGCCCAGTCTTAATGGAGGCGGACGGCGCGGGCGAGTCGGCGGCGCTGCTTAAACTGTGGGGAAAACGGAAGACCGGACAGCGACCCGGAGAAATCTCGTTACGGCTGCTTCCTTCCGGACCTGACCGGGTTGGCGAGGACTCCGTCCGCCGCCGATCTTCCTGAAAGGGTATATCGCGTTTCAGGGCTTCGCGTGCAAGGCGCCGCCTCAGGAAGTTTCCATGGGGGCGGCGCCGGACGCAGTTCCGCGCCGGGAGAGGGGCCCGGCGCGGAACCTTCTGCGGCTTGACGGCGGGGGCTGTTCAGTCGCCGCCGGCCCTTGCCAGCTTGATACGCGAGGCGGCGTAACGCTGGCGGTCCTCCTGCGCGATACGGACGGTGGGGTTGCCGCTGGCCCCGTGATGCGCCCACAGGCGGTCATGGTCGACATCCTCGACCGCGGCCTGCACGGCGAAAGCGCGGCAATGGTTCAGCGCCTTGTATTCCTCCAGCCCGCGCATGCCTTGCCCGTCACAGGCGCTCCATGCGGCTTTCTCGATCTTGCCGTAGAAGCCGCCCACGGCGGCGTCACTGGCCAGATCATTGTCGGAATAGGTCAGCGTGACCTCACCCGCCTGAGCGGCGCCCGCAAGGGCGAAAAGGGCGGCGGCGGTAGCGACGAAAACGGTTTTCATTGTTCTAAGGCTCCTGTCCTTGAGCGGTCCCACGCAGCGGACCCTTCTTCAGCGGTCCGCAATCGACAGGAGGCATGATGCGGCGCGCCAGCTTGCCGCAGGCTGTGCCCGGGGTGAGATTTTCGTCACCCGGCCGTCAGTTTGTGTCCGGCGGATGAAGCGGCGGACAGGCCGGGGACAGGAACCGGCCATGCCCGGACATGACTGCGCCCCCGCCGGGGGGAGGATCCAGCGGGGGCGCAGGGTTTAACGCGAGCCTCGAGAGAGGCGCGTCAGGCGGCTTTAGAACTTGCGAACATAGGAAATGGTCGCGGAGTCGGCGTCGCCATTGTCGAACTCGTAACGGGTATATTCGGCCCGCACGCCGTTCTTGCCGGCGAACATCCACTCGGCGCCGCCGCCAGCGGCAAAGCCGAGATCGCCGCCATCCTCGATGCCCGGAACGCTTTCGCCTTGCTGATCAACCGCGGCGTCGATGTCGATGGAGGCATCGACCACGCCGGCGCGCGCGAACACGTCAAAGGTCGGGGTGACGGGGTAGGACGCCTTGGCGAAGGCGCCGACCTGGTGGTTCAGGTCAGCGTCAGCCTGACCGGTCACCGGGTTGCCGTCTTCGTTCTCGAAGTCGAAATTGCCGATGCTGTCATCGCTGAGGCCAATGCTGCCTTCGGCCTCAAGGGCGAAGAACTCGTTGAACTCATAGCCGCCGCGCAGGGTGGCGGCGTCAAAGTCCGGGCCGTCGAAGTCCAGATCGCCATCGGTGGAGTCGCCCAGGGCGAAGTAGGAGTAACCCAGATTGCCGTAGAAGCCTTTATTGTCGTCATTGGTCTGGGCATGGGCAGCGCCACTCATCAGGGCGACGCCGGCGGCGGTTAGCAGAACGGTCTTGAACATTGTTGTCAGTCCTTTTTTGTCCGGGGGTTTTAAAGACCCCTTCTCTCAACGCGCCGGACTTGGGATTCCGTCTCCCCTGACGTAAGGGGGGCAGGTGCAATTCCAGCGCGGGCGTGACAGCGCGCAGGTCCGAAAAGGTGTTCCATGCCGTCAGCAGATATCCTTGCCTTTACGCAGTCGCCGCTGGACCGGGGCGGCAACAACCGTACCGATGAAAGCTGGATCGCGGAGCAGGCGGAATCCCCGCAGGCGCGGGCGATCCTGTACTGGCGGGGGCAACCTTTTGTGGATTCCGGGCAACTGGTCTGGATCAAGGGCGCCGCGCTGGACTGGCTGCCCGTGGAAGGGCCGCTGATATTTCTGGGGTTGCAGGACGGCGCGCCGCGACTCGCCGCCATGCTGGACCCCGATATCGAGGCGCCGGATCCGGGCGTTGCGGGTGAATTCATGGACCTGCGGATGGGCGCGGCGAGCCTGAGCGCCGACGAGGCGGGGATCGCCGGTCACGCGCGGTCGCTGATCGAGTGGCGGGGGCGTCACCAGCATTGCGCCGTCTGCGGCGCGCGCACCCGGCAGGCCGAAGGCGGCGGCAAGCGCGTGTGCACCCAATGCGAGGCGGAGCATTTTCCGCGCGTCGATCCGGTGGCGATCATGTGGATCACCGAAGGCGGGCGGGCGCTGCTGGGGCGTCAGGGCTATTGGCCGGAGGGGATTTATTCTGCGCTGGCGGGCTTCATAGAGCCGGGCGAGACCATAGAGGACGCCTGCCGCCGGGAAACGATGGAAGAGGCGGGCGTGGAGCTGGGCGCGGTGCGCTATGTCGAGAGCCAGCCCTGGCCCTTTCCCTCATCGCTGATGATCGGATTGCACGCGGACGCCCGGAGCGTCGAAATCAAGATTGACGCCAAGGAACTTGAAGATGCGCGCTGGTACAGCCGTGAAGAGGTCGCCGCCGCGCTGGAAGGGCGCAGCGAAACCCTGGTCATGCCGCCCAGCGCCGCGATTGCGCGCCGGCTGGCCGAACGCTGGATCGCCGGAGAACTCGGCTAGGCTTGCGAGGCGTCGTCCGGGATGCCCGCCCCGTCCCATGAAAACTGGCCAAACTTTTTGTCCAGCGCCGTGCCGGTGATGTGATTGACGTAGTTGGACAGGGTCTTGTGGGCGACGCCCAGCACCACTTCCAGCACGTTTTCCCGGGTAAAGCCCGCCTCGATGAAGGCCGCGACCTCCTCTTCCGGCGCCCAGCCGCGCTCGCGGATGACGGTTTCGGTGAAGACGCGCAGGGTTTCCAGCCGATCGTCCGCGATGGGGTCGCCTTCCCGGATTGCCTCGATGACGGCGTCATCGACCCGGCCGGACTTTGCCATGCCGGTATGGGCGGCGACACAATAATGGCACTCATTCTCCGCCGCGGCCGCCAGCCAGACGACATGGCGTTCCGCCGTGGAGAGGGACGAACCGGCGAAGATTTCCGTCATCTGCAGATAGGCTTTCAGTGCGGCGGGCGACTCCGCCAGATTGCCATAGAGATTGGGAACGAAGCCCAGCTTGTCCTTTTGCGCTTTCAACAGGTCGCGCGCGCCTTCGGGCGCTGTTTCGGGCGTATGGGTCTTGAACCGGGTCATGGGGCGGGTCTCCAGTCTGTTCGCTGTCCGTCGGGCGCTAGATGGAACGAAAAACGCCGCGCCCCAAGGGCGCGGCGCTGCACGAAAGCATGATTGGCGCGCTTACTGGCTGAGGCGCAGCTCCGTGATCTCGTTGACGATGGTCTCGAACGTCTCTTCCAGGTCACCGGGATTGGGCGACAGGAAGTAGCGATTTGAGCCGCTGGCGCAGTCCTCCATCAGGTCCTCGATGTCGTCGTCGTTCACGTCGAAGGCGATCGTGAAAACGGTGATCCCGGCCGCCTTGGCGTTCTCGCAGGTCTGCGCCGTGCGGGAATCCATTTCCTGACGAATTTCATTGGTGGTGTCAGGATTGGTCAGGAAACGCGGGTTTTCCTGCCGCGCATAGCCATAGGGCGAATAAATCGACTTGTTATGGTTTTTGCCCCCCTGAGCCGTGATGTTGTTGGCGCCGTCAGTCAACAGGATCAGGAATTTCTTCGTTTCCCGATCATCATAAGACGCGCCCTCCGTGAAAGGCGGCGTCGGGGACAGGGCGCGCCAGCCCCAGGCCACGCCTTCATGGATATTGGTGTTGCCGTTGGCGTCCATCGCCTCAATGGCGCTGCGGATTTCGCTGAAACGCTCTGTCAGCGGTTGAATCGGTTTGGCGAGACAACCAGCATTCGGGCCTTCATCGCTGCCGGCGTTGTAATCGCTGAGCCGGTATTTCGGCGCATAGAGTTGGCCTGTTTCCAGGTCGGATCTTCTGCCGTTATTATAATCGCCGTTGTCGTACCAATCGTTGCCATCGTCATCCCAGTCACCGCCGTTATCATCATCATCGTCATCGTCGTCGGCGGTGTAGATGCGGCAAAGCAGCAAGGCCCAACCTGACAGTCCAGCGCAAGGGTCGTCGGGTTTGTCGTCTTCCGGCTCTTCCCAGTCGATGAGATAGTTGTTCGGATAATAGTCGCTGCTGCCCGACTTGAGATCCGGCTCATCCGGCGCGAAATAAATCTGGAAAAGCGTTTCCGGGATGGCGTTGTTCGGCGGCGTGTCGTTCACATCCAGCGGATAGGGCCGGGTTTCGACACAGCCGCCCCATTGCTGGCCGATCTGTTGCAGCGCGGTGAAGCGATTCAGGTTTCTGTCGAAGATTTCAGTGTGCTGATCCGCGCGCGCTTCCTTGTCCAGCCAGGCCGCAAGGGTCGCATCGTTGAAATTGTCCGGGCCGACATTGATGGCCGCCGTGAAGGGGACCAGTCCGATCTTGGTGGTGCCGGGCTTGGCTTCGGTCGAGGTCAGCGTATCGACCAGCGTGCGCGCGGAGCGTTTCAGGGAGGTCAGCTTGGAGCCGCGCATGGAGCCGGAATTATCCAGCACCATGACGACCTCGACCTTGTGCGCGCCGCGGGTGGCCTGGGACATGGTGGAGACCGAGCGGTCATCCATCCCGAAGCCGGACAGGAACATCAGGTCAGCGGGAGATTCGCCGGTAACAGTGATGGAGTCATCGGCGCGTACAACCTGCAGGTTCTGAATTTCGCCGTCGAAATTGGCGTTGGCGAAGCGTGTCGCGGTTTCGATCACGTCCGCTTCGGAGCTGTTATACGGCATTTTCGCCGCCGCCAGCGCGGCCGCGTCCAGCGCGGACTGAAGGGCGGAGCGTTTGCCGTGCATGCCCGACAGGTCGACAGCCGCCCCGACCAGCAGGATCACGGGCAGGATCGAAAGGGCGAAAATGATCGCGGTATTGCCGCGCTCGTCGCCGGATATGCGTCTGAAGAATCGAATAAGTCCGGACATAGCGGTCCCCAGTGTTCGGGGCGTGAATGTAGGCCGGAGCTTTTAAATAGAGATTTATAGACGCGGTTAGCGCGCGATTAACGACATCGGAGAATCACAAGCGTTCCAGAAACTTGCGGAGGCGCTGCATGTCCTTGGGCAGTTCCGTCTCGAAGCGCAAATTCTCGCCCGTGACCGGGTGGATGAAGCCCAGAATGGCCGCGTGCAGGGCCTGGCGGCGGAAATCCTGCAGCACTTCGCCCTGCGGGGTGGCGATCTTCTTCAGCGTCGCCTGACGGCCATATGTGCCATCGCCCAGAATCGGGCAACCGATATGGGTCATGTGAACGCGAATCTGGTGCGTGCGCCCGGTTTCCAGCCGGCATTCCACCTCGCAGGCCGCGGGCGTGCCGGCGGGCGCGCCCGGTTCCTGCCCGAAAGTCGCCAGCGTGCGGTAATTGGTGACGGCGGCCTTGCCGTGTTCGGAGTCCGGGCTGCGGACGACCGCCATTTTCTTGCGGTCGTGCGGAGAGCGGGCGATGCGCGTCTCGATCCGGCCCTCGCGCGGTTTGGGCGCGGTGCGGGCCAGCGCGATATAGGCGCGCTCCACGCTGTGGGCGGCGAATTGCTCGCTGAGGCCCTGATGGGCGGCGTCGGACTTTGCGACCACCAGAACGCCGGAGGTGTTCTTGTCCAGACGGTGGACGATGCCCGGGCGCTGCACGCCGCCAATGCCGGACAGGGAGTCCGCGCAGTGGTGGAGCAGGGCGTTGACCAGCGTGCCCGACCACGCGCCCGGGGCCGGGTGGACGGTAAGGCCGGGGCGCTTGTTGACGACGATCAGCTCATCGTCTTCGAACAGGATGTCCAGCGGGATGTCTTCGGGTTTGGGTTCGGCTTCCGCCGGGCCCGGGATGGAGAGAGCGTATTCGCCCACGCGCACCTTGGCGGAGGGGTCGGTCATCGCCGCGCCGTCCAGCGAGAGCTGGCCGTCCTCGATCAGCGCCTTGCAGCGCGTGCGGGAAAGATCCTCGAAAGTTTCGGCCAGCCAGCGGTCGATGCGCTCGCCCGCGTCCTCGTCCGTGGCGTTTAGCCGCCTGATCTCCACTTCGCCTGTCATGAAACATCGCTTAACCTGCCCTGACGCCGCGTCAAAGCGCTGACACATGCCGGACCTACAAAGCGCCGCGCCAAAAGGGGGAAACACGATGACCAAGCTGGACCTGACACGCCGCAGCCTGATGGGGATTTTGGCCGGGGGCGCGGCCCTGCCCGCCGGGGCGCGGGCGCAATCGGAAGAGACCGCGGCTTTTACGCATGGCGTGGCCTCCGGCGATCCGCAGGCCGACCGGGTGATCCTGTGGACGCGCGCGGTTCCGCCGGGCGGCGGCGCGACGGCGGTGCGCTGGGAAGTGGCGCGCGATGCGGAGATGGCGAACGTGGTGCGCCGCGGCGCGGCGGAAACCGGGCCGGGGCGTGATTTCTGCGTGAAGATTGACGCGGACGGGTTGTCGCCGGGCCAGACCTATTTCTATCGCTTCCGGGCGGGGGACAATGTCTCCCCCGTCGGGCGCACGCGCACCCTGCCGGGGGCGGACGCGGGGCAGGCGAAACTGGCGGCGGTTTCCTGCTCCAATTTTCCGGCGGGTTATTTCAATGTCTACCGGGTGGTGGCCGAGCGCGACGACCTCGACGCCGTGGTGCATCTGGGCGACTACATCTACGAATACGCAGCCGGGGGCTACGCCACCGAATGGGGCATGGAAAACGGGCGGGGGCCGGACCCCGCGCACGAGATTGTCAGCCTGGACGACTACCGCACGCGCTACGCTCAGTATCGCGGCGACGCGGACCTGCAGGCGGCGCACGCGGCGCATCCCTTTATCTGCGTCTGGGACGATCACGAGACGGCCAATGACAGCTGGTCCGGCGGCGCGGAGAACCATAATAAGGGCGAGGGCGCATGGGACGCCCGCAAGCGCGCCGCGGTGCAGGCCTATATGGAATGGATGCCGATCCGGGAGCCGGAAGCGGGCCGGGCGCGCGAGGCGATCTGGCGCAGCTTCGATTTCGGGCAGGCGGCCAGCCTGGTGATGCTGGAAACGCGGCTGACCGCGCGGTCGGCGCAGGCCAGTTTTTCGGAGGGGCTGACCTATCCGGAAATGGCGTTCGACGTGTCCGGGGCGGAACCGGTGATGGCCGATGCGGGGGCGGACGGGCCGGGCATCGAGCGGCTGCCGGCGCTGGTGGAGCGCACGCGGGACGGCTGGCGGGAGATCACCGGCTATCGGGAGCTGAAGCGGCTGTCGGAACGGCGCAAGCTGCCGCGCAATGTGAAGCGGCGGCCGGACGTGGCGGCCTTCATGGCGGAGACCAATGCGGCGGACCGCGAATTGATGGGCGCAGCGCAGCTGGATTTCGTGGCGGGAGAGATGGAGCGGTCGCGCCGCGCCGGCGTGGCGTGGCAGGCGCTGGGCAATCAGGTGATCATGGCGCGGGTGCGCGGGCCGCGCTACGCGCAGGACCTGCCCTGGTGGTACAGGGCGATGATGAATCGCGGGCAGGGGGCGGAGGCGAACATGGCCTTCCTGGAACGCTCGCACTGGGAATTGCCGATGAATCTGGACGCCTGGGACGGTTATGGCGCCGAGCGGGAGCGCCTGTATGACGCGGCGCGCGATGCGGGCGCGAACCTGGCGGCGCTGACCGGCGACACGCACGCCTTCTGGGCCAATGACCTGACCGACGCGGCCGGGGGGCGGCGCGGGGTGGAGTTCGGCGTGACCAGCGTTTCCAGCCCCGGCATGTATTCCGATTATCAGGCGCCGTTCGTGGATTTCGGCAAGATGGTCGAAGACGCCGCCGAGGATGTTCAGCACATGAACTGGAAAGACCGCGGCTGCTTGATCCTGACCTTCACGCGGGACAGCTCCAGCGGGGAGTATGTCCGCGTTTCAACCATCGAAAGCCGGACGTTCAATCGCGAAACCTATGCGGTGTGGGGCGCGGAGCCGGGCGGGAAGATCGCCCGGGGCTGACGCGCCGCCGCGCCATATTCTGGCCCCGCGGGACGGGGTAGCTTTCACCCATGCCGCTGCTTTCCCCGCCGCCCCGCCTGTTGCTGGAGACCGACGCCCGCCTGAGCGCGTGGGCGGCGGAGCGAAAACTCACGGCCTGGGGCTATGAGTTTGTCCGGTTCGGCGTGAAACAGGCCTGGGCCTGCCTGTTTGGCGGAGCGATGCTGGCGCTGATCCTGGGGACTTACTGGCTGTATCCGCAGGACGCGGCGCTGGCGCGCTATGACTTTCTGGTGCTGGGGGCGCTGGCGCTGCAATTGCTGCTGATCGCCACGCGGCTGGAGACGCTGGACGAGGCGAAAGTCATCCTGGTGTTCCATGTGGCCGGGACCGCGATGGAGATATTCAAGGTTTCGCAGGGGTCATGGATCTATCCGGAGTCCAGCGTGCTGCGGCTGGCCGGGGTGCCGCTGTTTTCCGGCTTCATGTACGCCGCGGTCGGCAGCTATCTGGCGCGCGCCTGGCGGCTGTTCGACATGCATTTCAGCCATTATCCGCCCTTCTGGACGACGCTGGTCCTAGCCGCGGCGGCTTATGTGAATTTCTTCAGCCATCATTTCCTGCCTGATATCCGCTGGCTGCTGTTCGCCGCGGCGGCGGTCCTCTATGGCCGGTGCTGGGTATATTTTCATCCGGCGGCGAAGGCACGGAAGATGCCGTTGCTGCTGGGCTTCCTGCTGGTGTCGCTGTTCATCTGGCTGGCGGAGAATATCGGCACGTTCGGCGCGGCGTGGCGCTATCCCGACCAGATGGCGGGATGGACGGTGGTGCCGGTCGCCAAGCTGGGCTCCTGGTTCCTGCTGATGCTTCTCAGCTTCGTTCTGGTTTCGGCCGTGAACCGGCGAAGCCGGCGCGCTGTGTTGCAGAAGTCACAATAGAGTCGCGCATTTGTCACGCGCGCGTCGCCAAATCATTTCAACAGGCTTGGGCGAAAACCCGAGGATCGGGCATCGACGGGGATTGGCCGATGATTTTCGCGCACGCGCCTGCCGGCTATCTGCTTTCACGGTTCGTGAGGCCGCGCCGCGGTCCCGCCTGGGCGTTCATGCTGGGGGGCGTGACGCCGGATTTCGACGTTCCCTATTTCGTACTGTTCGGCCCGCCGGTGGCCACGCATCACTATTATTCGCCGCTGCACTGGCCGCTGACCTGGCTGGCGCTGGGCGTGGCGTTGCTGGTTCTGGCGAAGCGGGCGGGACCGGCGGCGCAGCTGACCCTGCGGGCGCTGCTGGCGGGGATCGCGCTGCATCTGTGCCTGGATACGGTGACGTGGAATATCTACTGGGCCGCGCCGTTCGACTTCACGCCGCTGAAGCTGACCGACCCGACACAGGTCGCGCGCGCCTGGCCTTGGAATTTCCTGACCCACTGGACGATGCTTCTGGAGGCGGGAATTTGTGCGGCGGCGGCCTGGATGTTTGCAAGCGAACGCAAAGGTTCCGCCGGATCCGTTAGCGCGCGGTCACGCGCTGTCGCTTCACCCTGAGAAGGTTCGCGAGGGCCAAGAGCCGGAGAACCGGCTATTGAAGGGGTTGCTGAGGCAGGGCCTCAGCCGGGTTGTCGCTCTTTCTGGAGCAGGCGGGCGCCGGTCCCGTTCTTGTTGACGATTTCCACGCCCTTGCTGGCGAAAGCGTTCGTCATC
Source organism: Euryhalocaulis caribicus (assembly GCF_000412185.1). Taxonomy (GTDB): domain Bacteria; phylum Pseudomonadota; class Alphaproteobacteria; order Caulobacterales; family Maricaulaceae; genus Euryhalocaulis; species Euryhalocaulis caribicus. The sequence goes on from NZ_ASJA01000006.1 coordinate 133,052, forward strand.
TTTTCCTCCGTCACACGGCGAATGGACGCGCGGAGGCCGTTCTCGAACTGGTGAACGGTGGTCAGGGCGACATTCGCCTCGCGGGAGAGATCACGCATCGTCCATCGCAACAGGGCGCGGGCGGCGCGGCAGGCTTCAGGTGTCAGCTTGGTCATGGACCAACCTCATTCTAGGCGGCTGTGCGGCCAATTGGTGATGGTTAAAGCGCCGGCCGCGAAAGGCGCACTGGTTTGATTACTCAATGACTGCGAGTCAATCAATACAACCATCGATTGAAGAAACATACATCATTTCAAGAAGATAGTTAATGTTGAAAATATATATTTCTGGCTGTGTGAAATGGATGGAGATATTTGCCGGACGGCGAGTCGATGATTCCGGGCTTCAGGTTTGATTAAACAAGCCTATTTGGGAGCGCGGGCATGAGAAAGGGCGGCCCCGAAGGACCGCCCCGCATTCATTGATTTGGCAAATATTCTAGCTTTGCGCGAGTTGGAGAAAGCGTTCCTTCAGCATCGAATCGTCGCGGAATGCGCCGGTAAATTGCGTGGTGATCGTGGAAACATTCTGGTGGTGCACGCCGCGCGTCGTCATGCATTCGTGGATCGCGTCGATAAATACGGCCACGCCGCGGGGCTTGAGAACCTCGGTGATGACGTCGGCGATTTGCGCGGTCATGGTTTCCTGCGTCTGCAGGCGCTTGGCGTAGATTTCGACCACGCGGGCAATCTTGGAAATGCCGACGACGCGCTTCTCCGGCAAATAGGCGATATGCGCCTTGCCGATGAACGGGGCGATGTGATGCTCGCAATGGCTCTCCACCTCGATATTGCGGAGCATGACGATGTCGTCATAGCCCTGAACATCCTCGAACGTGCGGGAGAGTTCCTTGACCGGGTCCTGGTCATAGCCGGCGAACCATTCCTCATAGGCGCTGACCACGCGCTTGGGCGTGTCCAGCAGGCCTTCGCGGTCCGGGTTGTCGCCGGTCCAGGCGATCAGCGTGCGCACGGCGGCTTCCGCCGCCTCGCGAGAGGGGCGCTTGGATTTGTTTTCGTCAGTCATTCGGGCGTTTTCGGGGGTCATGGCGTCCATCGCTGGATCCTTTCGTTGACGGGCCCGGCTCTATTTCAAGCCGGGAAAGTACCGGTTTCCGGATCGAAAGCGCGGCGCGGACGCCGGTGCATTCGTATCTGTGGGTCATTAGATAGTAGGCGCGACCGCGATGTTCCACCCTTGCCTGCAAGATTGCTTCGCGCGCGGGTTTATCCCAAGCAGGCGCGCCGCTATCTGATGGTCGGACCATGACTTTGAAACTTCACGACACGCTGGCGCGGAAAAAGCGCGACTTCGAACCGGCCGACCTGGAGCGGGTGACGCTCTATGTCTGCGGCCCGACCGTTTATAACAACGCCCATATCGGCAATGCCCGCCCGCCGGTGGTTTTCGACACGCTGTTCCGCCTGCTGCGGCGCATCTATGGCGCGGACCATGTCGTCTATGCCCGGAACATCACCGACGTGGACGACAAGATCATCGCGGCGTCGGAGAAGACCGGGAAGAGCTGCGCGGAGATCGCTGAGATCTATACCGATATCTACCGGCGGGACATGCGCGCCCTGAACGTGATCGACCCGTCCATGGAGCCGACCGCGACCGGCCATATGCCGGAAATGATCGGCATGATCCGCCAGCTCAAAAAGAGCGGGTTCGCCTATGAGTCGAAGAAGCACGTGCTGTTCGACATCAACAAGTATGAGGCATACGGCAAACTGTCCCGCCGCGACCGTGACGCCATGGTGGCCGGCGCGCGGGTGGAGGTTGCGCCCTATAAGCGCGACCCGGCCGATTTCGTGCTGTGGAAGCCGGCGAAGGAGGGCGAGCCGTCCTGGTCCAGCCAGTGGGGCGATGGCCGCCCGGGCTGGCATCTGGAATGCTCCGCCATGATCGAGGCCAATCTGGGCGAGACGATCGACATTCACGGCGGCGGCGCGGACCTGGTCTTCCCGCACCATGAGAACGAGCTGGCCCAGAGCGCCTGCGCGCACGGCGGATCGCCGCTGGCGCGCTACTGGATGCATAACGGCTTCCTGAATATCGAATCCGAAAAGATGTCCAAGTCGCTGGGCAATGTGATGCTGGTCAGCGATCTGCTGGACGAGTGGCCGGGCGAGGTGATGCGCTGGGCGTTGCTGTCGGCGCATTACCGCCAGCCGCTGGACTGGACCCGCGACTTGCTGGAGCAGAGCCGGTCGTCCGTGGACCGCGCCTATCAGGCCTTGCGCAAGCTGGAGGGCGTCGAGCCGGCGGCGGGCGTCACCGCGGAAGGCGTGACCCAGGCGCTGGAAGACGATCTGAATACGCCCAAGGCGTTTGCGGAAGTGGCGCGGCTGATCAATGCGGCGAACAAGGCCCGGACGGACGCGGATAAGGCCGAGGCGAAGGCGCGGCTGATCGACGCCGGCGACCAGCTGGGCATCCTGCAAAGCGCGCCGGAGGAATGGTTCAAGGGCGCCGACGATACGGGCGAGGGGCTGAGCGCCGAAGAAATCGAGGCGCAGATCGAGGCGCGCAAGCAGGCGCGCGCGAACCGCGATTTTGCCGAGGCCGACCGGATTCGCGACGCGCTGGCCGATCAGGGCGTGGTTCTGGAAGATGGCGCGGATGGCACGATCTGGCGGCGTGAGGCGTAAATTCGTTTCGTTTTTACGGAAATCACGGAATGAATTGACGTTTGTGGGGAGTGGAACGCAATTCTGTTTTGCGTTATCATGTGACCATGACTGACGACCTCTATAATGACAAGGTAATCGCGCTGGCGGGCAATATTCCGCGCGTCGGCGAGCTGGATGCGCCCGACGTGATGACGCGCAAGACGTCGAAGCTGTGCGGATCATGGCTGGAGATCGATTTGGCGTTTGAAGGCGGCGCGGTGAGCGATTGCGCCCTGCGCCTGCAGGCCTGCGCGCTGGGCCAGGCCGCCGCGGCGATCCTGACCGGCAATATTATCGGCGCCACGCCGGACGAGATTGTCAGCGCGCGCGATGCGCTGAAAGCCATGCTGAAGGACGGCGGCGCGCCGCCGGAAGGCCGGTTTGCGGACCTGGCGCTGCTTCAGGCGGTCGCCGAATATCCGGCGCGTCAGGACTCGACCATGCTGGCGTTCAACGCCGCGGCCGAGGCCGTGGAAAGCGCGCGCGTGGAGGCGGCCTAGGGGCCACATTCAGCGGGGAGGCTTTTCACCCCGCGAAACAGGGCCTATTTTCCCGTGATGATGAGCATTCGGCGCACGACATCGACTAGCTAGGGCGTTGGCCGCCCGCCTGTATGGCGGGTCGGAGGCCGGCGTCCGGAACCGGCGGGTTAGACGCCACGGCCCGCCATTGCGAAAAGCCGCCGCACGGGCGGTGTTCGCACCCAGCTAGAACGTGCGTGAGCCACAGGACCGAAGCATCATCATGTCCTTCAGAAATCGCGCCGTTGCGGCGCTTCTCAAGATTTACAAGCTGACGCTGTCGCCCGCCTTCATGGCGCTGGGCGTGCGCTGCCGGCATGAACCCACCTGTTCGGAATACGCCGCGGAGGCGGTGCGCCGCCACGGTTTCCTGCGCGGCGGCTGGTTGGGCCTGCGCCGCGTGGCGCGCTGCCGTCCGGGCGGCACGCATGGCTGGGACCCGGTGCCCGACGGCAAGGGGGACGCAGCATGAGCCGCGCTGGCCGGATCATTCTTGCCGCGGCGGCCGCTGTAAGCCTGGGCGGCGCGGCGATGGCTCAGGACGGCGAGCGGGCGCGCGCCCGCGATCTGGGCGCGGCGCCGGGCGTGCTGCCGACGGGCGCGCTGAACGCGATCACCGATGTGGAAGGCGTGCGCGTCGGCCATGTGACGCTGACCGAGGGCGAAACGATCCGCACGGGCGTGACGGCGGTGCTGCCGCATGGCGGCGATCTCTACATGGACAAGGTTCCCGCCGCCGTGGCGGTGGGCAACGGCTTCGGCAAGCTGATGGGCGTGACGCAGATCCGCGAGCTGGGGGAGATCGAGACGCCGATCATTCTGACCAACACGCTTTCCGTTCCAGCCGGCGCCGAGGGCGTCATCGGCTGGACGCTGGATCAGGAAGGTCATGAGGGAATCGTGTCGGTCAACGCCGTGGTGGGCGAGACGAACGATTCCCGCCTGAACGATATTCGCGCCCGGGCCGTGACGCCGGACCATGTTCGGGAAGCCATAGAGACCGCCGCGGCGGGACCGGTGGCGGAAGGCGCTGTCGGGGCCGGGACCGGCACGGTGGCGTTCGGCTGGAAAGGCGGCATCGGCACCAGCTCCCGCGCGCTGCCCGCCTCGCTGGACGGCTACACGGTCGGCGTTCTGGTTCAGTCCAATTTCGGCGGCGTGCTGAGCGTCGATGGCGTGAAGGCGGGCGAGGCGCTGGGCCAGTATTATCTGAAAGAGCAGCTGGACAGCGACCGGGCGGACGGATCGATCATGATCGTGGTCGCCACTGACGCGCCGCTGGACGACCGCAATCTGGAGCGCCTGGCGCATCGCGCGCTGGCCGGTCTGGCGCGCACCGGCGCGTCCATGACCAACGGATCAGGCGATTACGTGATCGCCTTTTCGACCGCTGAGCCGGTTCGTCGCACGCCGGCGCGGCGGCAAGGGGTGGAATCCTACGCCAAGCTGGGCAATGACAGGGTTTCGCCGCTGTTCCAGGCGGTGATCGAGGCGACCGAGGAAGCGATCCTGAATTCCCTTTTCATGGCCGAGAGCGTGACGGGTTACGATTCCGCCGCGCGCGAGGCCCGGCACATTGAAGCGATACCGCTGGACAAGGTTCGCGCGCTGATCGAGGCGCGGAACGGTCAGGCAAAGACGGAAGACGAGTAAGACATGCCCGAGATCAGATTTCCCGATGGCGCCAGCCGGTCCTATCCCGACGGGGTGACGGGCTTTGACATCGCCGAGGATATTTCCAAGTCGCTGGCCAAGAAGGCGCTGGCCGTGGAGGTCGATGGCGAACTGCGCGACCTGAAGCGCCCGGTGGAGGCCGATTCCGAAATTCGCATCATCACGGCGCGTGATCCCGAGGGGCTCGAGCTGATCCGCCATGACGCCGCGCACGTGCTGGCCGAGGCGGTGCAGGAGCTGTTTCCCGGCACGCAGGTCACGATCGGGCCGGTGATCGAGGACGGCTTCTATTACGACTTTGCGCGCGAGGAGCCGTTCTCCACGGAGGATTTCGAGAAGATCGAAGCCAAGATGGCCGAGATCGTCGACCGCGACGAGGATATTGTCCGCGAGGTCTGGGACCGCGACGAGGCGATCAAGTATTTCAAGTCCATCGGCGAAGAGTACAAGGCCGAGCTGATCGCCGACCTGCCCGAGAACGAGGTGATTTCGATCTATCGTCAGGGCGAGTGGCTGGACCTCTGCCGGGGACCGCACCTGCCTTCCACGGGCAAGCTGCCCAAGGCGTTCAAGCTGATGAAGCTGGCCGGGGCCTATTGGCGCGGCGATCACCGCAACGCCATGCTGCAACGCATGTACGGCACGGCCTGGGCCGACGAGAAGGCGCTGAAAGCCCATCTCAACCGGATCGAGGAAGCCGAGAAGCGCGACCACCGCAAGCTTGGCAAGGAAATGAACCTCTTCCACATGCAGGAAGAGGCGCAGGGCCAGGTCTTCTGGCACCCCAATGGCTGGACGCTGTACCGCGCCCTGCAGGACTATATGCGCCGCCGACAGGACGAGGGCGGCTACAAGGAAATCCGCACGCCGCAACTGATGGACCGGAAATTCTGGGAAGAATCCGGCCACTGGGGCAAGTACCGCGAGAACATGTTCATTTCTTCCATCGAGGAGGAGGACAAGGTGCTGGCGGTCAAACCGATGAACTGCCCGTGCCATGTGCAGGTGTTCAACCAGGGCCAGAAATCCTATCGCGACCTGCCCCTGCGCCTGGCCGAGTTCGGCTCCTGCCACCGCTATGAGCCGTCCGGCGCGCTGCACGGCCTGATGCGGGTGCGCGGCTTCGTGCAGGACGATGCGCATATTTTCTGCCGCGAGGACCAGATCACCGACGAGGTGAAGAAGTTCTGCTCGCTGCTTCAGCGGGTCTATACGGATCTGGGCTTCGACGACGTGAAGGTGCGTTACGCCGACCGCCCGGAAGTGCGCGTTGGCGGCGACGAGATCTGGGACAAGGCCGAGAAGGCGCTGAAAACGGCGGCCGACGCCACGGGGCTGGACGTGCTGTACGAGCCGGGCGACGGGGCGTTCTACGGCCCGAAGCTGGACTTCGTGTTGCGCGACGCCATCGGCCGGGAATGGCAGGTCGGCACGATCCAGGCCGACTTCAACCTGCCCGAGCGTCTGGACGCCACCTATATCGGCGAGGATGGCGAGAAGCACCGTCCGGTCATGCTGCACCGCGCGATTCTGGGTTCGTTCGAGCGATTCCTCGGCATCCTGATCGAGAACTATGCCGGGGCCTTCCCGATGTGGCTGGCGCCGACGCAGATCGTGGTCGCCACGATCACCGAGGATGCGGCCGATTACGCCCGCGAGGCGGCGGATACGCTGCGCAAGGCCGGGCTGCGCGTGGAGACGGACCTGCGGAACGAGAAGATCAACTACAAGGTCCGCGAACACTCGAATGCGAAGGTTCCCTACATCGCCGTGGTGGGCAATCGCGAGGCGGAAGAGAAAAACGTGGCCTTGCGCGCCTTTGGCGAAGGCGGGAAAAAGCAGGAAGTCATCTCTCTTGATGATGCGGTGACGCGTCTTTCCGGAGAAGCCTTGCCGCCCGACCTCAAGACAAGCTGAAGAAAGCCCGCTCTTGCCGTCCAGCCTGATCCATCGCGCCCATAGCGCGCGCGCCATCGGCGCGATGCTGCTGGTTTTCCTGCTGACGCCGCTTCTGGCGACAGGGGGCGGACTGGCGTTGTCGCCATTGCTGGCGCTGGGCGGGATCATTGCCTTTCCCGGTCCCGATGGCTGGCGGCGGGCGATCCGTCCGGGCGCGGCCATCGGCATTGCGCTGCTTTTCCTGGTCTGGCTGGGCGTGGCGCAGCTCTGGTCGCCCAGCGACGCCGAACAGGTTTCTCTGGTCTGGGCCGGGGTGCTGCTCTATGGCGCGTTCGCGCTGGCCTGTATGCGGATGCCGGAAGACCAGCGGACCTGGCCGCGCGCCGCTCTCGCGGCGGGGGTTGCGGCGCTGGCCGTCATGCTGGTTGTGGAGGCCGCGACGGGGGCGTGGTTCACACGCTCCATCAAGCAGCTCAGCCTCGATAATCCGGCCCTGTTCCGCAATGTCGGACGCGGGGCCTCTGTCTTTGTGGTGCTGGCCGGACCGGCCGCGGCCATGGCGCTGGCGCATTTCCGGCACGGCAGATGGGTGGCGCTGGCGCTGGGCGCGGCGGCGGTCTCCATTGCGCTGTCCTTCGACATGATCGCCAACGCGGTTGCGCTGGTCGCCGCGGCGGCGGCTTTTGCGCTGGCCTGCTGGCGGCCGCGTTCGGCGCTGTTCGGCGCGGCGCTGGCCGCGGCGTTGTGGATCGTGTTTGCGCCGATGGTCATTACCGCGGCCGGCCCGCTATCGCCTGAAATGCGCGCCGATATGGCGTTTTCATGGGAATGGCGGTGGGAAACCTGGACCTATGCGCGGGAACTGATCGTCCAGCGGCCGTTCCAGGGGTGGGGGATGGATGCCTCCCGCACCTTTGATCAAATTGTCGCCATGCGCGGATTCGATCTGGAGCGCATGCCGCTCCACCCCCATTCCGCCGCGCTTCAGCTCTGGCTGGAACTGGGCATGGTCGGGGCGCTGCTGGGCGCGGCGGCGCTGGTGGCGCTGGTCCATGCCGCCTCCGACCATCTGGACATGCCCCGCGCGCAAGCGGCCGCGGCGGCCTCCGCGCTGGCGGCGATGGCCGTGCTTTCCTTCGTCAGTTATGGCGTGTGGCAGGAATGGTGGTGGGCGACGGCTTTTCTGGCCGCCTCCGCCTGTATCCTGATCGGGAGGGGCAGGGCATGAACGGCGGGGAGCGCCCGACCATCAGCGCCATCATGGTCAGCTGGCATACCGGCCCGGCGCTGTTCGAGGCCATCGATGCGGCCCTGAAGGCCGGCGATATCGACGAGCTGGTGATCCTGGACAACGGCAATCCCAAGGATGTCCGCCAGCGTCTGGAGGCGCTGGACGAGGCGCGCGAGAATGTGCGCCTGCTGGCCGGGCAGGGGAATGTCGGGTTTGCGCGGGCCTGCAATCTGGGCGCACGGGCGGCCAGTGGCGACGTGGTCCTGTTCCTGAACCCGGATGCGCTGATCGAGCCGGGCGCGGCCATGCTGATGGCCGAGGCCGGCGCGGCGCGCGGGCGTCATCCCTGGCTGGTCGGGGCGCGCCTGTTGAACACGGACGGCACGGAACAGCGCGGGGCGCGGCGCGGCATGCTGACCCCGCTTTCGGCCTTTATCGGCTATTCGGGTCTGTACAAGCTGGAGCCGCTTCACCCCGAGTTCCGCAATATCCACCGCGAGCGGGAGCCATTGCCGGACGGGCCGTGCCCGACGCCGGTGGTCTCCGGCGCGGCAATGGCCCTTCCGCGCAAGGATTTCCTTTCGCTCGGCGGGTTCGACGAAAGCTATTTCCTGCATGTCGAGGATATTGATCTCTGCCGCCGCGTGGCCGAGGCGGGCGGCGTGGTGGTGTTCCATCCGGAAGCGCGGGTGATGCATTACGGCTCCACCTCCCGCGCGCCGCTGATGACGGTAGAATGGGCGAAGTCGCAGGGTTTTGTGCATTATTTCTGGAAATTCGCGCGCACCCCGATGGGCAAGGTGAAGGCGGTCGCCGCCGCGCCGTTTATCGTGCTGGCCCTGATGGGCCGGGCCACCGCCTATTCGGCGCGGAACGTGGTCCGTTCGCTGGCCGGGCTGGACTAGGCGCTTTTCGGAAAACCGCCGGCCTTGGCGAGCAGGGCGGGGGGCATGCGGCCGATATGTTTTTCGACCCAGTGCGTGGTCTCGATAAGCTTGTCGAGATCGAGCCCGGTCTCGATTCCGGCGCGATCCAGCATGTAGACGACATCCTCGGTCGCCACGTTTCCGGTCGCGTTCGGCGCGAAGGGGCAGCCGCCAAGGCCGCCGCAGGAGGCGTCGATGACGTCCACGCCCGCCTCGATGGCCGCGAAGATATTGGCCTGGGCGGTGTTGCGCGTGTCGTGAAAATGCATGCGCAGGCGCGGGCCGTTATCGCCCAGGCGTTCACGCAGCCCGGCGATGAGGCGCTGCACGGACCACGGATCGGCGACGCCGATCGTGTCGCCGAAGGCCAGCTCCACGGCGCCCGCCTTCGCGGCGCGTTCGGCAAGGTCTATCACCGCGCTCTGGTCGACCTCGCCGTCAAACGGATCGCCGAAAGCGACGGAGATGGTTGCCGATAGAGGGATGCCGGCTTCGATCGCCAGCGGGGCGATGCGCTCGAACAGGGCGGCGGATTCTTCCGGCGTCGCGCCCTGGTTCTTCACGCCGAAGCCTTCGCTGGCGACCATGACGTAATTGATCTCGTCACACTTCATGTCGATGGCGCGGCGCAGGCCGCGCTCATTGAGCGCGAGGCCGATCCAGCTGGCCCCGCGGTCGCGCGGGACGCGGCCCATGATGTCGTCCGAATCCGCCATGGCGGGCACGAGTTTCGGGTTTACGAAACTGGCGACTTCCATGCGTTTGCAGCCCGCGTCCAGAAGCCGGTCGATGAATTCCATCTTCACGTCGGTCGGCAGCAGGGTCTTTTCATTCTGCAGCCCGTCCCGCAGGCCGACTTCGACAATCTCGACACGGCGCGTCATGGCGTCGCCTCCTCGCAATTCACGCGCACGGCCAGCAGATCCAGTTCGTCTCCATTGGAGTAATTCAGGCCGTCCGCCTCTTTTAAGATGTGTGCGCACGAGGCGCGGTCCGCAAGCGCGGCGCGGAGCGCGTCCCAGTCGGCGCGCGGGATGATGAAGGCGCTCAGATCGCCGCTGGTGGCGGCGCGTTGCATGATCTGGTCGCGCGGCTCAATGGCGATGCCGCCATCCAGCAGGAATACGAGGCTGGGTTCGGTGAAGGCGTAGCTGCCGATGGGGCGCTCGTCCGGGGCGAAAACGCCGGTGAAGTCGCGGGCGGTGAAGAGCGGGTCGAGCGCGGGGGCGACAAGGGCGCGCGCGGACCAGTGCCAGCTAAGCGCGGCCAGCAGCGCCAGCACGATTCGCGCCCAGCCTGTGGGCGTGACGATGGCCGCGGCGGAGAGTGTGACAATGACGCCGCCGGCGATCCACGCGGTCAGTTGCGTCGCGCCGTCGCCGTAAGTCATGGCCAGATAGACCATCAGCGCGGCGCCGCTCAGGCCGGCGAATCCGAACAGGATATTGGAGGCGATGCGGCTCCAGAGCGGGGCGGCGCGCTTCCAGAGCTCCAGCGCCCCCAGCCCGGCCAGCAGGGCGAAGGCCGGATAGACCGGCATCGTGTAATGGCTGAGCTTGGTGGGCGTCAGCTCATAGATCAGGAAGGCCGGTATCGCCCAGGCCAGCAGGAAGCGCACCCCGGCCCAGTCCGCATCGTCGCGCCGCGCGCGAAGGGCGCGCCATGCCGGGATGAAGCCCGGAATCAGGAACAGGGTGGCCGGCCAGAGCTGCAGAATGGCGAAGGCGGTGTGATAGCCCGGCGGCGCGCCATGGCTTTCCACGCCGCCAATGACCTTGGGTTGAAGGTCTTCGCCAACGGCCTGTTTTATGAACTCGAACCCGGTCGCCATTTCGATGGCGACATACCAAGGCAGGGCGATGGCGACGGCCAGCATCGGCCCCGGCCACCAGGCCAGCGGTTTCGCCCAGGCGGCTTTCCGCTCCCACAGGAACAGGGCCAGCAGGGCGGGGATGACGACCAGCGGCGTGACCGGACCCTTGATCATGATGCCCGCCGCGAAGGCGGACCAGAAACCGATAGCCGTCCATCGTCCGCCGCCGCCGAATTTCAGGTGCGCCAGCGCCAGCATGGAAAGCGTCGTGAAGGCGACCAGCACCGCGTCCGTCTTGGCGATGGCGGCTTCCACGCCCAGAAGGATGCAGACGGCGAAACAGGCCGCGCCGATGAATGCGGCGCGCGGATCGATCAGGCGCAGCCCCGCCATCCAGGCCGCCAGCGCGGCGAGCATGGCCCCGAACAGGGACGGGATGCGATAGGCCCAGATCTGGCGCGCCTCCTCGCTGGAGAAGAGGGCGACCGAGGCGGCTTGCAGCCAGTGGATGCCCGCGGGCTTCTTGTGGCGCGGGGCGTCCTGAAAGCGAATCTCGATGAAATTGCCGGTTTCCAGCATCTGCGCGCTGGCCTGGGCATAGCGCGACTCGTCGCGGTCCAGCGGCGGCATGGTGAAGACCCCGGCGACGCCCGCCAGCAGCGCAAGAACAAGGATGATCAGCGCCGCGTTTCGCCCGGCCGGGTTGAAGGGCAGGGGCGCGTGCGGGGCGGAAGGGGCGGCGGTTGGCGTCATCACTGTCCGCTGTTTAACGGGCCAGCGGCAAAAGGCGAAGAGGGCGCGCGCCTCTTTCGCAGCCGCGCCGCCCGTGCAAAAAGCGATGAAGCCTCAAGCGGCGGTCATGCGTCAGGACATCATGAACGAAACCCAGCTAGAAATCAGCGTTGTCGTCCCGGTCTATAACGAAGCGGGCAATTGCGGCGCGCTGGCGCGGGAGATCGCCGGCGTTCTGGACGGGCGGCGTTACGAGATCATTTTCGTCGATGACGCCAGCGGGGATTCGACGCGCGAGGAACTGGCGGGCGTCATGGCGGACCTTCCGGCGCTGCGCGTGATCGGCCATGAAACCAATGCCGGGCAGAGCCGCGCCACGCGCACGGGCGCGCTGGCCGCGCATGGCCGGGTGATCTGCACGCTGGACGGGGACGGCCAGAACGATCCGGTGGACCTTCCCGCCATGATCGACCATTTGAATGCCAATCCAGCGCTGGGGCTGGTCTCCGGCCGCCGCAAGAAACGGCAGGACAGCGCGGGCAAACGCATTGCCTCGCAATGGGCGAACGCCATCCGGCGGCGGGTTCTGCGCGATGACGCCGCGGATTCGGGATCGGGCATCCGGGCGATGCGGCGCGACGCCTTCATGCGCCTGCCGTATTTCGATCATATGCACCGCTACATGCCCGCCCTGATGAAGCGGGAAGGGTTCGGCGTGGCGTTTGTCGATGTGGGGCACCGGGCGCGCGAGGCGGGGCGGTCGAAATACACGAATTTCGGGCGCGCCGTGGCGGGCGCGTGGGACCTTCTGGGGGTTTCATGGCTTATTGCGCGAAATCGAAACCCCGGAGACGCGAAAGAGGTTCACCCCGACCGCCGCAATGGTTAATGTGGGGTTATGGTTATGGTTCCTTCAAATAATGCGGCCGCCAAGGGCGGAAGCTGGTTCGACGCGGTTCCCCTGCTGGTGATCCCGTTGATCGTCTATAATTTCCTCGCCTTCGGCGGAAAAATGCTGTCATCGGTGGAAGGGGTCCAGGCGCGCCTGGTGGCCCCGGCGATGCAGATCCCGATGCCGAGCGACGCGGTCTGGGCCGTCAGCTGGGGCGATCTTTTCATCGTGCTCAGCCTGATCCTGCTGTTCGTGGAGATCATACGCTCCACCGGGATCGGCAAGGGCGCGATCATCAATCACGGCGTGTCGATGATCGTGTTCATCGCGTGCGTGGTTCAATTCCTGCTGTTCGACGTGTTCGCGACATCCGCCTTCTTCCTGCTGACGCTCATGACGTTGCTGGACGTGGTGGCGGGCTTCGTGATCTCGATTGTCACGGCGCGGCGGGACTTCGCGGTCGGCGGCGGTTAGCCGGACGGCGCTATTCAGCCAAGGAAATAGAAGACCGAGAGCGCGGCCATGAAACCGGCCGCGCGTTCGGCGTTGAGCGCCTCCGCCTTGCGGACGAGACGGCTCACGCGCTGACCTTGTAGAGGCGGCCGGTCAGGTCTGGCGCGGGACGGTAGGCGCGGGCGTAGCGGGCGCGTTCATTGGCGTCGGCCTTCAGGCCGCGGCGCTGCGGACCGCGCGTCAGCTGGATCTCGATTCCGGCGGCGGCGGTCTGACCCTCTACGCTGGGGACCAGGGCCAGCGGGGCCGGCGCGCGGCGCGGCGCGGCGGCTTTCGGCGCCGGTTTCTTCGGCGCTTCGATGCGGGCCGGGACGGAACGTTTGTCCGCCAGCACGAGCGCCCTTGATATGCTGCTGATCCGAGTCATTACAGCGGACATGGCGCAAGCTTTGGGCCAGACCATGGCGGGAACTGCGTCCCGTTTAGACGCTGTTAACTACGATTTTCGGCAAATTGTCCCGGTTTGCGTATCAAACCGGGACGATAAGGGGCGTCTAGCCCTTGGACATCTCGTCCAGGCGCTTGCGCAGGGCTTCCATCTCGTCGCGGATGGAGGAGAGGTCCTCGTCGCGCTTTCCGCCGCCGGCCGGGGCGGAGGGTTCGGCCCCCGCGTCTGCGGACGGGTTGAACATGCGCAGGGCGTTCTGGAACATCGCCATGTTCTGGCGGGTCATTTCCTCGAACATCCGGTAGGCGTTCGCAGAGCCCATATTGCCGCCCATATGCTCCTGCATCTGCTCCTGCTGGCGGGCGAAGCTCTCCATCGACATTTCCAGATAGGAGGGCAGCACCGCCTGCATCTGGTCGCCATAGAAGCGGATCAGCTGTCGCAGGAAGGTGATGGGCAGCAGGTTCTCGCCGTGGCTTTCCTGCTCGAAGATGATCTGGTTGAGCACGTTGCGGGTGATGTCATCGCCCGACTTGGCGTCGACGACCACGAACTCCACGCCGTCACGGACCATCGCGCTCAAGTCATCAAGCGTCACATAGGCGCTGGACGATGTGTCATACAGGCGGCGGTTCGCGTATTTCTTGATGACGACTGGTTCGTCCGGATCGAGTTTCTTTTTCGCCAAGATCGCGCTCCCTCAATAATGTTATAGGTTTTTTGTAGGTCCGACTTAGGACCAAAGCGTCTTTCCCCGCAAGAGCAGTGCGCGTCAAGCAGATTTCATTTCAAGGCTTTAAACCGGCGCTCAGACCGGATTTAGTGTAGATAAACGATAACGACAAAATACCGGACAGGGAGGAATTTATGGACCGGACTGCGATCGTGACAGGCGGAACACGCGGCATCGGCGCCGCCATTTCACTCGCGCTCAAGGAAAAGGGATTCAGGGTCGCGGCGACTTATGCCGGCAATGATGACCGCGCCCGGAAATTTACCGATGAGACCGGGATCGCCGCGTTCAAATGGGATGTCGCGGATTTCCCGGCCTGCCAAGACGGCGTGAAACAGGTCGAGAGCGCGCTCGGCCCGGTGGAGGTGCTGGTCAATAACGCCGGCATCACGCGCGACTCCACGATGAAGAAACAGACCCGCCAGCAATGGGACGAGGTGATCGACACCAATCTGGGCGGGGTGTTCAACATGTCCAAGGCGGTGTGGCCGACCATGCTGGACCGCGGCTTTGGCCGCATCGTCAATGTCGGCTCCATCAACGGGCAGGCGGGGCAGTACGGTCAGGTGAACTACGCCGCCGCCAAGTCCGGCATCCACGGCTTCACAAAGGCGCTGGCGCAAGAAGGCGCGCGCGCCGGCATCACCGTGAACGCGGTGGCGCCGGGCTATATCGACACGGACATGGTCGCCGCCGTGCCGCCAGAAGTGCTGGAGAAAATTGTCGCCCGCATCCCGGTGGGCCGCCTTGGCGGCGCCAGCGAGATCGCGCGCGGCGTGCTGTTCCTGGTGGAAGACGAGGCCGGTTTCGTCACCGGGTCGACTCTGTCCATCAATGGCGGCCAGCACATGTACTAATCTGATCGGGCGTCTTTTCCCCGCACGCTGCGTCGGCGGCGTCTCGCGTAGCAAACTACGCGTCGCCGTCGCCTACTGACGTGCGGAAAAAATCCACTTCGATCGGTGTTTTGAAAATCAAGTTCCAGGCTCCCAGCCTTCGGGGGCGAGTTCGAAATGGTCGAATTCGAAGCCGGGGGCGACGGTGCAGCCGACCAGCGTCCAGTCGCCGGTGGTCTCCGCGCTTTGCCAGGCATGGGGCGGGACGACGCCTTGCGGTCGCTCGCCGGCGGCAAGGTCCGCGCCAAGGCGGATTTCCTGCGATCCGTTATCGTCGTGAATGCGCAGGATCAGCGGCGCGCCGGCGTAGTAATGCCATGTCTCGGACGCGTCGATGCGGTGCCAGTGGCTGCGATTGCCTTCGGTCAGCAGGAAATAGATGGCGGTGGAGGCGGCGCGACCCTCGCCGGTTTCGTCGCGCCAGGTCTCGCGGAAAAATCCGCCTTCCGGATGCGGGGCGAGGTCCAGCATCGCGATGATGTCTTCGGCTTTCATGAAACGCTCTTACGCTTGCGGGTAGAGGATCATCTGGGTGCAGCGGAAATGCGCGATGGCCTTGCCGCTTTCTTCATGGGTGACGACCGAATCCCAGACTTGCGAGGCGCGGCCCAGATGAACCGGGCTGGCGAGGGCGCGGACATGACCGCTATTCGCCGTGCCCGTGAAGTTGGACTTCAGTTCGATTGTCGTGAAATTCAACGCGCCCTCCGGCAGGTTCAGGATGCAGGCCAGCGCGGCTGTGGTGTCAGCCGCCGCGATGACCGAGGCGGCGTGCAGATAACCGTTCGGGGCCATCAGCTCCGGCCGCAGCGCCAGCCGGGATTCGATGTGATCGGCTTTGGTGGAGATCCATGTCAGGCCGACAAGGCCGGGCAGGCTGCCCTGACAATAGGCTTCGGCCTGTTCGGGGGTCAGGTCTTTCGGCGGGGCGGGTGGAATGTCGCGCGCCATCAGAACCGGTCCTTCCGCGCGCGCACTTCGGCGAAGACCTTTTCCGGCGCGGCGTTGGGCAGGCCGACGGCTTTCTTGAGCGGGGCCTTGTCGGCGCGCAGGAAGGGATTGGCTTCAAGCTCGGCCCCGACCGTGGTGGGCACTGTCGGCTCGCCCTTCTTCCGCTTGCGGTCGACGTCGCCGGCATAGGCTTTCAGCGCGTCGTTGTCCGTTTCCACCGTCAGGGCAAAACGGGCATTGGCCTGGGTGTATTCGTGGGCGCAGTAGAGCTGCGTGTCTTTCGGCAGGGCCCGGATCGCCTTCAGGGAGTCCCACATCTGTTCGGGCGTGCCCTCGAACAGGCGGCCGCAGCCGAGCGCGAAAATGGTGTCTCCGACAAAAGCGACCTTCTCCGCCGGGAAATGATAGATGATATGGCCCAGCGTATGGCCGGGGGTTGCGATCACGTCCGCCTCGAACTCGCCCAGCCGCACGCGCTCGCCGCCCTCCACGGCGCGGTCCACGCCGTCTATGTTGCCGCGTTCGCCGCCTGGGGCGACCACGAAGGCGCCGGTGGCTTTCTTCAGCGCCGCGTTGCCGCCGGCATGGTCCCAGTGATGATGGGTGTTCCAGATCTGGCTGATGCGCCAGCCGGACGCTTCCGCCTGACGCAGGATGTCATCGGGATCGGGCGTGTCGATGCAGGCCGTTTCCCCGGTATGCGGGTCATGCGCCAGAAATCCGTAATTGTCGTTGAGGCAGGGAAACATCCGGACCTGCAACATATGAACTCCGTTCATTCACGTTCGCTGAGTCTCAACCTAGTATCGGGGGGAAGAAGTTAGAAGGCATGTTCGATGCGGCTTGATGTCGTGGACCTGAAGCGATTTTACGACAGCCCGCTGGGCGGCATGGCGCATGAGATGATCGCCCGCCGCATTCATGCCCTGTGGCCGGACGCCCGCGGGCTGGACATGGCGGGTCTGGGCTATGCCGCGCCTTATCTGACGCCGTATCTCAGTTCCGCGCGCCGCATCGTGGCGGCCATGCCCGGCCAGCAGGGCGGGGAGGCGTGGCCCGAAGACGGGCGCTGCGCCAGCGCGCTGGTCGAGGAAACCGCGCTGCCCTTTCGCGACAATGCGTTTGACCGGGTAATCGTGGCGCACGGGCTGGAGGAAAGCGACGCCTTGCGCGCCATGCTGACCGAGGTCTGGCGCATATCGGCCGGGGAGGGGCGGGTCATCCTGATCGCGCCCAGCCGGGTGAGCCTGTGGTCTTTGTCCGACGCCAGCCCGTTCGGTCACGGCCGTCCGTTCACGCGCATCCAGCTTTCGCGCCTGTTGCGTGATTGCGGGCTGGAGCCGATGGCCTGGTCGCGGGCGCTCTATGCGCCGCCGCGCGGCTGGGGCGTGATCGCCCGGTCCGCGCCGGGCTGGGAAATCATCGGCGACATGCTGTGGCCGGGGCTGGGCGGCGTGATCCTGGTGGAGGCGCGCAAGCGCGTCGCCATTCCGCCGCGCGGCAGCGCCCCGGCCTTCGCCACGGCGCCGGCGCGCGCCTGAGCGCTTGCCGCTGCGCAAGGGCGGCGTTATGTCCGCTTTCGAACTGTCTTGCCTGCCCATAATGAAGAGGATCATGCGATGAGCGGACCCACGCCCCGCAAAGGGATCATGGATATTCGCCCCTACAAGCCCGGTTCGTCCGAGGCGCCGGGGATCGAAAAGCCCGCCAAGCTGTCCTCCAACGAGAACCCGCTGGGCGCCAGCCCGAAAGCGATCGAGGCTTACAAGACCTGCGCGGATTCGCTTCATCTCTACCCGGACGGGGCGTGGGTGAAGCTGCGGGAATCGATCGCCGCGCGCTATGAGCTGGACGCCGAGCGCCTGGTTTGCGGCGCGGGGTCGGACGAGATTCTGCAAATGGTCGGCAAGGCGTATCTGAACCCGGGCGAGGCGATTTTGCGCTCCGAATTCGGCTTCCTGGTCTATGGGCTGGTAGCCAAGCAGAGTCTGGCAGACATTCAGGTCGCGGAAGAGAAGAATTGCACGGCGGACGTGGATGCGCTGCTGGCCGCGGTGACGGACAAGACCCGCGTGGTTTTTGTCGCCAACCCGAACAACCCGACCGGCACCTACCTGCCGGCCAGCGAAATCCGCCGCCTGCACGCTGGCCTGCCGGAAAACGTGCTGCTGGTCGTGGACGAGGCCTATGCTGAATATATGCGGCGGGACGATTTCGAAACGGCGCTGCCTATGGCCTCGCAATTTCCGAACGTGTTGGTCACCCGCACCTTTTCCAAGATCTATGGTCTGGCGGCGCTGCGGCTGGGGTGGGCCTATGGCCCGGCGGATGTGATCGGCGCGCTGAACCGCGTGCGCGGACCTTTCAATGTCAGCGTCCCGGCGCAGGCGGCGGGCGCGGCGGCGATCCATGATCTGGAGTTCGAGGAACGCTCGGTCGAGCACAATGAACAATGGCGTCCCTGGCTGGAGCGCGAAATTGCAAAGACCGGCCTGAAGGTCACGCCGGGCTACGGCAATTTCGTGCTGGTGCATTTCGATCCCGAAGGCGCGAAGACGGCTGACGCCGCCGACAACTTCCTCAAGAGCAAGGGCCTGATCGTGCGTCCGCTACAGCCCTACGGGCTGGGCGACGCCCTGCGCATGACGGTGGGGACGGAAGACGAGAACCGCCGCCTTGCCGCCGCGCTTCAGGAGTTCGTTTCGGGCGCGTGAATCCGCGGGGCGGCGCCCACCGGGGCCGGTCCGATATAGGCCTTCCCGCCATTGAAGGAGACGGGCAGGACCACGCGGTCCTCCTCGTTCCGGGGCGCGATGGCGACCGCGATCTGGGCGAATTGCCGGGCGCGGTTATCCAGAATTCCCGCCTGCTGCAGGGCGTCCAGAAAACGCTCCGGGTCGGACAGGCCCAGCTGGCCGGTCCCGGCAAGGAAGCCTGCGGGATCGACGCCCAGAACGCCGGCGGCGCTGACATCCAGCGCGCCCCAGCTCATCTGTGCGCTGTCGATGATCACTTCGCCCGCGTCCGGGTCTTCGGCGCTGAGGAAGATTTCCACGTCCTCGATCCGCCGGCCCAGCGCGTCGATGACAGGGTATGACTGGTCGGAGGTCAGCTCGGCGGAGTCCAGATAAGCCTCCGTCCGCACCACTTCGCCGTCCACGGACTGAAGCAGAAGGCGCGCGCCCTCGAGGCTGAGCTCAAGCGGGCCTTCGTCGGAGCCGATGACGGCGCGCACTTCACTCTCCGGCTGCGCGTCCCAGACTTCCAGATCGAAGACAGAGGCCGGGCGGGCATGCAGCGCGCGCGTGGCGGCGCTCCAGTCATTATTCGGCGCGCCGATGGCGAAATCCGTAACCTGCACCTCGAAGGCGGCCGGGAAGCCGTTGACGTCGACGCGGCCCATCTCGATGGCGTAGCCCTCCGCGCGGCGCTCCTCGGCCCAGGCCAGGGTCTGTTCCTTGATCTGTCCGGAGACATAGATCCAGTAGAACACATAGAGGGCGGCGAAGGCCGCGGCGGCGATGACCAGAATGGTCAGAATACGGCGGATGCTCATACGCCCTCCTCAACCAGCGCGGCGGTTCTCGTGTCGATGGCGGTTTTCAGCCGCGTCATGAATTCCTTGCGGTCCAGACCCGGCGGAATCGGCTCCAGAACTTCGACGATAATGCGGCCCGGCTGTTTCAGTTTGCCGAAAGACTCCCAGATCAGTCCCGAATTCAGGGCGACCGGAATGCAGGGGACGTCCATCGCCTTGTACAGGGCGGCGACGCCCGGCTTGTAATCGACCCGCTCATCCACGCCGGTTCGGGTGCCTTCCGGGAAAATCAGAATCTGGCGGCCCTCTGCGGCGCGCGCGCGGGCCTGCCGCGTCATGTCGCGCAGGGCCTTGGACGCCGCGGAGCGGTCCACGGCGATATTGCGCAGCTTCTGCGCCCACCAGCCGAAAATGGGCAGCCATTTCAGTTCCTTTTTCAGGATGATGGCGGGATCGTTCAGGAACACCCACGGCGCCAGCGTATCGAACATCGACTGATGCTTGCAGGCGACCAGCGCGCCGCCTTCGGGCAGGTTTTCCGCGCCCCGCAGCTCCCACGTCACGCCGCCCAGAACCCGCAGCCCCCAGAAGATCAAACCGCGCCAGACCGTGAAGCCGCCCCGCGCCCAGGAGCGCGGACCGATCAGGGTCGGGGTCAGGATAATGCCCATAACGACCATCAGGCCGTACATCCAGACCACGAACAGGGTGGAGCGAAGCGCTTGCATGAGGCTTGGAGTTCCTGAGCTTTCGACGGATCAGGCGTTGTGTTCGCCGGGCGGGCCGGTCACCGAGTCCCGGGTGAGGATAACCAGAAATTTCAGGTATTCCAGCGTGGTCTGGCGCGGCCCGCGGGAGAACACGCCGCCCACGGGATAGGGGCGGTATTCAATATCCGGCGCGGCGCGTTTCAGCTCTATCATGGCGCGCGGCATGTGGAAGCGGTGGGTGACCACCCCGACGGTCTGGAAGCCGTGGCTGCGCGCCCAGTTTGCCGTTTCCGCGCCGTTGCCGATGGTGTTTTTGGCCGCGCGGTCGATATCCACGCAACAATCGAAACGGGTCATGGCGCCGGGACCGAAGGCGCGCAGATCCTCGCTGGTGGTTTCCTCATAGACGCCGCTGATGAGAAGGCGGTCGCCCGCCCCGGCCTCCAGAAGCGTCAGGCCCTGACGGATGCGCGCCCCGCCGCCGCCGGTCAGAACGACCAGCCCGTCAGCGGCCTCGGCGTCCGGGTGCGGCTTTCCGGGCAAGGCGACGACAAAGGCGACATAGCCGGCGAAAAACGCGGCGGTCAGCCCGGTAAAGAGCGCGGATAGAAAGCGCAACGCCATCGTTTGCTCAGTTCGACTCCTTCAGGGCCGCCATGACGGCGAACCAGGCCGTGGCCGCGCCGATCTGCCCCGCGACCAGCGGGGCGGCGGCCAGTATAAGCGCATCAAACACGTCCGGCGCAGCGGCCGATCCCAACAAGGTCTGATTTATTGCAGCGAAATAGAGGCCCGTCGCGCATAATCCAGCGATCACCGCGCCGGCCAGACCGGCTTTCAGCCCCATCATCCAGAAACGCCGCATGAAAAGATTGGCGATATAGGAATCCTTGGCGCCGGCGATTTTCAGGGCCTCGATCACGTCCCGCCGCGCGGCCAGACCCGCCCCGGTGGCGAACACGATGACCGCGGCCGCGGCCAGCGCCAGCAGACCCAGTATGGCCAGCGCGATCAGCTGGGCGATGGTGGCGGCGCGGGCGATCTCGGCCTCCCACCGGCTGTGATCGTCCACCACGGCTTCGATGTTTTCAGCCTCCAGCGCGCTGCGCATGGCCTCGGCGTCGGCCGCGCCCTCCACGGCGATCAGGCGCGGGGCGGGCAGTTCCTCCGGTAGGGCGTCGCCAAACCAGGGGGACAGAAGCGCCTGCGATTCGTCAGCGCCCAGAGGTTCGGCGGTCTCTATGCCCTCGACGCCGGATAAAAGCTCCGCGGCGCGGGCGGTGAGGGCGTCCGGATCGTCGTCCTCGCCGGGGAGGATCTGGACGGTGGCTTCGGAGGACAAATCCTGAGTCCAGCTGCCTGCCGCCTGCCAGGCGCTGCGGGCGGTCAGGCCCGCGAAACAGGCCAGGAAGACCAGGATCGTCACGACCAGGAAAAGCGGCCGGTCGCGGCTGTGATCGGGGGGCAGAAGGGGGGAGGCCTTGGGCGCGCTCATCGCCGGCCCTCCGTGGTGATGCGCCCTTCGGCCAGGCTGAGGACCGGAGCGTTGGCCTTGCGCACCAGATGCAGGTCGTGCGTGGCGATCACCACGGTGGTACCCAGCCGGTTCAGCTCCCGGAACAGGCGCATCAGGCGGTCGGCGCGTTCGGGGTCGACATTGCCTGTCGGCTCGTCGGCGATCAGCAGGTCCGGCTTGTTGACCACGGCGCGGGCGATGGCCACGCGCTGCTGCTCCCCGCCCGAAAGCGTGGCGGGGGAGGCGTCCAGACGGCCGCCAAGCCCTACCCAGTCCAGCAGTTCGGCCACGTCATCGCGGTAATCGGCGCGCTTTTGACCCGATACGCGCAGCGGAAGGGCAACATTGTCGAACACGGAGAGATGATCGAGCAGGCGGAATTCTTGAAACACCACCCCGATTCGCCGGCGAATTTCCGCCTTTTCGTTGCGTTTCAGGTCTGCCGAGCCGCGCCCGAACAGGCTGATCCGACCGTGCGACGGACGGTGAGCGAGGTAAATCAGCTTCAGGAGGGAGGTTTTACCCGCGCCGGACGGGCCGGTGAGGAAATGGAAAGAACCTGCCTCCAGAATGAGGTTAATGTCGCTGAGAACTTCCGGTCCGCTGCCATAGCGCATACCGACATTCTCGAACCGCGCCACGGCGGGCGCGGGTTCGGGCTGGGGTTCTGGAGCGGGGAAACTGGACATCGGCGCAGAAATGATAGACCCGTTTGTTTTAGAGAGGCGCGCTTCGTGATTCGTCTAGCATGATACTGAGCTGTCCTTCCTGCACC
Organism: Euryhalocaulis caribicus; assembly: GCF_000412185.1. Taxonomy (GTDB): domain Bacteria; phylum Pseudomonadota; class Alphaproteobacteria; order Caulobacterales; family Maricaulaceae; genus Euryhalocaulis; species Euryhalocaulis caribicus. The sequence goes on from NZ_ASJA01000006.1 coordinate 155,474, forward strand.
ACGCGCTATTCCGTCGACGACTTCACGCTCGGCGACGGGGGCCGGCGCGTGCGTTGCGCTTCCTGCGGTCATACTTGGCATGTCGCGCCCGGCGGGGGCGAGGCCGCGCCGCAGGCGGCGGCTGAAAAGCCCGCAAAAACAGAGACATTGAAACCGGTTCCCAAAGAGCCGGCGCAGGCCTATCGCGCCAAGGTGGAGGCGCGCCGCCGCCGCCGCTATCTCATGATGGGCGCGGGGGCGTGGAGCGGCATTGCCGCGGCCTTGATCGTGATGCTGGGCGCGGCGTGGATTTTCCGGCTGGACGTGGTGCGGGCCTGGCCGCAGACCGCCAGCGCCTATGCGATGGTCGGATCGAACGCCAATGCCTACGGCCTGTCCATTGAGGGCGTGGCCGCCGAGCGGGTGCTGGTCGAGGATCAGCCCGTGCTGGAGGTCGAGGGCACGCTGCGCAATATCGACCGCCGTAATCGCGACATGCCGTTTGTCCGATTTGCGCTTCAGGACGCCGAAGGCGAGGAATTCTTCGCCTGGACCGTGGCGCCGGAGCGGGAAAATCTGGACCCGGGCGAGCGCGTGGCCGTGGTGACCCAGCTGGTCAATCCGCCGGAGCGCGCCGCGAACGTGGCGTTGACGCTGGCTGATGCGCCCATAGAGATCGCCGATCCCGATGTAACGGTGGAAGCGCCGCAAGAGGGCGGCTCTGACGAAGGCGCTGAAACCGAACTCGCACAGGGCGGCGAGGCGGGGTAGAGACCTCTCGCTATGGAAATTCTGCTCTCTGAATCCGAAATCGCGGACCGGGTCGCGGATGTGGCGGACCGGATCGCGGGCGAAATCGAACCCGACTGGATCGCCGTGGCGCTGCTGGATGGCGGCCTGACCTTCGCGGCGGACCTGATTCGCGCGCTGTCGCATCGCGGCGTGGACGTGCGCTATGACGCGCTTCGCGTCACCACTTATGGCGATTCCACGACCGCGGCGGACGAGCCGCGCCTGCTGTCCAATGTCACGCGGCCGGTAAAGGGCGCGACCTGCCTGCTGATCGACGAGGTTTTTGATTCCGGCCGTACGCTGGAATTTGCCTATGACACGCTGATCGAGGCAGGGGCCGAGAGCGTGAAAGCGGTGGTGTTCGCGGAGAAAAACACCGCCATATCGCCGCGATTCAAGCCGGAATGGTCCGCCTGGACAGCGCCGGATCGTTTCCTTGTAGGGTATGGCATGGATCTGGCCGGGCGCTATCGCGGCCTGCCGCATATCGGAGCCATCGACTAGTCGCGGCGAAACCGGCCTAGAACCGCTCCAGAAGCCGGTCGTAATAGTCCAGTTCTTCCTCCGGACGGCCGCGTTCGGCCGCGCGGCGGCGGATTTCCTCAAGGATTTCGCGCGCCCGCTGGCGGTCGGCCTTGTCCGGAATTTGCACGTTATCACCGCCCCGGCTGAGGCCCGATGACCGGCCCAGCGGGTCCGAGCCTTCGGAAGCCTGGCCTTGCGCGCCGTTATTCGCCTGCCGGCTGCGCTCCATCATGCGCTGGGCGAGACGATCCGCGCCTTCGCGCAGCGCGCCCAACGCCTCTTCCTGCGCTTCCTGCGCCTCGTCGCCCGCGCCACGCCGCAGCGCCTCTTCTGACCGGCGCATGGCTTCGCCGGCGCGGTCCAGGGCCTCGTCCGGGCTTTCGCCGCCCAGACCCTCTCCTTCGCCGTTCTGGGCCAGGTCCTGACGCAGCTCCTCCAGCGCTTCACCAATGCCTTGCT
>NZ_ASJA01000007.1 GCF_000412185.1 Euryhalocaulis caribicus
AGGATTTCAGCCAGTTCACGCACGATTTGCGGATCGATCGGCTTTTTGGCGGTATCGTCAGAAGACATCGATAATCCCGTTATTGCGGGTCAAGTTTTTGCCGCTTCTGCAAGCGCGGCGTCTAACCCTAACAAATAGCTTAGCTGTCCAAAGCCGCTAATTGTTCCCTTCGCGGCGCTGGAAACGTAACTGTGAGCCCGGAACGCCTCACGGGCGGCGGGTTGTGAAAGATGAACTTCGATGACCGGCGCGTCTATAGCCTTCACCGCATCATGAAGCGCCACGGAGGTATGGCCCAGACCTGCGGGATTTAAAACCACCGCGTCGGCGCGTTCGCCAGCCTCTTGCAGCCAGTCTATCAGTTCGCCTTCATGATTGGTCTGGCGGAATTCCAGTGTCGCGCCCATGTCCTTTACATGCGTTTCGCAAGCGGAGCGCAGATCATCCAGCGTGCCGGAGCCGTAAAACTCCGGTTCGCGCTGCCCCAGCAGGTTCAAATTGGGGCCATTGAGGATGTAGACAAGAACGGTCATCGGGCCGCCTTACAATGTGACTCGCACCGCTTTTATCCGGGGCGGGCCGCGGCGCCAACACGGAGCGGGATGTAATGCAGATCATGCTGAACGGCGACAGCTCTGACGTGCCGGACGGGCTTAACGTTGAGGGACTCCTTGCGCACTTGGAAATTCCGCTGCGCAAGGTAGCGGTTGAACGCAATCTGGAGATCGTTCCGAAGTCGCGTTACGCTGATACGTTGCTCCAGGCGGAGGACCGTATCGAGATTGTTCACTTCATCGGCGGAGGCTGAGCCATGCCTGACGACGGCAAATCCATTTCGGAAGCGGATACGCTGCGTGTTGCAGGGCGGGAGTTCAATTCGCGCCTGATCATCGGAACCGGGAAGTATGAAAGCTACGCCCAGAACGCCGACGCGCTGCGCGCATCGGGCGCGGAGATCATCACGGTCGCCGTGCGCCGGGTAAACCTGACCAATCCGGACGAGCCGATGCTGGTCGATCATATCAGCCCGGACGATTACACATTCCTGCCCAACACGGCCGGTTGCTTCACGGGCGAGGACGCGGTGCGCACGCTGCGCCTGGCGCGCGAAGCCGGCGGCTGGGATTTGGTGAAGCTGGAAGTGCTTTCCGACCCCAAGCACCTCTACCCGGACATGGCGGAAACGTTGCGCGCGGCTGAGATGCTGATCAAGGACGGCTTCCAGGTGATGGTCTATTGTTCCGACGACCCGGTTTACGCGAAGAAGCTCGAAGAGATTGGCTGTTGCGCGATCATGCCACTGGGCGCGCCGATCGGATCGGGGCTCGGCATCCAGAACCCGGTCAATATCAGGCTGATCGTGGAAGAGGCGAAGGTGCCTGTAATCGTGGATGCGGGCGTGGGCACGGCCTCCGACGCGGCCATCGCCATGGAACTGGGCTGTGACGGCGTTCTGATGAACACCGCCATCGCCGAGGCGAAAGAGCCCGTGCGCATGGCGCGCGCCATGAAGCACGCGGTCATTGCGGGGCGGGAAGCCTATCTGGCCGGACGCATGCCCAAAAAGAAATACGCGGATCCGTCCAGCCCGCTGGCCGGCCTGATCTGATCAGCTGCCGGACAGCTGGGATTCCAGCGCGTCTTCCAGCATCTCGATATTGGCGCCCGGGACCACCTGATCACCGATGACATAGAAGGGCGTGCCTTCAACGCCGATCTCGGCGGCCAGCACCATCGTGTCATTGATCAGATCGTCGACGTCCATGGACTCCATGTCGGCGCGCATCTGCTCGACATTGACGCCAACGGATTCGGCGATTTCATCGATCCGCTCACTGGTCAGGCGGTCGGTCGCGCCCATGAGCGCGAAATGGAAAGCGGCGTATTTGTCCTGTTCGCGGGCGGCGTGGCTGGCCTTCATCGCCTCGACGGAGGTGCCGGTGGAGGATTCGCGAACCGGGAAATCACGAAAGACCACTTTGACGCGGTCATCATGGGCCTCCAGCGTTTCCTGAACCCAGCCGGCGGACAGGCGGCAGTAGGAGCAGTTATAATCGAAGAACTCGACGATCGTGACTTCCGGCGTTTCGGCGCCAAGCGTCGGGGCGCGGTCATCCAGCAGCCGGTCCTTGTTGGCCACGGCGGCCTTGCGAACGTCTTCCATCGCCTTGGCGTTCTCGCGGCGCTGAAGCTCGATTAGCGCGTCGCGAATGATTTCCGGATTTTCGAGGATATATTGCCGGACAACTTCCTGAACTTCGTCCTTGCTGGCCGGCGCGGATTGCTCGGCCTGTGAGCCGCAGGCGGCCACGAACCAGGCCGAAACGGCGAGTACGGCGATACGCTTCATCATTGCAGTAGCTTTCCGGGTATCTGTTTTCATTGGGACGCCGCAATCAAAGCGGCGGATAGTGACGGCTCAGCGCCGGCGTTGTTCAGCCGCCGCGCGCAGCATCGGTTCGCTGACCGACAGGATATCGCTGGCCCGGCGCCAGTCCAGCGTGCCAGTTTCCAGCCCTTCCTTGGCGCGGTGAGCAAACATGGCGGCGCGGCGCAAATCGCCCGAGGCAAAGGATTGCTCGGCGACCGCCAGCTGCGCCAGACTGGTCTTTCCCTGCGCGTTATAGGCCAGCGAAAGCTGGTACCAGGCGTAGCTGTTATCGTGTTCGGCGCGCAGCGACTTCTTGAGCAGGCCGATGGCTTCCTCGATCTCGTCATCTTCGCCGTGCCGGATAAGCGACTGCGCCAGTCCGACCTCGAGAAGCGGCTGATCTGGCTCCAGCTCCACGGATTTACGGTAGGGCTCAATGGCCAGATCCGCCTTTCCGCTCTCGAAATACATTTGCCCCTTCAGCTCGTGAAAGTAGGGATAGTCGGGATCAGACTGGATCAGGGAATCGACTTCCTCCACAGCCTTGTCCAGCGCGCCTGAGCGGTAGAGCGCAACAGCCCGGGCATAGCGCGCGGGCATGGAGTCATCATCGCGCTTATAGACGCGGAAAACGCGCTGCGGCGTTTCAAGAAACCCGTAAATCTTGCCCTGAACCAGTTGCAGTCGCGCGATCTCTTCCGGGCTGTCGCGATAGTCGCGGAAGTCGGATTCGCTGATCTTCTTGCGCAGCGCCGCGATCCGCGCGGAGGAGAGGGGATGAGTGCGGAAATAGGGGGACTGCTGGCGTTCGGCCAGCACTTCCTCATGACGGAACCGCTCGAAAAACCCGACTATGCCTTCCGGTGAGATGCCGGCGGTTTCCATGAACTCAATGGCGGCCTGGTCGGCGTTTGATTCCTGCACCCTTGTATGAGTCATGAAATTGAGGGCGGCGAATTGCTGGCTGGAGGCCATCACCGCGGCGCCCGCGTCAGGCGCGCCCGCCAGAACGGCCAGCAACCCGACCCCCATGGTCAGGAACATGGTGGTCATCGCCTGGCTCTGGGCCTCGCCCATGCGCAGCAGGTGACCGCCGGAAATATGGCCGGTTTCATGCGCCATCACGCCCTGAAGCTGATTAGGCGTATCGGCTTCCAGAATGATCCCGGTATTCAGAAATACGTTCTGACCGCGCGTGACAAAGGCGTTCATCGAGTTATCGGCGACGATATAGATGCCGATATCTTCGCTACGCAGACCGGCGGCCCGGAACAGCGGGTCGCCATAGTCGTACAGCATCGCCTCGATTTCCGCGTCGCGGATCAGCGATTGCGCGTGCGCCGGCGCGGCGACCATCACAACAAGACAGGAAATCAGGGCTATTGAAGCGCGTATCATAAGCGTCCCAAGTCTTAAGTCCCCCGACACCATTATCGTAGCGAAGCGCCGATCACACGCCAATCACGGTTTCAGGCGCGCTCAGCGTTGCCACCAGCCCCGGCGGCGCGGCTTGCTCTCGGCCTCATCGCCGCCAACGGATTCCGTTTCCTTCTTGTCGTCCTTTGCGGACGCCTTGCCGGAAGACGCATCTGTTGAAGCTTTTTCCGTTTCCGGTTCGGCCTTCGGCTTGCGGCGCGAGCGCGGCTTGGGTTTGGGCTTCTCCGTCTGTTCCTGCTTGGGTTCCGGGAAGTCTATAACCTCGGCCTCGGTCGCAGCGGCTTCTGGTGGCTCCCCGCCGGATTTGCCCAGCTCTTCCGGCGAAACCGGTTCGGCCGGGGCATCCCCTGAAATCGGCTCGACAATTTCCAGCCCGCTCGGCTTGTCCGCCGGTTCGGTCTTTTTGGCGCGGCTCCGGCGCGGCCGTTTGGGCTTCTCGTTTTGCGCCGCATCGTCGGATTTTTCAGGTTCGGACGATTTGTCGTCGTCTGACTTGCGGGCCGCGACCTCTTCGGACTTTTCGTCGTCCTTCTGCGCGCCATCCTCTCCCGATTGCTCGGAATTCTGGTTCGAACCACCCCGGCGTCCGCGGCCGCCCCGGCGTCCGCGACGGCGGCGGCGCTTGGGCTTGTCCGATTTATCTTCACCGGAATCATCCGCAGATGCATCCGACTCGTCGGAATCCTCTTCGGAGGATTCGTCATCCGATTTCGGCGTGTCATTGGCTGCATCAGACTGTCTGGATGAATCACCGGAAGAGGATGATCCGCCGCGTCCGCCGCGACGGCGGCGCTTGCGGCGCGGCTTGTCGCTTTGCTCTTCCTGTTCTTCCTCCGCTTCCGGCTCGTCTTCCTCGGCGGTTTCAGGATCGGGCGCTTCCGCCTCGATGGCTTTTTCAGCCTGTACGCGCGCCTGACCGACTTCCGCCTTCTCTTTCGCCGTCAGCTCTTCAAGCTGTTCGATATTCATCTCGGGCGGGGTGAGGGACGGATCGACCTCGATAACGACGCTCATGCCGAAGCGATCTTCCAGCGCCTGAAGCTGATTGCGTTTCTCGTTCAGCAGATACATGGCGACTTCGGACGGCGCGCTGACGCGGACCCGGCGCGAACGTTCGCGCACGGCCTCTTCCTCCAGCTGACGCAGAGCGTGCAGGGCGGCGGACCGGATCGAGCGGGTGAAGCCCAGCCCGTTACAGGTCGGGCAGGCGCGGGTGGAGCCTTCCAGAAGGCTGGCTCGGCGGCGCTGACGCGACATTTCCAGCAGGCCGAATTGCGAGATTCGTCCCACCTGCACGCGGGCGCGATCGGCTTTCAGCGCGTCCTTGAGGCGTTTTTCGACGGCCCGGTTGTTCTTGTTCTCCTCCATATCGATGAAGTCGATCACGATGAGGCCGGCGAGGTCGCGCATCCGCATCTGGCGGCAGGCTTCTTCGGCCGCTTCCAGATTGGTCTTGAGGGCCGTCGCCTCGATATTCCGCTCCTTGGTGGCGCGGCCCGAGTTCACGTCGACGGCGACCAGCGCCTCGGTCGTGTTGATAACCAGGTATCCGCCCGATTTCAGCTGGACGACCGGATTATAGATCTGGTCGATCTGCGTCTCCATCTGGTGACGCTGGAACAGCGGAATCTTGTCGCGATAGGGCTGAACCTTCTTGGCGTGAGAGGGCATCAGCACGCGCATGAAATCTTTGGCCTGCTTATAGGCCTCGTCGCCCTCGACCAGGACATCCTCGATATCCTTGTCATAGAGGTCGCGGATGGAGCGTTTCACGAGATTGCCTTCCTCGTGAACCAGCACAGGCGCGGTGGATTTCAGCGTCTGTTCGCGGATTTTTTCCCACAGCCGCAACAGATAATCATAGTCGCGCTTGATCTCCGCCTTGGTGCGCTTGGCGCCGGCGGTGCGGATGATCAGGCCCATGCCGTTCGGCACGTTGAGGTCGGAAATGATGCCTTTCAGACGCTTGCGGTCCGTCGCGCTGGCGATCTTGCGGGAAATCCCGCCGCCGCGGCTGGTATTGGGCATCAGCACGCAATAGCGACCGGCCAGCGACAGATAGGTCGTCAACGCCGCGCCTTTATTGCCGCGCTCTTCCTTGACCACCTGCACCAGCATGATCTGGCGGCGCTTGATGACTTCCTGGATCTTGTAGCGGCGCATGGCGCGCTTGCGGCGGCGCTCGAGCTGCTCTTCGACGATTTCCTCGTCGTCGTCCTCGGCGTCCTCGGACGCAGCGGCGTCGACCTCGTCCGCCTCGTCGTTGTCGGCGGCCTCTTCCTCGATCAGTTTCTGCCGATCCTCATAGGGGATCTGGTAGTAATCGGGGTGAATTTCGTTGAAGGCGAGGAAGCCGTGCCGGTTTCCGCCATAATCGACAAACGCCGCCTGCAGCGAGGGTTCAACCCTCGTCACCTTGGCGAGATAGATATTTCCGCGAAGTTGTCGTTTAGCGTCCGATTCGTAGTCAAATTCCTCGAGGCGGTTCCCATCCGACACCGCGACCCGGGTTTCCTCCGGGTGCGCTGCGTCGATCAGCATTTTCTTGGCCATGTAGCGGATCTCCTGGTCCGCCGGCGCGAGACATAACAAGCGCGGGCGAACGGTGTGCAATCGCGCCCGGGCCGGGAGCATCCCTGCGATTAAGCATTTCGATGTTCAAAGCGGCGGGGCGCATGAGTGATTCCTAAAAGTCTGACCGCAGCGGGCTGCGGCCGGTGCGAGAAGCTCTTGAAAACTCTGGGCGCGCGAATAGGCATGCGGCGCTCATCAGAGCCAGGAGCCGGTATCTCTGGCGAGGAGGTCAAAGACGGGCGTCTGGTCGGATAAACCGGCTCGACGCGACGCCGTTGAAAAGCTCCCTCACACGTCGCAATCTGCATCAAATTCACAGAAATGCAAAGCTGCGCGTCTGTTGGAGTTCATCAACCTCGCGTTCAGCATATGGGTATAAACTCTGGCGTTTCATGCTTCTGAAGATCCGGGTTCGTGCTGCAAATGATGCCAACGGCCAAAAAATGCCTTGCCGCGCTGATGTTCTGCCTGCTGGCGGTAACGGGCGCCAGCGCAGGCCAGATCACCGATATCCGTTATGGCGACTTCGACGGCTATACGCGGATCGTCATCGAATCGGACTCTGCGCTGGACTACAGCATTTTCACACTGGCGGAGCAGGGGATGCGGGTTGTCGTGGACCTGCCGCATGTAAAATGGGCGGGGCCGGCGCAACAGATTGGTGAAAACCAGTTGCGCATCGCCGGCCACGGTCCGATTCGGCAGGCGCGCTTTGGCCACTACACCGCCGACACGTCCCGGGTCGTCTTCGATCTGGATCAGCCGCTGACCGTGGAGCAGCATTTCTACATGGCGCCGGCCGCTGCGGGCGGATCACATCGCCTGGTGTTCGATCTGCGCCAGACCAATTTTCAGGTTTTTGCTGAAGCGGCGGGCTTCCCCGAAGACGGAGAGGTTGCGCAGGGCAGCCGCGGGGAAATCGCGCAGAACGCGGTGTTCCGGGAATCCTCCACCCGCCGGATTGTTGTGGACGCCGGGCACGGCGGCAAGGACCCCGGCGCGATCGGCATTACCGGAAAGCGCGAGAAAGACGTCAATTTCGCCGCATCGCTGGCCCTGAAAGAGGCGCTCGAGGCGCTGGGCGATTACGAGGTGATCCTCACCCGCTCCACCGATATCTATCTGGACCATGATCTTCGCGTTCAGGTGGCCCGTGAGGGGGGCGCAGACCTGTTTATCTCCCTGCACGCCGATTCGATTGGCAAGCCGGACGTCCGCGGAGCGTCGGTCTATACGCTGTCCAAACGCGGCACCGCGCGCGCCAAGCAGAAAGTGCTCGATAATAACTGGGTCATGGACGTCACGCTGGCCGGGCGCGATCCCGATGTCAGCGGCATTCTGGTGGACCTGGCCCAGCGTGAGACGAAGAACCAGTCGGCCGCATTCGCCGAAATTCTGACCGGAAGGCTGCCCGAGGCCGGCCCGGTTCTGCGCAATACGCACCGGGAAGCGAATCTGTACGTTCTGCTGGCTCCTGACGTGCCGGCGGTGCTGCTGGAAATGGGCTTCATGTCCAATCGCGGCGATGAAGCCAATCTCAGCACTCCGTCCTATCGCGAAGGGCTGGCCCGGACCGTCGCCAGCGCGATCGACGACTATTTCGAACAGCGCGAAAGACTCTTCGCCGCCCGTTGATTTTGGCTGTCTGTAACTGACCGCCAGACGTATCAATTGACCGCCCGACTCCTTATTATCGCCTCAAAATGCGGCGACATGCGCTTGCGGAGCGGGATATGAGCGTAACGAAAATTCTTTTGCGCATCGGTTTGATCGGCGGGATTGCTGCGGTCGTCCTGGGGCTGGTGGTGCTGGCCGCGGCCGGAATCTATGTGATCCGGGTTACGGACGATCTGCCGGACTATGCGCAGCTGGCCGATTACGAGCCCCCGGTGATGAGCCGCGTGCACGCCGCGGACGGTACGCTGATCGCCGAATATGCGCGCGAACATCGCGCCTTCGTTCCCATCGACGCGGTGCCGCCGAAAGTGATCGAGGCGTTCATTTCGGCCGAGGACAAGAATTTCTACCGTCATGGCGGGCTGGACTATGCCGGCATCATCCGCGCCGCGATGGCGAACGTGCAAAACGTCATGGACGACGACCGGCTGGAGGGCGCGTCCACGATCACACAACAGGTCGCCAAGAACTTCCTGCTGACCAATGACCAGCGGGTATCCCGCAAGGTGCGCGAGATGGTTCTGGCCCGGCGCATGGAGCGCGCCTTCGGCAAGGACAAGATCCTCGAGCTTTACCTGAACGAGATTTATCTGGGGAACCGGTCCTATGGCGTGGCCGCGGCGGCGCTGAACTATTACGGCAAGCCGCTGGACGAATTGACGCTGGCCGAAACCGCCTATCTGGCGGCGTTGCCCAAGGCCCCCAGCAACTACCATCCGCAGCGCCACACCGAACGCGCGATTGCCCGCCGCAACTGGGTGATCGACCGCATGCGCGCGAATAATTATGTCAGCCGCTCCGAAGCGCAGACGGCGAAGAAGGAACCGCTTGAGGTCGCGCCGGGCCGCTTTGGCGTCATTGACGATGACGCGCAATATTTCGCGGAGGAAGTGCGCCGCTCCCTGATCAGCATGTATGACGAGGACCGTCTTTATGATGGCGGTCTTTCGGTTCGTACGACCCTGAATATGGACCTGCAGCGCGCCGCGCGGGACGCCCTGCGCAAGGGGCTTATTTCCTATGACCGCCGGCATGGCTATCGCGGCGCGTTCGCGACGCTGGACCTTGACGCTGTCGACTGGCGCGAGGCCCTGCCGGAGGTCGAGGCGCTGCCGGATCTGGGCGACTGGGTCGCCGCGGTGGTGCTCGGCGTGGAAAGCCGCAGCGCGGAAATCGGCTTTGTTGACGGTTCGACCGGCAGCCTGGACTTCGAGGCTTCCCGCTGGGCGCGCCCGGCGCGCGATAACGCCCGCGTCGGCGCCGCGCCATCAAACATGGGCGACATCGTTTCCGCCGGCGACGTGATTTATGTCGCGCCGATGGAGGAAGGGGACAGCTACGCCCTGCAACAGGTTCCGGAGGTGAACGGCGCCTTTATGGCGATGGACCCGCATACCGGACGGGTGCGCGCTCTCGTGGGCGGTTTCAGTTTCGCCCATAACGAATTCAACCGGGCGACGCAGGCCTCCCGCCAGCCCGGATCGTCCTTCAAGCCGATCGTCTATGCGACGGCGCTGGATAATGGCTTCACCCCCTCGACAGTGGTGCTGGACGCGCCATTCGTGGCGCGCGGGGGCGACGGGAAAATCTACCGGCCGTCCAACTATTCCGGCCGCTCCTACGGCCCCAGCACGCTCCGGCGCGGCATCGAGATGTCGCGGAACCAGATGACCGTGCGCCTGGCCAACAAGGTCAGCATGGATCCGATTGTCCGGTACGCGGAGAATTTCGGCGTGGCGGAGGAGGGGCAATATGTCCCCACGCTGGCGATCTCGCTGGGCGCGGGGGAGACGACGCTCTGGCGCATGATTGGCGCTTACGGCGTGTTCGCCAATGGCGGGCAGAAAGTTGTCCCGACCGTGATCGACCGAATTCAGGACCGCTACGGAAACACCATTTACCGTCACGATCCGCGCGTCTGCGAGGGCTGTGAGGCGCAGGAATGGGACGGACAGGACGAACCGGAATTGCTGGATCCGCGTGAGCAGGTGATTGACCCGGTTGTGGCCTATCAGATCACCTCCATGCTGGAAGGCGTGGTGGAGCGCGGCACGGCGGCGCGGGCGGTCGGCGCGAAGGTGGACTTCACCCTGGCCGGCAAGACGGGCACGACCAATGATTTCAAGGACGCCTGGTTTGTCGGCTTCGCGCCGGATCTGGTCGCCGGCGTCTATGTCGGCTTCGATCAGCCGCAGACACTGGGCTATGGCGAGGCGGGCGGCGTTGTCGCCGCGCCGATCTTTGCCGACTTCATGGCCGAGGCCCTGAAAGGGGAAACCAGCGTTCCGTTCCGCGTGCCGTCCGGCGCGCGTCTGGTGCCGATCAACCCGCGCAGCGGCGCCCGCATGGCGTTCAATGCGCCGGGATCTATTCTGGAGCCCTTCAAACCGGGCACGGAACCGCGTCAGCGTCAGGCGACCCGCAGCAATATCCGCCTGCCGGGCATGAACGATTTCGGATCCTCCGGCATCGGCATTGCCGGCGCGGACGGACAGTCCTCGGTCGCGGTGGACGGGGTTATCGGCGCGGATGAGGAAGAGTCGGAAGACGACGAATCCGAGGATACGCTGGGCGGCGTCTATTGACGCGCCGGAGCCGTTGCGTAACCAGATAACAAGCTGATCATCCCGTATTTCATGCAGTAAGGGAGCGTCGTTCGTGCGCGCCGATATCGAATCCGCATCTGAAGAAATCCAGCAGTCGGTTGAACTGCTGAGGAGGCGTCTTTGACTGGGAGAAATCCCTGCGCCAACTGGACGAGCTGAACGCCCGGTCCGAAGACCCTGATATCTGGAACAAGCCGGACGAAGCCCAGAAGCTGATGCGCGAGCGCAACCGGCTGGATTCCGCGGTCAGTGCGGTCCGCAGTATTTCGGAAGAGCTGGAAGCCACGCTGGAAATTGCAGAACTGGCGGACGCCGAAGGCGATTCCGACATGCTGGACGAGGCGGCGGAGGCGTTGGCGAAGCTCTCCAAACGCGCCGCCGACGCGGAGCTGGAGGCGCTGCTATCGGGCGAGGCTGACGCCAATAACGCCTTTGTGGAAATTCATGCGGGCGCCGGCGGCACGGAAAGCCAGGACTGGGCCAACATGTTGCTGCGCATGTATTTGCGCTGGGCCCAGTCGCGCGGGTTCTCGACGGAGCTGATCGAGGAGAATTCCGGCGAGGAGGCGGGCATCAAGTCCGCGACCGTACTGGTCAAGGGCGAGAACGCCTATGGCTGGCTGAAGACCGAATCCGGGGTGCATCGGCTGGTGCGGATTTCGCCCTTCGATTCCAGCGCGCGGCGGCACACCAGTTTCGCCAGTGTCTGGATCTATCCAAAAATCGACGAAACGATCGAGATCGAAATTGAAGACAAGGATGTCCGCACGGACACCTATCGCGCGTCAGGCGCGGGCGGACAGCACGTCAACAAGACCGATTCCGCGGTTCGTCTGACCCATACTCCGACAGGCATCGTTGTGCAGTGCCAGAATGACCGGTCACAGCACAAGAACCGCGCAACGGCGTGGGACATGCTGCGCGCCCGGCTCTACGAACTGGAATTGCAGAAGCGCGAGGAAGAAGCCGAAGCCGAGGCTGCGTCCAAGACGGAGATCGGCTGGGGCCGGCAGATCCGCTCTTATGTTCTGCAGCCTTATCAGATGGTGAAGGATCTGCGGACGGGCGTGGAAACGTCCGACACGCAAAAAGTTCTGGATGGCGGCCTGGACGAGTTCATGGCCGCCTCCCTGGCCGAGCGCGTGGCCAAGGACACCGAAGAAGAAACGGGGGCCGCGTAACCGCGACCCCCGTAATTCAGAAATTTTATTTTCTGCCGCTTCCTAGCTACCCGTTTTCAGGCCTTCCTGCGAGGAAGAGCTGGAAGATCCGGAGCTGCTGGACGGCGCATTCGCCGGCCGCGGCTGCTGCTGCGACGCGCCGTTAGACGATGACGGCGAAGCCGAGGACGAAGACTGGGATTGCGAAGCGGCGGGCTTGCCGGCCTTGCCGCCAATCGGATCTTCGGCGCGGCGGCAATTGCCTTCGAAATAGGCGCCGCTTTCGATCGCCAGCGTCGAATGGATGATGTCGCCTTCAATGCGCGCGGTGGAGGCCAGTTGTACATGGCGCGCGCGGACGCTGCCGGAAACATGGCCGCGGATCAGGGCGGTTTCGGCTTCAACTTCGCCTTTCACGGCGGCGTGTTCGCCAACGGTCAGCGAACCGGCGCGGACATCGCCCTCGACGGCGCCGTCCAGTTGAATTTCGCCTTCTGATTGAATTGAGCCATTGATCGCGATGTCAGGGCCCAGAATGGACGGACCCACGGATTTCGCGCTGCGGCGTTGCTGGGGGGCTGCGCTCGTGACGGCGTCCATTTCGAATTCCTCGTCTTTGTCTTTAGCTTTGCTGAACATACTCACCCGCTTTCAGGAACTTGCTCGGATCGTAGACCTTGCCCTTGAACCATACCTCATAATGGAGGTGGGTGCCCGAACTTCTGCCAGTTGATCCCATCAGGCCGATCGAGTCGCCGGTGACGACTTTCGCGCCCTTTTTAACCGTGATTTGCGACAGGTGAGCATAACGAGTCTTGAAGCCGTGGCCGTGATCCACTTCCACGACGCGGCCATATCCGCCTTTCCATCCGGCAAAACTGACCGTGCCCGCCGCGGTGGAAACGACCGGCGCGCGGTAATAGGCGGCCATGTCCAGGCCGGTGTGATACGCCGCGTGACGGGTGAACGGATCAACGCGGGAGCCGAAGCTGCTGGTCCGGCGCGTCTTGGCGCCCACCGGGTTGCCGATCGGGGCGGAGGCGAGCGTCAGCTCCATCTCTTCCGCTTCGGCAATGCGCGCGGCAACACGCGCCACGCGGTCATTGAACATGGAGTCTGTTGAGCCGAAGAGACCCTCATTGGCCATTTCAATATAAGGCCCGCCCAGTTCCAGTTCTTCGCCGCCATTGAGGTCCGACAGGCGCAGACCGGTCAGGCGCACAGCTTCGCGCACGGTTTCAATGCGGGCTTCTGCCTTGGTCTCGGCGACCGCCATCAGGCGGTCCTGTTCAGCTTCCAGAGCGGTCAGGCGCGCATTGACGCCATTGGAAGCAAAGTCGCGCGCGGGCGCCTCGCCGGCTTCCGAAAGCACGCGCGACTGGCGCGGCGTCGCATCGCCCGCGACGGAAGCCATCATGACGCGTCCGCTATTGGCGTCCGCGATTGCGGTTTCGCTGGTGTGATCCAGGAGCTGTTTCAGCGTGGAGTGACGGCGCTCCAGATTGGCCGCTAGCTGTTGAAACTCGACTGTGCGGGTTTGCAGCAGATTGCGCGCTGAAACTTCACGCGAACGCGCTTCCTGCAGAAGCCGTTCATAGTGAGCCACCTTGTAGGCGTTCGCGCGATCATGCGCGCTGATCACATAACCCCGCAGAAAGACCGATGCGGTTCCATATAGAAGCCACATCGCCACGATGAGCACGCTTGCCGCGGCGGCAAGCTGAAGCTTCGTGCCGATGGAGATATATGAAACCCGCCCCTCGGTGCGGTGATAGATCTGCCGTTCTGGAAAAATACGCGCGATTGTCTCGCGCAGCTGCTGCCAGAGACGCATCATCTCAAGTCTGTCCCGCCTAGTTAACCCCTTCGCGGGCGCATAACACCTGATCACGTCCAGCAATTCAAGTGCATGCGCGTATTAGGCGATGAGATTGTAATCTAGCCGTTAACCAAAGGTGTGTTTTGCCGCGATTATAGCAGTAAAGACGGGCGCTTCTCCGCTTTAACCGGTCGCCTTGGCCGCTTCCAGGACAGCTTCGACATGTCCGGGAACGCGCACCTTGCGCCAGGATTCGATGATTTTTCCGTCAGGACCGATCAGGAAGGTGGAGCGTTCGACGCCCATGAATTTGCGTCCGTACATGTTTTTTTCTTTCCAGACGCCATAGGCCTCGCAAACTGCTGTGTCTTCGTCGGCCAGCAAAGTCACGCTCAGCTCATGCTTGGCCTTGAACTTGTCATGCTTGGCGGCTGTGTCGGGCGAAACGCCAAGAATGACAGCTCCGGCTTTGCGGAACTGGTCGAGATGTTCTGAAAAGGCGATGGCCTCTTTCGTGCAGCCCGGCGTATCGTCTTTCGGATAGAAATACAGAACGACGGTCTGTCCGGAATAATCCTTCAGCGAAACTTCGCCGGATCCGTCACTTGGAAGCGTGAAATCAGGAGCCTTGTCGCCGGTTTGCAGAGCTTGAGTCATGATATTGTCCCTGTGTCCGAGTTCGGGCTGAACATGGTTTGTGACGCCGCGTCCGTCCAGCCGGGGATTTCATGACGCGCCAGGCGACACGATTGGCGCTGGAGATGGCGGCGCTGGTTTTCATGCTCGCAATTTTCGTTGTGGGCTTTGCGGTTTACCGGCTGTCCGGGGGGCCTGTGGACCTGGAAGTCCTTCGCCCCAACGCGGAAGAAATCTTCGCTGAGGCATTTGACGGCGAAACGGTCGAGCTGGGTGAAATCCGGTCCGAATGGCGGCCGGAATCCCGCGCCATCGTTGTCACGGCCAGGAATGTCACAATCCGGGACGAAACGGGGGAGGTGGTGTCGGTCGCGTCCCGCATCGCCACCGCCTTGCCGGCCGCCTCACTGGCGCAAGGGCGGTTTGCCCCGCTCTGGGTCGAGGCGGAAGGCGGCGCGTTTGCAGTTGTCCGCCGCCGCGACGGATCCTTTGCATTCGGTCTGGGAACGGCGCGCCGCGCCGTGAGGGAAGAGGAAGAAACGACGGAGGGCGCGCCCTCGCTCGACTGGCGCGAATTCGAACTTCCGGATGGCGCCGCCAATCTGCGGCGGCTGGCGCTCAGCGATGTTGTCCTGTTTGTTCAGCTTCGCGATATCGGTCTGAACTGGCGCATCCGGCATGCGTCCCTGGACGCCGACCTGTCGGGCCAGACCCTGTCCGCGGACCTGGCGGGCGAGCTGCTGCAGGAAAATGGGTACGCGACAATTTCAGCGCTGGTCAGCGCCGACCTCGGCGTGAAACGCATTGCGGCGGAAGGAGTCGTCTCAGGCTTCAACCCATCGCAATCGGCGCCGCAACGATTGGCCGGCTGGGCCCGTAGCATCGATGCGCCTCTGGATCTCAACTGGCGTCTGGCGACGGCGCGCGAGGGACGCCTGACGGGCGGGCGGCTGACAGCGCGTCTGGGCGCCGGAGAGGTCGCCATCGCGAGGCAGCGGCGCCCGATAAGCGGCGCGGACCTGCGCATGCGATACGAGGCCGGCCGGCAGGCAATGGTTCTGGAGGCGCTGCAACTGGAATCCGATGTGCTCAGTCTTCGCGGCGAGGGCGCGGTCACGAACCTCTTTTCTGACGGAGACGCGTCTCCGGAAATCGAGCTTTCGCTCGGCGAGTTCGGCCTGGATATGCCGGGTCTGTTCGAAGAGCCGCTTTCATTGACGGCCATAGAATTTGAGGGCGGTCTGTTTCAAGACGATGTCAGCGGTCTGACCATCGACAGACTCTCTGCGGATCTGGGCGGGTTCTCGCTCGGGCTTCAAGGCAGCGTGGCCTTCGTTCGGAACGCGGGAGAGTGGGCTTTCTCTAGGCTTTCGCTGGAAGGCGGCACGGAAGGATATGCGTCGCCGCAGGACTTGTTGCGCTACTGGCCTCTGGATTTTGCCGATGGCGGGCGCGTCTGGATCGCTGAGCACGTCGATGCCGGGCGCATCCATGACGCCGAATTTGAACTGACCATGACCGATGAGGACGTGGCGCGCGGGCGTCTGAACGAGGACGACATGCGTCTGGCCTTCGCGATGGATCGGGGCGAAGTCAGATATGTCTCGACCATGAGCCCGGTGACGCAGGCGAGCGGCAGCGCCGTACTGCGCGGAAATTCCTTTTCCCTGGAAATGGATGAAGGACGCATCGGCGAGATGGTGCTGACCGAGGGGCGCGTTGAGATTCCAAGACTCAAACCCAAAGGCGCGCCAGCCGTTATCGCGGGCGCCGGCCGGGCCACGGCCTCCGATGTTCTGAAATTGCTCGACGAGGAGCCGCTGGGCTTTCCGTCCGCCTTCGGCATTGATCCGGACTCTGTTCAGGGCGAAGGGGAAATCCGGTTTGAACTGACACGTCCGATGCGCAGCGAGGTGCCGATCGAACGTATCGGTTTCGATGTGGAGGCCGATTTTGAGAATGTCTCCGCCCCGACCGGCATTGGCGGGCTTCAGATAACCGACGGCAAAGTTCACCTGGAAGGCACGCCCTTTGGCCTGATCGCGCGCGGTCCGGGGCGTATCGGGCCGGTCGAGGCCCTGATCTCCTGGGAAGAGCGGTTTGGGGAGCCTGAAGAAATCCCTTCCACGATCTTCAATGTCGAGGCCGTACTGGATCAGGAGGATTTCGACGCGCTGGGCGTGCCGCTCAGGCAGTTCCTCAATGGGCCGGTCCTGTTTTCCGCGCGGACCGAGGGCGACGGCCTCGCCATTGAGAAGGGCGCCGCTTCGGTCGATCTTACAAGCGCGGCCATCGGCTCTGCGGGCGATTTCTGGAACAAGCCTCAGAACAGCCCGGCCGGGGGACGGTTCGAATTCACCAGGAATGATGACGGGTTCCAGATCAGCTCGGCCCGGCTGACCGGCCCCGGCCTGGAAGCCGCAGGCGCGGCGCGATTTTCCGGCCAGGGCCAGTTGGACAATATCCGTCTGGAAACCGTGCGGCTGGACCAGTTCGCTGACTTTTCCCTCAATCTTTCCCGGAATGACGCGGTATTCGAACTGGATGTCGAGGGCGATTATCTGGACGCGCGATGGCTGGTTGATCAAATCCTGTCCGATGCCGGCGCCGGGAAACTCGGGATTCCAGTTTCCGCGGATATCGTTCTCGACCAGGCCGTGATCTCCGACGCCCTGACCGCGGAACAGGTCACGGTTGCGTTTGATCACTCCGGAGAACGGATCGAAACGGCCAGCGTTGACGCGCGCGCGGCCGGCGAACCGGTTGCCATCCGGCTTGCGCCGGGGGCGGGCGAGGCCCGAACCCTGTCGGCTTCGGCCCAGGACGCGGGACTGCTGTTTGAGGCGCTGTTCGGGATTGATCAGGTTCGCGGAGGGCGCTTTACGCTCGATGGGCGGTCCGAGGCCGCCGACGCGCCGTGGAATTTTGAAGCGCGCGTTGAAGAATTCGATCTGGTTCGCGCGCCGATTCTGGCGCGATTGTTTGCGCTGGCCTCGCTTCAGGGGCTGGCCGACGTTCTGGGCGGCAGCGGTCTCAGCTTCAATGAAATGATCGCCGAAGCGTCGCTGGACCAGGGGCGCATCCGGATCGAGCAGGCGCGTGCGTCCGGTCAGGCGCTGGGAATCACCACTTCAGGCGAAATCGATATGCCGCGCAGCGAACTGGCGCTGAACGGCGTTCTGGTGCCGTCTTATGGCGTAAACGCCTCCGTTGGCGCTTTGCCGGTTATCGGCGATCTCCTGACGTCCCGTGAAGGCGAGGGGCTATTCGCTTTGACCTACTCGGTCAGCGGACCGTTCGATCAGACACAGGTGGTGGTGAATCCGCTTTCCGCGCTGGCGCCGGGCATATTCCGCCGGATATTTGAGGGCGGCGTGTCTCTGGAGGAGGCCCAGGCCGAAGCCGCCCGGCAATCTGCGGAAACGCCGGATGAGGAACCCGCTGCCGAACAACAGCTTGAATCCGGGGGCGAGCCGGGCGAGGAGCCGCCCGGCTAGACGATTTTCAGAAGCGCGTGGCGTTTCTTGCCGACGGACAGTTTTATAGCGCCGTCGCGGATATCCTCGTCCGTGAGGGTTGCGAACGGATCCTCGACCTTCTCGTCATTCACTTTCAAAGCGCCGCCCTTGATGTGACGGCGCGCCTCGCCGCGGGACTCTACCAGCTCGGCGCGTTCGAACGCTTCCAGAATTCCAAGTCCGCTTTGCAACTCCGCCGCCGGAATTTCGACCGAAGGCAGGTCCGCGCTCGCGCCGCCCTGCTCGAAGGTCTCGCGCGCGGCGGCCTCCGCCTTACGGGCTTCGTCCGCGCCGTGCAGCATCGCGGTGGCTTCATTAGCAAGCCTGATCTTGGCGTCGTTGATGTCCGCGCCTTCCAGCGATTCCAGCCGTTCGACCTCGTCCAGCGGCAGGTCGGTGAACAGGCGCAGGAAGCGGCCGACATCGGCGTCTTCGGTGTTCCGCCAGAATTGCCAGTACTGATAGGGGCCAAGACGGTCCGGATTCAGCCAGACAGCGCCATCGGCCGTCTTGCCCATTTTCACGCCGGACGCGGTGGTGATCAGCGGCGTCGTGAAGCCGTAGGCTTCCGCGCCGTCGACGCGACGGCAGAGCTCCACGCCATTGACGATATTGCCCCACTGGTCCGCGCCGCCCAGTTGCAACTGGCAGCCGCTCGCGCGGTTCAATTCCAGGAAATCGACCGCCTGCAGCAACATGTAATTGAATTCGAGGAAGGTCAGCGGCTGTTCGCGGTCGAGGCGGCTTTTCACCGAGTCGAAGGTCAGCATCCGGTTGATGGTGAAATGCCGTCCGAACTCGCGCAGGAATTCCAGATAGGAATATTCGGACAGCCAGGCGTCGTTATCGACGACAATGGCTTTGTCCATGTCCAGCAGCGCATGGAAGGGCTTCAGAATGCCTTCCTTGTTCGCTGCGATGTCCTCCGGGGTGAGAACCGGGCGCTGGCTGTCCTTGCCGGACGGATCGCCGATCTTCGTCGTCCCGCCGCCCAGCAGGACGATCGCGGTGTGGCCGGCCTGTTGCAGGCGGCGCAGCATCATGATCTGAACTAGGCTGCCGACGTGAAGGCTGGAAGCGGTCGCGTCGAAACCGATATAGCCGGTCACGGTCTGGCGGGCGGCCAGCGCGTCCAGGCCCTCGATATCAGTCGCCTGATAGAGATAGCCGCGTCCGGCCAGGGTCTTTATGAGATCGGATTTGTATTGCATAGGCCGCGCCTTCTATCACGGCGCGGACGAGAGGGAAGGGCTTAATGGCGGCGAAGCTATACCGCGCAATCGGTTTCATGACCGGCACGTCGATGGACGGCCTCGACGGCGCGATTCTGGAAACTGACGGCGAAAGTCTGATCCGGCCGCGCGCGTGCCTTTCGCTTCCCTTCGATGATGGCGTGCGCGGGCATATTCTGGCCGCGGTGAAAGCGGCGCGCGCGTGGGGTTTTGAGGGGGACGAGCCCGCGGAAGCTTTCGCGCTGGCAGAAGACGCGCTGACTGAATTGCATGCGGAAGCGACGGCCCAGCTTCTGGAAATGGAAGGCCTGACCGAAGCGAATATTGATGTCATCGGATTTCACGGTCAGACCGTTCTCCACCGGGCGCCCTCGGCGCGCGCGGCCGGGCGGACCCGCCAGCTCGGCCGGGGCGCCGCGCTGGCGCGTCTGACAGGCATCAACGTGGTCAATGATTTCCGCGCGGCCGATGTCGCCGCCGGCGGGCAGGGCGCGCCGTTCGCGCCGCTCTATCACGCGGCTCTGGCCAAACGGGACGGGCTGGAACGGCCGCTGGGCGTGGTCAATCTGGGCGGCGTGGGCAACATCACCCTGATTGATGCGGATGGCGGGATACTGGCTTTTGACACCGGCCCGGCAAACGGTCCGATTGACGACTGGGTCGGCGGAGAAGGCGACCGGCTGTTCGATGAGGGCGGCGCGCTGGCGCAAGCCGGAAATCTTGATGAGGCCCGCCTGCAGGGGCTGCTGAACCATCCCTATTTCGAGACGCAGCCGCCGAAGTCGCTGGACCGTCAGGACTTCACCAGCGCCATGGCGGAAGGGCTGTCCATAGAAGACGGCGCGGCCCTGCTGACCGAATTTGCCGCCGCCTCGGTCGTCCGTGGTCTGGAGTGGGCGGCGGAACGGCCGCGGCGGCTGATCGTCACCGGCGGCGGGCGCAACAATCCCGTGTTGATGGATGCGTTGCGCCGTCGCGCCGGCGTGCCTGTTGATCCTGTCGAGGCCGTGGGCTGGCGCGGCGACGTGCTGGAAGCGGAGCTGTTTGCCTGGCTTGCGGTCAGGTCGCTGCGCGGCTGGCCGCTGTCGGTTCCCGCCACCACCGGCGTGCAGGAACCCATGACAGGCGGCGTTTTGAGCCGCGCGGCGGTCTAGCCTTCGTCCTTGTCCGGATCAGGCACGAAATTGCCGCCCCAGGCCGGGGGCAGCCGCGTGTCGAGATAGGCGTTGACCGCCTTCTCCATCTCTTCGGCCTTGTTCTGGAAGAAGTGGCCGGCGCCGGGGATCGTCTCGTGCGTGATCACGCGGCCCTTCTGGACGCGGATCTTCGGCACCACGCGCTGAACATCGTCCGGCGGCACGATCTTGTCTTCCGAACCATTCAGGATCAGGCCGGATGACGGGCAGGGCGCCAGGAAGGAGAAATCATACATATTGGTCGGCGGCGCGACGGAGATGAATCCGTCAATCTCCGGCCGGCGCATCAGGAGCTGCATGGCGATATAGGCGCCGAAGGAATGTCCCCCGACCCAGCTGAGCGGCGCGTTCGGGTTCAGCGCCTGGAACCAGTCCAGCGCCGTGGCCGCGTCGGACAGTTCGCCAAGCCCCTGATCCCAGCTGCCCTGGCTGCGGCCGACGCCGCGGAAATTGAAGCGGAGGACCGAGAAGCCGCGATCCTTGAACAGGTCGAACAGCGACAGCGTCAGCTGGGTGTTCATATTGCCGCCCCCGTTCGGGTGCGGGTGCAGGATCAGCGCGACTGGGGCGTTTTCGGAGCGGCCGGGACGGTAGCGTCCCTCGAGGCGGCCGGCGGGGCCCGGAATAATGACGTCAGGCATGGGTCTCCAGAGGTTTCGCGGATAGCGGTTGGAATACTTGACTAATTCAGTCGGAAAACATAGCTCCCGCATGAACCGCCGCTTCAAGAGCGCGCGCTTTTAGCAAACGGCTTCTTGAATTGCGAGAGTCCGTTCAGTCCTTGAAGGATATAGAGACGTGCAACTGACCGCGAAAGGGCGATACGCCGTGACCGCGCTGGCCGATCTTGCGGCCCGTGACGGCGCGCCGGCCTCGCTCGCCGACATCGCCGAGGCGCAGTCACTGTCCCGGCCTTTCCTTGAGCAGTTGTTTTCCAAGCTGCGTCAGGCGGGGCTGGTCGAAAGCGTGCGCGGACCGGGCGGCGGATACCGGATGGCGCGGGACATGGACGATATCGCCATTGCGGACATCCTGACCGCGGTGGGCGAAACGGTGCGCTCCACAGGCTGTTCGTCGAAGAAGGTCGAGGCCTGCACCGGCGCATCGGGCCGTTGCCTCTCGCACCCGCTGTGGTCGGCGCTGGATACCCATATCGAAGATTTTCTGGGCTCGGTCACGCTGGCTCATGTCGTTTCGCAGGACTTCCCGCAAACTGTGGAGGTCCGCCCGTGAGCCGCGAACTTGTCTATCTCGATCACAACGCCACCTCGCTGCTTCGTCCCGAGGCGCGGGAGGCGATGCTGGCCGCCATGGATGCGGGCGGCAATCCGTCCTCCACCCATGCCGCCGGCCGCGCGGCGCGCAGCATGATCGAGGATGCGCGTGAAGCCATCGCGGGCCGTTCCGGGGCGTGCGCCGAAGACCTGATTTTTACATCCGGGGGCACAGAGGCGATCAATCTGGCCCTGGCCAGCGCCATCAGCGCCGGGGCCGGGCGTCTGATCGTTTCGGCCATTGAACATGATGCGGTGATTGATTTCGCGAAAGCATCCGGCGTGGAAACGCAATTCGTTCCCGTTACGCCGCAGGGCGTTCTGGATCTGGATGCGTTGAAGGATTTGCTGGGCGAGGACGGTTCTGACGCCCTTGTCGCGGTCATGCTGGTCAATAACGAAACCGGCGTGATCCAGCCTGTCGCGGAGGCGGCGGAGCTGGCGCATCAGGTTGGCGCGCGCATCCATGTCGACGCCGTTCAGGCGCTTGGCAAGATCGAGATGTCGATGACCGAGCTTGACGCCGATTATCTCTCCCTGACCGCGCACAAGCTTGGCGGACCTCAGGGCGCGGGCGCGCTGGCGATTGGCGAAGGCGCGCCGCTGGTCCGGCGCCAGCATGGCGGCGGGCAGGAGCGGGGCCGCCGCTCGGGCACCGAGAACGTGGCGGCCATCGCCGGGTTCGGCGCCGCGGCCGCCGCGGCTGAACCGGCTGATTACGCGAAGCTGGCCGGCATCCGCGACGCCATGGAGGCGCGCCTGAAAGCCGCCGCGCTGGAAATTGTCATTCTCGGCGAGGACGTGGCGCGCGCGCCGAACACGCTTTGTTTCTACGCCCCGGGCTTCAGCTCCGAGACGCAGGTCATGTCGATGGACCTTGCCGGGTTCGCGATCAGCGCGGGCGCGGCCTGTTCATCCGGCAAGGTGGCGCGCAGCCATGTGTTGAGCGCCATGGGCCTTAGCGATGAACTGGCGGCCTCGGCGATCCGGGTCAGCCTGGGATGGAATACAGAGGCCGGGCAGGGCGAGGCTTTCGCCGACGCCTGGCTAGACGCCTATGCCCGCGTGAAAACGCGCGCGGCCTGAAACTAAAGGAAAGACAGAGGCTTATATGCCTGCGGTTAAAGAAACAGTCGAAGACGTCAAAGGTCTGGAATCCGACAAGTACAAGTATGGCTTCTCGACCGAGATCGAGCAGGAGTTCGCGCCCAAGGGGCTGGATGAAGAGACGATCCGCTTCATCTCGGCCAAGAAGGGCGAGCCGGACTGGATGCTGGAATACCGGCTGAACGCCTATCAGCGCTGGCTGACCATGGAGGAGCCGCACTGGGCGCTCGTGAACTTCCCGCCCATCGACTATCAGGACGCCTATTATTACGCCGAGCCGAAATCCGGCGCGAAGTACGAGAGCATCGACGATGTCCCGCAGGAGCTGCTGGACACCTACGAAAAGCTCGGCATTCCGCTGAAGGAGCAGGAAGTGCTGGCGGGCGTTAAAGGCTCGGCGAAAGTCGCTGTCGATGCGGTGTTCGACTCCGTTTCCGTCGCCACGACCTTCAAGAAGGAGCTTGAGAAGGCCGGCGTGATTTTCATGTCGATCTCCGAGGCGCTGCGCGAGCATCCCGAGCTTGTGCGCAAGTATCTCGGCACCGTGGTGCCGACCTCGGACCATTTCTTCGCCGCGCTCAATTCGGCGGTGTTCTCCGACGGCACGTTTGTCTATGTGCCCGAGGGCGTGCGCTGCCCGATGGAGCTTTCGACCTATTTCCGCATGAACGCGGAAGGCACCGGGCAATTCGAGCGCACGCTGATCGTCGCCGCCAAGGGGGCCTATGTCTCCTATCTGGAGGGCTGCACCGCCCCGATGCGCGACGAGAACCAGCTTCACGCCGCCATCGTCGAACTGGTCGCCGAAGAGGATGCGGAGATCAAATACTCCACCGTCCAGAACTGGTGGCCGGGCGATGCCGACGGCAAGGGCGGGGTGTATAATTTCGTCACCAAGCGCGGCGAATGCCGTGGCGACCGTTCCAAGATTTCATGGACGCAGGTGGAGACCGGCTCCGCCATCACCTGGAAATATCCCTCCTGCATCCTCAAGGGGAAGGAGAGCCAGGGCGAATTCTATTCGGTGGCCATCACGAACGGCCATCAGCAGGCCGATACCGGCACCAAGATGATCCATCTGGGCGAGAACACGCGCTCGCGTATCATCTCCAAGGGCATTTCCGCGGGTAAATCGTCCAACGCCTATCGCGGCCTGGTGCGCGCCAATCCGACCGCGAAAGGCGCGCGCAACTTTACCCAGTGCGACTCCCTGCTGATCGGGGACGAGTGCGCCGCGCACACCGTGCCGTATGTCGAGGCCCGCACGCCGCACGCTACGTTCGAACATGAGGCGACGACGTCCAAGCTCTCCGAGGACCAGCTCCACTATGTCCGCCAGCGCGGCCTGTCGGAGGAGGACGCCGTGGCGCTGCTGGTCAATGGCTTCTGCAAGGACGTGCTTCAGCACCTGCCCATGGAGTTCGCCGTGGAGGCGCAGGCGCTGGTGAAAGTCAGCCTTGAGGGCAGCGTCGGCTGATCGACGCGCGCCTCACGCTTGTATTTAAAGGGATTGATGATGTTGAAGATCGATAATCTGCACGTGTCCGTCGAGGACAAGGAAATCCTCAAAGGGCTGAGCCTTGAGGTTCCAGCCGGCGAGGTGCACGCCATCATGGGGCCGAACGGCGCGGGCAAGTCCACGCTGGCCCATGTCGCGACGGGTCGCGATGGCTACGAAATTACGGACGGCTCGATCACCTTGAAAGGCGAAGAGCTGACGGAAATGGAGCCGGAGGAGCGCGCCGCCAAGGGCCTGTTCCTGTCTTTCCAGTATCCGCTGGAGTTGGCCGGCGTTCCGACGCTGACCTTTCTGCGCACGGCCCTTAACGCCCAGCGCAAGGCGCGCGGCGAGGAGGAAATCTCCGCGCCGGACTTCATGAAAAAAGCGCGCGCGGCGGCCGAGACGCTCAAGATGCCGATGGACATGCTGAAACGCTCTCTCAATGCCGGCTTCTCCGGCGGCGAGAAGAAGCGCATGGAGATTTTCCAGGCGCTGATCCTGGAGCCGGATTTCCTGATTCTGGACGAGACCGATTCCGGGCTGGACATTGATGCGCTGAAGGTCGTGGCCGAGGGCGTGGACAATCTGCGCAACGCGGATCGGGGCATGCTGGTCATCACCCACTATCAGCGGCTTCTGGATTACCTGGCGCCGGACAAAGTCCACGTCATGGCGCAGGGGCGCATTATGGACAGCGGCGGGCCGGAGCTTGCCCGTGCGCTGGAGAGCGAAGGCTATGACCGCTATCTGGAGGATGCGGCGTGAGCCTGACCCAGCATAAGCCAACCCCGGCCGAAACCGCTTTTCGCGAGGCCTATGAGGCGCTGGACGCCTCGGGCGGCCGCGCGCAGTCCTGGGCGGCCTTTGCCGAGCAAGGTCTGCCGCACAAGCGGGTCGAAGAATGGAAGTGGTCCGATGTCCGCCAGACCCTGCGCCAGCCGCGCAGCCAGTCCGGCGCTGTTGAATCGGACATTTCGCCCGCGCAGGCATTTGGAACCGCCGGGGCCGCCGAGATTGTCTTTGCCAATGGCCGTCTGATTGGCGAGCCCGAGCTTCCCGAGGGCGCGGTCCTGCACCGTCAGGACGAGGCGAACCCGCCGGGCGAACGCGAATCCTATCCGTTGGCCGCTCTGGCTGGCGCTCTGACGCTGGAAACCGGGGCTTATGTCCTCGAGATCAATGGCGAAGTGTCCAGGCCGATCCGGTTGCGCCTGATCTCGGAAGGCGAGGGGGCGCACCATTTGCGTCTGTCCGTCGTAGTCCGTGAAAACGCCAGCGCCACGATTCTGGAAAGCCATGAAGGCGAAGGCGCGCCCTACGCCAATACGCTGGTCGAGCTGGACCTGCAGCGGAACGCGCGCCTGAAGCGCTACATCATCCATCAGGGCTCTGCGGACGTGGTGAACACCACGACGACTTTGGGCCATGTTGCCGAAAGGGCCGGCTATCATCAGGCCATCCTGACTTTCGGCGGCGCCCTGACGCGTTTTGACGCGCGCCTGACATGTGAAGGCGACGAAACCGATATCCGGCTCGACGGCGCCTATCTCCTGGACGGGCAGCGTCACGCGGACCTGACCTCGGTGGTGGATCACCGGGGCGAGGGCTCGGTGACACAGCAGGTCGTGAAGGGCGTGGTCGATGATCGCGGACGCGGCGCGTTTCAGGGCCGCTTCGATGTGGCGCGCGGCGCACAGAAGACCGATGCTCAGATGCAGCACCATGCGCTGCTGCTAAGCGAGCGCGCGCAGTCGAACGCCAAGCCTGAGCTGATGATCTTTGCCGATGATGTGCAATGCGCGCATGGCAACACGGTCGGGGCGCTGGATGAAAATGCGCTGTTCTATATGCGCTCGCGCGGCATCGACGCCGCATCCGCCCGCGCTTTGCTGATCGAGGCCTTTATCTCCGAGGCGTTCGCGCATATTCCTGACGATGTTCAGGAAGAATTTATTGCGCGTTCGCGTGAATGGTTGGAGAAAAAGTGATGAGCATGACGTCCGGCAAAGAAAAGAATTTCGATCCGCTCGCGTTCAAGAGCGAATTTCCGATCTTTGAACGGACCATCCGCGACAAGCCTCTGGTCTATCTGGACAGCGCCGCGTCCGCCCAGAAACCGCGCGCGGTGATCGACGCCGTGACGCAGGCGATGGAGCATTCTTTCGCCAACGTGCATCGCGGCCTGCACACCATGGCCAATGAGACGACCGAGGCCTTCGAAGGCGCCCGCGCGGAAGTCGCGCGGTTCCTGAACGCGCCGTCTGCCGACAATATCGTTTTCACGCGCGGCACGACCGAGGCGATCAACCTGGTCGCGTCGAGCTTCGGGGCGGAGCTGGAGGCGGGGGACGAGATCATCCTCTCCCAGATGGAGCATCACTCCAATATTGTCCCGTGGCACTTCCTGCGCGAGCGTCAGGGCGTGGTGCTGAAATGGGTTCCGGTGACCGAGGATGGCCGCATCGACATGGACGCCTATGCGGAGGCTTTCAGCGACCGCACGAAGCTGGTGACCATGACCCACATGTCGAACGTCACCGGCACCCGCACCGATGGCGAAAAGATCGTCAGCATGGCGCATGACAAGGGCGTGCCGGTCCTGCTGGACGGGTCCCAGTCCGCCGTTCACGGCCATGTGGACGTGCAGGCGCTGGACGTCGATTTCTTCGCCATAACCGGTCACAAGATTTACGGCCCGACCGGCATTGGGGCGCTTTACGCGAAATCCGAACAGCTGAATCGCATCCGTCCCTATCAGGGGGGCGGCGAAATGATCGCCGAAGTGTTCGAGGACCGTGTGGTCTATGCCGACGCGCCGGCGAAGTTCGAGGCGGGCACCCCGCCGATCATCGACGCCATTGGCCTGGGCGCGGCCCTGAAATGGCTGGACACTCAGGACCGCGACGGCATGGAGGCGCATGAGCGCGCGCTTCTGGACAAGACCATGACGGGCCTTGCGGAGTTCGAAGATCTGCGGGTGATCGGCACGGCGCAGAACAAGGCCTCGATCATCACCTTCGTGATGGGCAAGGCGCACGCCCATGACGCGGCCCAGCTTCTGGACCGCTATGGCGTGGCGGTGCGCGCCGGTCATCACTGCGCCCAGCCGCTGATGCGCCGGTTCGACGCCAGCTCCAGCGTGCGGGCCAGCTATGCGGCCTATAATACGATGGACGATGTGGAAACTTTCCTGGACGCCTTGCGAAGCGTCCGCGGCATCCTGATGTAGGAACCATGACCGAGACTGTTGAACGCGATATCATCGACCTTACGGCCCGTCCGGGCCAGCAGGCCGAACCGGCGGCGGAGCCCGCGCCGGAAGCCGATTCCGGAGGTGAATCCAGTATTCCGCCGGAGGAGCTGGAACGCCTGACGGACGATATCGTGACAGCCCTGAAAAGCGTTTATGACCCGGAAATTCCGGTCGATATCTATGAGCTGGGCCTGATCTACAAGGTCGATATCTCCGATGATCGCGACGCTACCATCACCATGACGCTCACCGCGCCGGGCTGCCCGGTTGCGGGCGAGATGCCGGGCTGGGTGGAACAGGCCGTCGAATCCGCGCCGGGCGTGCGCGGCGCGCGCGTTGAAATGGTGTTCGATCCGCCCTGGACGCCGGAGCGGATGAGCGATGAAGCCAAGCTCGAACTGGGGATGTTCTGATCATGCTGGCCGCTGGAAATATCGTCAGTCTTACCGATGCCGCCGCTGACCGCGTGAAGGAATTGATGGCGGCGAAGGACAAAGGCTTTCTGCGCGTCGGCGTGAAGAATGGCGGCTGCGCGGGCATGGAATACACGATGGATTTCGTGGCCGAGCCGGAAAAGCTGGACGAACGCGTGGAAGACAAGGGCGTGGAGATCGTTGTCGATTCAAAGGCCGTGCTGTTCCTGCTCGGCGCGACCATCGATTTCGAGACAACAAAGCTCCATTCCAAGTTCGTATTCAGCAATCCGAACCAGACGGACGCCTGCGGTTGCGGCGAAAGCGTCACCATCGTGCCCGCCGCGCGATAGGAAGGCTGAGGAAGCGCCAATGACCGGTCTGACGCTTCTTTACACAGATACCTCGCCCTATGCCCGCAAGGTGCGGATCGTCGCTCTCGAAAAAGGGCTCGATCTGAAGCTCCAGGCGACCCCGCCGCTCGGCGACCCTTCGGATTTGCAGCAGGCCAACCCGCTGGGCAAAGTTCCCACGCTGGTTGCGGACGGGGAGACTTTCTATGACTCCCCGGTCATTTGCGAATATCTCGACACGCTGGCTCCGCCGCGTTTGATACCGGCGGAAGGGCGGGCGCGGTTTCGCGTCCTCCGCATGCAGGCCTTGGCGGATGGCGTTCTGGACGCCGCTGTCGCCATGCGGATTGAGCGCATGCGCGAAGAGTCGCTGCATTGGGATGTCTGGTTCGACCGTTATCGACGCGCGATTATGCGCAGCCTCGACGAAATGGAGCGCCGCGCTTCGGACGAAATCGCGGGCCGCGTGGACCTTGGCGCAATCGCGGCCGCGGTGGCTACGGGTTATCTGGATTTTCGCTGGCCGGACATTGAATGGCGGCGTGGCCGTCCCGCCTTGTCGGCAGCCATAGAGGCGCTCTCGACACGCGACTCTTTCAAAGCAACGCTGCCGCCTGAAGACGCCTAGGCCTCAGTTTCCTGGAGATGGTTTTAAGCGGCCGCGCTTGATGAGCTTTGCGCGGTTTCGCCGGTGACGCGGTTGCGCCCGGCGCGCTTGGATTCATAAAGCCGGTTATCGGCCCGTTCGATCACTGAATGCGGGTGCGCGCCGGTGTCGTGCCGCGCCACGCCGATGGAAATGGTGATGGTGCCGAGGTCCTCATTCGTTGACCGGCGCAGCAGGCGTTTGGATTCCACCATCGTGCGAACCTGTTCGGCGACATCCACGGCCGCGTCCATGTCCGTTTCCGGCATCAACATCACGAATTCCTCGCCGCCATATCGCGCCACCAGCGCGCGATTGCCGATGCAGCGGGTCATGCAACTGGCGACGAACCGGATGATCTGATCGCCGGTCTGATGGCCCCAGGTGTCGTTGAAGCGTTTGAAGTGGTCGATGTCACAAACCGCGACGGTCAGGGGCGCGCCTGTCTGGTCGGCTTCAGCCGCCAGCTTGTTCAGAACGTCGTCCATGCGTTTGCGGTTGGCGACGCCGGTCAGGGCGTCGGTCATGGATTCTTCGCGCACGATTTCCAGATTCGTCCGCAGCTGCGAAACTTCCTGCTTGGTCTCGGCCAGACGGCTTTCCAGCGTCGCACTGTGGCGCTGCATGGTGTGGGTGGCGTCCATGAGGGCGGAAACCATCGCTTTCAGCGTCTCGGCGTCGGTTTCGGAATCGATGCGGTCGCTGGCGCCGGCCAGGGCCTCGCCATAGGCCGCGGTGTCGCGGCCGGCTTCTTCCAGCCGCCGCATGACGGTCGCCAGCTCGGCGGACATGGCGCCGCCGATTTTCTGAACCTCGTCGCTGAGCTTCTTTTTGTTGAAATGGCGGTCGTGAAGCTCCACCAGATCCGCTTCCTGCGGGGTCTGGCCCTGACCGATTATCGCCGAGATGTCGCTGGTCAGCGTGTCATTTTCGCCCAGAATATGGGTTATGCCGACCTCATAATTCTGCGCCGTAAGGGGAATCCCCCATTCGGACAGCAAATCAATGGCTTTACGGGCGAGAGCTTCGCCCTCCGCCCCAATGAGTCGACCACTCATCTATCGGCCCCACAAGGTTTTCTACCAATGGCGGAACCCTACGGGGCAAAGCGAAACAAGCTGTAAACAAACGCGAAAAAATCTAGGAAGCGCTGATGTGCTGGCGGACCGATTGCTCGAAAAACGCCGGGACATGATCGCCGAAACCTTCGCCCTTTGAGCTCGACTGGGACTTGCCGCCGGAGGATGAACGCGTGTTTTCCCGTTTCTGGGGCGTTTTCGATTGCGCGGATTTCTTTGGCGCGCCGCCAGATTTTTCGGACTTCTCCGCAGGGGTCTTCTCGGCCTCTGATTTCTTTGTTGCGGCCGGCTTTTCGGCCTGATCCCCCTTGGAGGCGGCTGCGCCGGCTTTCCGGCCGCCGCCGCGCGAGCGCTTGGGCTTGGCCGGCTTTTCAGTCTCGGACTCGCTTTCGGCGGCCTTGCCGCCCTGGTCGGCCGTCCCGGCGCTGTCCAGCGCGGGGATCGGTCCTCCGAGCATCTGCTCGATGGAGGCCAGACGCTTGCTGTCCTCGGAGGTCGCGATGGTGATCGCTTCGCCCGATTTGCCCGCGCGGCCCGTACGGCCAATGCGGTGGACGTAATCGTCCGAAGAGTGCGGCGGATCGTAGTTCAGCACATGGCTGACTTCCGGAATGTCCAGACCGCGGGCGGCGACATCACTGCCGACCAGCAGTTTCAGCTCGCCGGAACGGAACTGGTCCAGCGTCTTCATGCGCTGGCTCTGCGGCAGGTCGCCGTGGATCGGCGCTGCGGAATAGCCGTGGCGCTGCAGCGACCGCGCGACCGTGTCCACGTCGCGCTTGCGGTTGCAGAACACGATAGCGTTCTTGACGTTGCGCTTGTCGATCGCCTCGCGCAGCGCGGCGCGTTTGGCTTTCGGCTCGCGCGAATTCAGCTTTATCAGATATTGCGCCACATTCTCCGCCGTCGTTGCGGCTTTCGCCACTTCCACACGAACGGCGCCCTGCAGGAACTGGTCCACAAGGTGCTGGATCTCCTTCGGCATGGTGGCGGAGAAGAACAGCGTCTGGCGCGTGAACGGCGTCAGTTTGAAGATGCGCTCGACATCAGGAATGAAGCCCATGTCCAGCATCCGGTCGGCTTCATCGACGACCATGATCTCGACGCCGGCCGGCATGACCTTGCCGCGCTCGAACAAGTCCAGCAGACGTCCGGGCGTGGCGATAATCACGTCCGCGCCGCTGTTCAGCACGCGCTCCTGCTCGCCAAACGCCACGCCGCCGATCAGCAGCGCCATCGTCAGCTTGGTGTTCTTGGAATAGGCCTTGAAATTCTCGGCCACCTGGGCGGCAAGTTCCCGCGTCGGCGCCAGGACCAGCGAACGGGGCATGCGGGCGCGGGCGCGGCCCTTGGACAGACGTTCGATCATCGGCAGGGTGAACGCGGCGGTCTTGCCCGTTCCCGTCTGCGCGATACCCAGGACGTCACGCCCTTCGAGGGCTGGCGGAATAGCCTGTGCCTGAATCGGCGTCGGCTCCGTATAGCCAGCTTCCTTTAGGGCGCTCAGCAGTTTTTCGCCGAGCCCGAGTTCATCAAAGGTCATGCAGTAGCAACCCGTTCATCGCGTCAATTCATTCGCAGGGGAAAAGTGGCGCAGCACTCGCCGCTTGCGCCGACTTACAAGAAGTCTGCCCGCAAAATATGAACCGGCTACGTCAAGTCAATGAATATCAACCGTCGCCTAGCGATAAGCGAAAGGCTCATCCCGGTTCTCGATATCCATGTAGCGGTCGCGAAGCACGGTCTGACGCGAAGTCAGCGGCAGGCGTTCGCCGTCAATGAAGACCGCCGTGGGGGATGTCGTGACTTCCAGCGGATCGCCGTCCCAGACCACCAGATTGGCGGTCTGACCGGTCGCCAAAGCGCCCAGACGCCCGCCAAGACCGTAAATATCGGCCGGTTCGCGGGTGATCGCGGCGAAGGCCGCGTCCCATGAAAGGCCATTGGCCACGGCGTTCCCGGCCTGTTGTAGCAGCAGGCGCACCTGGTGCGTGTCGTCATTGCCCGCGCCCGTGGTCAGGGCGAACTGCACGCCGGCGTCGGCCAGCAGCTTGGCCGCGTCCAGCCGTGCGCCAACGGATTCCAGCGCGAAGGGTAGATTCTCCATCGGGTCGAGAATCACGGGAATTTCCGCTTCCGCCAGTTCCTCCGCGACCATCCAGCTTTCCGCGCCGCTAAGAATGATGACGTCCAGCTTCTTGTGATCTTCTTTCAGCGCAATCACCCGCATGATGTCGGATGCGCGGTCCACCTCGATCACGAACGGCATGTCGCCATTCACCGCAGTTTTCAGCGCCTGCGCGTCATGGATGTTGAGCAGACCTTCGTCAGTCGGTTTCGAGAAGAAGCGATTGGCCCGCTGGGCTTCCTTCAGGGCTGCGCGAAGATAGGCCCAGGACGCGGAGCGTGAGCCGCCGGCCAGGCCCGCGCCGCGTTCGCCCATTTGCAGATACAGGAAGGCGTTTTCCTTCACCGTGGAGTCGAAATCGCCGGACAAGTCCACGATCGCGCCAACGCCGCCGAACAGGGTCCGGCCTGTCCCGGGTGAGATCGCGGCGTGCGTCACGCCTTCGATCCGCGTGATCGGAATCGAGGTGGCCTTCGGATTGTAGGAGTCCAGCGCATTGAGCGAGATGTTCAATTCGCTCTCATCCGCGCTGATATCGTTGGAGCCTTCCGTCGCGCCGATTTCAACCATGCCGACATGACCGAACGGGGCAAACACGCCCGGTGTCACCCACTGGCCTTCGGCGTCCAGCACCTCGGCGCCTTCGGGAACGGCCGCGTCAGCGCCCATGGCGGAGATCGCGCCGTCCTCAATCACGATGACGCCGCTTTCGATAACGCCGGCGTCTTCATTGGTGACGATGCGGGCATTGGTAACGGCGACAGTCTGGGCCATCGCAACGCCTGCGGAGATCAGGGCGGCGGCCGCGCCCAACAGAACCTGTTTCATTATTTCATCCCCCGGGAAGCTTGCCCGATTTCGAAATCGGATACCGGCATGCGGTTGTCCTGACGGTCATACATAAGGGCGCCGTCGATATAGACCTTGTCGGCCTTGGCGTAGGTCGAGAATGGATCGGCGCTCCACAGAACCACGTCCGCAGCCTTGCCTTCCTCCAGAGACCCTGTCTCGTCCTCAATGCCCAGCGATCTGGCGGGATTATAGGACAGCCACAACCCGGCCTCTTCCTTGGGGATCTCGATGCCGGCCTTGCGGCCGTCTGACCATGCCTTCGCGGCTTCCTGGTTCAGGTGCTGGATCCCGATATCGTCGTCGGAATGGACGATGGCGCAAGCGCTGGCCTTGTGGACCATGGGAATATTCTCCCGAACGCCGTCATAGGCTTCCAGCTTGAAGCCCCACCAGTCCGCCCACATGGCCGAGCAGATATCCTCGTCCGCCAGAAGATCGGCGACCTTGTAGGACTCGAC
The DNA here is from genome assembly GCF_000412185.1 of Euryhalocaulis caribicus. Taxonomy (GTDB): domain Bacteria; phylum Pseudomonadota; class Alphaproteobacteria; order Caulobacterales; family Maricaulaceae; genus Euryhalocaulis; species Euryhalocaulis caribicus. The sequence continues at coordinate 33,291 of NZ_ASJA01000007.1, forward strand.
CGCGTGCTGGAACGAGGCGAGCTGGTATCCGAACTCCTTGGACATATCGATGACCTGCGCCATCTGGTCGGCGCGGTAGCAATGCATGTGGACCAGAATGTCGCCGCGCAGCGCGCCGGCCAGGGTTTCCAGCTCCAGATCGCGCTTGGGCGGATCCGTATCGGCGTCATCTTCCGCCTTTTGCTGGTCTTCCATGTATTTTTTAGCGTCAATCCAGGCCGCCCGGTAACCGGCGAAATTCCCCATATTGGTGGAGGGCGCCTGGTTGCGGCTGCCATAGACGCGCTTGGGGTTTTCGCCGCAGGCCATCTTCATGCCGTAGGGCGCGTCCGGAAATTTCATGCCCTGGACCGTACGGGACGGCACGTTCTTCAGAACGACAGAACGGCCGCCAAACAGATTGGCCGAGCCGGGAAGGATTTGTAGGGACGTCACGCCGCCGGCCAGCGCGCGCGAAAAACCGGGGTCCTGCGGCCAGACCGAATGTTCGGCCCAGACTTCCGCGGTATTGGGCGAGGTCGCCTCGTTCCCGTCTGACGTGGCGCGGATGCTGGGCGTGGGATAGACGCCAAGATGTGAATGAACGTCGATAATGCCCGGCGTGACCCAGCGGCCTTCACCGTCAATCACCTGCGCGCCGCCCGGCGCGGTTAGATCCGCGCCGACAGCGGCGATGCGGCCGTCTTCCAGCAAGACATCGCCGTCTTCAATCAGGCCGCCGCGGCCATCGAGAACAGTGGCGTTTTCAATAAATACGGTTTCGGAGGGCAGGGCGGCGTAAGTCGACGGGAAGGGCCCGCCATCGGCCTCGTCTTCTTCAGCTTCGGCGCTTTGATTCTCTTCAGCCGCACTGGCGCCGGTCTCATCCGAATCTTCCTGCGCGGGGGCGGTCTCGGTTTCCTCAGTATCAGGTTCAACCGGGGCGGCGTCCTGCGTTTCGGTCGTCGTCTCGCCCATGTCGTCCTGCGTCGTTTCAGCCTGTTCTTCAGGCGCTTGCTGATGCGCGACAGCGACGGCGCTGAGGCTGATTGCGGCGGCCGCGGCCCCGCCCAGAAGCATGTAGGAAAATTTCATCGAGCCCCTCCGGAAAATGATATGGGGCGAGCCTAATCGGCCATGCGCGCATGACAAGCCGGGTAAGGATTAAATATCGATCGCCTCGATGAAGTCGGCATGGTCCTGGATAAATTTGAACCGAAGCTCGGATTTCCGGCCCATCAGCGTCTCCACCAGGGACTCCGCTTCGCCGGCCAGCGCATCGTCCAGACTGACGCGGGCAAGCGTGCGGGTTTCCGGATCCATCGTGGTTTCCTTCAACTGCCGCGGCATCATTTCGCCAAGACCCTTGAAGCGGCTGATTTCGACCTTCTTGCCGTTGGAAAACTCCCCGGCCATCAGCGCATCCTTGTGTGCGTCGTCGCGCGCATACTCGATCTTGTCGCCCTGGCTGAGGCGGTAGAGCGGCGGCAGGGCCAGATAGAGCCGGCCGCTGCGAATCAGGTCCGGCATCGCCTGATAGAAGAAGGTGATCAGCAGCGACGCGATATGCGCGCCATCGACATCGGCGTCGGTCATGATGATCACGCGCTCATAGCGCAGGTCATCCGGATTGAATTTCGACCCCGTGGCCGCGCCCAGCGCCAGCGTCAGATCAGAAATCTCCTGATTTTTCATGATCTTGTCCGCGCCCGCGCTGGCGACGTTCAGGATCTTGCCGCGAAGCGGCAGCACGGCCTGCGTCTTGCGATTGCGGGCCTGTTTGGCCGATCCGCCGGCCGAGTCGCCCTCGACCAGGAACAGCTCGGTCCCCTCCGATCCGCCGCGAGAGCAATCGGCCAGCTTGCCGGGCAGGCGAAGCTTGCGGGAGGCTGTCTGGCGTTTGACCTCTTTGTCGCGGCGGCGTTTCAGGCGTTCCTCCGCCCGTTCAACGACAAACTCCAGAAGTTGCTCGGCCTCCTTGGGGGAGGCGGCCAGCCAGTGATCGAAGGGATCGCGCACCGATTGTTCGACCAGCCGCGCGGCTTCGCTATTGGCGAGACGGTCTTTCGTCTGACCCTGGAATTCCGGCTCCGCAATGAAGACGGACACGATGCCGCCGGCGCCGGCCATCACATCGTCCGGCGTGATGATCCCGGCTTTCTTGCCCTGACCGGCGATTTCCGCATAGGCGCGCAACCCCTTGGTCAGGGCCGCCCGCAAACCCTGTTCGTGGGTGCCGCCATCGGGCGTGGGCACGGTATTACAATAGGAGCGAACGAAGCCGTCCGCTTCGCCAAATCCGGCGCCGGACCAGGCGACGGCCCATTCCACGCGGCCAGCGCCCTCATCGCCGCCCGCTCGGCCGCTGAACATCTCACTGGTGACGGTGCGCTTTTCACCGATCAGCTCTTTCAGGAAGTCCGCCAGGCCGCCCGGGAAATGGAAGACGGCTTCCGGTTCGACGCCGGCGGGTTCGGCCAGCGCCGCGTCGCATTTCCAGCGAATCTGGACGCCGCGATGCAGATACGCCTTGGACCGGGCCATGGCGAACAGACGCTTGGGTTTGAGATGCGCCCGGTCGCCAAAGATTTCCGGGTCGGGCGAAAAGCGTATCGTGGTGCCGCGCCGGTTGGGCGCCGCGCCGATTTCCTTCAACGGCGCCAGGGCGCGCCCGCGCTCGAAGGACTGCGCATAAAGCTTTCGGTCGCGCGCCACTTCCGCGTCCAGGCGCTGGGACAACGCATTCACCACCGACACGCCAACGCCGTGCAGGCCGCCGGAGGTCTTGTAGGCCTTGCCGGAGAATTTCCCGCCCGCGTGCAGCGTGGTCATGATGACCTCCAACGCGGACTTGTCCTTGAACTTGGGGTGCGGATCGATGGGAATTCCGCGCCCGTTATCGGACACGGCGACAGAGCCGTCCTCGTGCATCACGATATCGATGCGGTCGGCGTGACCGGCCACGGCCTCGTCCATCGAGTTGTCGAGAACTTCGGAGAACAGGTGATGCAGCGCGCGGTCGTCCGTGCCGCCGATATACATGCCCGGCCGTTTGCGCACCGGTTCGAGGCCTTCAAGGACCTCGATATCCTGAGCGGTATAGCCGTCTTTGTCCGGCGCTTTGGCCGATGAAAAAAGGTCGTTCGAATCTGTCATCGCGATATCACCGGCGATGCTGCACGAGTCGCCCGGAAGGAGCTAGGCGGATTTCCGTAAGCCTGCGCTAGAAGGCGAGGCGAACCACGATTCTGGCGGAGTGCCGGATGAACCCGTCGCGTATATCAGCGTCATAGTTGAAGCCGAAGGACGAGTATTGCGAACCGCCCGTGATCAGGAAGCCGATGATGGCACTGGTCGAGGGAAGCTCCGGCGCGGCCAGCAGGAACGGATCGTTGAAGTCCACGAACGAGGCCTGAGTGACAGCAAGGCTGCCGCCGAACTCGTTGCGAACGCCGACGCGCAATTGCGGCGCCCACCAGCTGTCATCGGTGCCGAACCGCCGGGCCAGCGCAAGGCTGGCGGTGGCCGAGGCCATATCCGAGTCGCGCTCCTCGACGGTCAGGTTCACGTCTGAAAGCCCGGACTCCGTATACCCTTCCTCGCTCAGCGAGAGGTAATCCAGAGAGACGAGCGGACGCAGCATCGCCCAGCCCAGATCCCAGTCATAGCCAAGACGGGCGGAGCCGGAATAGTGATAGCCGGTCCAGTCGGCGCGCGCCGTCTGGTCGAACGCGCCGATCAGGATACGGCGTTCGCTCTCAAAACGGCTGACGCCGCCGCCCATATAGACATCATAGGTCAGGCCGCCGCGGGCGCCGCCCGCATACAGGCCAAAGCCCAGCGTCTGCACGTCCAGCGGTTCGTCAACGCCATTGATCTGCTCGATTTCGTTGGTCGAAATCACCATGTTCGCGCCGGCCGCGTAGAACGGACCGAACGGACGGTCCACGCCGGCGGCAAAGCCGAATCCATGGCCGCGATAACCGCCGCCGATATTCGTGGACTCGCGGTCAGAGAACGTGCCGAATTCCTGCGCCCACACGCCCGTGGTCCGGGCTTCGCGGGAAAGGCGCGCCACGTCCAGGCGGTTGCCCACCGCCCCGGTCGCGCCGTTCACGTTGTTCATCACGAACTGCAGCGTGGCCGAACTGAAATCGGGCAGCAGCTGCTCGTATGCGTCAAAGAAGCCTTCTTCGGTCGTGATCCCGGCAAATGCGCCGTTGATCCCGCCGCCTGCGCTCAGCGCGTCGAACGCCGCATCATACGCTTTGGCTTCGTTGGCGTTCAGGCCCAGCTCCTGAGCCGTCTTGCGGTTCAGCGTCAGGACCAGGGAATTGGGGTTGTTTTCCGAAACCTGCAGGCTGGAATTATAGAGATAGGGCGTCTCGGTCTGCGAGAGTTGCTCCAGGCTGCCTTCGATCTGCAAATCACTGGCGCTGACAATCTCGAACGAACCGCCGTCACCGACCAGCGAGGCGAGGGAGGCTGCAATGGCCGCGCCGTCCTCGAACCGCACAACGCCCTGGGCTTCCAGCCGCGCCACGGACTCACCGTCGAGCAGCAGGCGCAGCGTGCCTTCTTCGCCGAAGGTGGCGTCACGGACCGTCACGACGCTCGGGTTTTCCAGCTGTAGCAGACCGTCATTGACCTGGATGACCAGATCTCCGTCCGTGTCCGACAGCGACCCCAGAACCGAAGCGCCGCCATCGACGGTCAGCTGGTCCGCGCCATCGCCGAAATCAATGTCGCCGTCCAGCGTGCCGGCCTGGATATTCACCAGATCGTCGCCGGACCCGAGGCGGACATCGCCAACAATAGCCGGGGTTGGCGCGACGAAGTCCGGATCGGGTTCCTCCGTGTCTCCGTCATCGTCATTGTCGCCGGAATCGGGCGGCGCCACCTGAAGCTCCTGATTGATCGTCACGCCATCGGTGGCGTTGGAAAGATCAATCGCGACAGTTTCGAACTCGCCGGGAGGAATTTCTTCGTCATTGGAATCGTCGGCGCTGCTGGTGAAGCGCGCCACGATGCTGCTGGTATTGTTGATCTCGGTCAGGGAGCCGGATTCGTCCATGATGGCGATGGCCGTGCCGTCCTCGCCGATGACTTCGGCAAGAATGGCGCTGTCATTATTGATCGTGTTGACGTTGCCGCCGGCGCCAATCGTAATCGCCTGCGCCCGGCCGCCATTCTCGGTGGTCGAAGTGGCGCGGATCAGGCCGCCATTATCGTTGAAAATCAGCGGAAGAGAGACATTGCCGTCCATGATGATCGCATGAGCGTCACCTTCGGAGGCGCTCGCGAAAATCCGGTTGGCGTTGTACAGGCCCTTTTCGATGTCGACCATCAGGGTCTCGCCGCCCGACAATTGCAGGGCAATCGCGTCATAACCCTCATAGACGCCGTCGCCGGTAATATCGCCGAAATTGATCAGTCCAAATCCGTTGGCGTCGCTTTCGTCGATCTCGTCATCGTCATCGTCGCCATCAACACCCGGAAATCCGCCGATCACGACATCGCCGGACGCGCCTTCAGTGGTGATCAGGAAGGCCGGGCTTGAAGACTGGCTGATCACGCCGGCGCCCGCGTTCGCGACGCGAATCCCGTCCGCGATGCCCGCGGAAACGGTCAGCGCGCTGCCGCCGTTCAGAAGATCGTCTTCATCCAGCTGGTTCAGGGCGTCGCCAAACGCGTTCACGGTGCGGAAGCCGGTCGTGGAAATCACGCCGGAAACCGTCAAGGCGCCGCCGATGTCGCCGGACACGTTCATGCCCTGCGTGTTCTCGCCCACCCCGCGCACGGTGCCGCCCACCAGCACATCGCCGGAAACCGGACCTTCAAACGCCACCGCGGTCGAATCGGTGCCGATTATGGAAAGATTGCTGACCAGATTGATGTCGCCATCAACGCCGGACGCCACGCGAACGCCATAGGATTCATTGCCCTCGACGCGGATATTGGCGCCGCCCGTGACCACGATATCGCCTTCGAACGCTTCGGGGCCCTCAACCAGGATGCCCGTGCGGTTGCTGCCCTGTGCGAAGGGGCCGTCCAGATCGAAATCGTCATCGGGATTGTCGGGCTCGTAATTCTCGCTGACCTCGATATCGCCGGTCAGCGTGAACGTGCCGGTATTGCCGCCCTGCAGCAGTACGCCGACAGCGCCGTCCGCATCCTCGATCAGGACCGCGCCGCTGATTTCAAGATCATTGTCGGAATCAAGCGTTACGCCCGTCCCGCTATCGACCTCGACCGTGCCGGTAACTTCGACATCGTCCGGCTGGCCATTATTGGCCGTGGACGTGCGAACCGGCTGGTTCGTATCCTCAATGACGGTTTGAGCGTGCGCGGCGGCTGAAAGCAGCAGCGGCGCGGCGGCGGCGGAAAAAAGAAGACCCTTGCGCATGGGCGTGATCTTTAAGGAGAGCGGGCGCTTGGGTCCAGCCCCAAACGCCCGCTTCTCAGCAGTCGGTCTCTAGACCTTGTAGTACATATCGAATTCGACCGGGTGAGGGTGCGTTTCAAAGCGCAGAACCTCTTCCATCTTCAGGTCGATATAGGAATCGATCTGATCGTCGCTCATCACGCCGCCCTTCTTGAGGAATTCACGGTCGTCGCTGAGCGCTTCCAGCGCCTCGCGCAGGCTGCGGCAGACGGTCGGAACGCCTTCCAGCTCTTCCGGCGGCAGGTCGTACAGATTCTTGTCCAGGGCGCTGCCCGGATCGATCTTGTTCTCGATGCCGTCCAGGCCCGCCATCAGCAGGGCCGTGAAGATCAGGTACGGGTTGCCGGCCGCGTCCGGGAACCGCGCCTCGATCCGCTTGCCCTTGGGCGAGGGGCTGTGAGGCACCCGGATGGATGCCGAGCGGTTGCGCGCCGAATAGGCCAGCAGGACCGGGGCCTCGAAGCCCGGCACCAGACGCTTGTAGCTGTTGGTCGAGGCGTTGGAGAAGGCGTTGATCGCCCGGGCGTGCTTGATGATCCCGCCGATATAATGCAGGCAGGTTTCCGACAGGTCGGCATAGCGGTCGCCGGCGAACAGCGGCTTGCCGTCCTTCCAGATCGACTGGTGAACATGCATGCCGGAGCCGTTGTCGTTCCACATCGGCTTGGGCATGAAGGTCGCCGTTTTGCCGAACGCCGCCGAGACGTTGTGGACGATGTATTTGTAGAGCTGCATGCGGTCGGCCATCTCGGTGAGCGAGGAAAATTTCATCCCCAGCTCATGCTGCGCCGGCGCCACTTCATGGTGGTGTTTTTCCGGCTCAAGACCCAGCTCGGTCATCACCGCCAGCATTTCGGAGCGCAGATCCTGCGCCGAGTCGATCGGCGGGACCGGGAAATAGCCGCCCTTGGGTCCCGGGCGGTGGCCCATATTGCCGCCTTCATAATGCGAGCCCGAATTGGCCGGAAGCTCGGTCGAATCCAGCGCATAGCCGGTCTCGTCCTGGCTGGTGTTCCAGCGGACATCGTCGAAGACAAAAAATTCGGCCTCGGGTCCGAAGAAGGCGGAATCGCCGATGCCTGCCTGCTGCAGATAGCTTTCCGCGCGCTTCGCGGTGGAACGCGGGCAGCGCTCATAGGGCTGGCCCGTATTGGGCTCCAGCACGTCGCAGAACACCGAAAGGGTCGGCTGCTGGTAGAACGGGTCCAGCTGATAGACCGACGTGTCGGGCATCAGCGTCATGTCGGACTCGTTGATCGCTTTCCAGCCCTCGATGGAGGAGCCGTCGAACATGGCGCCGTCCTCGAAGAAATCCTCGTCCACCATCGAGATGTCGAAGGTCACGTGATGCATCTTGCCCCGCGGATCGGTGAACCGCAGATCGACGAAGTCGATGTCTTCGTCCTTGATCGTTTTGAGGATTTCCTCGGCCATGTGTCTAAGCGCTCCTGTTTCGGATCAGCTCGTTGATGATGGATGACTGTGCAGCGATTCCGCAGGTGCGAAAACTCCGCGCCGCCGGGCGGCGTCAATAACCATAACGATTTCTGTAAGCGCTTAAAGGCCCAAGCGTTCTAAAGCGCGGCGTGGCCGCGTTCGCCTGTGCGGATGCGAAGAGCATCCTCGACCGGGGAGACAAAAATCTTCCCGTCGCCGATCTTGCCGGAGCGCGCGGCGGCCGCAATCGCGTCCACGACCCGCTCGGCCATGTCGTCATCCACCACGACCTCCAGCTTGATCTTTGGCAGGAAGTCGATGACGTATTCGGCGCCGCGGTAAAGCTCGGTATGGCCCTTCTGGCGGCCATATCCCTTCGCCTCGGTGACGGTCATGCCCTGGACGCCGATCTCCTGAAGGGCCTCTTTGACCTCGTCGAGTTTGAAAGGCTTGATGACCGCCTCGATTTTTTTCATCGGAAATTGCCCTCATGCATGAAGTGCTAACCGTCAAGGAAATGTACGCCGCCGACAAGGCTGCAAACGAATCCGGAATTGAAACTTATGACCTGATGGAGGCGGCGGGAAGGGGCGTTGCCGACGCAGTCATCCGTTTGATGCCCGCCACGCCTGTTACGGTTCTTTGCGGTCCGGGCAATAATGGCGGGGACGGTTTTGTTGCAGCGCGGCGCCTCCGAGAGCTGGGACGCAACGTCACGGTCTGCCTGCTGGGCGATATTGATGCGCTTGAAGGCGACGCGGCCCGCGCGGCAAAGGAATGGGACGGCCCGGTTTCCCCGCTCGGCGAAGACAGTCTTGATGGCGCCGGCGTGGTGATCGACGCCTTGTTCGGGGCCGGCCTCTCGCGTCCGCTGGAGGGCGCGCCCGCAGCTCTGGCCGAGACGGCGGTCAGCCGCCAGATTCCGGTTGTCGCGGTTGATGTTCCCTCGGGTCTGGATGGCGACCGCGCTTGCCCGAAGGGGGACGGACCGGCCTTCCGTGCGGCGTTGACGATCACCTTCTTTCGCAAGAAACCCGCTCACGTCCTGATGCCGGGGGCCGCATATTGCGGCGAGATCATTGTCCACGACATCGGCATTCCGGCTTCGGTCCTGCCCGCGATCAATCCGGCGGCGCGGGAGAATACGCCCGATTTCTGGAAGGACGGCGTCCCGAAGCCTGACGCCATGGGGCACAAGCATTCCCGCGGCCGCCTGGCGGTCATTTCGGGCGGTGAGTTCATGACCGGGGCAGCGCGGCTCTCCGCCCGCGCCGGTCAGCGCGTGGGCGCCGGATTTGTCACGCTCTATGGCGATGAGGCCGCGACACGCATCAATGCCGCGCATGAAACGTCCATTGTTCTGAAGGCGGCGGTGCGCGGCGACGCAATGGTCCAGGCCGTGAAGGAGTTTCATCCCGCCGCCACAATTATCGGTCCCGGCGCGGGGCGCGACGACCGGACGAAAGACATGGTCTTGGAACTTCTGGAGGTGGGTTCGCCAGTCGTCCTGGATGCGGATGCGCTCAGCATCTTCGAGGACGATGAGGACGTCTTCTACAAGGCGCTTCACGACAAGGCCGTTCTGACGCCGCATGACGGCGAATTCGCGCGCGTCTTCCCGAAAGAGGCCGGGGCGAAGGCATCGAAAATTGAAAAGGCGCGCAGCGCCGCCCAACGCTCCGGCGCGGTGGTGCTGTGCAAGGGGCCCGATACCGTTATCGCCCGCCCGGACGGGCTGGTTCTGGTCAATACGGTGTCCAGCCCGTTCCTGGCCAGCGCCGGCACCGGGGATGTCCTGTCCGGCATGATTGGCGGCCTGCTGGCGCAGGGCGTGGAGCCGTTTGCCGCGGCCTGCATGGGGGCATGGATTCACGGCCGGGCCGGGCAGGGGATTGGCCCGGGCCTGATCGCCGAGGACCTTATCCGCGCGACCCCGCGCCTTATGCAGGCAATGCTCTCCTGACAGGAGGCGCTGACAGTTTGATGCCGGGGCGCTTCTCTCCGCGCGCCCGGCTCTCTACAACGGACTCGTACAAACAAGCGATTCCAGACCAAGGGATAGTTCGCCGCCTATGACCGACGGCAAGTCCAAACGCCCCAGCGTTTCCGACGAGGAAGCACTCGTCTTCCACAATAAGCCCACCCCGGGAAAGCTTGGCGTTTCGGCGACCAAGCCGATGGCTACCCAGCGCGATCTCAGCCTGGCCTATTCGCCCGGCGTCGCCGCGCCGGTCAAAGCCATCGCGGAAGACCCGGACCGGGTCTATGACTACACGTCGAAGGGCAACATGGTGGCCGTGGTGTCCAACGGCACCGCCATTCTGGGCCTTGGCGATCTGGGTCCCGCCGCGTCCAAGCCGGTGATGGAGGGCAAGTCGGTGCTGTTCAAGCGCTTCGCCGACATCGATTCCATTGATCTCGAGATCACCTACAAAGACGTGGACCGCTTCGTGGAATGCGTGGCTGGGTTCGGCGACACGTTCGGCGGCATCAATCTTGAGGATATCCGCTCTCCCGAGTGTTTCGAGATCGAGCGCCAGCTTCGTGAAAAGCTGGATATTCCGGTCTTCCATGACGACCAGCACGGCACGGCGATCATCGCGACGGCGGCGCTTCTGAACGCCTGCGATATTTCCGGCCGCAAGCTCAGCGACCTGAAAGTCTGCCTGGTGGGGGCCGGCGCCGCGGGATTGTCGGTTCTGGAGCTGATCAAGAGCGTCGGCGTGTCGGACGACAATGTCATTGTCGTCGACAAGGACGGCGTGGTCCACAAGCGCCGCAACGACCTGCACGAGCGTCTGGCGAAACATGCCTGCAACACGGACAAACGCACGCTGGCGGAAGCAGTGGATGGCGCGGACTGCCTGATCGGTCTGTCCGCCGCCGGCGTCATTTCCAAGGAAATGGTCGCGTCCATGGCGAAGGACCCGATCATTTTCGCCATGGCGAATCCTGAGCCGGAGATCACTCCTGAACAGGTGGCGGAGGTGCGCGATGATGCGATCATGGCGACTGGGCGTTCGGATTATCCCAATCAGGTCAATAATGTACTGGGCTTTCCTTATATTTTCCGGGGGGCGCTGGACGTTCGCGCCACCACCATTAATGAGGAAATGAAGCTGGCCGCGGCACACGCTCTGGCCGACCTGGCGCGGCAGGACGTTCCCGATGAAGTGGCCGAGGCCTATAGCGGCGCGCGCCCGCAATATGGCCGGGACTATCTGATCCCCACGCCCTTCGATCCGCGCCTGATCTCCTTCGTGCCGCCCTATGTCGCCAGAGCGGCGGAAGAATCCGGCGTGGCCCGGAAACCGATGGAGAAAACGGAAACCTATTCGCACACGCTGGCGCGCAGGCTGGACCCGACCGCCTCGCTGCAGCAGCGGATCACCGCCTCGGTTCGCGCCAATCCCAAGACCATCGTTTTCGCCGAAGGGGAGGAGCCATCCGTCATCCGCGCGGCCCACGCTTTCCAGACCCAGGGCATGGGCAAGGCGATCCTGGTGGCGCGTGAAGGTCCGGCCCGGGACAATATGCGTAACCTGGGCCTTCCCGATGACGAACTTGAGATCTGGAATGCCCGGCTTTCGGACCGGAACCCTGAGTTCACGGACCTGCTCTATGAGCGGCTTAAGCGCAAAGGCTATCTCCGCCGCGACGTTCAGCGTCTGGTCAATACGGACCGCAACGTGTTTTCCGCCCTGATGGTCAAGACGGGCGAGGCGGACGGCATGGTCACGGGCTATACGCGCCACACCAATGTCGCCCTGAATGACGTGTCCTTGGTGCTGGACCCGGCGCCGGGCGAACAGATTCTTGGCCTCTCGGTGGCGGTCTCCAAAGGCCATACGCTGGTTGTCGCTGATACGCTGATCACCGAATTCCCGACGGCTGAGGAACTGGCCGACATCACAATCGGCGCCGCCAAGGCGGCGCGGCGGCTGGGTCTGGTCCCGCACGCAGCGCTTCTGTCCTATTCGACATTCGGGAATCCGGGCGGCGAGCGGTCGGAAAAGATCGCCCGCGCGGTCGAAATCCTCGATGAACGCGCCACCGATTTTGAATATGAGGGCGACATGGCGCCCGATATCGCGCTGGATCCCGCCCATCGCGACATCTATCCGTTCTCCCGCCTGACCGAAGAGGCCAATGTTCTGGTCATGCCGGCCGTGCATTCCGCCTCTATCGCCACGCGCCTGTTGAAATCGGCGGGCGGAGCGACCGTTTTCGGGCCGGTTCTGACCGGGCTGGAGCTGCCCGTGCAGATATGCCGGCTCTCCGCGCCGGTGTCTGAAATCACGTCACTGGCGGCGATGGCGGCGTTCGACCTGTCGAAAACCAGCGCATGACGGATGCCGCGAAGCCGAAATCCCGCGCTTCGCGCGACCTGACAGAGGGCCCGGTCGCCGGTCATTTGCGGCGAATCCTGCTTCCCATGATCGTCGGCGTTACCGCGGTAATGTCGGTTTCGGTGGTCGATACCTATTTCGTGGGACAGCTGGGCGCGCTGCAACTGGCCGCGATTTCCTTCTGTTTTCCGGTGGTTATCACCGTCACTTCCATCGCCATTGGCCTCGGCGCGGGCGCTTCGTCCTGCGTGGCGCGCGCGGCGGGGCGTAAAGATGAAGACCGGGTCCAAAGACTGGTCACGGACGCGCTGATTCTGACCACTGTGGTGATCGGAATCGTGTCGCTGGCGGGCTGGTTTCTGACTGAACCGCTATTCCGCGCGCTAGGCGCGGAAGACAATCTGATCCCGTATATCGTCGATTACATGCACACTTGGTTCGCGGGCGTGATCTTTATCGCCATGCCAATCGTCGCAAACGGGGTGCTGCGGTCACTGGGCGACGCCCGCGCGCCGGCCGCTTTCATGGTGCTGATCGCAGTCGTGAACGTCATTCTGGATCCGATTTTCATTTTCGGATGGGGACCTGTGCCGGCGTTCGGGGTGCAGGGCGCGGCCATCGTGAGCATACTGGCGAACCTTGTCGGGGTCGCCGCGGCGCTGTGGCTGCTCATTTTTCATGAGAAAATTGTCGCTTTTCGCCCTGTGCCGGTCGCAAAACTCATCGATTCCTGGTCGGAAATCGCCCGTATCGGCATCCCCGCGGCGCTGTCCAACGCCATCAACCCGTTCGGAATCACGCTTGCCACGGCCGGGTTCGCCCGTTTCGGGGCCGAAGCGGTGGCCGGTTTCGGCGTGGCCTCGCGCATTGAGGTCTTTGCGGCGATCCCGCTTCTGGCGCTTTCCGCCTCCATCGGGCCGGTTACGGGGCAGAATGGCGGAGCCGGGCATCCGGAAAGAAGCCGCCGCGCCTTCCAGATTTCCTTCGCCTTTGCGCTGTTCTGGAGCCTGTTCACCGCGATTTTGCTGGCGGTTTTCGCCGTTCCCATCACGAACCTGTTCACGGACTCGGCCCGAACCCTCGACGTTGCGCAGCTCTATTTGTGGATCGCGCCGGTCACAGTGGCCGGTTACGGCGTCGTGATCGCCGCCAGCGCGGGCTTCAATGCGCTGGGAAGACCGCTTCAGGGCATGGTCATGACCTTCTCCCGATCGCTCATTTTCTACGCGCCGGGCGTGTGGATCGGCGGAACACTGGCCGGAATCCCCGGCGCGATAGCCGGAATTGCGCTGGCTAATGTCGTGTCCGGCCTCGCAACAGCGGCCTGGACGCTGCTCTACGCCCCGATGACGGCCAAAGGCGCGCGGGTAAAACCCGCTGTTTCAGGCTGATATCCCGCTTGATTTTCACCGCTTGGTGGGGAGACTGCGCGCCTTCCACCGGACTGCGGATGTGGCGGAACTGGTAGACGCGCTGGATTTAGGTTCCAGTGGGGCAACCCGTGGAGGTTCGAGTCCTCTCATCCGCACCACCGCTTTGCGCCGTTGCGCCCGAACCGGCGATTTGACATAAGGCGCGCTTTCCAAGCTCTGAGCGGCGCGCGCTGTGCGCGCTTAACCCTTTTTACCCAAAGACATGTCCATGCAAGTCACTGAAAAATCGTCCGAAGGCCTCTCCCGCACCTATGAAGTGGTGATTCCCGCCACCGAACTGGCCGACCGCCTGGGTCAGAAGATCAAGGAAATCCAGCCGCAAGTGCGTCTGAAAGGTTTCCGTCCGGGCAAGGTTCCGGCGAGCCATATCCGCAAGGTTTTCGGCTCCTCCCTGATGGGCGATGTCGTTCAGGAAACGGTCAACGAGACCAGCCAGAAGGCGCTGCAGGACAATGAAGTCACGCCGGCTTCCGAGCCGCACATCCATATGGAAAGTGACACGGACAAGGTGATCGCGGGCGACGCGGACCTTGCCTATCACATCCATCTGGACGTCATGCCGACCTTCGACGCCGCCAATCCGGCCGACCTGAAACTGGTTCGTCCGGTCACCGAGGCCGGCGACAAGGAGCTTCAGGACGCCCTGGAAGAACTTGCCAAGAACAATCAGAGCTTTGAGGACAAGGGCAAGAAGGCGGCCGCCGAGGGCGACCAGGTGACCATGGATTTCGTGGGCCGCGTGGACGGCGAGGAATTCGAGGGCGGCAAGGCGGAAGACGCCAAGCTGGTCTTGGGCTCCGGCCAGTTCATTCCGGGTTTCGAGGACGGTCTGGTCGGCGCGAAAGCCGGCGAGGAGAAAGTGGTCGAGGCCAATTTCCCGGACCCGTACCAGCGCGAAGACCTGGCCGGCAAAACGGCCGAATTCACCGTTCAGGTGAAGGAAGTCGCCGCGCCGAAACCGGCCGAGGTTGATGACGAGCTGGCCAAGGCGTTCGGCCTTGAGTCGCTGGACGCCCTGAAAGAAGCGGTGAAATCCAATCTCCAGCGCGAGTTGGACAGCCAGTCCCGCGCCCGTGTGAAGCGCCGCCTGCTGGACGCGCTGGACGAGCGCCACGACTTCGAGCTGCCCAAGCGCATGGTCGACGCCGAGTTCGAGCAGATCTGGAACCAGGTCAAATCCGACATGGACGCCGGTAATCTCGACGAGGAAGACGCCGAAAAGTCCGAGGACGAGCTGAAGGAAGAATATCGCGGCATCGCCGAGCGCCGCGTGCGCCTTGGGCTGGTGCTGGCCGAGATCGGCCGCGAAGGCAAAGTCGAGATCAAGGACGAAGACGTTTCGCGCGCCGTGAACCAGCAGGCCTCGCAATATCCGGGTCAGGAACGCCAGATCATCGAGTTCTATCAGCAGAACCCGCAGGCGCTGGCCCAGATCCGCGCGCCGCTCTATGAGGAAAAAGTCGTCGACTACATCCTGGAGCTGGCCGACATCAAAGACGAAAAAGTGAGCCGCGAAGAGCTGTTCACAGACGACGAGGCCCCGGGCGCCGCGCCGGCCAAGAAGAAGCCGGCCGCCAAGAAAAAGGCGCCGGCCAAGAAGGCCGCCGCGAAGAAGTCCGAGTCTTCAAAGTCTGACGAAGCCGAGGCCAAACCCGCCAAGAAACCGGCGGCCAAAAAAGCTCCGGCCAAGAAAGCGGCGGCCGCCAAGAAGGCTCCGGCGAAGAAGCCGGCGGCCAAGAAGACTGCCAAAAAAGCTGACAGCGACTGATATCCCCGCCTTGCGGGCAGCGCCTCACGCTTCAATATAGTTGGTCCAGCCGACTCGGCGCGATTTCGCGCGCCGCCCAGCGATGAGGGAGCTTTCCATGCAGGACCCGCAAGAGGTAATGATGAATCTCGTGCCGATGGTGGTCGAACAGACCAGCCGGGGCGAGCGCGCCTATGACATATTCTCGCGGCTCCTGAAGGAGCGGATCATCTTCCTGACCGGCCCGGTCGAGGACGGAATGTCCAGCCTGATCACGGCGCAGTTGCTGTTTCTTGAGTCGGAAAATCCCAAAAAAGAAATCGCGATGTACATCAACTCGCCCGGCGGGGTGGTGACGTCCGGTCTCGCGATCTACGACACGATGAAATACATCAAGTCGCCGGTCTCAACCGTTTGCATCGGCCAGGCGGCGTCCATGGGATCGCTGCTGCTGACGGGCGGTCATCCGGGGATGCGCATCGCGTTGCCCAACGCCCGTATCATGGTGCACCAGCCGTCCGGCGGTTTCCGGGGGCAGGCGTCCGATATCGAGCGCCACGCGGAAGATATCGTCAAAATCAAACGCCGTCTGAACGAGATCTATGTCGAACATACCGGCCAGGATTACGAGACGATCGAGCGCACGCTGGACCGCGATTTCTTCATGACGGCCGAGGAGGCCAATGATTTTGGCATCGTCGACCATGTCTATGAGGCGCGCGAGGCGGCCGAGAAGGACAGCTAGATTTCGAAACGGCCCGGCGCTTGCACCGCCGTTTCATGTGCTTGATCCGGCCTGCGCTAGATGGTCGAATGACAGTACTTGGAAACGAAATCACAACGCTCTGTGTGAGAGCGTGACAGAATCATTGCGGCGGGGACCGCACAGAATCGGGCGCGGGAGCCTGAGGAACACACTGGGCGAGCAGGAGCAATCATGACGACAAAGTCGACGAAAGACGGCGGCGCCGGCGGCGGAGATTCGAAGAACACGCTCTATTGCTCGTTCTGCGGGAAGAGCCAGCACGAGGTCCGCAAGCTGATCGCCGGACCGACCGTTTTCATCTGCGATGAATGTGTCGAACTGTGCATGGACATCATCCGGGAGGAGAACAAATCCTCGCTGGTGAAGTCTCGCGAGGGCGTTCCGACGCCGCGTGAAATCTGTGATGTTCTGGACGATTACGTGATCGGTCAGGGCGCCGCAAAACGGGTTCTGTCCGTGGCGGTGCACAACCATTACAAGCGTCTGAACCACGCCTCGCAGGGCAGCGATGTCGAGCTTTCGAAGTCGAATATCCTGCTGGTCGGGCCGACGGGTTGCGGCAAGACGCTGCTGGCCCAGACGCTGGCCCGTATCCTGGATGTTCCTTTCACGATGGCCGACGCCACGACCCTGACCGAAGCCGGTTATGTGGGCGAGGATGTCGAGAACATCGTCCTGAAGCTGCTGCAGTCGGCCGACTATAATGTCGAGCGGGCGCAGCGCGGCATCGTCTACATCGACGAAATCGACAAGATTTCCCGCAAGTCGGACAACCCGTCCATCACGCGCGACGTGTCGGGCGAGGGCGTCCAGCAGGCGCTTCTGAAAATCATGGAAGGCACGGTCGCCTCCGTTCCGCCGCAGGGCGGCCGGAAACATCCGCAGCAGGAATTCCTGCAGGTGGATACGACCAATATCCTGTTCATCGTCGGCGGCGCCTTTGCCGGTCTGGAAAAGATCATTTCCCAGCGCGGGCGCGGTTCTGCCATGGGCTTTGGCGCGGACGTTCAGGAAGTGGACGAAAAGCGCACCGGCGAGATTTTCCAGCAAGTTGAGCCGGAAGACCTTCTGAAGTTCGGCCTGATCCCGGAATTTGTCGGCCGTCTGCCGGTTATCGCGACCCTGGAGGACCTCGACGAGGATGCTCTGGTCCAGATCCTGTGCGAGCCGAAAAACGCGCTGGTTAAACAGTATCAGCGCCTGTTCGAGATGGAGTCGGTCAGCCTGACCTTCGCCGAAGACGCGCTGAAGGCGATCGCCAAGAAAGCCATCGCTCGCAAGACCGGCGCGCGGGGCCTGCGCTCCATCATGGAAGACATCCTGCTGGACACGATGTTCGAGCTTCCGGCCATGGAAGGCGTCGAGGAAGTCGTGGTCAATGCAGAGGTCGTCGAAGGCAAGGCGCAGCCGCTCTACATCTATTCCGAGCGCAAGGACTCGTCGGCGAAATCCCAGCCGGCCGCTTCGTAACATGACCGCGCAGGCCTGACGTGAACCAGCGCCTGCGCGGCTACATCGGCGATCAGCCCTTCATCCTCAATTACGAGGATGAGCAGTCGCCTTCGACCATTGCATTCCGGGCCCGGGCGGGCGGCGCAGAGGCGCCGGATCCGTCCGGGTCTTTTACTTATTGCGATATCGGGTGCGGGCGGGGCGTGACGATCACCACGCTGGCCGCAGCCAATCCGCAGGCCGAGTTTATCGGCATCGACCCGAACCCGGAGCATATCCGCGAAGCGCGCGCCTGGGCCGAAGCGGCGGGCCTGACCAATATCCGTTTCATCGAGAATTTTATCGGAAAGCTGGGGCCGGATGATCTGCCGGCCCTCGATTTCATCACGGCGAACGGCGTCTATTCCTGTATCGATGTGGAGGAACATGCCCGGCTGCGGAAACAGGCGGCGCGCTTCCTGGCGCCCGGCGGGCTGTTCCAGGTGTCCTACAACATGGCGGCGGGCTGCACCCAGATGGAGCCCTTGCGCCGGATGATGTTGCGCCTGGCGGAAAGGGCTGAAGGCAATCTGGCCGAAAAGCGCGGCGCAGCCGTCCAGACCATCCAGAACATGGCGCAGGCCGGCCACCCGTTTTTCGAAATCAATCCCAAAGCCCGGGAAATAGTCGGGGACTGGGCGCGGCGCGATATCAAGCTGCTGGCCCATACCTATTTCCACGCCGACTGGCACCTGCACGACCCCGCCGAGATTATCGAGCTGTTCGACGAGGAGGGGCTGGGCTTCTGCGGACCGTGGGATCTGGACCTGATGCCGGTTTCGCAGCGCCGGTCGTTCGCGGCGGGGCACGACCCGGTCCTGCGGGAAGCGCTGGCCGCCACCATGCGGGCCGACACCTATCGAGCAGACGTCTTCCGCAAGGGCGCGCCCTTGACGGGCGCGGAGCCCCCGGCGCTGGACGATGGCATGCTGTTCGGCCCCGCAACGGCGCCGGCATTGGTCGGCAACCCGAAAGAAGCGGGGGCGGATGAAATCGCCGCCTTTATCCTTGAACAGGGTGTCGCGACCTATGGTGAAATCCGCGACCGGTTTTCGAACCACGACGCCGATGAACGCCACATTGCAGGGCGGATCGGCCGCCTGATACGGAGCGCCTGGATACGCCGTTATCTCAGCCGGCCGGAATCCGGGGCGAAGGAAGAGCCTGTAAAACCCGCCCTGACTTTGATCAGCGTGCTGGGCGAAAACCCGGAATTTGTCTCCAATGGCGCTTTCGTTCCTGCGCCCGCCGTCGGGGGCGGAGTGTTTGTCCCGGCGATGATGCTGGTGCTTCTGACGACGGCCGACGGGCCGGAGGCGCAATGGAGCCGCCGCGCGGTGGAGCGGATATGCGCCATCAACCGCAAGGCGGGCCGCGCGGAGGGCGACCGCAACGCCCTGGCGGGCCGGGTGACGGACGGGATTGCGCGGTTCAAGCGAAA
Organism: Euryhalocaulis caribicus; assembly: GCF_000412185.1. GTDB lineage: Bacteria > Pseudomonadota > Alphaproteobacteria > Caulobacterales > Maricaulaceae > Euryhalocaulis > Euryhalocaulis caribicus. Next base: position 52,379 of record NZ_ASJA01000007.1, read on the forward strand.
CTGGGCGCCATTCCTGACCGGCGTCGGCGCGGCGCGGAAAGTCTGAAAATTCTGTCACGTGCGGCGGTTGCCGCAGCACAGCGCTTGAACGCGGGGCGCGGCGCCTCCATCTGAACCATCAACAGGCAATCATGAAGCTGTCGCCTATTCGCCGCGCGAATCCATTAGGCTGCATTACAGGCTTCGATCCAACGGCGCGCCTCAAGGCGTGATAAAAGACGAAATTATGAGCGATACCGAAAAACTCCCCGTTCTGCCCCTGCGCGATATTGTGGTTTTCCCGCATATGATCGTGCCGCTGTTCGTCGGCCGCGATAAGTCGGTCAACGCGCTGGAAGAAGTGATGAAACAGGATCGCCGCATCCTGCTTCTGACCCAGAAAGACCCGGCCGAAGACGATCCGGAATATGAGGATCTGTATGAGGTCGGCTGCGTCGCCAATGTCATGCAGCTTCTGAAACTGCCCGACGGCACCGTGAAAGTGCTGGTCGAGGGCCAGACGCGCGCCCGTGTTTCCAAGTTTGACGCCTCCGGCGAGTATCACGAAGCCGAGGCCGAAGTGCTTGAGGAAGAGGCCGGCGAGCCGTCCGAAACCGAGGCGCTGGTCCGCACGACGGTCGAGCAGTTCGAACAATATGTGAAGCTGAACAAGAAGGTGCCGCCGGAAGTCGTCGCCTCGGTCACGCAGATCGAGGATGCGGGCAAGCTGGCCGACACCATCGCCGCGCATCTGGCAGTGAAGATTTCCGACAAGCAGAAGCTGCTGGAGCTGGACGATCTTCACAAGCGGCTGGAAGAGGTCTTCTCCCTGATGGAGGGCGAGATCAGCGTCCTTCAGGTGGAGCGCAAGATCCGCTCGCGCGTGAAGCGCCAGATGGAGAAAACCCAGCGCGAATATTATCTGAACGAGCAGATGAAGGCGATCCAGCGCGAGCTGGGCGATGCCGATGACGGCAATGACGAAGTCGCCGAGCTGGCCGAGCGCATCAAGAAAACCAATCTGTCCAAGGAAGCGCGCACCAAGGCCGAGGCGGAGCTGAAAAAGCTGCGTCAGATGAGCCCGATGTCGGCCGAGTCGACCGTGGTCCGGAATTATCTGGACTGGCTGCTGTCGATCCCGTGGGACAAGAAAAAGGACATTTCCACCGATCTGGAAAAGGCTGAAGCGATCCTGGACGAGGATCACTACGGGCTGGAGAAGGTGAAGGAGCGGATTCTCGAATATCTCGCGGTCCAGTCCCGCACCAACAAGCTGAAAGGCCCGATCCTGTGCCTGGTCGGTCCGCCGGGCGTCGGCAAGACGTCTCTTGGCAAATCCATCGCCCGCGCCACGAACCGCGACTTTGTCCGCGTTTCTCTGGGCGGCGTGCGTGACGAGGCCGAAATCCGCGGCCACCGCCGGACCTATATCGGCTCCATGCCGGGCCGGGTGATCCAGTCCATGAAAAAGGCGGAACACGTGAACCCGATGTTCCTGCTGGACGAGATCGACAAAATGGGCGCCGATTTCCGCGGCGACCCGTCTGCGGCGCTTCTCGAAGTGCTGGATCCCGAGCAGAACGAGCATTTCAACGACCACTATCTGGAGATCGATTACGATCTCTCGGACGTCATGTTCATCACGACGGCGAACAGCCTGAACATGCCCCAGCCCTTGATGGACCGGATGGAGATCATCCGCATCGCTGGCTATACGGAAGACGAGAAGGTCGAGATCGCGCGCCGACACCTCATTCCCAAACAGCTCGAAAATCACGGGCTGAAGGAAGAGGAAATCGAGATTACCGAGGACGCGCTGCGCGACCTCATCCGCTATTACACCCGCGAGGCGGGCGTGCGGAATCTCGAGCGCGAAATCGCCAATGTCTGCCGCAAGGTCGTGCGCAAGATCGTTTCCGATGAAGAGACGGCCTACAAGGTCACGCCGGAATCGCTGGCGGATCTGGCGGGCGTGCGCAAGCACAAGTTCGGCATCACCGACGAGGACGACCAGCGCGGCGTCGTGACGGGTCTGGCCTGGACCGAGACGGGTGGCGACCTGCTGACCATCGAGGCGGTGAAGATGCGCGGCCGCGGCAAGATGACCGTGACAGGCAATCTGCGCGACGTGATGAAGGAATCCATCTCTGCGGCGAATTCCTACGTACAGGCGCGGGCGACCGCGTTCGGCATCGAGCCACCGACCTTCCGCAATTCCGACATTCACGTCCACGTGCCCGAAGGCGCAACGCCGAAGGACGGCCCGTCCGCCGGCGTGGCGATGATCACGGCCATGGTTTCCGTGCTTTCCGGCGTGCCGGTGCGCAAGGATGTCGCCATGACCGGCGAGATCACGCTGCGCGGCCGCGTTCTGGGCATTGGCGGCCTGAAGGAGAAGCTTCTGGCCGCGCTGCGCGGCGGCGTGAAAACGGTGCTGATCCCGCAGGATAACGAGAAGGACCTGGTCGAGATTCCGGACAATGTGAAGGAAGGTCTGGAGATCATCCCCGTCGAGTCCGTCGACGAGGTTCTCAAGATCGCGCTGGCAGGACCGCTGACGCCGATCGAATGGACCGAGGAGGATGATCGCGCGGCGTCCGTTCCGCCCGCGGGAAGCGATGATCCGGAGGATGGCAACGTTCTTCGCCATTGACCGGGCGCGATTGGCGCGCACATAGTAGCGCCATGAATTTCGGCGCGACCTATTACGGCTATTTTATCAAGGCTCCATCGGAGGCCTTGGGCTAGCCGCGCGCCGCGGAAAGACCATGGAAAAGGGCCTCTGGAAATCCAGGGGCCCTTTCTTTTTGCCTTGAGGAGGGCGGGGATCATGAGTGACGGGGCAGGGCAGCCGGGAAGTCTGCGCGAGACCATCGACCGGATTGACGGCGATATTCTGGATCTGGCCGGGCAGCGCAAAAAGCTGGGCACGGAGCTGGCGCAACTGAAGAAAGAGCGCGGGGACCCCGTGCGGGACGCCACGCGGGAGCGGGAAGTGCTGGCGCGGTTTATTCGCGATGGCCGGGCGCACGGGCTGAGTGACAGCTTTGCCCAGCGGCTGGGCGAGCTGCTGATCGAAGAGTCGCTGCGCAGCCAGCGCGGCAAGCTGGACGCCAAGGCCAAGCGCACCACCCACAGCGAGGCGACAGTCGCCTATCTGGGCGGACCCGGCACATACAGCCATGTCGCCGCGGAAAACCATTTCACGGACCGCTATGACGGCGTCCTGCCCGCGCCATGCCGCGACTTCCCCTCCATCATCCGTATGGTGGAGGACGGCCGTGCCGATTACGGCTTCCTGCCCATCGAGAACACCACGACCGGCGGCATCAGCGAGGTCTATGACCTGCTTCTGGAATCCAGGCTGACCATCGTCGGAGAGCATCATCTGAAGGTGGAGCATTGCCTGGTCGGCCGTGCGGCGTCTCCGGGCTCGGTGCGCACGGTCTACGGGCATCCGCAAGCGCTGGGGCAATGCCAGCGTTACCTGAAGAAACGGGCGGATATCACGACGCATTTCACCTCCAGCTCCACGCGCGCTCTGGAGAAGGCGATGGAAGGCGACGAAACCGTGGCGGCCGTCGCCGGCGCCAGCGCGGCGGAGCTGTTCGGCCTGAACGTCATCGAACGCGGCATTTCCGATCACGCTGAAAATTACACGCGCTTCGTGGCCGTGGCGCTGGACGCCGCCCTGCCGCCGGAGGCGCTGCCCTGCAAGACCACCGTGGTGTTTGAAACGGCCGATACGCCGGGCGCGCTTGTGAAGGTTCTGAACGCGTTTGCAGACGAGGGCATCAACCTCACCAAGCTCGAATCCCGGCCTATTCCGGGCAATCCCTGGAACGAGATGTTCTTCATCGATTTCGAGGGGCACAGCGAGTCAGAGGGGTCAAAGCGGGCGCTGGAGGTGTTGAACAATACGTCCGGCACGGCGCGCGTTCTGGGGTGCTACGGCGCCGACAGGCTGGCCCCGACGGCGCTGGAGCTTGATGCGGCGAAGGCGAGCGCCTAGACGGAGAGGGAAGGGCGGTTAGCTCAGCTGGGAGAGCAACTGGTTTACACCCAGTAGGTCGGCGGTTCGAACCCGTCACCGCCCACCATCTTTCAAGCGGACATGGGGATATGACATGCGGATACCGGCTCTTCTCGGGATCTTGACGCTTGGCGCGTCAGGCGCGGCTATGGCGCAGGAACAGGCGGCGCAGCAGAACCCCGTGCTGCTGCATGAACTGGCGGGCGATGTCTCCGCCGAGCGTATCGAGAGCGATATCGAGACGCTGGTGGGGTTCGGAACCCGGCATACTTTGTCTGAAACCGAATCCGACACACGCGGCATCGGCGCGGCGCGGCGCTGGATCAAGGCGGAATTCGACAGGATTTCCGCCGAGTGCGGCGGGTGTCTGGAAGTTTTCTATGTCAGCGACTTTGTCGAGGGCGAGGAGCGTATCCCCGAACGCACCGAGGTGGTCAGCGTCGTGGCCTTGCAGCGCGGGACGCTGGACCCGGACCGCATGGTCTTCATGGCGGGCGACATCGATTCGCGCGTCAGCGATCCCATGAACGCCACCGACGATTCCCCGGGCGCCAATGACAATGCCAGCGGCGTGGCGGGCGTGATCGAGGCGGCGCGCGTGCTGTCAAAGCACGAGTTTGCCGGCACGATCGGCTATCTGGCGTTGTCGGGCGAAGAGCAGGGTCTGTTCGGCGGCAAGATCGTCGCCCAGCACGCGCTGGATAATAACTGGCGCGTGAAGGCTGTTCTGAACAACGACATGATCGGCAATATCGAGGGCGTGGATGGCGTCATCGATAATTCGACGGCGCGCGTCTTCTCGGAAGGCACGCGCGCGGTGGAAACCGAAGAAGAGGCGCGGACCCGGCGATTCACGGGCGGAGAAGTCGATTCGCCGTCACGAAACCTGGCCCGTTATATCGACCGCATGGCGGACGATTATATTCCCAACCTGGATATCATGATGATCTACCGCCTCGACCGGTTCGGGCGCGGCGGCCATCACCGCCCGTTCAACGCGGTCGGCATTCCCGGCGTGCGAATCATGGAAACGCACGAGAACTATAATCGCCAGCATCAGGACCTTCGGACGGAAGACGGCATTGAATATGGCGATGTTCTGGAGGGCGTGGACTTCGATTATGCGCGCAAGCTGACATCCCTGAACGTGGTCACGCTTGCCGGCATGGCCGGCGCGCCGCCCATCCCGTCCGGGGTCGAGCTGGAAGGCGCGGTCCAGCCCTCAACCACGATCAGCTGGACCCGGCCGGAGGGACGGCAGGCGGCGAACCTGGCCGGATACAAGGTGCACTGGCGGCTGACCGCGGAGCCGCAATGGCAATGGTCGCGCTATGTCGGCGATGTCGATTCCTTCACTCTGGAAAACGTGGTGATCGACAATTATTTCTTCGGCGTTTCCGCTGTGTCGGAAGACGGATATGAAACGCCAGTGGTGTTTCCCGGCGCGGCCGGCAGCTTCGGAGAGTAGGAGATCCGGCGCTTCTCATTCCGGCGCTGCGAAAGACCGCTTTGAACGCTTGACGCTTCGCGGCCCGGGTCTTACACAGCGCCACTCTCGCCCTTGCGGCGGGGCCCATACGCGGGTGTAGCTCAGTTGGTTAGAGTGCCGGCCTGTCACGCCGGAGGTCGCGGGTTCGAGTCCCGTCACTCGCGCCATTTTCCTTCTTCAACGGAAAATGGCTCACGCGTAAAACTCTCAAAATTGCATATGGCTTTGCCCGGCGGATATCCGCCCGATCGCGCATGTTTTCCTCGCGCGGCGCGCCGGCGCCTTCGATCCGTGATTCAATTTCTTGAGAATGGTTCTCAACTCATTGGAAATAACCGTGATTTCGGCGCCCGTCGCATTGAATTTATTTTCGCAGGCTTCTAGCTTCCGCCCCGCATGGCGAGGCGCCGTGCGCCGCCACTGGGCTGGGACCGCCAATGACTGAATTCCTTCTCGAATATCTGCCCATCCTGATCTTCTTCGGGATCGCGAGCGCAATGGGAATCGCTTTTCTGGTTCTGCCCGCTCTGATCGCCCCGTCCGACCCGGACCCCGACAAGACGGCCGCCTATGAGTGCGGCTTCAATGCGTTCGAGGATGCGCGCATCAAGTTCGATGTCCGATTCTATCTGGTGGCGATTCTCTTCATCATTTTCGACCTTGAGGTCGCCTTCCTGTTTCCCTGGGCCGCGACCCTGATCGAGATGCCCGACGCAACGCGCGCCTTTGCCTTTTTCTCCATGCTGGTTTTCCTCGGCATCCTGACTGTCGGTTTCATATACGAGTGGCGCAAAGGCGCGCTGGAGTGGGAGTAGAGCGATGAGCGACACGATTGTTCCGGCCCGGTCCGCGGCCCGCGCCCAGACCCCGCAATACGATCCGAAGAAACATGACCCGTTTTTCGACGGCGTCTCCGACCAGCTGGCCGACAAGGGCTATATCGTGGCCCGCGCCGACGACCTGATCACCTGGGCGCGCACCGGCTCGCTGATGTGGATGACGTTCGGACTGGCGTGCTGTGCGGTCGAGATGATGCAGGCCTCCATGCCGCGCTATGACGTGGAGCGTTTCGGCTTCGCGCCGCGCGCTTCCCCGCGTCAGTCGGACGTGATGATCGTCGCCGGCACATTGACCAACAAGATGGCCCCGGCGCTGCGCCGCGTTTACGACCAGATGCCGGAGCCGCGCTATGTCATTTCCATGGGCTCCTGCGCCAATGGCGGCGGCTACTATCATTACTCCTATGCGGTGACGCGCGGCTGCGACCGGATCGTTCCGGTGGACATTTATGTTCCGGGCTGCCCGCCGACCGCCGAAGCGCTGGTCTATGGCATCATGCAGCTTCAGAAGAAGATCCGCCGCGAAGGCAATATCGAGCGTTAGGGCGCTTTTTATGAGCGAAGCGTTGAAAGAACTGGGCGCGCACATCCGTGAGGCGCTCGACGACAAGGTGCTGGACGCCGCTGTCCGGTATGGCGAGCTGACTCTGCGCGTGGAGCGGCACGCCATCATCGAGGTGCTCAGCTATCTGCGCGATGACGCCGAGTGCCGGTTCGACCTGATGATCGATCTGTGCGCGGCTGATTATCCCGAGCGCGGCGAGCGGTTCGAGATCGTTTATCACTTCCTTTCGATGCACAATAATCACCGCATTCGCGTGAAACTGAGCACCGATGAGGAGACATTCGTCCCCTCCATCACCGGAATCTTCCCGGTGGCCGACTGGTACGAGCGCGAAGCCTTCGACATGTACGGCGTGGTCTTCGAGGGTCACCCGGACATGCGCCGCATCCTCACCGATTACGGCTTCAACGGGTATCCGCTCCGCAAGGACTTCCCGCTGACCGGCTATGTCGAAGTGCGCTACGACGAAGAGCAAAAGCGCGTCGTTTACGAGCCGGTGCAGCTGAAGCAGGAATATCGCGACTTTGACTTTGAATCCCCGTGGGAGGGCATGCGCGCCCTGCTGCCGGGCGATGAGAAGGCCAAGCCCGCCGACGAGCCGGAGCAAGCCTGATGGCCGCCGAAACCAAGATCCAGAATTATAATCTGAACTTCGGTCCGCAGCATCCGGCCGCGCACGGCGTGCTGCGCCTGGTGCTGGAGCTGGACGGCGAGGTCGTCGAGCGCGTCGATCCGCATATCGGCCTGCTGCACCGCGGCACCGAAAAGCTGCTGGAGCACAAGACCTATCTCCAGGGGCTCGGCTATTTCGACCGCCTGGACTATGTCGCGCCGATGAATCAGGAGCACGCCTTCTGTCTGACCATTGAAAAGCTGGCCGGCGTCGAGGTGCCCCCGCGCGCGCTCTATATCCGCGCGCTCTATGACGAAATCGGGCGTCAGCTTTCACATCTTCTGAACGTCACCACGCAGGCCATGGACGTTGGCGCGCTCACCCCGCCGCTGTGGGGCTTTGAAGAGCGCGAGAAGCTGATGGTGTTCTATGAGCGCGCGTCCGGCTCCCGCATGCACGCCCATTATTACCGTCCGGGCGGCGTGCATCAGGATCTGACGCAATCGCTGCTGGATGACATCTATGCGTGGTGCGAGCAGTTCCCGAAGGTTCTCGACGAGATCGAGACGCTTCTGACTGAAAACCGCATTTTCAAGCAGCGCAACGTCGATATCGGCGTCGTGACGCAGGAAGAGGCGATCAAGTGGGGCTTTTCCGGCGTCATGGTGCGGGGCTCCGGCCTGCGCTGGGATCTGCGCCGTTCGCAGCCTTACGGCGTCTATAACGATTTCGATTTCAAGATTCCCATCGGGAAGAACGGCGATTGCTACGACCGCTATCTCTGCCGCATGGAAGAGATGCGCGAATCCGTGAAGATCATGAAACAGGCCATCGAGAAGATGCCTGACGGACCGGTTCTGGAAACATCGGGCAAGGTGTCGCCGCCGCGCCGGGGTGAAATGAAGGCTTCGATGGAAGCCCTGATCCATCACTTCAAGCTTTACACCGAAGGCTTCCACGTGCCGGAAGGCGAGGCCTATTGCGCCGTCGAAGCGCCCAAGGGCGAGTTTGGCGTCTATCTGGTCGCGGACGGCGATAACAAGCCGCACCGCGTGAAGATCCGCGCGCCCGGCTTTCCGCACCTGCAGGCCATGGACTGGATGAACCGCGGACACATGCTGGCTGACGTCTCGGCCATCCTGGGTTCGCTGGATATCGTGTTCGGAGAGATTGACCGATGAGCACTCGCCGCCTTGCTCAAGAACAGCCGGAAAGCTTTGTTTTTTCTGATACTTCGACGAAGGATGTCGAGTTCTGGCTGAACAAGTTTCCGGAGGCGCGGAAGCAATCCGCCGTCATTCCGCTGCTTTGGCTGGCCCAGGAGCAGGAGGGCTGGGTGACGCTGGCCGCGATGGAGTCCATCGCCGAGCGTCTGGACATGCCGAAAATCCGGGTGATGGAGGTCGCGACCTTCTACACGATGTTCAACCTGGCCCCGGTTGGCGAGCATCATATCCAGATTTGCGGCACCACGCCCTGCATGCTGCGCGGCGCGAATGACCTGAAAGCAGTTTGCGAGTCACGGATCGGCAAGAAGGGCGCGACCTCGGAAGACGGCCGGTTTACCTGGTCGGAAGTCGAGTGCCTCGGCGCGTGTTGCAACGCCCCGATGGCGCAGATTTCCAACAAGGACGGGCATCATTATTTCGAGGACCTGACGGCGGAGACGCTGGAAGCCCTTCTGGACAAGCTTGGCGCGGGCGGGGCTGTAAAGGCCGGGCCGCAAAACGGTCGCCAGACCAGCGCGCCGGAAGGCGGGCCGGAAACGCTGAAAGATGAGTCCCTGTTCGACGGATCGCGCGGCAAGAAGCTGAAATCCATTCCAAACGCCCCGCAATCATCGCCGGAGCCTTCGCCCGAAAAGAAAGGGCATCCGAAGGAGACGACGCGCGATTCCCAGGAAAAGGCGCGCACGGACAGCCAGCAGACGCCTGATCCCGAGACCAAGGAAGACAAGAAAGCCGTGAAAGCGAAAGACGCCGACGGCAAGAAGGGAGGCGGCGATGCTTGAAGACAAGGATCGCATCTTCACCAATCTATACGGCATTCACGATCCGGGGCTTGAGGCCGCGAAGAAGCGGGGCGCGTGGAATTCCACGGCCGACCTGCTGAGCTTCGGTCAGGACTGGATCATCGACCAGATGAAGGCGTCGGGCCTGCGCGGCCGTGGCGGCGCCGGTTTCCCGACCGGCCTGAAATGGTCCTTCATGCCCAAGGAAGTCGGCGAACGGCCTCACTATCTGATCGTCAACGCTGACGAATCCGAGCCGGGCACGTGCAAGGACCGGGAAATCATGCGCCACGATCCGCACCTGCTGATCGAGGGCTGCCTGATCGCCTCCTACGCGATGCGCGCGCACGCCTGCTACATCTATATCCGCGGCGAATATGTCGATGAGCGGATCGCGCTCGAAAAGGCGATCCGCGAGGCTTATGACGCGGGGCTGGTCGGCAAGGACGCCGCCGGGTCCGGATGGGATTTCGACATCTATGTCAGCCATGGCGCAGGCGCGTATATCTGTGGCGAGGAAACCGCGCTGCTGGAAAGCCTGGAAGGCAAGAAGGGGCAACCGCGCCTGAAGCCGCCTTTCCCGGCCAATGCCGGCCTCTATGGCTGCCCCAGCACCGTGAACAATGTCGAATCCATTGCGGTTGCGCCGGACATTCTGCGCCGCGGCGCGGAATGGTTCGCCGGCATCGGGCGCGAAGGGAATACCGGGACCAAGCTGTTCTGCGTCTCCGGCCATGTGAACAAGCCGTGCAATGTCGAAGAGGCGATGTCGATCCCGCTGAAAGAGCTGATCGAGACCCATTGTGGCGGCGTGCGCGGCGGCTGGGACAATCTGAAAGCGGTCATCCCGGGCGGATCATCTGTCCCGCTGATCCCGAAGGATATCTGTGACGATGTCCTGATGGATTTCGACGCGCTGAAGGAAGTGAAGTCGGGCCTGGGCACCGCCGCGGTGATCGTGATGGACCAGTCCACCGATATCGTGAAGGCGATCGCCCGCATCGCGTATTTCTACAAGCATGAGAGCTGTGGCCAGTGCACGCCGTGCCGCGAGGGCACGGGCTGGATGTGGCGCGTGCTGGAGCGCATGGCGCGCGGCGAGGCGGAGCATTCGGAAATCGAGACGCTGCTGGACGTCACCTATCAGGTGGAAGGCCACACGATCTGCGCGCTGGGCGATGCCGCGGCATGGCCGATCCAGGGCCTGATCCGGCATTTCCGGGGCGAAATCGAAGAGAGAATCAACCAGTACCGCAGCGCCAAGCCGCACGTTCAGGGCGCGGCCGTGGCGGCGGAGTAGGGCGAGTCATGAGCGAAGACCTGCGAAAACTTGTCGTCGATGGCGAGGAAGTCGAGGTTCCGGCGGACCTTACGCTGCTTCAGGCGTGCGAGACGGCGGGCCGCGAGATTCCGCGTTTCTGCTATCACGAGCGGCTGTCCATCGCGGGCAATTGCCGGATGTGCCTGGTCGAGGTGGTCGGCGCGCCCAAGCCGGTGGCGTCCTGCGCCCAGCAGGTGCGCGACCTGCGTCCCGGCCCCAATGGCGAGCCGCCGAAGGTGAACACCGCCACGCCGCTGGTCGACAAGGCCCGTGAAGGCGTGATGGAGTTCCTGCTGATCAACCATCCGCTGGACTGCCCGATCTGCGACCAGGGCGGCGAATGCGATCTTCAGGACCAGGCGCTGGCCTATGGCCGCTCCTTCACGCGCTATGAGGAAAACAAGCGCGCGGTCGAAGAGAAATATATGGGTCCGTTGATCAAGACGATCATGACCCGGTGCATCCAGTGCACGCGCTGCGTCCGCTTTGCGGCGGAAGTCGCCGGCGTTGAAGAGTTCGGCATGCTGAACCGCGGCGAAGACGCGGAAATCACGACCTATCTGGAAAAGGCGGCGACGTCGGAGCTGTCCGGCAATGTGATCGACCTTTGCCCGGTCGGCGCGCTGACCTCCAAGCCTTACGCTTTCGAGGCGCGCCCGTGGGAGCTGCGCAAGACGGAATCGGTCGACGTGATGGACGCCATGGGGTGCGCCATCCGCGTGGACGCCCGCGGCACGGAAGTCATGCGGATCCTTCCCCGTATTTACGAGGAAGTGAACGAGGAATGGATCTCCGACAAGACGCGCTTTGTCTGGGACGGCCTGCGCCGCCAGCGTCTGGACAAGCCTTATGTCCGCAAGGATGGCCGTCTGACCCCTGTCGACTGGACAGAGGCGCTGGACGTCGCCGCGCAGAAGCTGGCGGGCAACCCGGAAGGCATTGGCGCGATCGTCGGCGATCTGGCCGACGCCGAGGGCATGAAGGCGCTGAAGGACCTGATGGACGGCCTTGGCGTGAAGAGCATCGATTGCCGTCAGGACGGCATGATCCTGGGCGAAGGGCCGCGTCAGTCCTGGCTGTTCAATTCCACCTTCATGGGCGTTGAAGACGCCGATCACCTGCTGCTGATCGGCGCCAATCCGCGCTATGAGGCGTCGGTTCTGAACGCGCGTATCCGCAAGGCCTGGCTGCACAACGACCTGAAGGTTTCGGTGATCGGCGAGCCCGTCGACCTGACCTATGACTACGATCATCTGGGCGAAACCGCCGCCGACCTCGACAAGGCGCTGTCCGGCGACCTCGCCAAAGCCTTCAAGGAAGGCGGGCGCGGTATGATCGTGCTGGGCGCCGGCGCGCTGAACCGTCCGGACTCTGCGGCAATCCTCAATCGCGTGGCGCAGTTCGCCAAGGACGCGGGACTCAACCAGTCCGGCGACGACGCCTGGAACGGCTTCAACGTGCTTCACACCGCCGCCTCGCGCGTGGGCGGTCTCGACCTTGGCCTGGTGCCGGGCGAGGGCGGACGCAATGTTGCCGGTATGCTGGAAGCGGCGCGGGCCGGAGAGATTGAAACGGTGCTGCTGCACGGCGCCGACGAGCTTCGCGACAATGATTTCGGCGATGCGTTCGTGATTTATGTCGGCAGCCACGGCGATGAGGGCGCGCACAAGGCGGATGTAATCCTGCCGTCCGCCGCCTATACCGAAAAGTCCGGCACTTGGGTCAATGCGGAAGGCCGCGTCCAGACCGGCGCGCGCGCCGTCTATCCGAAGGGCGATGCGAAGGAAGACTGGGCAATCTATCGCGCGCTCTCCGACCGCCTGTCGCGAACGCTGCCCTACGACACGCTGGGCCAGCTCCGCGCCAAGCTGATTGAGGACCATCCGAGCTTTGGCGGCATCGACTATGCCCCGGGCGCGGCTGACCTCGACAAGCTGGACTTCGATGCGCTGGGCGAGAAGGGCGACCTGTCTGCCGAGCCGTTCCGCAGCGCTGTGACCGATTTCTACATGACCAATCCGATCGCGCGCGCCAGCCGGGTCATGGCGGAGTGCTCCGCCGTGAAAGATGAAGCGCCGCGCATGGAGGCCGCCGAGTAATGTACGGTTTCTTCGAAAACATGATGGGGCCGCACTGGGGCCACTTCACAGCCTCCGTGCTGCACGTGCTGATCATCATGATCGCGTTGCTGCTGAGCCTGGCCTACCTGCTTCTGGCTGACCGGAAGATCTGGGCTGCGGTGCAGATGCGCAAAGGCCCGAACGTGGTGGGGCCGTTCGGCCTGCTTCAGTCCTTCGCGGACTTCTTCAAGTTCGTTTTCAAGGAAATCGTCATTCCTGCCGGCGCCGACCGTCCGCTCTTCATCCTGGCGCCGTTCCTGACCTTCGTTCTGGCGTTCATTTCCTGGGCCGTCATTCCGGCCGGGCCGGGTCTGGCGGTGTCGGACATCAATGTCGGCATCCTCTACCTGTTCGCGATTTCGTCGCTGGGCGTTTACGGCATCATCATCGGCGGCTGGGCGTCGAACTCGAAATACCCGTTTCTGGGCGCGTTGCGCTCGGCAGCACAGATGGTCTCTTACGAGGTCTCCATCGGCTTCATCATCATCACGGTCCTGCTGCTGGTCGGTTCGCTGAATCTCAGCGATATCGTTGAGGCGCAGGCGGGCGGCATCTGGCACTGGCACGCCTTCATGCTGACCTGGCCGAACATCGTGCTTCTGCCGGTGCTTTTCCCCATGCTGGTGATCTTCTTCGTGTCGGCGCTGGCCGAGACGAACCGTCCGCCCTTCGACCTGCCCGAGGCCGAGTCGGAACTGGTGGCGGGTTACCAGGTCGAATATTCGTCCACGCCGTACCTGCTGTTCATGATCGGCGAGTACCTGAACATCGTGCTGATGAGCGCGATGACGGTGATCCTGTTCCTTGGCGGCTGGCATTCGCCCTTGCCGTTCCCGCCGTTCGAATGGATCCCGCCGGTGTTCTGGTTCGCGCTGAAGATTGTCCTCGTCTTCTTCATGTTCGCCATGGTGAAGGCGATGGTCCCGCGTTACCGCTACGATCAGCTGATGCGGCTGGGCTGGAAAGTCTTCCTCCCCACCTCGCTGGTTGCGGTTGTGCTCGTCGGCGGATACGTCGCGCTCACCGGCGGCCCGGCCTAAAGCGCAAAACGAAGAGAAACGAACGAAACAATGGCTCGTATTACACAAGCTCTCCGCGGCGCGCTCCTGCTGGACTTTGTCGGCGCCTTCATCCTGGCCATGAAGTATTTCTTCCGGCCCAAGGCCACGCTGGCCTATCCGTTCGAGAAGGGCCCGCTGAGCCCGCGCTTCCGCGGCGAACACGCGCTGCGCCGTTACCCGAATGGCGAAGAGCGCTGTATCGCCTGCAAGCTGTGCGAGGCGATCTGCCCGGCGCAGGCCATCACGATCGAGGCCGAGCCGCGCGCGGACGGTTCGCGCCGCACGACGCGCTACGACATCGACATGGTGAAATGCATCTATTGCGGTTACTGCCAGGAGGCATGCCCGGTGGATGCGATTGTCGAGGGACCGAACTTCGAATTCGCGACCGAGACGCGCGAAGAGCTTTATTATGACAAGGACCGGCTGCTGGCGAACGGTGATCGCTGGGAGCGGGAAATCGCACGCAATCTGGAACTGGACGCGCCTTACCGCTAGGGCGGGCGCTTCGCGCCGGGCGGTTCCGCCGTGGCGTGATTTTATCGGGAAGAGACGGGGCAGGGCATGATCTTACAGGCGATCGCCTTCTGGATACTGGCCGGGGTCGCGGTTTCCGCGGCCTTCATGGTCGTGGCCGCGCGCAATCCCGTGCGCTCGGTCATGTGGCTGATCCTCACCTTTTTCACCACGGCGGGCCTGTTCGTGCTGATTGGCGCGGAATTCCTGGCGATGCTGCTGGTCGTTGTCTATGTGGGGGCGGTCGCCGTGCTGTTCCTGTTCGTCGTGATGATGCTGGACGTCGATTTCGTCGAGCTGAAACAGGGCTTTCTGCAATATATGCCGGTGGGCGCGCTGATCGCGCTGATCATGCTGGCCGAGATGGCGTTCGTCGGCGCCAGCTGGGCCGCTTCGCGCGGCGAGGCCGCCGCGCAGCCGCCCGCCATTCCGGTTTCGGCGTCGAATATCGAGGCGATCGGGGCGGTGCTCTACACCGAATATGTCTATTTCTTCCAGGCCGCCGGCATGGTTTTGCTGGTCGCCATGATCGGCGCCATCGTGCTGACGCTGCGTCATCGCGAAGGGGTCAAGCGTCAGGACATCGGCAAACAGGTCGGCCGCAAACGCGACGAAGCGGTGGAGCTGGTCGATATCGAACAGGGCGAGGGGATTGGTTAGATGATCGGGCTGGCTCACTACCTCACGCTCGCCGCCATTCTGTTCACGATTGGCGTGTTCGGCATTTTCACCAACCGCAAGAACGTCATCATCATCCTGATGTCGATCGAGCTTCTGCTGCTAGCGGTGAACATCAATCTGGTCGCCTTCTCGGTCTATCTGGGCGAAATCGCGGGGCAGATTTTCGCGATGTTCGTTCTGACGGTCGCGGCGGCTGAAGCGGCCGTCGGGCTGGCCGTTCTGGTGGTTTATTTCCGCAACCGCGGCGACATCGCGGTTGAAGACATCAATCTGATGAAGGGTTAGGCGGGGGATGTACGCGATAATCGTATTCGGCCCGCTGCTGGGCGCGGCCATCGCGGGGCTTTTGCAACGCTATATCGGCGACCGGGCGGCCATGTGGATCACCACGTTGCTGGTCTGCCTGTCGGCGGGGCTGTCGCTCTACGCTTTCTATGACGTGGCGTTCGTCGGCAATGAGCTGACCATAGAAATCGCGCGCTGGTTCGATATCGGCGCGTTCCAGACCTCCTGGTCCATGCGGATCGACACGCTGTCGGCGGTGATGCTGGTCGTGGTCACGTTCGTGTCCTCGCTCGTCCACATCTATTCGTTCGGCTATATGAGCCACGATCCGCACCGGGCGCGGTTCTTCTCCTATCTCTCGCTGTTCACCTTCGCGATGCTGATGCTGGTGACGGCGAACGACTTCATGCAGCTCTTCTTCGGCTGGGAAGGCGTGGGGCTGGCCTCCTATCTGCTGATCGGATTCTGGTACAAGAAGCCGACCGCGAATTCGGCGGCCATCAAGGCGTTTGTCACCAACCGCGTGGGCGATTTCGGCTTTGCGCTCGGCATCATGGCCATCTTCCTGATCTTCGGGACGATCCAGTTCGACGGGGTGTTCGCGCAGGTTGCGGCCATGCAGGGGCAGGCGACCGAGTTCCTCGGCATGCGCTTCTATGCGCTGGAAATCATCGCCTTCCTCCTGTTCATCGGCGCGATGGGCAAGTCCGCCCAGTTTTTCCTCCACGTCTGGCTGCCGGACGCCATGGAGGGCCCGACGCCGGTCTCCGCGCTGATCCACGCCGCCACCATGGTGACGGCGGGCGTGTTCCTTGTTGTGCGTTGTTCGCCGATTTTCGAGGCGGCGCCGGTCGCCTCCGCCATCGTGGCGGTCATCGGCGCGATCACCGCCTTCTTTGCCGCGACCATCGGTATGGCGCAGAACGACATCAAGCGCGTGGTGGCTTACTCCACCTGCTCGCAGCTGGGTTACATGTTCTTCGCCGCCGGGCTTGGCCTTTATGGCGCGGCGATGTTCCACCTGTTCACGCACGCCTTCTTCAAGGCGCTGCTGTTCCTGGGCTCCGGCTCGGTCATCCACGCCCTGCATGACGAGCAGGACATGCGGAAGATGGGCGGCATGTGGAAGGTCATTCCTTGGACTTACGCCGTCATGCTGATCGGCACGCTGGCCCTGACTGGCGTCGGCATCCCGGGCACGAAGCTGGGCTTTGCCGGTTTCTTCTCCAAGGACGCCATTATCGAGGGCGCTTTCGCGGTCGCCGCCGACACGGGATCGCAGGTTGCGACTCTGGCCTTCTGGGCGGGCGTGGTCGCCGCTTTGCTGACCTCATTCTATTCCTGGCGCCTGATCTTCATGACGTTCCACGGCAAGCATCGCGGGCCGCAGGAGCATTTCGAGAAGGCGCACGAGTCGCCGCCGGTCATGATGGGGCCGCTGTTGATCCTGGCGGTTGGCGCCGTGTTCGCCGGCGCATTGTTCTACTCGCCGTTCGTGGGCGATGCGAAAGACGGGTTCTGGCGTGAGAGCGTAACCTTTGCTTCCGCTGCGACACATGGCGAGGAAGCGGAGCACGGCGAAGAGCTTCACGCTGAAGCCGGCCACTCGGACGAAGCCTCTGAAACCGCGGAGAACGTCACGGGGCAACTGACAGGCGACGAGGCCGACACCGAAGCCGCCGAGGCGCATGCCGAGGGAGGCGAGGGCGCCGCCCACGCCGCTTCAGAGGAGCACGGAGAAGAACATGGTGGGCATCACGTGCCGACCTGGGTTCTCTGGACGCCGTTTGTCGTGACGTTGCTGGGCTTCCTGGGCGCGGTGTTCTTCTATCTGATGCGTCCGGGCATCCCGCGGCGCATCGGGGAGAGCGGCGGGCCGCTGCACAGCTTCCTCTATAACAAGTGGTTCTTCGACGAACTCTATAACGCGACCTTCGTGCGCGGCGCGCGCGGACTGGGCGACCTGTTCTGGAAAGTTGGCGATGTGCGCATCGTTGACGGGCTGGGACCCAACGGGGTGGCCCGTGCGGTCCGCTCCGGCGCGTCACGGCTGTCGCGGCTGCAAACCGGATATTTGTATCATTATGCGCTTGTCATGCTGATCGCTGTCGTGGCGATTGCCGGCGCCCTGATCGTGCTGAAGGGGTAGGGCGAAGGCGATGTCTGATTTTCCGATTCTTTCCCTGACGACCTTCCTGCCGACGATTGGCGCGCTGCTGATCCTCGTGCTGAAGGCGATGGCCCGTCCGGAAGACGGCGAGGTGGTCGATCGCAACAGCCGCTGGGTCGCCCTGTGGTTCACGCTGGGCGCGCTGGCCTCATCGCTGGTGGTGCTGTCCTGGTTCGATCCCAGCCTGGCCGGTTTCCAATTGACCGAAGAGGCCAACTGGCTGGGTCTGGATATTTCCTACCGCATGGGCGTGGACGGCATTTCCGTCCTGTTCGTGCTGCTGACCACGTTCCTGATGCCGATCTGCATCATCGCAGGCTGGCGGTCGATCAATACGCGCATCACGGAATACCTGGCCTCGTTCCTGGTGCTCGAGACGATGATGATCGGCGTGTTCACCGCCAAGGATCTCATCCTCTTCTACTTCTTCTTCGAGGCCGGCCTGATCCCGATGTTCCTGCTGATCGGCATCTGGGGCGGCGCGAACCGTGTCTATGCGTCGTACAAATTCTTCCTGTACACGCTGCTCGGCTCGCTGCTGATGCTGGTCGCGATCATCTATATGTATCTGCAGGCCGGAACCACGGACATCGCGATCCTGATGGATTACCGATTCGATCCGGGCGTGCAGAAATGGCTCTGGCTGGCCTTCTTCGCCTCATTCGCGGTGAAGATGCCGATGTGGCCGGTGCATACTTGGCTGCCGGACGCGCACGTCCAGGCCCCCACGGCCGGGTCGGTCATCCTGGCCGGCGTGCTGCTGAAGATGGGCGGCTATGGCTTCCTGCGCTTCTCGCTGCCGATGTTCCCGTTCGGGTCGGAATATTTCGCGCCGCTGGTTTTCGCGCTGTCGGTCATTGCCATCATCTACACCTCGCTGGTGGCGTTCCGGCAGACCGACATCAAGAAGCTGGTGGCCTATTCCTCTGTGGCCCACATGGGCTTTGTGACGCTCGGCATTTTTGCCGCCAACGCGCAGGGCCTGCAGGGCGCGATTTTCCAGATGATCAGCCATGGCGTCATTTCCGGCGCGCTCTTCCTGGCGGTGGGCGTGATCTATGACCGGATGCACACGCGGGAAATCGCTTTCTATGGCGGGCTGGTGCACCGCATGCCGGTCTATGCCGCGATCTTCCTGCTGTTCGCCTTGGGTAATGTGGGGCTTCCCGGGACCAGCGGGTTCGTGGGCGAGATCCTGACCATGGTGGGCGGCTATCTGGTCAATCCGTGGATCGCGTTCGGCGCGGCCTTCGGCGTGATCCTTTCGGCGGTCTACATGCTGAACGTGTACCGCAACGTCGTGTTTGGCGAGATCGTGAACTCGAAGCTCGAGAACATTACCGACGTGAACCGCCGGGAGCTGATCACCTTCATTCCGCTGATCATCGCCACGCTGGCGCTGGGCGTTTTCCCGTCGCTGGTTACCGACATCACCGAGACCTCGGTCATGGACCTGGTCGCACATTATGAAGAAGCGCTCGCGCCTGCGCCCGAGACTTTGGAGATCCCGCTGGAGCCATGACTGAATCCTTCGCTGTAAACTTCGCGATCGCGGCGCCGGAAGTCTTCCTGGCTGTCGCTACGATGGGCCTGCTGGTCGCCGGCGTGATCATGGGCGACAAGTCCGCGCGCCTGATCACATGGCTCGCCTTGGCGACGCTGGCCGGGTACGCGGCGCTGGCGCTGGCCGGGCTTGCCAATGGCGCCGGCGCGGCCTTTTCCGGCGCGCTGGTGGCGGACCGTTTTGCGGTCTTTGCCAAGGTTGTCATCGCGATCGGCGCGGGCCTGACCCTGCTGCTGTCCGACAGCTTCATGCAGAAAGAGAAACTGTCCCGGTTCGAATTCCCGGTTCTGGGCCTTCTGGCCGTTCTGGGCATGGGCATGATGGTGTCGGCGGGCGACATCATCGCCGTCTATATGGGGATCGAGCTGCAATCGCTGGCTCTTTATGTGATGGCGGCCTTCAACCGCGACTCCTTGCGGTCTTCGGAAGCGGGTCTGAAATATTTTGTCCTCGGGGCGCTCTCCTCGGGTCTCTTGCTATATGGCCTTTCGCTGATTTTCGGCGCCACCGGCGCGACCGATTTCGACAGCATCGCCGCCGCGCTGGCGCAGGAAGAGTCCCTGATGTTCACCATCGGGCTGGTCTTCGCGATTTCCGGCCTTGCTTTCAAAGTCAGCGCCGCGCCGTTCCACATGTGGACGCCAGACGTTTATGAAGGCGCGCCGACCCCGGTCACGGCTTTTCTGGCCGCCGCGCCGAAATTCGCCGCCATGGCGCTGTTCGCGCGCGTTCTGGTCGGCCCGTTCGGTGAGTTTATTGGCGATTGGCAGCAAGTGATTGTGGCGCTGGCCGGCATTTCCATCGGCGTTGGCGTGTTTGGCGCGCTGGCGCAATCGAACATCAAGCGCCTGATGGCCTATAGCTCCATCGCCAATATGGGGTATGCGCTGATGGGGCTGGCTGCGGGCACCCAGAACGGCGTCAACGGCCTGCTGATCTATATGACGATCTATCTGCTGTCGGTAATCGGCGTATTTGCCTGCATTCTGGCCATGCGCCGCAAGGATGGCATGGTTGAGCAGATCGACGATCTGGCGGGGCTTTCCCAAACCAATCCCGGCATCGCCGTGGCGCTGTCCATGTTGATGCTGTCCGTGGCCGGTCTGCCACCCTTCGCAGGCTTTATTGCCAAGCTCTATGTCTTCATGGCGGCGCTGGACGCCGGATTGGTCCTGCTGGCGGTCTTTGCCGCGCTCGGCACGGTCGTCGGCGCGTTCTACTATCTGCGCATCGTCAAGCTGATCTGGTTCGATGAACCCGCTCAGGGCTTTGTCCGCCCGGGCCGGACTGTCGCCTATACCGCGTTCGGGTCGGCGGCTCTTGCCTTCCCGATCCTGGTGGTCTTCATCTTTCCGCTGATCTCTCAGGCGGGCGCAGCGGCGAGCGCGCTGTTTTCGTGACGCAGTCTGCGCCGCGCATTGAGCGGCTGGCCGAGATCGACTCGACCAATGAGGAAGCCAAGCGCCGTCTTGGCGCAGGCGCGGAGACGCCCTTCTGGATTTCGGCGGCGGCCCAGACGGCGGGCCGGGGGCGCAGAGGGCGGCCATGGCAGAGCAGAGGCGGCAATCTCTTTCTCAGCGGCGCCTACCGCTTTTCCAGCGACCCGGGCGAGTTGGCGCAGCTTTCCTTTGTCACCGCCCTTGCGGCGTATGACGCTTTTGCGGCGCATGTGCTGCCGGGGGCGGTCTCTCTCAAATGGCCCAATGACCTACTTCTGGATGGCGCGAAGGCCGGCGGGATTTTGCTGGAGTCAGGCATGGACTCCGTGGGCCGCTGGCTGGTTGTGGGGATTGGCCTGAATATCGCCGACGCCCCGGACAACACGCCTTACCCGGCGCTGGCGCTGGCGGACCGCCTTGCGCCAGGCCTGAACCGGCCACACCCCGATGACGTCGCGCGCGATCTGGCGGCGGCGTTCGAGTCCTGGCTTGGCGTCTGGCGGCGCGAAGGTTTTACCGCCATCCGCAAGGCGTGGCTGTCCCGCGCCAGCGGGCTGGGAGAACCGATCGTGGTGAAGGGCGGCGCCGAAGACCTCTATGGGGTTTTCGAGGATCTGGACGCTGGCGGCGCGCTTTGCCTTCGCCAGCCTGATGGCGCATTGATGCGCGTCGCGGCCGGCGATGTCTTCTTTCCCGGCAGGAAATAGGGGCGGCAGCCATGCTTCTGGCGATCGATAGCGGCAATACGAATACGCTTTTCGCGGTCCATGACGGCGAGAACTGGCGGGCGCAGTGGCGCTCCGCCACGCATCAGTCCCGCACCGCGGACGAGCATGCTGTCTGGCTGGACCAGCTGATGAAGATGGAGGGGCTCAGTTTCGATGACCTGGATGGCTGCATCGTCAGCTCCGTCGTGCCGCAATCCATCTTCCACTTGCGCAACCTGGCCCGCCGCTATCTGGGCGTTGAGCCGATAATCATCGGCGAATCCGATATCGATCTGGGGGTTGGAGTCAGTATCTCGCGGCCCGAGGACGTGGGGGCGGACCGGCTGGTCAATGCGCTGGGCTGCCGGATTGTCTATGAGGGCGCCTTGCTGATCGTCGACTCCGGCACCGCCACGACGTTCGACGTGATTTCGGCGGACGGCAATTTCGAGGGCGGGGTGATCGCGCCAGGGATCAATCTCTCCCTGACCGCGTTGCATGAGGCCGCGGCGAAACTGCCCCGCATCGCAATACAGAAGCCGCCCAGAACGATCGGAAAAGATACCGTTGGCGCAATGCAATCGGGCATTTTCTGGGGCTATATCGAGTTGATTGACGGCCTGATTGAGCGCGTGAAGGCCGAATATGACCAGCCTATGACCGTGATCGGCACGGGCGGCGTCGCGTCCCTGTTCGAGGGCGCGGCGGAACAAATCGATCATTACGACCCGGACGTGACCATCCGCGGGCTTCTGGACATCTGGCAACGCAACAAGAGCAAGATTTAATGGCCGACACCGCCGTCCAACCTTTCGTGTTCCTGCCGCTTGGCGGCTGCGGCGAGATCGGGATGAACCTCAATCTCTACGGCTACGGGCCGGAAGAGAACCGCAAATGGGTCATTGTCGATCTGGGCGTGACCTTTGGCGACGCCTCGACGCCCGGCATCGACATCATCATGCCCGACGCCGGCTTCATTGAAGAGCGCGCCGACGATCTGCTGGGCATTGTCCTGACCCATGCGCACGAGGACCACATGGGCGCGGTGGCCCGCCTCTGGCCGCGCTTGCGCTGTCCGATCTACGCCACGCCTTTCACGGCCTGGCTGGTCCGGGACCGCCTGCAGGAATTCGGCCTGCTTAACGAGGTCCAAGTCATCGAGATCGGGCTGGATCACCGTTTCGAGCTTGGTCCCTTCGACCTGCAGTTGATCACGCTGACCCACTCGATCCCGGAGCCGAACGGTCTGGCGATCCGAACCCCGGCCGGCATGGTTCTGCATACCGGCGACTGGAAGATCGATCCCGATCCCCTGATTGGCGAGTCCACCGATGTAGAGGCGCTGAACGCGCTGGGGGAAGAGGGCGTGCTGGCGCTGGTCTGTGACTCCACGAACGTCTTTGTCGAGGGGCACACGGGCTCCGAGGGCGAGGTGCGGGAAGAATTGATCCGCGTGGTCGGCGAACAGAAAGGCAAGGTCGCCATCGCTTCTTTCGCGTCAAACGTGGCGCGCATGGAAACCGCCATGGTGGCGGCAGAGGAAAATGGCCGCCGCGTCTGCCTTGTCGGCCGGTCGATGCACCGTATGTCGGCGGCGGCGAAATCGGTCGGTCTGCTTAACCAGTTCAAGCCGTTCGTTGACGAGAACGAGGCCGGCTTCTTCCCGAACGACAAGATTCTGTTCCTGTGCACGGGCAGCCAGGGCGAGCGCCGCGCGGCGCTTTCGCGCATCGCTTCGGGCGATCACCGCAATGTCAGTCTGGGGGAGGGCGATACGGTCATCTTCTCTTCCCGCGTCATCCCCGGGAACGAGAAGGATATAATCGAACTGAAGAACAAATTCGTCGAACGCGGGGTCGAACTGATCACCGACCGTGACGGCGAAATCCATGTGTCCGGCCATCCGGCGCGCGATGAACTTCGGCAGATGTATCAGTGGGCGCGTCCCAAGCTGGCCATCCCGGTGCATGGCGAGCGCCGCCATCTGGTGGAGCACGCCAAGCTCGCCCGCGACGTGCAGGTGGGGCAGGCCATCGCGCCGCATAATGGCGATCTGATCCTGCTTGGCCCCGGCAAGCCGGGCGTGATCGACGAGGTTCCGGCCGGGCGGCTCTATGTCGACGGCGACGTGATCGTGGATGCGGAAGCGCCGTCGCTAAAGGATCGTCGGAAAATGTCCTTTGTCGGCCACGTCACGGTCGCCGTTTCCATCGATGCCCGCGGGCGTATTCTTGAAGGCCCGGCTTGCCTGACGCGCGGCATTCCCGATGCGCCGGACTTCAGTCTGGACGCATTCGAGGAAGAAATGGAAGACGTCGCGCATGAGACGCTGTCCCGCGCCAAACGCGTGGACGCGGAGACGGCGGAGACTCTTGTGATGCGCGCGGTTCGCCGCAGGGCGCAGGACATCTGGGGCAAGCGGCCGCTGGTTGATGTTATTGTTCTGGACGAAAACGCCTGAAGGCTGAGGAGGTCGAACGTGAAAATTGGCCGGCTGAACCATATCGGCATCGCCGTTCCGTCTATCGACGAGGCGGCGAAGACCTATCGCGACATGCTGGGCGCCAGCGAAGCCACGGACAAGATCGAACTGCCGGAGCAGGGGGTCTGCGCCGCCTTCATCAGGCTGGATAATAGCGAGATCGAACTGATCGAGCCTCTGGGCGATAATTCCCCGATCACGAAATTTCTCGAAAAGAACCCCAAAGGCGGCCAGCATCATGTCTGTTTCGAGGTGCCCGACATCGTGAAGGCGCGCGACGACATGGTGGAAAAAGGCGCGCAGGTGCTGGGCACGGGCGAACCGCGTATCGGCGCCCACGGCGTTCCGGTGATCTTCGTGCATCCACGTGATTTCAACGGCGTTCTGATTGAACTGATGGCGGAGCCCGGTCACTGATGGGCATTGTCACGGGCATCGTCACTTTCGTCATTATCTGGTGGGTCGTGATCTTCGCCGTCCTGCCGTTCGGCGTGAAAGGCCAGTGGGAAGGCGATGGCGGCCCTGAAGGCACGGAGCCGGGCGCACCTCAAAACCCGCAACTGGGCAAGAAGGCCCTGATCACCACGGGGATTGCCGCGGCTATCTGGGTTGTTGTCGCCCTGGTCATCACCTCTGGCGCGGTTACGCTGGAAAGCCTTCCGGCTCCGTTCGACATCCCGGAAGTCTGATCGGCGTTCGCGCGTTGCGCCGCCCAACCGGGCGGTCTATCAACGCGAACCGTTCATTTCCGGCCTCCGCGATTCAAAAAACATGCGTCTTTCCCGTTATTTTCTGCCTGTTCTGAAGGAAACCCCGGCCGAGGCGGAGATCGCCTCGCACCGGCTGATGCTGCGCGCGGGCATGATCCGCCAGTCGGCGTCCGGCATCTATTCCTGGCTTCCGCTGGGCCTTGCCGTTCTGAAAAATATCGAGCGGATCGTGCGCGAGGAGCAGCATCGCGCCGGGGCGGTGGAGCTGTTGATGCCGACCATCCAGTCGGCCGATCTGTGGCGCGAAAGCGGTCGGTATGACGACTATGGCGCGGAAATGCTGCGCATTCAGGACCGCAAGGAGCGGGACCTGCTCTACGGTCCTACCAACGAGGAAATGATCACCGAGATCGCCCGGGCCTGCCTGCGGTCCTACAAGGATCTCCCGAAGCTGCTCTACCACATCCAGTGGAAGTTCCGGGACGAGGTCCGCCCGCGCTTTGGCGTGATGCGCGGCCGCGAGTTCCTGATGAAGGACACCTATTCCTTCGATATCGACGAGGCCGGGGCGCGCCATTCCTATAACCGCATGTTCGCGGCCTATCTCAACACGTTCGAGCGCATGGGGCTGAAAGCAATCCCGATGCGCGCCGATACGGGGCCGATCGGCGGCGACCTCAGCCATGAATTTATTATCCTGGCCGATACGGGCGAGTCGCAGGTTTATTGCGATGCCGGAATTCTGGACATGAACGCGCCCGGAGCTGACATCGATTTCGACGATGTCGCAGGATTGCAGGCGATGGTGGACGAGCGCACGGCGCTCTACGCCGCGACGGACGAAATGCACAACGCCAATGCTTTCGCGGCCCTGCCGCAGGATCGCCAGCGCGAGGCGCGCGGGATCGAAGTTGGCCACATCTTCTATTTCGGGACGAAATATTCCGAACCCATGCGCGCCAAGGTGTCCGGCCCGGATGGCCAGGACCGCCTGTTGCACATGGGCTCCTACGGGGTTGGCGTTTCGCGTCTGGTCGGGGCGATCATCGAAGCGAGCCATGACGAAGCCGGGATTATCTGGCCGGAAAGCGTCGCGCCGTTTCAGGCCGGCATTATCAATCTCAAGCCCGGCGATCCGGACGCCGACCGCGTGACGGCTCAGTTTGAAGAGGCCATGACACTGGCCGGACGTGAGCCGCTGGTCGACGATTCCGAAGAGCGGCCGGGCGCGAAGTTCGCGCGCATGGATCTGATCGGCCTGCCCTGGCAGGTCGTGATCGGGCCGCGCGGCCTTCAGAACGGCGTGGTGGAGCTGAAGCGCCGCGCCACCGGGGAGCGTGAAGAGCTGGCGCCCGAAGCGGCCATATCCCGGCTTCTGGAGGGCGCGGTTTGAGCCGCAACGGCAAGACCTCGCGCGGCGCGGCGCCTTTTTCGCTCTATGAGCGACTGATTGCCGGACGCCTGTTGTTTGCTACGCGCAAGGATGGCGGCGTGGCCCTGATGTCGATCATCGCCTTTGTCGGGGTGGCGCTGGCCGTGGCGGCGCTGATCGCTGTCATGTCGATCATGAACGGCTTTCGCTACGAACTGGTCAGCCGCCTGCTGGGCGTTGACGGGCATGTCTATGTACAGGCCCCGAACATGAGTCTGGAGGAGGCGGCGAAGCTGCAAGGCCGCCTGACAGAGCTTGGCCCGGTCGAAACGGTCTATCCCATGGTCGCCGGACAGGCGCTGGCCTCCACTCAGGGCGCCGTTGCGCCGGTGGTGATCCGGGGTGTAACGCCGCAGGATATGGCGGAAACCCCGTTCCTGGTCGAGAAGTTGAATAATGGCGGTAGCCCCGAATTCGGCGAGGGCCGGAACGGCGGGGAGGTGGTCTATACGGGCAAGCGTCT
This sequence comes from Euryhalocaulis caribicus, assembly GCF_000412185.1. Lineage (GTDB taxonomy): Bacteria > Pseudomonadota > Alphaproteobacteria > Caulobacterales > Maricaulaceae > Euryhalocaulis > Euryhalocaulis caribicus. The sequence continues at coordinate 78,859 of NZ_ASJA01000007.1, forward strand.
GGCCGAACAGCTTGGCCTTTCAATAGGCGACGCCATCACCATAATTTCCCCGCAGGGCGCGCAAACGCCATTCGGGACCTCCGTGCGGCGTAAATCCTATCTGATTGGCGATTACATAGAGATCGGCCTGACAGAGCTGGATGGCGTGCTCGTCTATATGCCGCTGGACCAGGCGCAGCTTTTCCTCGGCAAGGGGGGTCAGGTTGATCAGGTCGAGGTGCGGCTCAATAACCCCGATGAAATTGACGCGGGCGTTCAGGCGGTGCGCGCGGCGCTGTCGCCGGGATATTTCGTTTTCGACTGGCGGGACCGGAACAGAAGCCTGTTCAACGCCCTCCAGGTGGAACGCATGGCCATGCGGTTGATCCTGATGCTGGTCGTGCTGATCGCCGCGCTGAACATCATATCCGGCTTCACCATGATGGTCCGGAACAAGGCGGGAGATATCGCTATCCTTCGCACTGTGGGCGCGCCGCGGGCCGCGATCATGCGGGTTTTCCTGATGTCCGGCGCATCCCTTGGCGCGCTGGGCACGCTGACCGGTCTGATTCTTGGCGTCCTGTTCTGCGAATTCATAGGCCCGATTCAGGGCTTCCTTGAATTTGTCTTTCAAACCAATCTCTTTGACGCTGAAGTTTATGGCCTGGATCACCTTCCGGCGCGGATTGATTATGCCGAGGTCGGCTTTGTCGCCTTCTGGGGTTTCCTGGTTTCCGTGGTCGTGACCCTGATCCCGGCCTGGTTCGCCGCCCGCGTCGATCCGGTGGAGGCGCTGCGCTATGAGTGACCGGTCTTCCACGCTTTCGGTGCGCGGGATAGAGCGCAATTATCAGACGGGCGATCAGGTTCTGCATGTCCTGAAGGGCGCGGATATCGACATCGCGGCCGGGGAAATTGTCGGGCTGGTCGGTCCGTCAGGCTGCGGCAAGTCATCCCTGCTGCACGCCATAGGTCTTCTCGAGCGTCCCAATGCGGGCAGCGTCTGGATCAAGGGCGAAGACGCCCTGGCGCTTTCCGACCGGCAGCGCACGCGCCTTCGCCGGGATTCCGTGGGCTTCGTTTATCAGTTCCATCACCTGCTGCCGGAATTCTCGGCGCTGGATAATGTCGCCATACCCCAGATGATCACGGGGAAGGGGCGCCGCGCAGCGCGGGAAGAGGCGGAGGCCCTGCTGGTCGAGCTTGGGCTTGGCGAGCGCCTCACTCACCAGCCGGCGCAGCTTTCCGGAGGTGAGCGCCAGCGCGTGGCCATAGCCCGGGCGCTGGTGAATGATCCCGATATCCTTCTGGCGGATGAGCCAACCGGCAATCTGGACCCTGAAACCTCCGACGGCGTGTTCACGGCGCTGACGCGGCTGGCGCGTGAGCGAAATCTCGCGGCCCTGATCGCCACGCACAATCATGACCTGGCCGCCGCGACGGACCGCGTTTTGACGCTGGAACACGGCCTGATCGAACCCTCCCGATAAAAAGTTCTTGAAATGTTCTCATTCTCGGAATAAGAACAAAACACGAACTCAATTGGAGGATGACATGCACAAGAATCTTCTCAAAGACGCCGCCGCCCTTTCCGTCACCGCCGGTCTGCTGTGGATGGTTACAGCCTGGAGTCTGGTTCTGGGCGGCTAGCCGGGGCTAGGCTGATCCATAGCCCTTCCGCGAGTCGCGTGGCGATCCATGTCTTCAACTCCGCCCTTCATTCATCTGCGCGTCCGGTCCGCCTATTCCCTGCTTGAGGGCGCGATCCGGATAGACCAGCTGGCCGAGCTGTGCCGGGAACGGCAGATGCCGGCCGTGGCGCTGACCGACACGAACAATCTGTTCGGCGCGCTGGAGTTTTCGGAGAAGCTGTCGAAGGCCGGGGTTCAGCCCATTGTCGGCTGTTCGCTCGCGGTGGCCCATGATGAGCGCCCGCTGGGCGAGACGCGGCGCGAACCGGTCGGGACAATTGCGCTGCTTGCGCAGGACGATGCGGGCTACAAAAACCTGTTGAAGCTCTCGAGCAAGGCGTTTCTTGAGGTGCAGAGCGATGAACAGGCTCATGTCGCCTTTTCCGATCTGGAGGCGCATTCAGAGGGACTGATCGCGCTCAGCGGCGGCCCGGACGGCCCGGTCAACCGGCTTTATTGCGGCGGCGCGCAGGATGAAGCGGTCAAGCTGATCAACCGCCTGTCCGCCGCATTCCCGGACCGTTTCTATATCGAGTTGCAGCGACACGACGTTGATCGTGAAAAACAGGCCGAGGTGTTCCTTCTGAACGAGGCCTACGCCCACAAGCTGCCTGTTGTCGCCACCAATGAAGCCTATTTCCCCGACCCGGCCATGCATGAAGCGCATGACGCGCTGCTCTGCATCGCGGACGGCGCCTATCTGGATTCACGCGATCGCCGGAAGGTGACGCGTGATCATGATTTCAAGACCAGTCAGGAAATGCGGGAGCGTTTCGCCGATCTTCCCGAGGCGCTGGACAGCACGATCGAGATCGCGCGCCGCTGCGCTTTCCGTCCGCGCACCAGCGCGCCCATCCTTCCAAGTTTCAATACCGGCGAAGGCCGCACGGAGAGCGAAGAGCTCGCCGTTCAGGCGCGCGACGGCCTGAAGGCGCGGCTGGCGAAGCTGGAGGCCGCGGCGCCGGTCGAGGATTACGAAAAGCGGCTGGAATACGAACTCGGCGTGATCGAGGGGATGGGCTTTCCCGGCTATTTCCTGATCGTTTCGGATTTCATCAAATGGGCCAAGGCGCATGACGTGCCGGTCGGGCCGGGCCGGGGCTCGGGGGCCGGGTCTCTTGTCGCCTGGTCATTGACGATTACCGACCTTGACCCAATTCGTTATGGGCTGATCTTCGAGCGATTTCTGAACCCGGAACGCGTCTCGATGCCAGACTTTGACATCGACTTCTGTCAGGAGCGGCGGGGTCACGTCATTGATTATGTCCAGAAGAAATATGGCGATGACCGCGTCGCCCAGATCATCACGTTCGGCACGCTTCAGGCCCGGGCCGTTCTGCGCGATGTCGGCCGGGTGATGCAGCTGCCCTATGGGCAGGTCGACCGCCTCGCCAAGCTGGTGCCCAGCAATCCCGCCAACCCGGTGACGCTGGCTGAAGCGGTCCAGACCGAGGACCGTATTCAGGCCTGGCGGAAAGAGGAGTCGGACGTCGACACCCTCATCAGCATGGCCCTGAAACTTGAGGGCCTGTTCCGGAACGCCTCGACCCATGCCGCCGGCGTCGTGATCGGCGACCGGCCGTTGACCGAGATGGTGCCGCTTTACCGCGACCCGCGCTCCGATATTCCCGCAACCCAGTTCAACATGAAATGGGTCGAGCCGGCGGGGCTCGTCAAATTCGACTTCCTGGGTCTGAAAACCCTGACCGTCATTGCCCGCGCGCTCAACTATCTGGAAGAGCAGGACATCGCGGTCGATCTGGAGAAGGCCCCGGACGACGACCCGGCGACGTTCGAGCTTTTGAGCGCGGGCAATTCCATCGGCGTGTTCCAGATGGAATCGACCGGCATGCGCGACACGCTGCGCAAGGTGAAACCCGATACGATCGAAGACATCATCGCGCTTATTTCGCTTTATCGTCCGGGTCCGATGAAAAACATCGATTCCTATGTCGCCCGGAAATACGGCGATGAGGAGATTGATTATCTCCACCCGGATCTGGAGCCGGTGCTGAAAGAGACTTACGGCATCATCATCTACCAGGAACAGGTGATGCAGATTGCCCAGATCCTCTCCGGCTACTCGCTGGGCGAGGCCGATCTTCTCCGGCGCGCCATGGGCAAGAAGATCAAGGAGGAGATGGACAAGCAGAAGGCGCGTTTCCTCGAGGGAACGGCCACGCATGGTCTGACGGACGCCAAGGCCAGCCACATCTTTGATCTGGTGGCCGAATTTGCCGGGTACGGCTTCAACAAGAGTCACGCCGCCGCCTACGCCGTCATCGCCTATCGCACCGCTTATCTGAAAGCCAATTACCCGGTCGAGTTCCTCGCCGCCCTGATGAGTCTGGATATCGCCAATACAGACAAGCTGGCGATGATGTTCCAGGAGGCGCGGCGGATCGATGTCCAGATTTTGCCGCCGGACATTAATCGCTCCGAAGCCGATTTCGCCGTCGAGGACGGCGCGATCCATTATGCGCTCGGCGCGATCCGCAATGTCGGGCGGGCTGCGATGGAGCATGTTGTCGCCGCGCGCAAGGCGGATGGCCCCTTCAAGGACCTCTACGACTTTGCAGAGCGGGTCGACCCCAAGCTGGTGAACAAGCGCGCCTTTGAAAACCTGGCGCGGTCCGGCGCATTCGATTCTCTCGAGCCTGATCGCTCGAAGGCCTATCACGCGGCGGAAACCCTGCTGGCGCTGGCCGCATCCAGCGAACAGGACCGGGCCAGTTCCCAATCCAACCTGTTCGGCGGCGAAATGCAGGATTCCGTGCGCCCGCCCTTGCCCGCCGGCGCGTCCTGGACCGCGGTTGAACGCCTTGATGAGGAGCTGTCAGCGATCGGTTTCTACCTGTCCGGCCATCCGCTGGACGATATGGTGGACTCCCTGCGGTCCCGCGCCGTGACGCTTTTCGCCGAGGCCCCCGAGCGGGCGCGCGAGGGCGCGTCCGCGCTACGCCTGGCCGGCATGGTCCGGGCGCGGCAGGAGCGGGTTTCCAGCAAATCCGGCGAGCGGTTCGCCTTTCTGGCCCTGTCGGACCCCACCGGAGAATTTGAAGTTCTGGTTCCTCCGGAAACCCTGCGCCGGTCCCGCGACGACATGGAGACAGGCGCGGCGGTCAGCGTCCGGGTGCGCGTGGACTCACGCGACGGCGATATCAGGTTTTTCGCGGATTCCGTCGAACCGCTTGACCGGCAGATGTCGCAAGGCGTGGAAGGATTCCGGGTCTTTCTGTCCGATCCCAAGGCTTCTACGGCGATCAGCGAGAGCATTCGTCAGCTGCAGCGTGTAAAGGAAGGCGAGGGCGTCATACGCATCGTCATGCCCTTGCCGGAAGGGCAGGAGGGCGAGTTCGAACTGTCCGAACGGATCCTTCCTGATCCCGGCGCGCGGCGCGCCCTAGCGGCGGCGGCTGGCGTGGATCGTGTTGAAGAGCTGTAATCAACGGTCCGGCGCGCTTGCGCCTTGAACGCGGCGCGCTTATAGACCGCCTCGCAAAACCGCACGCGGGTTCGGCCTGACGAACGGAGACATCGTTCGCTGGCCCTTTCCGGTGCCGTCCTCGTATTGAGGCGGTGCAGCCCGCGGAGGCCTAACCGGAGAAAAGGAAGAACGATTATGGCTCTGCCGGAATTTTCCATGCGCCAGCTGCTTGAGGCCGGCGCGCATTTTGGTCACCAGACGCATCGCTGGAACCCGAAAATGGATCGCTACATCTTTGGCGATCGCTCGAATATCCACATCATTGACCTGTCCCAGACTGTCCCGCTGCTGCATCAGGCGCTGGTGACTGCGCGTGACGTCGCCGCCAAGGGCGGCCGGGTCCTGTTTGTGGGCACCAAGCGCCAGGCGTCCGAACCGGTCGCCAGAGCCGCGGCCCGCTGCGCGCAGTATTTCGTCAATCATCGCTGGCTTGGCGGCACGATGACGAACTGGGCGACCATTTCTCACTCCATCGCCCGTCTGCGCGAACTGGAAGACATTCTTTCCAACGACGACCAGAGCGGCCTGACCAAGAAAGAGCTTCTGGTCCTGAACCGTGAGCGCGACAAGCTGGAGCGTTCGCTGGGCGGCATCAAGGAAATGGGCGGCATTCCCGATCTCATGTTCGTGATCGACACGAACAAGGAGCAGATCGCGATCAACGAAGCGAAAAAACTGGGCATTCCGGTGATCGCCATCGTCGACACCAATTGCGACCCGGACCGCGTTGATTTCCCGATCCCGGGCAATGATGACGCCGCGCGCGCCATTACGCTGTATTGCGACCTGATGTCCGACGCCATTCTGGACGGCATGGCTGAAGGCCAGGAAGCCTCCGGCGTGGATCTGGGCGAGGCGGAAGCGCCGGTTGAGCGCGCCCTGCAGAACGCCGGCGACGAAATGGCGACGGAAGAAGCCAAGCCGGAAGAACAGGAAGCCGCCGCCGAAGCTCCGGCAGAAGCAGCTGAGCCTGCGGCTGAAGAGTCCGGCGACGATGCAAAGACCGACGCCGCCGGCGACGGCAAGGAAACCGAGAAGGCCTGATCTCAGGCCTTTTGACGACAAAATCCATACGGAGCTTCTAGTGATGGCGAATATTACCGCGAGCCAGGTCAAGGAACTGCGCGAATCCACCGGCGCGGGCATGATGGACTGCAAGACTGCGCTGAACGAAACCGGCGGCGATATGGAAGCCGCGGTCGACTGGCTGCGCAAGAAAGGCCTGTCCAAGGCGGCCAAGAAGGCGGACCGCGCCGCGACGGACGGTCTCATCGGCCTGGCGTTCGACGCCAAGGATGGCGGCATGACCGGCGCCATGGTCGAGGTAAACTCCGAGACCGATTTCGTGGCCCGGAACGAAGAGTTCCAGGCCGGCGTGCGCGCGATCGCGGCGGCCGCGACGGACGCCAGTGACGTCGATGCCCTCAAGGGCGCGACGCTGGACTCCGGCGAGGACGTTGAAACCCGCCTGACCAACATGATCGCGAAGATCGGTGAGAACATGACCCTGCGCCGCATGGCGCGGATCGATGTCGCTCCGGGCGTTGTCACCGGTTACGTGCACAATGCGGCCGCAGAAAATCTCGGCAAGATTGGCGTTCTGGTCGGCCTGAAATCCGAAGGCGACACCGACAAGCTGAACGAGCTTGGCCGCAAGATCGCCATGCACGTGGCGGCTGCGGCTCCGCTGGCCAAGGATGTCGACTCGCTGGATCCGGAAGTGATCGAGCGCGAACGCACCCTGCTGGCCGATCAGGCCCGTGACTCCGGAAAGCCGGAAAGCATCATCGACAAGATGGTCGAGGGCCGCATGCGGAAATTCTACGAAGAGTCGGTTCTGCTGAACCAGCCTTTCGTGATGGATCCGGACGTTACGGTCAGCCAGCTGGTCGAAAACACCGGCAAGGAGCTTGGCGCGTCTATCGAGCTTGTCGACTTCATTCGCCTTGGTCTTGGCGAAGGCGTCGAGAAAAACGAAGACGATTTCGCGAGCGAAGTGGCCGCGATGGCGGGCAAGGGCTGATTTCCGGTTTCGGCGGGCGGGCTGGCTCGTCTAGTATCGCGCGCTGTGACTGACTCGTCTGACCATACCGATATTCCCCGCGAGGCCGACGCGCCTCGCGGGGAACCGCGTTTCAAACGCGTTCTCCTGAAAATTTCCGGCGAAGCCCTGATGGGCGACAAGGCCTACGGCATCGACCTGGAAACGGCCGATCGCATTGCGCTTGAAGTGGCGGATGCGGTCAATCGCGGCGTGGAAATGTGCCTGGTGATCGGCGGCGGGAATATTTTCCGCGGTCTGTCCGCCGCCGCCAAGGGGATGGAGCGCGCCTCCGCCGATTATATGGGCATGCTGGCGACGGTCATGAACGCGCTGGGCATGCAGAATGCGCTGGAAAACCGCGATCTGGAAACCCGCGTTCTGTCGGCGATCCCGATGGACACCATTGCCGAGCCCTATATTCGCCGCCGCGCCATGCGCCATATGGAAAAGGGCCGCGTGGTGATCTTTGCGGGCGGCACCGGCAACCCGTTCTTCACCACCGATACCGCCGCGGCCTTGCGCGCGGCGGAAATGGGATGCGACGCCTTGCTGAAGGGCACGCAGGTCGACGGGGTTTATGATGCGGACCCGAAAACCAGTCCGGATGCTGTAAGGTTTGACGAACTGGATTATCTTGAGGTTCTGTCGCGCGACCTTCGCGTCATGGATGCTTCCGCCGTCAGCCTGATGCGCGAAAACGACATTCCAATCGTGGTGTTTTCGATCCGGGACCGCGGTTGCCTGTCACGCGTCCTGAGCGGGCAGGGCGCCTGTACAATTATCAAGAACATGCCTGGGGAGGGCGGCTCGAAATGAGCGGTGAATTCGACGTAAATGACATTAATCGCCGTATGGAAGGCGCGCTTGGCGCGCTGAAACATGAATTCGGCGGGCTGCGCACGGGCCGTGCTTCGGCCAGCCTGCTCGACAATGTCACGGTCGAGGCCTACGGCGCGCAGACGCCCCTCAGCCAGATCGGCAGCGTGAACGTGCCCGAGCCGCGCATGCTTTCGATCAATGTCTGGGACAAGAGCATGGTCGGCGCGGTGGAAAAGGCGATCCGCAACTCCAATCTGGGCGTGAACCCGGTCGTGGACGGCCAGAATGTGCGCATTCCGATTCCGCCGCTGAACGAGGAACGCCGTCAGGAGCTGTCCAAGGTCGCCGGCGGCTATGCCGAACAGGCCCGGGTCGCGGTTCGCAATGTCCGCCGCGATGGGATGGATTCGCTGAAACGCCTCGAAAAGGACGGAATGATCAGCGAGGATGAACACAAGGCCTATGCTGACGATGTTCAGAAAGCGACCGACGCCTACATCAAGAAAGTCGACGAGGCGCTGAAGGCCAAGCAGGACGAAATCATGCAGGTCTGAACAGGACCGCATGGGGGAGGGACCTTGAGTCAGAGCGAAGCAACGAAACGGCCGGCGCCGAACCACATCGCCATCATCATGGATGGCAATGGGCGGTGGGCGCAGAGCCGCGGCTTGCCTCGTTCAGCGGGTCACAAGGCGGGCGTGGAGGCTGTACGCCGCGCCGTTAAAGCCGCCGAAAAACTTGACCTCAAATATCTGACTCTGTTCGGCTTTTCGACCGAAAACTGGAACCGTCCGCGCGCGGAGGTCGACGCCCTGTTCGACCTGTTGCGCCGCTTTGTGAACAGTGATCTGGAATCGCTGAAAGCGCGCAATGTGCGGATTCGAATTCTCGGCGCCCGGGAAAATCTCTCCGCCGACCTGAAAGAGATTGTCGAGCGGGCGGAAAACGAAACCCGGGACAATACGGGACCGGTGCTGTCTATCGCATTCAATTATGGCGGACGCGATGAAATTGTTCGCGCCGCGCGGCGCATGGCTGACGCCGCCGCCCGCGGCGAGCTGAATGTCGAGACCATGGACGAGAGTGGTTTTGCGCGTTTTCTCGATAGCGCGGACCTGCCTGATCCGGATCTTGTCATCCGCACCAGCGGCGAGCAGCGGCTGAGCAATTTCCTCGTCTGGCAGGCGGCCTACGCCGAATTCTGCTTCGCGGACGTGCTGTGGCCGGATTTTGCAGAAGAGCATCTGCGCGCCGCGATGGAAGACTATTGCAACAGGGAGCGTCGCTTCGGCGGCCTTTCACACGCTGCGGCTTGAGAGTCCCCTTCCGCCCAGACGCGGGAGGGATCCGGCGTTGCCGTTGCGGATTGCCTCCGCAGTGGTGCTGGCCCCGGTCGCGCTGCTGATCGCGTGGCAGGGCGGATGGGCGCTGGCCGGTTTCGTGACATTTTTCGCCGTGGCGATGAGCTATGAGTGGGTCAAGATGTCTGACCCCGGCGCGCCGCCGCGCGCCTATTCCATGTTTGCCGCCATCGTCAGCGGCGCTTCCGCCCTGGCTGGCGCCGACGCATGGCGCTGGGTGTTCGGGGTGATCCTGGTCGGCGCGTTTCTAATGGCGTTCGAGCGGGTCCTGCGGGGCGGCATATGGCGCGCCGCGGTCGGGGTGCCGTATGTCGGACTGCCCTGTGTCGCGATTATCTGGCTGGGCAACAGCGCTGCAGGCGGATTCTATGTCCTCCTCTATCTGTTCGTGGTCGTGTGGTCGGCCGACACCTGCGCCTATCTGACCGGAACATGGATCGGCGGGCCGAAGCTCTGGCCGCGCGCGAGCCCGAACAAGACATGGAGCGGCCTGATCGGGGGGCTGGCCGCAGGCGCGGCTGCAGGGGCGCTGGGGGCGTCCATAATGGGCGTGCGGGAAGATGCGTGGATCTTCGCGCTGGTCGCCATCCCGATGGCGCTGGCGGCCGTGGGGGGAGACCTGCTGGAATCCGTGCTCAAGCGGCGCTTTGGCGTGAAAGACACTGGCACGCTGATTCCCGGTCATGGCGGCGTGTTGGACAGGGTGGACGCGCTGATTGCCGCCGTGCTGGTTTTCGCCAGCGTTTTGCTGATCCGTCCGGATCTTTTCCAACCGTTCCAGCAGGGTCTGCCATGACCAGCGTTTCCATTCTCGGCTCCACAGGCTCGGTCGGCGTCAGCACGCTGGACGTGATCAGGGCCGCCGGCGGCGATTATTCCGTCGCCGCTCTGGCGGCTGGCTGCAATGTGGAGCGTCTGGCGGCCCAGGCGAAAGCGTTCCGCCCGGATTTCGTCGCGATCGCTGATGAAAGCCTTCTAACGCCACTTCGCGAGGCTCTGTCCGGTCTCCCGATTGAAACCGGGGCCGGGGAGGCTGCGCTTATCGAGGCGGCGGGCCGGGGCGACGCGGTTGTCGCCGCGATTGTTGGCGCCGCCGGCCTGAAGCCCTCGCTTGCGGCCGCCCGGCGCGGCGCGCGTCTGGCCATCGCCAACAAGGAGTGCCTGGTGTCGGCTGGCGCGCTGTTCACGGGGGCCGTGAAACAGTCTGGGGGTGTAATGCTCCCGGTCGATTCAGAACACAGCGCCGTATTTCAACTTCTGGAGGGACGAAAGCCCGATACGGTCCGCAAGGTGACGCTGACGGCTTCGGGCGGTCCGTTCCGCACATGGTCCAGAGAGAAAATCCTCGCCGCCGCTCCGGAAGACGCCTTGCGCCATCCCACCTGGGAGATGGGCGCGAAAATCACCATCGATTCCGCGACCCTGATGAACAAGGGGCTGGAACTGATTGAAGCCAGTGTCCTTTTCGGCATCGGCGATGACCAGCTGGACGTTCTGGTCCATCCGCAATCCATCGTCCATGCGCTGGTGGAGTTCACCGACGGCGCCGTTTTGAGCCATATGGGCGCGCCCGACATGAAGGGGCCAATCGCCTATGCGCTGAGCTGGCCGGCGCGAATAGCGGACGTAACGCCGCCGCTGGATCTCGCGGAAATCGGATCGCTGACATTCGAGTCTCCGGATCCGTCGCGTTTCCCGGCGCTGGAACTTGCGCGGGCGGCGCTGCGGCAGGGCGGGCATGCGCCCGCGGCGCTCAATGCGGCGAACGAGGTGGCGGTCGCCAGCTTCCTTGACCGGCGCATAGGCTTCCCGGATATTTCATCTGTCGTTCAGCGAGTTCTGGATAATCTGTCAGCGGGGCAGGATTTGAACGCCAGCGGCATGACGCTTGAATCCGTGTTGGAAATTGACGCGCGCGCCCGTAGCGCCGCCTCAGGCATCATCGCCGCCCGCGCGGCCTGACCAGTTCGAGGACACATGATCGATTTCATTCTCTCCGCGCCGATCTTCCTGCTGGCCTTTGTGCTGGTCATTTCCATCGTCGTGGTCATCCATGAGCTTGGACACTACTGGGTGGGCCGTTGGTGCGGGGTGACCATCGAATCCTTCTCCATCGGCTTCGGGCCTACACTTTTAGCCTGGACGGATAAGCACGATACGGTCTGGCGGGTCGCGGCGCTGCCGCTGGGCGGTTACGTGAAGTTTCTGGGCGATGCGGACGCGGCCAGCGCGCCGGATGCCGAAGCGCTTGCAACGCTGAAAGCCAAGGTCTCGCGGGAGCGCGGGCCTGACGCTGTGAAAGGCGTGTTCCATTTCCTGCCATTATGGCGCCGCGCGGCGATCGTGGCGGCCGGGCCGGTGGCCAATTTCCTGCTCGCAATCGCGATATTCGCCGGAATTATCATGACCGCCGGCGTCGCCACGACGCCAGCCATTGTCGGGACCGTCCTGGAAGATTCCGCCGCGGAGGAAGCCGGCTTCCTGCCGAATGACGAAATTCTCGCAATCGATGGACGCACGGTAGAATCGTTCACCGATGTCGCGCAGGTCGTCGCCCTGCGTGCGGGCGATCCGCTTCGTTTCGATGTGTTGCGGGATGGCGAAACGATTACGCTGAACGCGACCCCGCGCCGGACCCAGCGTGAGGACCCGATCGGCGGGAAAATGTCGACCGGCGTTCTGGGCATTGGTCAGAACATGGAATTGAATCGCGAGCGCCATGGCCCCGTGACCGCAATCGCCATGGGGGCGGGGCAAACCTGGACTGTTGTGGCCACGACCGGCGATTATCTGGGACGCATCATCAGGGGCAAGGAGCCGGCGGACATGCTGGGCGGTCCCATCAGGATCGCGACCTATTCCGGGAAAACGGCGGTGGACACGCTGGCGATAGAGGCGGATCCGCTTCAGAAGCTTCAAATACTGGTTCTGCGGCTCATCAGCCTGGCCGGCGTTGTCTCGGTTGGACTGGGATTGATTAATCTTGTGCCCATCCCGGTTCTCGACGGCGGGCATCTACTGTACTACGCCTACGAAGCCGTGGCGGGCAGACCATTGAGCGAGAGGGCGCAGGCTTTCGGATTCAAGGTCGGCTTGCTGCTCGTGGCGAGTTTGATGTTGTTTGCCACGTGGAATGATTTGATCTATCTGCGCGGCTTCTTCTCTTGATAGCCGTCAAACTGTGGGGAGCGCCCATCCTGATGCTTTCTCGTGCGACACGCATGATTTCCCTGGCTTTCGCGCTTTGCCTGATGGCTGGCGCCGCCGGGGCGCAAGAACCCGCAGCGGAAGCTGACCAGGGCGGCCAGACCGGCGCCGTGATGGAGGTGGATCCGGACACGGAGGCGCTGGTTGACCAGTCCGCGCCCGTGCAACAGCGGATCAACGGAATCGTCGTACGCGGCAATCAACGGGTCGAACCCAATACCGTTATCTCTTATCTCGCCCTTCAGCCGGGCGATTATTACGATCCGGCGCGCGTTGACCTGTCGCTGAAAACGCTGTTCGCGACCGGCCTTTTCGCCGATGTCAGCATGACGTTCGAAGGCGGCAACCTGATCGTCGAGGTGGTGGAAAACCCGATCATCAACCGCGTGATTTTTGAGGGCAATAACGCGCTCGACACCGAAAAGCTGACTGACGAGGTCGAGGTTGAGCCGCGGGCCGTCTTTACGCGCGCCCGTGTTCAGGCTGACGTGCAGCGGATTATCGAGCTTTACCGCCGCTCCGGCCGGTTCGCCGCCACGGTCACGCCGAAGATCGTCCAGCAGCCGCAGAACCGTGTGGACCTGATTTTCGAGGTCTCGGAAGGTCCTGTGACGCATGTGCGCCGCATCAACTTCATCGGCAACGAAGAATTCTCTGACCGGCGCCTCCGCCGGGTTCTGGTGACCGAAGAATCGCGTTTCTGGCGCTTCTTCTCGTCCAACGACAATTACGATCCCGACCGTCTGGAATATGATCGCGAACTCCTCCGCCAGTATTATGCGGACCGAGGCTATGCGGATTTCCGAGTCGTGTCGGCGCTGGCCGAGCTGACGCCCGACCAGAAGGGTTTCTACATCACCTTCACGGTGGAAGAGGGCGTTCGCTACGATTTCGGCGAGATCACCGTTGAGACCGAACTGGACCAGCTGTCCGCCGAAGGTCTGCGCGCCTTTGTCGGGATTGATAGCGGCGACCAGTTTGACGGCAGCGCAATCGAATCCGCGGTGGACTCCCTGACCTTCGCCGCCGGCACCTCGGGGTATGCTTTTGTCGATATTCGTCCGACGCTGAACCGGAACACCGAGGAACAGACTGTCGATGTCACGTTCGAGGTCTCCGAAGGCCCGCGCGTTTACATCGAACGCATCGAGATCGTCGGCAATGAGCGTACGCTCGACCGCGTGATCCGGCGTGAAATGCAGCTTGTGGAAGGCGACGCCTTCAACCGCATCCTTCTGGACCGTTCCCGCAACCGGATTCGCGCGCTCGGCTTCTTTGAAGAAGTCGAGATCGAGGAAACCGCCGGAACAATGGATGACCGGACAATCGTTCAGGTCGGCGTGACAGAACAGCCGACGGGCGAATTGTCCTTCGGCGCCGGCTTCTCTTCTGTCGACGCGTTCCTGTTCGACCTGCAGGTCAGCGAACGTAATCTGCGCGGCCGGGGACAATTCCTGCGCTTCCGTATCTCGGCCAGTTCGCGGCGTCAGACCATCGATATCCGGTTTACAGAGCCGCGCTTCCTGGGCCGGAACTTGGCGGCGGGCTTTGACCTGTTCTCGATCCGGACGGACTTCTCGGACGAAGCGAACTTTGAAAGCCAGTCCACGGGCGCCGCGCTTCGCGTCGGGTTCCCGGTGTCGCGCGACGCTTCGCTGGGCCTGCGCTACATTATCCGTCAGGACGATGTGGACGCCTTCTTCGGCGCGACAAGCTCGGTTCTGACCTCGCAAGGCGAAAGCCTCACCTCCCTGTTCGGTTACACGCTGCGCTGGGACAAGCGGAACGATCCCATTCGCCCGACGCGCGGGTTTGATGTGTCCCTCAGTCAAGATTTCGCCGGAATTGGCGGCGATGTTCAGTATCTGAGAACCGAGATGCAGGGCACGGTTTATCGCGGCATCTGGCGGCAGGTCGTTGCCAGCCTTAGCGGCGAAGCCGGCTACATCACGGGATGGGGCGGAGATACCGTTCGGATTAATGACCGTTTCTTCAAAGGCGGGAACAGTTTCCGCGGCTTCAAGGTGGCGGGCATCGGTCCGCGCGTTGTTCAGGAAGTCATGAACGAGGATGGCACGACCGAGTTGCGCTCGGGACAGGCGCTCGGCGGCAAGGCATACGCTATCGGCTCCGCGGAGTTGCGGTTCCCGCTGGGCCTGCCGGAGCAGTACGGCGTTGAAGGCGGATTGTTCTCCGAATTCGGCGTGCTGGGCGTTCTCGATGAAGCCGACAAGAATTTGACCGGACTTGGCGAAGACACGTTCATTGAAGACGAGCTGGGCTTCAGGGCCTCCGTCGGCGTCAGCGTATTCTGGCGCTCGCCCTTCGGCCCGGTCCGCTTCGATTTCTCAGAGGTTCTCGCCCAGGAAGAGTATGACCGGACTGAAAGCTTCCGGTTCAGCACAAGTACCCAATTCTAGGAAGGAACAGACATGTTCGTCAGAATCGCCGCGCTTACCGCGGCCATCTTCATCACGTTCGTCAGCGTGGCTTCCGCGCAGCAAGTGCTCACGCTCAACCGTGAACGCGTGCTGACGGAATCCGCCGTTGGCAAACATATCGCCACGCGCATCGAGGCGATTGGCGCGCAGATCGATCAGGAACTGGCCGCGCAGCGCGCCCCGATCGAGCAGGAAGGCCAGCGCCTCAATGCGGAAACCCAGGCCCTGACATCTGAGTCCCTGCAGCAGCGCCCGGACCTCATGCAGCGTATTCAGGACCTGCAGACGCAAGGTCAGGAATTCCAGCGTGCGCAACAGAAGGCGATCCGCGAGCTTCAGGCCACCGAAGCGCAGGCTCTGCGCCCGGTCGGCGAAGCGCTTCAGCCGATCATCTCCAGCGTTGCGGAAGAACGCGGCGCTCTGGTTGTTCTGAATCAGGGCAATGTCGTCTATTCCGCGAACAGCACGGATGTGACCGCTGATGTCATCAGTCGTCTCGACGCGCAGCTGACGACGGTGGACGTCACGCGCGTGCGCCTGCCGGAACAGCAGGCCGCGCAAGCGCAGCAGCAGTAACAAAAACATTTCGCGGGTGAGCCGGTGCCGGTCGACGATCGCTTTTATGAACGCCTCGAACCGTTATCGATTGAGACACTCGCGGATTTGACGCAGTCCCGGCTGGAGCGTGGATCCCGCGCTCCAGCCGTTTTGTCTGACGCGGACTCTCTTGAGCGCGCCGGCGAACAAACCATCGCCTTTTGCTATGGCGCGGAACCGGCGCGTACATTGCCTGAAACCGGCGCGGGCGCAGTTTTCATTCAGGAAGACCTGCTGGACGCTTGCCTGAAATCCGGCGCCAGCGCCCTGATTGTTACCCATCCTGAAGCGGCCTTTTCCAAGGCGCTGGGCGCGCTTTTCCGGCCGCGCGATATCTTCTTTTCCGATTCGCCCGTGTCCGCCGGCGCGGATATCCATGAGACCGCAAAACTGGCTCATGGCGTAGTGGTCGGGCCGGGCGCGTCCATCAGACCGAATGTCGAAATCGGGCCCTATGCCGTCATCGGGCCGGGCGTGGAGATTGGCGAGGGGACTCAAATCGGCGGCGGCTCCCAGCTCAGCTTTTCGATTGTCGGCGCGAATGTGAGCATCGGCGCGAATGCGGTGATCGGCGGCACGGGTTTTGGCATTGTGGAAAGCGCCGAAGGGCTGGTGGAGGCTCCGCATATCGGCCGCGTCATCATCGGCGAAGATGTGCGCGTTGGATCGGTGTGCACGATAGATCGCGGGCGCCTGGACGACACCGTCATAGGCCGCGCCACCAAAATCGATAATCACTGCCATATCGCGCATAATGTCCGGATCGGCGAGCGCTGCCTGATGGCGGCTTTTGCCGGCGTTTCCGGCAGCTGCGTCATCGGTGACGGGGTGATGTTTGGCGGCCGGGTCGGTGTCGGCGACCATATTTCGGTGGGCGACAATGCCCGCCTTGGCGCAGACGCCGCGCTGATGCGCGATGTTCCGGCGGGCGAGACCTGGCTTGGGTCGCCCGCCAAGCCCGCGCGCAGTTTTTTCCGCGAGGTGGCGACGCTGGAGCGCCTGTCCGGCAATCGAAAGAAGGGCAATAAGTGACCGATCTCGATCGTAATGAACTGATGAAGTGGATACCCCATCGCGATCCATTTCTCCTGATCGATCACGCCGAAGATTTTCAGGCGGGCGAAAGCCTGACCGGGGTCAAGAATGTCACGCCTGACGAGCCTTATTTTCCAGGCCATTTTCCCGGCAAACCCGTCATGCCCGGCGTTCTGATCCTTGAAGCCATGGCGCAGACTGGCGCGGCGCTGGCTGCAAAGTCTCTGGATGTAGACCCGGCCTCCGGCGTCATATTGTTCGCCACTGTGGAGCGCGCGCGGTTCCGCCGTCCGGTCGCGCCGGGCGACACGCTGAAGCTGCCGGTCAAATTGCTGAACACGCGGCATGGCCTCTACAAATTCCAGGGCGAAGCCTGGGTCGGAGAAAACAAGGCGGCGGAAGCCAGTTTCGCCGCAAAGTTCGTGGAGGGCGCGCGATGAACGCTCCCCGTATTGATCCCACAGCTATCGTGGACCCTGCGGCCGAGCTGCATGACGGCGTTGTTATCGGGCCCTACTGCACGGTTGGCCCGCGGGTCACGCTCAAGCCGCGCGTCCAGCTTATCTCTCATGTCACCGTGTCCGGCCGCACGACAATCGGGGAAGACACGGTCGTTCATCCGTTCAGCGCGCTGGGGTTTCCGCCGCAGGATTTCAAATACAAGGGCGAAGACACGCGCCTTATCATCGGCCAGCGCAACATCATCCGGGAGCATGTCACGATGCATCCCGGCACCGGCGTCGGGCGCGGGGAAACGCGCGTCGGCGATGACGGTTACTACATGATCGGTTCGCACATCGCCCATGACTGCATCATCGGCGACCGTGTCACCTTCGCCAATAACGGCACATTGGGCGGTTATGTGCAGATCGGCGATTATGTGATGCTGGGCGGGCTGGCCGCCGTGCATCAGCATTGCCGTATCGGCCGGCACTCTTTCGTCGCGGGCGGCGCCATCCTGACCAATGACGTCATTCCGTTCGGCATGGTCCAGGGCAATACGGCGCGTCTGGCGGGCCTCAACCTTGTCGGCCTGAAGCGCCGCGGATTTTCGCGCCAGACCATTCACGACCTGCGCGCGGCCTACCGCCTGCTGTTTGCGCGGGAGGGCACATTCAAGGAGCGCATCGCGGACGCCAAATCGCTGTTTGCCGACAGGCCGGAAGTCATGGAAATCGTCGATTTCATCAGCGGCGAGGCGGAACGCCCGCTCTGCCTGCCCGACCGGGACTAGCGCCATGCTCGGCCTGATCGCCGGCGCGGGAGAGTTGCCCGTCGCGATAGCTGACGGGACGGATGAGGAAATTTACGTTGTCCGTTTGAAGGGCCTCGCCGATCCGGCGCTGGAGGGCCGTCCGGGCGGGGAATTCTCGCTGGGTCAGTTGGGCGGCGTGATTGAGGCCCTGAAATCAGCCGGCGTCGCGCGGGTCATGTTTGCCGGCTATGTCGACCGGCCTGATTTTTCCACGCTCAAACCGGACTGGCGCGGCGCCCGTGCCTTGCCGCGCATCATTGCCGCTGCCACGCGCGGCGATGATGCGCTGTTACGCGCCGTCCTCGCTGAATTCGAGCGTGAAGGGTTCGAGATCGTCCCGGTCGAGTCCGCTCTGGAAACTCTGTTGGCGGAGCCTGTCCTGCTGACAGGAACAGAGCCTCGCGAGACGGATAAAATCGACATTGAGACAGCGATTGCCGCCGCCCGCGCCATTGGCGCGCTTGATATCGGTCAGGCGGCTGTAGCTTGCGCTGGTCTCGTTCTGGCGGTTGAAGCGCAGGAAGGCACGGACGCCATGCTGCGCCGGGTTGCCGGTCTGCCTTTACGCCTGCGCGGATCCGCGGACCAGCCGCGCGGCGTGCTCGCCAAGGCTCCCAAGCCGGTTCAGGATCGCCGGGTGGATCTCCCGGCGATCGGCGTCCAGACCGTTCAGGGCGCGGCGGCGGCCGGACTGGCCGGCATCGCGGTGGAAGCGGGCGGCGCGTTGATCATCAACAAGGCCGCCGTTGCCGCCGCCGCGGACGCCGCAGGCATATTCGTCATGGGCGTTGCCCCGGACCATGCGCGCTAGAAGCCCGCATATCTATCTGGTCGCCGCAGAGGCGTCCGGGGACGCGCTGGGCGCGGAACTAGCCGCGGCTCTGCAGGCGCAAGCCGCTGACATTGCGTTGAGCGGGGTGGGTGGCACGCGCATGGCGAGACAGGGCGTGGAGTCGCTGTTCGATATTTCTGATCTGTCTGTCCTGGGCTTTATCGAAGGCATAAAAGCCTATCCGCGCGTTGTCCGGCGGGCGGATGAGACAGCGGAAGATATCGTTCGCGCCGCGCCTGACGCGGTCGTGCTTATCGATTCCTGGGGGTTTACGTTGCGTGTGGCGCAGCGCGTCCGGAAACGCGCCCCGCACATAAAGCTCGTGAAATATGTCGGGCCACAGGTCTGGGCGACGCGTCCCGGCCGCGCGCGCACGCTGGCGCATGCGGTCGACCATCTTCTAACCATTCATCCATTCGACGCGCCCTTGTTTGAAGAGGAGGGGCTGAAGACCAGCTTCGTCGGCAACCCGGCGCTGTGGCGGGGTTCAGACTCCGGCGATGGAACATTGTTCCGCGTGACGCATGGCCTTGCGCCCGATGACCCCGTTCTGATGATCCTGTTCGGGTCCCGGAGCGCGGAGATCGAACGTCTTTTTGAACCCTTCGAAGCCGCCGCAGCCAGCCTTGTCGCGCAACAGCCGGGCTTGCGTCTGATCGTCCCGGTCGCTGACTCAATCAGACCGCTCCTCGAGCCCAGGCTTGCCGAAAGCCACGCTTTGAGCGGGGCCATAGTGGTGGGCGAAAATGATCGCTATGACGCGTTCGCCGCCGCGGACGCGGCCATTGCCTGTTCCGGCACGGTGACTTCAGAGCTGGCGCTGGCGGGCGTGCCCGCTGTGGTTGGCTATCGCCTCTCGCCAGTGACCCATTTCATCGCAAAACGTCTGATGCGGGCGCCCTATATTTCACTGGTGAATATCGCGGCGAACGAAAAATTGATGCCTGAGTTCGTTCAGGATGAATGCACGGGCGAGGCGCTGTGCGCTGCGGCCCGGGAGCTTCTGGGCAATGATGCGTTGCGCAATGAAAAGCGCCGCCTGCTGCGGCAGACGGCGCTTGAAATGAAAGGCGATGGCGCGCCGCCGTCAGAGACCGCGGCTCGCATCATTCTGGAACTGATCGCCTAGCGGCTGGAGAGCGCCGTGTAGTCGCGCTCCGTAGCGCCGGTATACAGCTGGCGCGGGCGGCCGATGCGCTGGTTCGGATCTTCCAGCATCTCCTGCCACTGCGCGATCCAGCCGACCGTGCGGGCCAGCGCGAACAGCACCGTGAACATGGAAGTCGGGAAGCCCATCGCTTTCAGCGTGATGCCCGAATAGAAGTCGATGTTCGGGTAGAGCTTCTTCTCGACGAAATACTCGTCTTCCAGAGCGATCTTCTCCAGCTCCATGGCGATATCGAGAAGCGGATCGTCCTTAATGCCCAGCTCGCCCAGAACTTCGTGCGCGGTTTTCTGCATCACCTTGGCGCGCGGATCGTAGTTCTTGTAGACGCGGTGACCAAAGCCCATCAGACGGAACGGATCGTTCTTGTCCTTGGCCTTGTCGATATATTCCGGAATCCGGTCGACGCTGCCGATTTCCGCCAGCATTTTCAGCGCCGCTTCGTTGGCGCCGCCATGCGCGGGCCCCCACAGGCACGCCACGCCCGCCGCGATACAGGCGAACGGATTGGCGCCGGAGGAACCGGCCAGACGCACCGTGGAAGTGGAGGCGTTCTGCTCGTGATCGGCGTGCAGCGTGAAAATCCGGTCCATGGCGCGGACAAGAGTCGGGCTTACTTCGTAATCTTCCGCCGGCACGGCAAAGCACATGCGCAGGAAATTTTCGGCATAGCTGAGATCGTTGCTGGGCGTGATGAAGGGCTGGCCGATGTGGTACTTATAGGCGCGCGCCGCGATGGTCGGCATTTTCGCGATCATGCGGTGGCTCGCCACCATGCGCTGATGCGGGTCCGTGATATCCGTGGAGTCGTGATAGAAAGCGGACAGCGCGCCGACAGCACCGACCATGATCGCCATGGGGTGCGCGTCGCGGCGGAAACCATTGAAGAACTGGTCGAACTGGGTGTGCAGCATCGTGTGGTGCGTGATGCTGTCTGTGAACGTGTCCAGCTCGTCGCCCTTGGGCAGCTCGCCATTCAGCAGCAGGTAGCAGACTTCCAGGAAGTTGGACTGTTCGGCCAGCTGATCGATCGGATAACCGCGATAGAGCAGGGTGCCTTCATCGCCATCGATGAAGGTGATCTTGGATTCACAGCTGGCGGTTGAGGCGAATCCGGGATCGAACGTGAACGCGCCGGAATTCTTGTACAGGCCGCGCACATCGACGACGTCCGGACCCAGCGTGCCTTTATAGACGGGCAGGGTGACGTTTTCGCCCTTCAGGCCGATCTTCGCTTCGCCGCCTTCTTTGATATTGCTTTCCATTATTCGTCCTCGTTCTGATGTCTGCGGCCCGAAGCGAGCCTCTCAAATTCTTATATCTGGTCCGAAATCCGGCCCAGGGATTCATCGCGGCCAAGCGCGGCCAGCGTATCTGACAGGTCCGGCGCGGGCGCGCCTGCGGTCAGTACCGCCCGGAGCGGCGCTCCAACCTTGCCGAAACCAACGCCTTCTTCTTCTGCGAATGCTTTCAACGCGTCGCCGAGCGCCGGCGCCGACCAGTCATCCAGCGCGCCCAGCGCGTCTTTTAGACGGTTCAGCCGTTCTGTTGCATCGTCATTCAGAGATTTGGCGATCTTTCCCGTGATCTCAAGCGGACGCGATGCAAACAGAAAGGCGGTCTGGTCCGCCAGTTCATTGATGGTTTTGGCGCGCGGCTTCAATGCGGGCATGGCGGCGATCAGCTGATCGCGTTTCTGCGCGGGTTTTTTAGCGGCGCCTTCGCTTTCAAGGCGCGCAATAACCAGATCGGCAAGACGGGCATCGTCGGCGTCGCGCAAATGATGCGCGTTGACGCTCGCCATTTTCTCCAGGTCCAGACGCGGCGCGGCCTTGTTGATCGCATCCAGCGCGAAGACCTTGATCACCTCGTCATCGGTGAAAATCTCCTGATCGCCGTGCGACCATCCAAGACGCAGCAGATAATTGCGCAGACCTTCCGGCAACATGCCCATATCGCGATACGCTTCAACGCCCAGCGCGCCGTGGCGCTTGGACAGTTTGGCGCCGTCATCGCCGTGAATCAGCGGCACATGGGCAAAAACCGGCTTGCCCCAGCCCAGCGCATCATAGATTTGCGATTGCCTTGCCGCGTTCACCAGATGATCATCGCCACGGATGACATGTGTGATGCCCATATCATGATCGTCGACGACGACGGCCAGCATATAGGTGGGCGTGCCATCGGCGCGCAGCAGCACCAGATCGTCGAACGTCTTGTTCGCGAACCGGACCTCGCCCTGCACTTCGTCATGAATGACCGTTTCGCCGTCATCAGGGGCGCGGAACCGGACGACGAAGCTCCCTTCGCCAGTGTCTTTGCGGTCGCGCCATGGAGAACGGAACGCATGGCCGGCTTCGTGCGCTCTGGCGCGTTCGGCGTCGGCTTCCTCGGGCGTCAGATAGCAGCGATAGGCGCCGCCGCGCTCCAGCAATTCATAGGCGGCTTCCGTATGACGATCCTGCTGTTTCGACTGATAGACGGGGTCCTCGTCCGGGGACAGGCCCAGCCAGTCGAGGCCTTCGTGAATCGCATCCACCGCCGCCTGGGTGGAGCGCGCCCGGTCGGTGTCCTCGATACGGATCAGGAATTTTCCGTTGTTCGCACGCGCGAACAACCAGTTGAAAAGCGCGGTGCGCGCGCCCCCGATATGGAGGAATCCGGTGGGCGAGGGCGCGAACCGGGTAACGACGGTTTCAGACGGCATAATCTCTTTGAGCTGTTGATGCCTGAGCGGCTTTGGCGCGGTTGATACCATGCTGTCGGAGGGATGGATAGGCCGCGGACGAAGCTTTGCCGCAGTGCAGCGTGACCGCCTCGGGCCGCTTCGTGATCGCTTTGCCAGCGCCGGTTTCGGCGTCGATCCCTGTATTGGTCCACCGGTCTTTATGGGGCTTGGCGTTATCATTTTTATGACGCGCCCCGCGGCCCTGCCTGTGGCGATTATCATGCTTCTTATAGCTGGCGCGCTCGGCCTTCGTCTGGCGGCGCGGCGGCGGGTTGAACACCTGGTCGCCAGCTGGGCGTTGGCGCTCCTTGCATGGGGTTTGCTGGGCTGGGGCGCCGCAGCGTGGCGGGTGGATCGCGCGGCGGCTCCGGTTCTGCCGGAATATGAACGGGGCTATGACGTGGCCGGCTGGGTCAGCCGCGTCGATCCCGGCCGGCGGCCGGGCGTGGTGATCGAAGTGGCGGCGATAAGCGGCGTGGACGCCCCGCCGGAGCGCATCCGGGTGCGTACGCCGCGTCCCGCGCCGTCCCTCGGCGCCGGCGTTTCCGGGCGCATGTCACTGACCGCGCCGCCGGGGCCGGCGACGCCGGGCGGCTATGATTTCTCGCGGCGGGCCTGGTTCGATGGCATTGGCGGGACAGGCTTCACCTATGGCCGTATGGACGCCGCCGATGTGGAAACCCGGGGCTGGCAATCCGTCAAACGCCGCGTTTCGCGAATTCGGGGGCGTCTGGCCGACCGCATTCGCGACGCCGCCCCGAGCGGGTCCGGCGCCATAATCGCCGCGCTTCTGACGGGGGAGCGCAGCGGGATCGACAATCAGGACGCCGAGGCGCTTCGCGCATCGGGGCTGGGACACTTGTTGGCGATTTCCGGCCTTCACATGGCGCTGGTGGGCGGGGGCGTCTTCTTCGTGATCAGCCTGTCGCTTGCGCTTATCCAGCCGCTGGCGCGGCGCTACGATATCCGGAAACCGGCCGCCATGGCCGCCATTGTGGCCTCGGCTGTCTATCTGGTTATTTCCGGCGCGCCCGTTTCCGCCCAGCGCGCCTTCATCATGTTGCTGGTGGCCTTTCTTGCGCTCATTTTTGACCGCCGGGCCCTGACATTGCGCAATGTCGCGGTCGCCGCCGTGATCGTCCTGTTCTTCACGCCGGAAGCCCTGCTTGAGGCTGGCTTCCAGATGTCATTTTCGGCCGCCGCGGCGCTGGTCGCGGCGTTCGATTTTGCTCGGGAGCGCGGCTCCAGCCGCAGGCTTCCCGCGCCCATCCAGTTTTTCTCGTCACTGTCGGCGACCAGCCTAGTTGCGGGCGCGGCGACCGCCGCATTCGCGGCCTTCCATTTCAATCGCTGGGCGGCCTACGGGCTGTTCGCCAATCTCGCCGCCATGCCGTTCTTCACGCTCTGGGTTATGCCCGCGGCCGTCATCGGCTTGGCCTTGACGCCGATCGGGCTGGATGGCGTGTTCTACCGGCTGGCCGCTTCGGGAATGGATGTGGTCCTGGCCGTGGGCGGGAAAGCGGCGGAAGCGCCGCACGCGCTGGCCTTTACAGCGGCGGGGCCGGGTTGGGCGTTGGGCGTGTACTCCGCGGGTTTCATTCTGCTTGTGGGCGGACGCCGACTGGCGCGCGTCCTTGGCCTGTTGGTCATGGCCGCCGCGGGTCTGGCGTGGAGCACCGCGCCCAAACCTTTTCTCTGGATTTCAGATCAGGGCGTTGTCGCCGTGCGGGAAGGGGATGAACTCTATGCCTCAAGCCTGCGCAGATCCCGCTATGGCGTGGACCAGTTTTCGCGACGCCTGGGACAGGATCCGGAAAAACCGGTTCACGACCTCAAAACCCGCATGAATTGCGACGCGGACGCCTGTGTCGGGCAAATCTCCGGTATGAAAATCAGCCTCATCGAGCGCAGACGATCGCTGAAAGAGGAATGCCGGCAAGCCGATCTGGTGATTTTTGAAGAGCCCGCCGCCGCGCGCAGTGCATGGCTATGCCGGGGCGAACTCTACGACGCGGTCCGACTGAACCGCGCCGGCGGCGTTGCATATTACCGCAAGGGTGGCGGTTATCAGATCAAAACAGCGCGGGAATCACGCTGGAAGCCGCCGAAACCCTAGTTGTAGCGGCGCAAAAGACTGACAAGCCGCCCCTGAACCCGCACCCGGTCAGGTCCGAAAATCCGCGTTTCATAGGCGGGGTTGGCCGCCTCCAGAGCGATGGAGTCGCCCTTTTTCCGCAGACGCTTGAGCGTGGCTTCCTGATCGTCGACCAGCGCAACCACGATTTCGCCCGTCTGGGCGGTGTCACAGCGCCGGATGACGGCAAAATCGCCGTTCAGAATTCCAGCCTCGACCATGGAATCGCCCTCGATTTCCAGCACGTAATGCTCGCCATCGCCCATCATGTCCGGGGAAACGGCGATACGGTCCGTCTCGTGCTGGATCGCCTCAATCGGCGTGCCGGCGGCGATCTTGCCGAGAATCGGCACGTCAATTGATGAGGCCCCGCGGTCAATATAGGCGCCGCCGCCTTCAATCACGTTGGGTTTGAAGCCTTTTTCGCGCGCCGCCCCGGCCTCCACCGATCCGTCCGGCATGCGCAGGATTTCCAGCGCGCGGGCCCGGTGCGGCAGACGGCGGATGAATCCGCGCTCCTCCAGGGCCGTGATCAGCCGGTGAATGCCCGATTTGGAAGCGAGATCCAGCGCCTCCCGCATCTCGTCATAAGAGGGCGGCACGCCATCCCGATCGAGGCGCTCTTTGATGAAGAGCAGCAGCTCTTTCTGTTTTTTGGTCAGCATGCGAACCCCAAGAACAAATCAGAAACGTCGACTATGTTCTACTTGTGTTCTTTTTGGGGGTCAAGTGCTTGAACCGACTAGGCGAGGAGGGCGCATGTCGCGCTTTCCACATTCTCTTGCCGCATCAGGTGTTCCCCGATCAGGAACCCGCGCGCGCCGGCGGTCCAGAGACGCTGTATATCACCGCGGTCTCGAATGCCGCTTTCGCCCACGAGGAAGGAATCGGGGGGCGCTTGCGAGGCCAGTGATTCGGTCGTTGCCAGATCGGTCGTGAAGGTTTTCAGGTCGCGATTATTGATGCCGAGCAGGGGGCTGGAAAGCGTCAGGGCGCGGTCAAATTCGGCCTGATCATGAATCTCGACCAGCGCGTCCATTTTCCATCGCCTGGCTTCGGCGATGAGGTCGGCGGCGAGGGCATCATCCACCGCGGCGAGAATGACCAGGATGCAATCAGCCCCCAGCGCGCGGGATTCCGCGACCTGCCACGGATCAAACAGGAAGTCCTTGCGTAACGCAGGAAGCGGCGATTCCGCTCTGACGGCCATAAGATAGGAGTCATCGCCCTGAAAGCTCGGCCCGTCGGTCAGAACGGAAAGGCAGGCCGCGCCGCCTGATTCATAGGCGCGCGCCAGTGCAGGCGGGTCGAAATCGGCGCGAATCAACCCTGCGGACGGGCTGGCTTTCTTGATTTCACAGATCAGGGCGGGCGTTCCGCTTTGTGCTTTCTCGCGCAGCGCGCTTTCAAAGCCCCGCGGCTGAGAGGCGGTTTTGGCGCGCGATTCGAGTTCGCTTGCCGAAATCGCCGCTTTGCGCGCCGCGATTTCTTCCAGCTTATAGGCCTTGATCCGCTCCAGCGCGTTCATGAGTTGGATATCGCAATCAGGGAATCCAGAGCGCCGCGCGCCTTGCCCTCGTCAATGGAGGCGAACGCCATCTCCACGCCGTCGGTCAGATTGTCCGCGATTTCCGCGATAACCAGCGCCGCGCCCGCATTCAGCGCCGCAATATCGCGATAGGCGGAGCGTTCCCCGGCCAGCAGCGATTCAATCGCCCGCGCATTGTGCACCGGGTCGCCGCCCTGCAGGGCGTCAGGCAGGGAGCGCTTCAGTCCGGCGGCTTCCGGGGTCACTTCGAAATGCCGGATCTGGCCGTCTTTCAGCTCCGCCACGCGCGTTGTGGAGGTCGTGGTCAGCTCATCCATTCCGTCCGCGCCATGCACCACCCAGACGCGGGTGGAGCCGGTGCGGCGAAGCGCATCGGCAATCGGCTCCAGCCATTTGGCGTCATAAACGCCCAGAAGCTGCCGCTTCGCGCCCGCGGGATTGCTCAGCGGGCCCAGCAGGTTGAAAAGCGTGCGCAGGCTCAGCGAACGGCGTACCGGAGCGGCGTGTTTCAGCGCGGAATGATGGGTCGGCGCATAGAGAAACCCGACATTCGCCTCGTCTATACAGCGGCCGACGACGGCGTGATCGGTCTCTATATTGACGCCCAGCTCAGCCAGAACCTGTGAGGAACCGCTTTTGGAGGACACCGCGCGGTTGCCATGCTTGGCCACCCGCGCCCCGGCGCCGGCGGCAATCAGCGCCGCCGCGGTCGAGATATTGAAGCTGCCCGCCGCATCGCCGCCCGTTCCGCAGGTATCGATGATGTCGTGCGGAGTCTCGATGCGCGTTGCGCGGGACCGCAACACACGCACCCCGGCCTCGATCTCGTCGACAGTCGCATCCAGAATTCGCAACCCCATGAGGAAAGCGGCGATCTGGGCGTGGTCAGCCGCGCCATCCATGATTTCGCCCAGCGCGGCCTCGACATCCTCCGCGGGCGCGCGCCGCCGGTCGGCATAGAGGCCAATGCATCTTTGAACCGCGCTCATGCCGCCGCCTTTGCCTGGCTGAGGTTCAGGAAATTCCGTAACAGGTCATGCCCGTGCTGCGTGGCGATGGATTCCGGATGGAATTGCACGCCATGGACGGGGCGGGTCGCGTGGCGAAACCCCATGATTTCCCCGTCTTCGGTATCGGCGTTGATAATCAGCGCTTCCGGAAGGCTGTCCCGCTCCACCGCCAGGCTGTGATAACGCGTGGCCGTGAAGGGGCGGGGCAGGCCGTCGAAAACGCCGGTGCCGTCATGCCGGATCGTGCTGGTCTTGCCATGCATGATGGTCTTGGCCTGCACCACCTTGCCGCCAAAGGCCTGCCCGATGGCCTGATGGCCCAGACAGACGCCCAGTATCGGCAGGGTTACCGGGGCGGAGCGGATCAGGTCCAGACAGATGCCGGCCTGGTCAGGACTGCATGGTCCCGGAGACAGAAGAATCGCCTGAGGCTTCATGGCCAGCGCTTCGGAGGCGGTCAGCGCGTCATTACGGCGGACCTCCACGTCCGCGCCCAGCTCCAGCGCATAATGGACGAGGTTGTAGGTGAAGCTGTCATAGTTATCGATCATCAGCAGCATGGCGTCACTCGTCCGAAAAGCGTTGCGCTTCCGCGGCGGCGCGGAACAGGGCGGCGGATTTATGCACGGTCTCCATGCGCTCTGTCTCCGGGTCGCTGTCGATCACCACGCCTCCGCCGGCGCGCACGTGCAGCTTGCCGTCTTTTACCACGCCCGTCCGCAGGGCGATGCAGGTATCCAGTCCGCCGTCAGCCGCAAAATACCCGACAGCGCCGGCATATACGCCGCGTTCTTCATCTTCCAGTTCATCAATGATTTCCATGGCGCGGATCTTTGGCGCCCCTGTCACCGTGCCAGCCGGAAAGCCTGAAAGCAGGGCGTCGATGGAATCCTTGCCCTTGGCCAGATCGCCCTGAACGGTCGAGACAATATGCATGACGTGGCTGTAGCGCTCGATCGCGAATTTCTCGATCACTTCCACTTCGCCGGCCTCCGAAACGCGTCCGACATCGTTGCGGCCGAGATCCAGCAGCATCAGATGCTCGGCGCGCTCCTTTTCATCGGCCAGCAATTCCTCTGCATGGCGCTGATCCTCCCCCGGCGTGGCGCCGCGCGGACGGGTTCCGGCGATGGGCCGGATCGTGACCTTGTCGTTGCGCACCCGGACAAGGATTTCCGGGCTGGAGCCGACCACCGAAAAATCGCCAAAGCGCAAATGAAAGAGGAACGGCGAGGGGTTGAGACGGCGTAGCGCCCGGTACAGGGCGAAGCTGTCATGCGGGAAGGGGGCCTCAAAACGCTGTGAAGGGACAATCTGGAACGCGTCCCCCGCCTTGATATAACGCTGGGCTTCGCCAACGATTTCACGATACCGCGCCTCAGAAGTGCTGCTTTCAGGCGTCACCTCGACCGGGGTGAAAGCCTGCTTCGCGCGGTCTGGCGGCGTGTTTTTCAAGGCTTCCGCCGCGTCTTCCAGACGCGCCCGGGCCTCATCCAGAGCCTTGTCGGACTTGCCCTCCGGCCCCGTCGTGGTGGCCAGGGTAATCTCATGCGCCACATTATCGAATATCGCCACAACCGATGGCCGGATCAGAATAGCGTCCGGCACATCTAGGGCGCGGTTATTTGTCCGGGGCAGGTTTTCCGCCTCGCGCGCCAGCGCATAACCCAGATACCCGAACAGCCCGGTCGCCATGGGCGGCATTCCCTCGGGCAACTCGACCCGGGTCTCCGCAACCAGACGCCGGAGCGAATCTAGCGGGCCATCCTCCTGACGCGCCTCCGGGCCGCCATTACGGCTGATGAAGGCTGTGCGGTCGCGGACCGTCCAGACAAGGTCCGGCGCAAATCCGATTGCGGAATAGCGTCCGCGCCAGTCGCCGCCTTCTACCGACTCCAGCAGAAAGGACATGCCCTCGCGCCCCGCCAGCTTCAGATAGGTGGAAACCGGCGTTTCCAGATCGTCGACAATATGGGCGTGGACAAGCTGCCGCTTTCCGGCGGCGTGGCGTTCGCGGAACGCCGCCGGATCAGTCGCCAGCCGGAGCGTCATTGCGGAACGTCGTCGCCAAGCGCGAAGGCGATCTGGTCCGGATAGGTTTTCACTTCATATTGCTGCTGCAGCGCCAGCTGGAATTGCGTCAGAAGGTCCTGCGCCACTTCATTGGCCATTTCTTCGCGCGACGGGCTTTCCGCGCCCGGATCCACACTGATCTCACGCAGCGCCGCAACGGCCTGACCGCCTTGTGCGGACGGGGCGGTAACCACTTCGCCGGGGGCTGCCTCAAACAGCGCGCCGACGAGCCGCGGGCCCGCCGCGCCGGCCGTCTGACCACGTGTGACCGTTACCGATTCCACGCTGGCGCCCGCGCCGATATCGGCGGCAATGTCGGAAAAAGCCTCGCCGTTTTCGGCTCTCTCAGCGGCTTCACTGGCCACGGCTTCCATATTTTCCTGCAGCTGTTGCGACCGCCAGACCTGCTCGGCGGCGGGGCGCGCCTCAGCCAGCGAGACAAGCTCCTCTGCATTGACCCGGTCCACCCGCACCACGGCAAACCCCTGATCGCCCAGGTCCTCCAGCGCGCTGGTTTCGCCCTCCTGCATCTGGAAAGCCAGTTCCAGCACTTGCGGGGCCGCCATGAGCTTGGCGAAGGTTTCGCCTTCCGCGCCCCGGCCTTGCCGTGTCACGGGGAGGTAGGACATGGCCACGATCTCCGCTTCCGTGGCGGCGTCCTCGATGGGAGCGCCGGCGCCGCGCGCATCCTCGAAGGCGCTGATTGCGTCATACATGTTTTCGATGGCCGTATCGGCGGCCAGTTCGCTCCGCAATTCGTCGCGAACGTCCTCTATGGCCGGGGTTTCGGCGTCCACGGCGGCGGTGACATCAACCACAGACCAGCCAAAACGCCCCTCCACTACGCGCGCAGGGTCTTCGGCGGACATGGCAAACAGGGCGTCCGCAATTTCGCTGTCGACAATATCGTCCGCGCTTGCCGCTTCGGCCTGAACCAGATCCGCCTCGACGGAATCCGCAACCGCCTCGGCGGTTTCTCCGTCATTGATGCGCGCAGCCACGGCGTTGGCCTCTTCCTCGCCCGGCAGCTGGATTTGGACATAGCTGCGGGTGGCGGCTTCGGCGAAGGAATCCTTTCGGAATTCGTAGAGTTCCTCGATCTGCTCCTCCGTCACGTCCACGGTCTGTTCAAAGTCGGACGGCGAAAGCCAGGCAACGGTCACCGCGCGGCGTTCCGGTTGCGTGAATGCAGATTGATTGGAGTCGATGATGTCCTGAAGCTGCGCATCCGTCGGATCACCGATTTCTTCCGCAAGGGAGGGTGCAAGGACCAGAACATCGGCGCGCCGGGATTCCCCGGCAAAGGCCTGACGCCGTTCCGCAAAGCTGGCCGGCGCGCTTTCCCCGGCGGTAACGGCGCGGATCAGCTGTTGGCGGATGATGTCGCCGCGCACCGCGTTCTCGAACTGGCGTTCGGACATTTGCAGTTGCGCCAGCTGGGAACGGTACTGGTCGCGATTGAATTCGTTCCGAACCGGATCCCGGAAGGCTTCGATGCTCTGTATTTCCTCATACAGCGCGCGATCGGACGCGCCGAGGCCGAAATTGCCCGCCTGGGCGTCCAGTGACGCCATTGTGATCATCTCGCTGAGAATCTGGCGATCCAGCCCCGCGTCGCGGGCGTCCTGCGCGGTGAAGCGACCTTCATTCTGGCGGGCGATGGTCTGGACTCGGCGATTGAACTCGTCAGAAAATTCCTGCGCCGTCACCTTTTCGGGGCCGACAACCGCGACAGCATCGCGGGGACCGCCGCGGAACATGTCATTAACGCCCCAGATGGCGAAGCTGAGGGCAAGAACGACAATAATGGGCGCGGCCCATTTCGATTTCGCGGCGTTGCGCAGACCAGCAAGCATCAATCATCCATTCGATTGCAGTTGAAGCGGCGAAATCTAGAGAGCGCGGCTCCACGGGGCAAGCCGCGCATATTGCCGGACGCATATGGCGCTGCTAGGCGTTCTCCGAAACAGACGAGGAACAACCATGACGCGAACGCCCCTGATCGCAGGGAACTGGAAAATGAATGGCCTTCAGCCTGCGCTGGAAGAGGCAAAAGCCATTGCGCAAGCCGCCGACAGCCAGGACGGGGCCGAAGTGCTGCTGTGTCCGCCTGCGACCCTGCTGACCGATCTGGCGCGCACCCTTTCGGGCAGCCGCGTGAAAACCGGCGGTCAGGATTGCCATGCCGAGGAATCCGGCGCCCATACAGGCGATGTCAGCGCGGAAATGCTGGCCGGGGCCGGGGCGGATTATGTCATCGTGGGCCATTCGGAACGCCGCGCAGATCATGGCGAGGACGACCTGACCGTGAAGGCGAAAGCCAAGGCTGCGCGCCGCGCGGGCCTCACGCCGATCATCTGCGTGGGGGAGAAGGAAGCCGAGCGCGCGAAGGGCGTGCATCTGGACGTTATCGAAATGCAGCTGGATGGCTCCACGCCCAAGAATCTGGCTGGCGACGAAGTGGTCATCGCCTATGAGCCTGTCTGGGCCATCGGCACGGGCCGCACCGCGGAGCCGCAAGACATCGCCGAGATGCACGAATTCATCCGCACCCGCCTGCGGCACATCATGGGCGAAGAGGCGGAGGGGGTGCGGATTCTCTATGGCGGCTCGGTGAAGCCCGGGAATGCGGCGGAGATTCTCGGCATCGACAATGTCGACGGCGCCCTTGTCGGCGGCGCGAGCCTGAAAGCAGCAGATTTCGGCCCGATCATCGCGAGTGCGCAATCGGAATAAGCGCCTGTAAAGACTTCTCGGTTTTAATCGGGCCAGAGACAGGAACCGGCCCGATTAGGATTGCATGGCTCAAGATCCCGAAAACCTCGCGCGCGTCGTACTTTTTGACCCGATCCGGCAGAATCTCCGGACGACGCGCTATGCGCTCTACGAACTCGGATTTCGTGAAATCGATACGTTTTCGGCGCTGGGAGAGGTGCGCGAACGCGTTGAGGCGGCCGATGTCGATCTTCTGGTCATGGAGCCGGAAGACGATCCGAAGGTTTTCAGCCTTGTTCGCGACATCCGCCACAGCCGTATCGGGCGCAATCCGTTTTCCGTCATTTTCCTGACCTGCTGGACGCGTGATCCGCAGAACATACGTCAGGCGCTGGAAAGCGGCGCCGACGACCTCATCGCGCGCCCCTTTTCGACCCGTTTTCTTGATGAGCGCGTCGCCGCCGCGATCGAACGGCGAAAGCGGTTCGTCGTGACCAGCGATTATATCGGACCGGACCGCCGCAGCGGCCCGCGCCCCGGCGCCGCCGATCCACGCTATCTGAACGCGCCCAATACGCTGAAGGCCGCCGCCAAGGGCGACTGGGAGGCGCTGGAGGCGACCTATCAGCATATCAAGACGGTACAGGAAGACGTGGCGAAAGAACGCGTGCAGCGCTTGTCCGTGCGCATTGCCGCGGATCTTGAAATTTCCAACCCTTCTTCGCCCTCCGCCGAAATCTCGGTGATTAAACAGGCCCGTGAGCTTGAGCGCCTGGCGGAGCGAGTCGGTCCGGAAACGGCAAGCATCGCCAAGGCCCTGACCAAATCCCTGACAGACGGGGAGGCGGGCGCACCCGGAAAGCGCTGGCGAGTCGCGCGTGAACTCGCGCACGGCGTTTGCGTATCCTCAGGCCATGGCGACTCTTCCGCGTCGGAGGAAATCGACCGACTTGTGGGCAAGCTGCGTGAGAAACAGGATTCTGTTGCGAAAGATGGTGGCCTTGAGAAGCAGAAAGGCCTACATAGCGCCGCTTGAACCCGTGTAGCGGCCCCTCAAGCGTCTCAAGGTTCCCATGCATACCCTTCTACTGTTGATACATTTCTTCCTGTCCGCAGGACTTATCGGTCTGATTCTGCTGCAGCGCTCCGAAGGCGGGGCGCTTGGCATGGGCGGTGGTCCGGGCGGCCTGATGAGTGGACGCGGCGCAGCCAGCCTGCTGACGCGAAGCACGTCGATTCTGGCGGCCGGCTTTTTCATCACCAGCATCCTGCTGACCGTTATCGGCAACCGTGGCGCGCCTTCCAGCGTGGTGGACCGGGTCAGCTCGCCGACAACGACTCAGGAAACGTCTCCCGCCGATTTTCTCTCCGAGGGAGAGGCGACGGAAAACGAGACGCCCGAGCCGGTGATTCCCGAACAAGAGTAGGCGAATTTCGCCATCCTGCGCGCCGCCGGTTCTAGCGGCGCCGAATCTCAGCTAAGTTGGCGTTCCATGGCGCGCTATATTTTTATTACGGGCGGCGTGGTTTCCTCGCTGGGCAAAGGTCTTGCTTCGGCGGCGCTGGGCGCGCTGCTGCAGGCGAGGGGCTATTCTGTCCGCCTCCGCAAGCTCGATCCCTATCTGAACGTCGATCCCGGCACGATGTCTCCGTATCAGCACGGAGAGGTCTTCGTGACCGATGACGGCGCTGAGACTGATCTGGATCTGGGCCATTATGAACGCTTCACTGGCGTATCGGCGGCGCAGTCTGACAACATCACCACGGGGCGGATCTATTCCAACATTCTGGAGAAGGAGCGCCGCGGCGATTATCTGGGCGCGACGGTCCAGGTCATTCCGCACGTCACCGACGAGATCAAGAATTTCGTCCTGAACGACGCCGGCGATGCGGATTTCGTGCTTTGCGAGATCGGCGGGACGGTTGGCGATATCGAAGGTCTGCCTTTCTTCGAGGCGATCCGTCAGCTGGGCCAGGAGCTGGGCCGCGACCGCGCCCTGTTCATGCATGTCACGCTGCTGCCCTTCATCAAGGTGGCCGGCGAGATGAAGACCAAGCCGACCCAGCATTCAGTGAAGGAGCTTCGCTCCATCGGCATCCAGCCGGACATCCTGCTGTGCCGTTGCGAAAGCCATATCCCGGCGGACGAAAAGCGGAAGATCGCGCTGTTCTGTAATGTGCGCGAAGGCAGCGTCATTCAGGCGCTGGATTCAGCGTCGATTTATGACGTGCCGCTGGATTATCACCGCGAACGGCTGGACAGCGAGGTGCTGGAGCATTTCCGCATTGATGACGCGCCCAAGCCGGACCTGACGCGCTGGCAGGACATCTCGGACCGCATCTCCAATCCGGACGGCGATGTCACCATCGGCGTGGTCGGCAAATATACCGAACTTCTGGACGCCTATAAGTCCCTGACCGAGGCGCTGGCCCATGGCGGCATCGCGAACAACGTAAAGGTCCGCATCAAGTGGATCGAAAGCCAGCAATTCGAGGACGAGGAAGAATCCGTTAACGCGCTGGAGGATGTTCACGCCATTCTGGTGCCCGGAGGCTTCGGGGAGCGGGGCGCGGAGGGCAAGATTCGCGCTGTGCAGTTTGCCCGCGAACGCAAGATTCCCTTCTTCGGCATCTGTTTCGGCATGCAGATGGCCGTGATCGAGGCGGCGCGGAACCTGGCCGGCATCAAGGACGCCGGATCGACGGAGTTTGGCGGACAGCCCGAACCGCTGGTCGGCCTGATGACCGAATGGATGCGCGGCAACCAACTTGAGAAACGCGCCCGCGACGGCGATCTTGGCGGAACCATGCGTCTTGGCGCATATCAGGCGGCCCTGAAGCCGGGCAGCCGCGTGCATGAAATCTACGGCTCGACCGAGATCAGCGAGCGCCACCGCCATCGCTATGAAGTGAACAATCACTATTGCGAGCAGCTGGAATCGCAGGGCCTGAAATTCTCCGGCATGTCCCCGGACGGCCTGCTGCCGGAGATCGTCGAATTCGAGGATCATCCCTGGTTTATCGGGGTCCAGTTCCACCCGGAACTGAAGTCCCGGCCGTTTGAACCGCATCCGCTGTTTTCCAGCTTTATCGGGGCTGCGGTCGAGCAAAGCCGGCTGGTCTGATCTTTTTCCTGTGACCGATGCATCCAATCGGTTCGTTCAATTCATCCCTATTTCCTGAAACGGGCGTATAATGCGCCCGAGGCTTCAAGGGATGGGCATGATGAAAACGAAATTGCTTCTGGCCGCGGCGGCCGGGCTCCTGCTTTCCGGAACGGCGAACGCACAGGACGGCGATTTACTGCCGCTGGGCTCATTCGATTCGCTGGATGTCGGCGGGCAATTTGAACTGGAAGTCACTGTGGGTCCGGAGGCGTCGGTCCGGATCGATGCATCGGACAAGGATGCCGATGAGCTGTCCATAGAGGTCAAGAATGGCGAGCTGGACATCGATCAGCGCGCCCGCTTCCTCGGCCGCACCCGCAGTCTGGACGCCCGCATCACAGTAACCATGCCTTCCCTGGATGAGGCTGAATTTTCCCGCGGGATCGACGCCACGGTCAGCGGAGATTTCACCGCGCCGCTGGAGATCGACGTGTCCACCGGGGCGCTGGTCAGCTTTCAGGGGACATGCGATTCACTGTCGCTGGACGTATCCACGGGCGGCGAGCTGGACGCGCGGGGACTGGAATGCCGCGAGGTGTCCGCTGACGCGTCAACCGGCGGCGTCGCCGAGCTTTATGCATCCGAACGGTTCTCCGGCGACGCCAGCATGGGCGGCGTTCTGGATGTCTATGGCGACCCCGCCAGCTTTGACGCGGAATCCAGCATGGGCGGCGACGTCACGCGCCACCGCTAGGGCGCGAGGTCGCGCGCTTTAGAAGCATTGCAGAGGCTGGCTGCGAAATTCCGCGTCACAGCCTTGAGAAAAAGCGCGAATGAAGCTATTTGCGCGGGTCACTGAACACGGCGCGTTCAAAAGCGCGCCGTTTTTGTTTCGCGAACAATTATACGGAGACGGGCCGATGGCCGTTCCTAAGAGAAAAGTCACCAAGTCCAAGCGCGGCATGCGCCGTAGCCACGACCAGCTGTCCAGCCCGGCTTATGTCGAGGATCAGGACACGGGCGAACTGAAGCGCCCGCACCATATCGATCTCAAAACCGGCATCTATCGCGGCCGGCAAGTGACCGAACCCAAAGAATAGCATCAAAGGCGGTTCGCCGATGACGGCCATTGTCGACATCATCGGTCGCGAGATCCTCGATAGCCGGGGATTTCCGACCGTTGAGTGTGAAGTTGTGCTCGAAGATGGCGCGGTTGGCCGCGCCGCCGTGCCCTCCGGCGCCTCCACGGGCGCGCATGAGGCGCATGAGCTGCGCGATGGCGGCGACCGTTACGCCGGCAAGGGTGTCGAGAACGCGGTCGAGAACGTCAATGGCGAAATCTTTGACGCGCTTTCGGGCTTCGATGCGACCGATCAGAGCCGCATCGACCAGGTACTGATCGGGCTGGACGGGACAGAAAACAAGTCCCGTCTGGGCGCAAACGCGATTCTGGCCGTCTCCCTGGCGACCGCCAAGGCGGCTTCCGATTCCATGGGATTGCCGCTGTATCGTTATGTCGGCGGCGTTCAGGCGCGGGTTCTGCCCACGCCGATGATGAACGTGCTCAATGGCGGCGCGCACGCCGACAATCCCATCGACATTCAGGAATTCATGATCATGCCGGTTGGCTTCGACCGGTTCAGCGACGCCCTGCGCGGCGGCGCGGAAGTGTTTCATGCCCTGAAATCCCGTCTGAAGCAGGCGGGCCTGTCCACCAATGTCGGCGATGAGGGCGGCTTCGCCCCCGACATCAAATCGGCCGGCGAGGCGCTGGATCATATTACGGCGGCCATCAAGGACGCCGGCTATGAAATCGGCGAGGAAATGGTCTTCGCCCTGGATTGCGCGTCTTCCGAATATTTCAAGGACGGCAAATATAATCTGGCGGGCGAGGGGCGCACCCTCAGCGCCGATGAACACGCCGCCTATCTGGCCAAGCTGTCCGAGGACTATCCCATCGTCTCCATCGAGGACGGGATGGACGAGGATGACTGGGATGGCTGGAAGGCGCTGACCGATCAGATCGGCGACCGCGTGCAGCTGGTCGGCGACGATCTGTTCGTGACCAACCCGGAACGGCTGGCCGACGGCATCAGCCGCGGCGTCGGCAACGCAATCCTTGTGAAGGTCAACCAGATCGGCACGCTCAGCGAAACGCTGGAAGCGGTCGATATGGCGCATCGCTCCGGCTATGCCGCCGTGATGTCGCACCGTTCTGGCGAGACTGAGGATTCGACGATCGCCGATCTAGCGGTCGCCACGAATTGCGGACAGATCAAGACGGGATCGCTGGCGCGCTCTGATCGCCTGGCGAAATACAACCAGCTTCTGCGCATCGAAGAAGCGCTGGACGACATGGCCGTTTACGCGGGCCGGAACTTCCTCGCCAATTAGGGCGGATTTCTCCGGCTGCGTTTACCAGCCGCTAACCCTGTTTCTTTGCCTTTCGCTAAGGCTTCGCTGTCATTTTCATGCCATCGAGTTCGCGGATCATAATCGCGGATCAGGGGTGAGTGACCGTGAAAGCCATCAGGCGCGCCATACCGACTTTTTTCCTTGCCGGACTGGTAGTCTATTTCGGCTATCATGGCCTGTCCGGCGATCAGGGGGTTCTGGCCTGGGCCGGCTACAAAACCCATATTTCCGAACTTGAAAGCGAACTGAAAGTCGCGCGCGCCGAACGCCGCGAGCTTGAAGACCGCGCCGCGCGGCTGCGTGAAAGCTCGCTTGATCTGGATCTGATTGACGAGCGGGCCCGCGAAATCCTGAATTTCGCAAACCCGGATGACTATGTCGTCCGGCTGGAGGCAGATGCTTCGCATGTGAATTGAATTCACTGCACAGCTTCTGTCAGCCCGCTTTACGTCAGCGTCATTTACTGACTACATCCTCTCGCCGGGCGCGTCAGACGCGCCGCCTTCACCTGTCAGGCGAGAGACCATGGCTGAACGCAAGACCACAAAATCCCCGTCCCGCAGCAAATCGGCTTCCAGCCGGTCTTCAAAGCCGAAGATCGACGCGAAGCAGGATGAATTGCTGCATCTTTACAAAGAGATGCTGCTGATCCGCCGGTTCGAGGAAAAGGCCGGCCAGCTATATGGCATGGGGCTGATCGGCGGCTTCTGTCACCTCTATATCGGGCAGGAAGCCGTCGTGGTCGGCATGCAGGCCAATCTGAAACCGGATGACCGCGTGGTCACCGCCTATCGCTGCCACGGCCATATGCTGGCCACCGGTATGGACCCGAAAGGCGTGATGGCCGAGCTGACCGGGCGCATCGACGGCTATTCCAAGGGCAAGGGCGGCTCGATGCACATGTTCAGCCGGGAAAAGAATTTCTTCGGCGGGCACGGCATTGTCGGCGCGCCGGCGCCGCTGGGCGCGGGCCTGGCCTTCGCGCATCAATATGCCGAGGACAACGGCGTCTGCCTGACCTATTTCGGCGAGGGCGCGGCGAACCAGGGCCAGGTCTATGAGGCCTTCAACATGGCCTCGCTCTGGAAGCTGCCGACCGTCTTCATCATCGAGAATAACCGCTACGCCATGGGCACTTCCGTACAGCGCGCCGCCGCGCACTCGGAAGGCCTGTACGAACGCGGCGCCGCGTTCGACATTCCGGGCGAGCAGGTTGACGGCATGGACGTGCTGAAAGTGCGCGACGCCGGCAAGAAGGCGGTGGAGCACGCCCGGTCCGGCAAAGGCCCCTATATTCTGGAAATCCAGACATACCGCTATCGCGGCCACTCCATGTCCGACCCGGCGAAGTACCGGACGCGGGAGGAGGTTCAGGACATCCGCGAAAAATCCGACCCCATCGACAAGGTCAAAGCCTGGCTGCTGGACGCGGGCTGGGCCGATGAGGACGGGCTGAAAGAGATCGACAAGGAGATCAAGGCGCAGGTCAACGAAGCCGCCGAGTTCGCCAAGGACAGCCCCGAACCCGACCCGTCCGAGTTGTGGACGGACGTGCTGGTGGAGGCGTGATGCGCCGCGCCGTGCTGATACTCGGCCTGACGGCGGGACTGACCGCCCCCGCGGCTGCGGGCGATCTGGATCAGCGCCCGGTGGGTGAGAACCCTGAATATGTGCTGACAGGCTGTGAAGCGCCGAAAGCGCCGAAACAGGGCCGTATCCGGACCGTGGACGAATATAACGAGGCGGTGGACCGCCACGCCTCCTATCTGGAGGCCGTAATGGCGCATCTGGGCTGCATTCAGACGGAGGCGCAGGCCGATTATGACCGTCTCGCCGGCGCCATCCACACGGCCACCACGGCGGAAGTCACCGCCATGCAGGAAGAAATAGACGCCGCCAAATCCGAACTGGATGAGCGGCGCGAGCGTTTTCTTGAAGAAAGCGGCGTTCGCTAGAGACCTCAAAGAGTTGAGACTGTAAGACTATGCCCATTACCGTTACGATGCCGGCGCTTTCGCCCACCATGGAGGAGGGGACTCTCTCCAAATGGCTGGTCAAGGAAGGCGACTCCGTGTCTTCCGGCGACATCATCGCCGAGATCGAGACCGACAAGGCCACGATGGAGGTCGAAGCCGTCGATGAGGGCACTGTCGGCAAGCTGCTGGTCGACGAAGGCTCCGAAAGCGTTCAGGTGAATGCGCCTATCGCCGTTCTTCTGGAAGAGGGCGAGGACGAGAGCGCGCTGGAAGGTTACCAGGCTGGCGGCGCGTCTGATGCGTCGTCTGACAGCGCCTCGGACGCCGCCGCCGATGACGGCCAGGATGACGCTGAAGAGTCGGCAGAGGCACAGCCGGCCAAGTCCAAGACCCCGCCCGAGCCCGAAGGCGAAAAAGACGAATCCCGCGCGCTGGGCGTGCCCGCGTTCCGCGGTCAGCCCGATGCATCCGACCCCACGCCGCCCGATGGCACGGAATGGAAACCGGTCGCCGTGCGGGACGCGCTTCGCGACGCCATGGCCGAGGAGATGCGCCGCGACGAAACCGTGTTCGTGATGGGCGAGGAAGTCGCCGAGTATCAGGGCGCCTACAAGGTGACGCGGGAGCTGCTGCAGGAATTTGGCGCCAAGCGGGTGGTGGATACGCCGATCACCGAACACGGCTTTGCCGGGCTGGGCGTCGGGGCGGCCTTTGGCGGCCTGCGTCCGGTCGTGGAGTTCATGACCTGGAACTTCGCCATGCAGGCCATCGACCACATCATCAATTCGGCGGCCAAGACGCTCTATATGTCGGGCGGCCAGATGGGGTGCCCCATCGTGTTCCGCGGCCCCAACAGCGCCGCCTCCCGCGTCGGCGCCCAGCACAGCCAGGATTATTCCGCCTGGTACGGCATGGTGCCCGGCCTGAAAGTGATCGCGCCCTACGATTCAGCAGACGCCAAGGGGCTTTTGAAGGCCGCCATCCGCGATCCCAACCCGGTCGTGTTCCTCGAACACGAGCTGATCTATGGCGACGAGTTTGACGTTCCCGACTGGGATGACTGGGTGCTGCCCATCGGCAAGGCGCGCATTCGCCGCGAAGGATCGGACGTTACGCTGGTCGCCCATTCCCGGATGGTGAAATTTGCGCTGGAGGCCGCCGAAAGGCTGGCTGAAGAAAATGGCATCGACGCCGAAGTCATCGACCTGCGCACGATCCGCCCGCTGGACACCGAGACGGTCGTCAATTCGGTCAAGAAGACCAATCGGGTGGTTTGCTGTGAGGAAGGCTGGGGCCGGTTCGGCGTCGGCGCTGAAGTCGCCTCTGTCGTGACCGCCGAGGCGTTTGACTATCTCGACGCGCCGCCCGCCCGCGTGCATCAGGCCGATGTGCCGTTGCCCTATGCCGCCAATCTGGAGGCGCTGTCGCTTCCGGGAACCGAAGAAATCATCACGGCCGCCAAGGCCGTCTGCTATCTCGATTAGGGTCTCGAACCATGCCGATTGAAGTCACGATGCCCGCGCTTTCGCCCACCATGGAGGAGGGGACTCTCTCCAAATGGCTGGTCAAGGAAGGCGACTCTGTATCCTCCGGCGACATCATCGCCGAGATCGAGACCGACAAGGCCACGATGGAGGTCGAAGCCGTCGAGGAAGGCACGGTCGGCAAGCTTCTGGTGGAGGCCGGCTCCGAAGGCGTGAAGGTCAACGCGCCTATCGCCCTGCTTCTTGATGAGGGTGAAGACAAGACCGCGCTGGAGGGCTACCAGCCCAGCGGCGCCGATGCCGGTGGCAAGGATGAATCCGGCGGTGAAGATCAGAAATCAGAATCCGAAGACTCGCCCGAGGCGGAATCTCAAGACAAATCCGCGGATGAAGCTTCCTCCGAGCCAAAGAACGGCAAGCCGCCCAAGCCGGCTGCGAAGCCCGGGGACGCGGACAAGGCCCTGTCGTCCGACGAGCGCAAGAAAGTCCAGACCGAAACGGATGGGGGCGAGCGCATCAAGGCAAGCCCCGTGGCGCGCCGCATCGCCCTGCATGAAGGTTTCGACCTGGCCGATGTAAAAGGCACCGGACCGAAGGGCCGGATCGTCAAGGCAGACGCGTTAAAGGCCGCCGAGGAAGGACTGGGCAAGAAAAAGCCCGCCGGGGACAAGACCGCGCCCAAGGCCGCCGCGCCGGACGCAGCGGCCTCCGCCGACGGCCCGCTGGCCAAATACGGCATCGCGCGCGACCGCTACGAACTGGTCAAAGCCGACAATATCCAGAAAATTTCCGCTAAACGCCTGTCGGAATCCTTCCGGGACATCCCGCATTTCCCGTTGACCGTGGATTGCCGGCTGGATGCGCTGCTGGGCTTCCGCAAGGACATAAACGCCAAGGCGCCGGAGGGCGTGAAGGTCTCGGTCAATGACCTGCTGATCAAGGCGTCCGCCCTGGCCCTGAAGCAACAGCCCAAGGCAAACGCCAGCTGGACCGATGAAGGCGTGGCGCTGCACAAGCACGCCGATGTTTCCGTCGCCGTGGCAATTGAGGGCGGCCTGATTACGCCGATCATCTTCGACGCGGACCAGAAGGGCCTGGCTCAGATCTCCGAAGAGATGAAAGACCTCGCCACTCGGGCGCGCGAGCGCAAGCTGAAGCCGGAAGAATATCAGGGCGGCACGTTCAGCCTGTCCAATCTGGGCATGTTTGGCATCAAGAATTTCGCTTCCGTCATCAACCCGCCGCAGGGCATGATCATGTCTGTCGGCGCAGGCGAGGAACGGGCGGTCGTCAACGACGGCGCGCTGGCCAAGGCCACCGTGATGACGGTCACGCTGACCTGTGACCATCGCGTGGTGGATGGCGCGACAGGCGCAAAATGGCTGCAGGCCTTCAAACGCTATATTGAAGACCCCGTCACGATGCTGCTTTAGGCGTCCCGGGTTTAAGAAAACCAGTCCGCTAACAGTCGAGAACGCATCCGGTCTGGATAGCGGACGCATCCCTTTTCTGTCGCCATATTCCGCCGACGGCTAACCCGGACGAGAAAGCATGCCTGATCGAGTTTCCTTCTACCTTGCGGGGGCTGCGGCCCTCTTCCTTTCCGCCTGCGCTACAGGCGCTCCCGTTTCGGGCGCGGCGGACGCCGGGGGCCAGAAGGATCCTCGCTTCGGGGAATGTCCGGAAGAAGACCGGACCGCCCCCGACAGTGTGTGCGCGATATTCGCCGCGCCTCTCCGCCCCGCGGAACCCGGCGGTGAAAAGATCGATATTTTCGTCCGTAAATTTCCGGCCCAAACTGAACGGGTCGGCGAATTCTGGATGTTGTCAGGCGGGCCGGGAGAATCCGGCGCATCCTTCTACACGCGCATTGAGGACTTTCAGGCGCGTTTCCCTGGCTATGACGTGTTCATCCCCGATCATCGCGGAACCGGACGCTCGGCGCGGCTGTGCGAGGGCGAAACAGTTCAGAGCGCCGCGGGATCACAACTCGCCGGTCAGGAATTCGGGCCTTGCTTCGGAGAGGTCTGGCAAAATGCAGAACGCACGAAAGCGTTTTCGATGACGAACGCGGCTCACGATCTTGATCGCCTGATCGCGGAATTTGGCGGCTCCGGCCCCCGCTATGTCTATGGCATTTCCTATGGCACGGGTCTGGCCCTGCGCTTTGGTCAGATGCATCAGGAACGCGTGGACGGGCTTGTGCTGGATTCGCTGGTGTCCGCGCTGGACGATACCGATCACGATCTCAGCCGCCGATCCCACACTGTCGATGCGGTCGGCCGCGAAGTTCTGGCCGAATGCGCTGCCGCGCCCTCCTGCAATGACCGGTTCGCCGATGGCGTCGAAGCCGCCTACGCCAACCTCCTCGAAGATATCGGGGAGGGGAAAATTGCCGCCGAAAGCATTCCGAACGGCGACATAAAACTGACCCTTGGGGCCATGCTGGACCATCCCCAGGCGCGAGCGCTCATCCCTGATCTCATAGACGCGGCCATTGAAGACCCGCATTCTCTCAAGGGCTCTTATTCCGGCAGGGTCGAGCCCCTGTTCGCGCCGCTGCAAGCTATCGGAGAATATGAGGGCGCGGATTTCTCTATCGTCCTAGCCAGCCTTATCGGCGAGTCCGAAACGAACCGCCGGCCGGACA
Organism: Euryhalocaulis caribicus; assembly: GCF_000412185.1. Taxonomy (GTDB): domain Bacteria; phylum Pseudomonadota; class Alphaproteobacteria; order Caulobacterales; family Maricaulaceae; genus Euryhalocaulis; species Euryhalocaulis caribicus. Next base: position 122,613 of record NZ_ASJA01000007.1, read on the forward strand.
TGACGGCTGAACAGGTCGCGGCCGAGGAAGCAGCGCTCTGGTTCACGTCTCCGCTCCCCAGAACGCAAACGCTCGGGAATGTCCCGACTTATGAGCGTGATGAATGGTTCGATAAACCCTATTCCGGATTGCCGCCCGTTCTGGTGGTTCACGGCGCGCTGGACCCGAAAACGCCGCTGGAGGGCGCCCGGCGTCACATAGCGGCAATCGATGAAGGCGCGGACGTCGAGCTGACGATCGTTGAAAGAATGCCCCACGCAATCTGGTTCTTCGGGGCCGATTGCCTTTACACTTCAATCGATGCCTTCATATCGGGCGAGGACGCGCCCGCAACCTGCCGTCCGCAAGAAGCCGATTAGAAGCAGAGCTTTAAATGTCCCAGCCCCTTCAACTCAGAGAGATCCGGCATACCGATCTGGTCTTTCCGCAACAGGCCAATCACCAGGGGAGCTATTTCGGCGGCGCCGCGCTGGCCGAGATGGACAAGATTGCCTTCCTGATCTCCGCCCGTCATGCGCGCCGCCCTTTTGTGACCGCCTCCTGCGACAAGATCGACTTTCGCAAACCGATCTTTGTCGGGGAGCTGGTGGAGCTGACCGGGGAAGTTCGCATGGTCGGCTGGCATTCGCTGATCGTCGATGTCGAGCTGTCGGCCGAGAGCCTGTTCACGGGCGAACGCCGGATCTGCACGCGCGGCAGCTTCACAATGGTGGCGGCGGATCGGAAGGATAATCCGGACCGCCTGCCCAGCGCGCCCGAAGACCGCGCCGATTATTCCCCGTCGCCGCGGGATTCCGCGCGCGTCCTGCAACTGGTCTTCCCGGGCGACACAAACCATCTGGGTCAGCTTTTCGGGGGCAAGGCGGCATCTCTAATGGGTAAGGCGGCCTATATCGCCGCCTCGCGTCGCGCCCGGAAATCGGTCGGCATGGCGGCGTCCGACAAGATCGACTTCATCGCCTCCGTCAAGGAAGGGGAGCTGCTGGACGTGACGGCCCGGGTCGCGTCCATCGGCAATACGTCCATGAAGGTGAAGGTGCGCGCCGAAGCCGAAAACCTGATGACGGGCGACCGGCGTCTCTGTGGCGAGGCGGAATACGTGATGGTCGCCCTGGACGAGGCCGGGAAGCCCACGCCCGTCCCGCCGCTGGACTAGAGTCACACTTGCGCGCCATTGCGACTGGCTTCATTCTTATCACGGGAGGAAGCCATTATGCCTGACGATGCACGCACGCCGCAGCGCGCCAAGTTCCGCGCCATGGAAGAGGGCACGGCGGAAGACTGGTCAGTCATCGCCGGGCATTTCATGCCGTTCGCCGCGAAGGTCGCCGACCGCGTCATCGATCATCTGAAACTTCTGGACGGCGATTATGGCGGATTCCCCGTCGACCGGCTGACCCACTGTCTGCAGACGGCCGCTCGCGCCGAGGCTGACGGTCAGGACGAGGAATATGTCGTCTGCGCCCTGCTGCACGATATCGGCGACACGCTGGGGCCGTATAATCACCCAGACGTCGCCGCTTCGATCATCCAGCCTTTTGTCTCAGAGAGCCATCACTGGATGGTGAAACATCACGGCATTTTTCAGGGCTATTATTTCTTCCATCACCTGGGCATGGACCGCGACATGCGGGACCAGTTCAAGGGTCATGAAAACTATGACCTGACCGAAGAGTTCTGCCGCAAATACGACCAGATGGCGTTCGACCCGGACTATGTCACGCCGGATCTTGCGCACTATGAGCCCGCGCTCCGGTGTGTTCTCGCCGCGCCAAAACAGAGCGTCTACAAAGCCGCTCTGGACGAATAGCGCCAGCGGTCCGTCAGCCGGAATGATGGAAAAACTCGATCGCGATCATGCGCCCGCCACAGCGCAAGCGCCGGCGGAGTGCCCGAATTGCGGGTCGGCGCGCATTGCGAGTTTTTGCGCGGATTGCGGGCAGGATCAGGAAAGCCCGCGCAAGAAATGGCGCGCGCATATCGAGGAAATTGTCAGCACCTATACAGAGCTTGATTCCGCCACTCTGAAGACACTGGGTCTGACCGTCGCCCAGCCCGGGAAGCTGTCAGAGCTGACGCTCCAGAATCGCAGCGGCGATCTGGTGTCGCCGCTGAAGCTGTTTTTGATCGTTATTGTTCTCTATTCGATCTTCTTCGCCTTCTCGCCCATCAAATATGGCCAGCTCTATCTGGCGATGGATCGTGAATGGTACGGGGCGGACATGATCGCTCCCGGCGAGGAACTGCTGTGGACCTATGATGTGCAGGTCTATGCGCCGGCTGTTCAGGACCCCGTTTCGCCGGGGTTCCGCAAGGCGCTCTCGGAGGGCTCCATAAATCTGGAAACGATCGAACCCGGCTGGATCGCCGGCCTGGTGCAAGCGCCCGAGCGCATGGCGCGGGTCAATGACCGGTTCGCGACGTTTCTGATCTATCTGCCGCTGGCCGTGATTCCGGCGCTGATGATACTGAACGGCTTTCTGTTCCGGCGGAGATACTGGCTGTTCGACCATTTCTTCCTGGCGCTGGAGACCGCCACGGGAATGATCCTGATCGTGATGTTCACGGCGTCGGTGACGGCCCTGCTTTACATAGCGGGGATCACGCTGGACGAAGCCACGCCGCTTTTCCTGATCGAAATGCCGCTGATCCTCATCTATCTGGTGCGCTCAGTGAGGCGGTTTTACCGGCTGCGCGGATGGACCGCCTTTGGAAACGCCCTGGCCGTGTACGTGCTGTTTCTGACGTTTCAGCAGATCCTGTTTTACCAGACGATCGCGCTTATGGGCCGCTACGCCTGACGGCTTGTTACGCGGCCTTGGCCAGTTCCGCCTCCGCCAGACGCTGCACCGCGCCGTAATCTGTCTTGCCGGTGCCCAGAACCGGAATTTCATCCACCTGAATGATCTTCCGCGGCGCAGCCAGTTCGGGCACGCCGTGATTCTGGATGAAACCGACGAGATCCGCCCGGTTTGCGTCGGGACTGTCTGTAATCAGGATGATTTGCTCGCCCTTGCGGCCATCCGGCACCGCCGCCGCGGCGTGCATGTTGTCGGGCCACAGGCTGGATGCGCAATTCTCGACCACCGTGAGAGACACCATCTCGCCGCCAATCTTGGCAAACCGCTTCAGACGGCCGCGAATGGTGATATAGCCATCATCGTCGATCACCACGATATCACCGGTATCGTGCCAGCCTTCCTCGGGCGGCTGAATCACACCCGGCGCGTCGGCCAGAATATATCCCTTCATCACGTTCGGCCCGCGCAGATAAAGGCGTCCGCCGCGCGTGATGCCTTCCACCGGCTCCAGCTTGTATTCGCTCCCGGGCAGCAGCGTTCCCACGGTCCCGGGCCGATTATCGGCGGGCGGATTGACCGCCACAACGGGCGAGGCTTCCGTCGCGCCATAGCCCTCCAGAAGCGCTACGGAGAATTTGCGGCGCAGAAGGCTGCGGGTTTCATCGCGCACGCGCTCCGCGCCGCAGACCGCAAAGCGAAGCTTGTCGAGATCGCCTTCCTTGCCGGCGCGCGCGTATTGCGAAACGAACGTGTCTGTTGCCAGCAGGATCGTCGCGTTCGTATCGCGGATGCGCGTGGCGATTTCCTTGGTCTGGAGCGGGGAGGGGTGGAACGCCGCCGTCAGCCCGCCGAACAGCGGCAGGAACGCCCCGCCGGTCAGGCCGAAACAATGGAATGTCGGCAGCGGATTATAGATGATGTCGTCTTCCATCAGCTCCGGCACATGCGCGATAATTTGTTCGACGTTCGCGACCAGATTCTTGTGGCTCAGCGCAACGCCTTTCGGATCGCCTTCCGTGCCGGAAGTGAACAGGATGACGGCTTCTTCGTCGTGATCGGTCTTGGCGCGGATCAGGTCCGGCGCGTAGAGGCCGGCCAGCGCCGCCGCCTTGTCGCGAACGCCCAGATTGTCGCGCACGTCCTCCAGATAGATAATTTCCGCTTCTTGCCCCAAAGCCTCGATCAAGGACTCAAATCCGCCTTTCTCGATGAACTGGTGCGCGGTTACGATGCGCTTGATTTCCCCGGTTTTTAGGGCGGAACGAAGATTGCGCACCCCGGCGGTAAAGTTCAGCATCGCGGGAACACGGCCATAGGCGCTGAGAGCGAAGGTGGCGATCACCGCCCCCGCGCCGGTGGGCAGCATGACGCCCACGCGTTCGCGTTTCTCGGTCAGGCCGGCCAGCGCCGATCCCAGCGCGAAAGTCGCCTTTACCAGATCATCGTAGGAAAGCTTCCGGTCATCGGCGTCGATGATAGCGGTATATTTCCCGCCGGCGCGTTTGCGCGCCCGCAGGAGCGCGCCTGTAATGGTCGTATGGGTCCGCCGCTCATCGTAGCTGTATGGGCGTTTCATGCATCCTCCCGCGCCGACTGTTTCCGTCGGTCATCTCTTTAAATCTTATCACCTTCCGCACCCGCAGGGGCAAGTCGGATGTCATCTTTGTGACTCAACATATGGCGGTCCCGTCACGTTCCAATTGTTGGAACTAACTGGCGTCCGGACCTCTTACAGGTCAGACTGAACGTCATAAGAAACATGAGGGAAGAATCGACATGGAATTTCTGATTTTCATCCTGATCGGCATCTTGGCCGGCTGGATCGCAGAACAGGTCATGAAACGCGATCACGGCATCCTGGTGAATCTGGTCGTCGGCGTCGTCGGCGCGCTATTGGGCGGGTTTATCGCCGGCTTGCTGGGCATCGCCTGGGGCGGAATCATCGGCCAGCTGGTCATCGCCACGCTGGGCGCGATCCTGCTGCTGTTCATTCTTGGACTTATCAAGAAAAACTAGGGCCCTGCGCATTTGCGCATAGCGCCCTGTCTTTCGTGCATACGCCCCGTGGTGATCGCTTGAACCACGGGGCAATGCGCGCCATGTTCGCGTCACTATGGCAGTGATCATCGACAATCTCGACAAGGCGAAAGCCGCGCCGGTTCGCCACCCTGAAAAACAGAAGCGGCCCGACACCCCCGTTCCGCGCAAACCGGACTGGATTCGCGTCCGCGCGCCGGCCGGGAAGGGCGTGGCCGAGACGCGCAAGGCGGTGAAGGAGGAAGGCCTCGTCACCGTGTGCGAGGAGGCGGGCTGTCCGAACCTTGGCGAGTGCTGGTCGCAAAAACATGCGACCTTCATGATTCTGGGCGACACCTGCACGCGCGCCTGCGCCTTCTGCAACGTCAAGACGGGCCTGCCCGGCGCGCTGGACGACGAGGAGCCGGCCAAGATCGGCCGCGCCGTCGTGAAGATGGGCCTCAAACATGTCGTGATCACATCGGTCGACCGCGACGACCTTGATGATGGCGGCGCCGAGCATTTCGAGCGCGTCATCGACGAAATCCGTACGCAGTCTCCCGGCACGACGGTTGAAATCCTGACCCCGGACTTCCTGCGCAAGCCGCACGCTGCCGAGCGCGTGATCGACGCCAAGCCGGACGTGTTCAACCACAATCTGGAAACGGTGCCGCGGCTCTATCTGAAAATCCGGCCCGGCGCGCGCTATTACCACTCCATCCGCCTGCTGGAGAAAGTGAAAGAGCGCGATCCGTCCCAGTTCACCAAGTCGGGCCTGATGGTTGGTCTTGGCGAGACCAAGGAAGAGATCATGCAGGTCATGGACGATCTGCGCAGCGCCGGCGTCGATTTCCTGACAATCGGCCAGTATCTGCAGCCTTCGCGCAAACACGCCGCGATCGACCGTTTCTGGACGCCGCAGGAATTCAAGGCGCTGGAAACCATCGCCCGGTCCAAGGGCTTCCTGATGGTCTCCGCCACGCCGCTGACGCGCTCCAGCTATCACGCGGGCGAGGATTTCGAGAAAATGCGCGCCGCGCGGGAAGCGCAGCTGGCGGCCGGGCGCGCCTGATCTTCCATGCCGATGCATGAGGAAAAACGGCGGATCCGCCACAGCCCGGACGATCTCTATGCGCTGGTCTCGGATGTGAAATCCTACCCGGATTTCGTGCCGTTTGTCGCCGCCATGCGCGTGCGTGAGGATACGGAGAATCCAGACGGAACGCGGTCCATGAAGGCGGAAGCTTCCGTAGGCTACAAGTTCATCCGCGAGCGGTTCGCCACGCAGGTTGAACTGGAGCCGAAGAACCGCGTCATCGATGTCTCTTACCTGTCAGGGCCGTTTGAGGCGCTGGCCAATCACTGGCGCTTCCACGAACTTTCTGACGGTTCGAGCCTGATCGATTTCTGCGTCGAATACGAATTCCGCAACAAGGTCCTGAAAATGTTGTTCGAGGGCGCGCGGGACCGGGCCGCCGGGATGATCCTTGACGCATTCAAACAGGAGGCGGACAGGCGCTACGAAACGGTCGGAAAGGCGGAGCTGGATCTAGCCGCGGAGACGGTCGAGACCGTCTGACAGCATATCCAGAGCCGCTTCGGCGCTCTTAATCCGCACCTCTGCCCGGCCAATCTCGCCAAAGCGCTTCTCAAGCTGGACCGTTTCACGGGCCCGCGCCGCACAGGCAAAATGGACCAGCCCGACCGGCTTGTGCTCCGTTCCGCCATCCGGCCCGGCAATTCCGGTGATCGAAACGGACAGCGCCGCTTCCGGGCTGCGCTCCAATGCGCCTTCGGCCATCGCTTTGGCCACCAGGGGCGACACCGCGCCGTGACGGGCCAGCAGTGAAGGCTCAACGCCCAGCAGGGCCGCTTTCGCTTCATTGCTATAGGTCACCAGGCTCGCCTCCATGACAGCGGACGCGCCGGCGGAATGGGTGAGAAGCGCCCCCAGCAGGCCGCCCGTGCAGCTTTCGGCGCAAATCACGCGCACGCCCTGCGCCTCGGCGCTTTCCAGGAATCGCTGTGTCTTGGCAATCAGGGCCTCGTCAAACATCTCGTCTCTGAACCTCTGCCGTGACGATCGCCTCAGCCGCGACGCCTTCGCCCCGCCCGATAAAGCCCAGCTTTTCAGTCGTCGTCGCCTTGATATTCACCGAACTCAGGGGCAGGCCCAGCAGTTCCGCGACCCGCGCCTGCATCGCAGTCCGGTGGGGGCCGACTTTCGGCGCCTCGCAGATCAGCGTCACATCGCAATGGCTCGGGCGCGCGCCGGCCTCCCGCATCAGGGATAGGCAATGAGTTACAAACGCGGCGGAGTCGGCGTCACGCCACGCCTCGTCGCTGGGTGGAAAATGCTGTCCGATATCGCCGGCGCCAATCGTGCCCAGCATGGCGTCGCAAATCGCGTGCAGACCCGCATCGGCGTCGGAATGGCCTTTCAGTCGCTTGTCGCAATCAATATGCACCCCGCACAGAGTGACGCCGTCCCCTTCGATCAATTGGTGGACGTCGAATCCGTGTCCCGTAGCCACGCGCATTGCAGGCTTTGCGTTCATCAGCGACTCCATCATGGCCAGGTCCTGCGGATCGGTGATCTTGAAATTCATCCGGTCGCCAGGGACGGCGCGCACCTCCATCCCGGCGCGCTGCGCCACGGCGACATCATCGCTGAGGACGGCGTCAGGCGGCAACGCATCATAGGCGTCCATAATTGCCTGATAGGCAAAAGCCTGCGGCGTTTGCATCGCCATCAGGCTCTCCCGGTCCATTTCCTCGCCAAGCAGCCCCTCCGCCTTCCGTTTCAAAGCATCGCGGACGGGCAGGGCGGCCGCGGCGGCGGAGGCTTCGTCCAGGGCGGCGGATAGGTCGTCGATCAGGCGCGGGCTGGCCAAGGGCCGCGCCGCATCATGAATAAAAACCATGTCCGGCGGATTGCCGCGCATCGTTTCCAGCCCCGCGCGCACCGACGCCGTTCGCGTCTCTCCTCCCGGAACGGTCTCGACCGGGGTTTTCAACCCCGCGGCCATCGTTTCGATCTCCCGCGCCCGGTCAGGGTCGCATACAACAACAATCCGCGCGCAGGGCCGGGTCAGGCCGAACAGTTCCAGGCTCCAGCGCAGAACCGGCTTTCCCGCAAGCGGCAGGAATTGCTTGGGCGTCGGATCGCCAAAGCGCGCGCCCTGACCGGCGGCGACGATGATTGCGGCTGCGCTCACGCTATGACGTCTCCTGTGCGGTCAGGGCTGCGCCGGATCTGGCGCGGGTGGTGCAAATTGCATCCTTTCCGGTGTATCCACAAACGCAAGATCATGACTGTCCGCATTGCACATATTGAAACGCCCAACCGCGTTTTTCTGGCCCCCATGTCCGGGGTCAGCGATTTGCCGTTCCGTAAACAGGCGGCCCGGTTCGGCGCGGGACTGGTCGTTTCCGAGATGGTGGCGTGCGAGATGCTAGCCGAAGGCCGCGCCGATGTTCTGCGCCGCGCGGCGGGCGGCGGCCAGATCAATCCCCTTGTGATTCAGTTGATCGGTCGTGAGGCGCACTGGATGGAGGAGGGCGCCCGGCTGGCCGCCGAGGCTGGCGCGGATGTCATCGACATCAATATGGGGTGTCCCTCGCGTCAGGTGACCGGCGCGCTCTCGGGTTCCGCCCTCATGCGCGATCTCGATCACGCCATGAGTCTTGTCGAGGCGACGCTGTCCGGCTCACCGGTTCCGGTGACGCTTAAAATGCGGCTCGGCTGGGACCGGGATTCTCTGAATGCGCCCGAGCTGGCGTGGCGCGCGGAAGCGGCCGGCGTGCAGATGGTGACCGTGCACGGCCGCACGCGGCAGGATTTCTACAAGGGACAGGCTGACTGGCGGGCGGTGCGCGACGTGAAGGACGCCGTATCGATCCCTGTCGTTGTAAATGGCGATATCGCGACGCTGGACGATTGCCGGCAAGCCTTGAGCCAGTCCGGCGCCGACGCCGTCATGGTCGGCCGGGCCGCGACGGGGCGGCCGTGGCTGCCCGCGGCGCTCGCCCAGGCGCTTGAAACCGGCGCCGATGATTTTCAAGCGCCCGGCTGGGAAGCCCGTCTTGGCGGCATGCTCGCCCAATATGAAGATATGCTGGCGCTTTACGGGGAGCCGCTGGCCGTTCGCATGTCGCGCAAGCATGTCGCGGCGTTTATCGACCATGCCTATGAAGACGCGCCGGAAACGTTCCGCGTCGCGATACGCAAGCGAATCTGCAAGTTGAACAGCCCCGCCGCGGTGCTGGAGGCGCTCGCCGCCCTTGATCCGGCGGAAACGGACCAGGGCGCGCTGACTGCAGCCTGACTGGGCACAGGCGACACAGACTGTTGCAGGAAAGCCCCGTTTAATGTTGGATATATGCCACAACGCGGGAGCGCCTGTGGCATTCTCAAGACGTTTTTCTCTACCGCAAGCCGCTTCGCCTCTTCAGGCCGGGGCCATGCTTGCGCTGTTTCTGACCTCGGCGGTGCTGACAGCGCTGACCGCGATCATTGCCTTGTTCGGCGATGCCGGGCCGGCCAGCCCGGTCGTGTTCTGGCTGATCGGGATCAATTTCGCGCTGACCTTTTTCCTCGCCGGGGCGACCCTGTGGCGGATGCGCAGCCTGATTTTCCCGACTCGCATCGGCGAACCCGCGCCCAAGCTTCACCGTCGCTTTGTGATGCTGTTCAGCCTCGCCGCCGTTGTTCCGGCGGTCCTGATCGCTCTGTTTTTCGGCGGATTTCTGACTCGCGGTCTGGAAACCTGGTTCGGCGAGCGGGTCGAGGCGTCCGTCGAAAGCTCCGCCGATACGGCCCGTTTCTATCTCGACCAGATCATTGAACAGACCCAAATCGATATGGCCGCCACGACCGCCGATCTGAATCAGCAGAATGTCCGCGACGCGCTCCAGACCTCGCCGGACGCCTTTCAGGCGTTCCTAGAGGGGCAGGCGCGTCTGCGCGCCTTCACGGCCGCTTATCTTGTCGATTCAAATGGGGACATACTGGCCTCGGCGGAATCGCAGGTGGCGCCGGATTTCCGCGCACCCTCGCAGGAGGATTTCCGCAACGCGCAGGACGACATCCTGATCCGCACCAACGAGGCGGAACGCCAGATCTCGGCCCTTTTTGATCTGGAAGCCTATCCGGACGCCTATCTCTACGCCTTGCCGGACGTGAATAAGTCGCTGTTCGACGCGCTTCTGGGAGCGCAGGCCGCGATCAATGATTTCCGCACCGCGCGCAGCCAGCGCGGAAGGATTCAGCTCTTCTTCCTTCTGATCTACGCGCAGGCGACTTTGCTTGTTCTGGCCGGGGCGGTCTGGCTCGGCCTGGCGTCCGCCGGGCGGGTTGTCACACCGGTCGGCAAGCTGGTCCACGCCGCCGACCAGATCCGCCGCGGGGATTTGACAGCCCGGGTCAATGTCGGCGTGCAACAGGATGAACTGGCGGCTTTGGCGCGTGCTTTCAACAGGATGACGCGGCAACTTCAGGAACAACGTCATGATCTGATCGCCTCCAATGACGAGTCGGACGCCCGCCGCCGCCTGATCGAGGCCGTGCTCAGCGGTGTGAGCGCCGGCGTCATGTCAATTGACGCGCATGGCGTCGTGACTCTCGCGAACAGCTCGGCCAAGGAGCTGCTCGGGCAAGAGAAGGACGGGCTGGTCGGTCGCAAGCTGGCGGAGGTGGCGCCCCAGCTTAATGACCTCGCGGTACGCGCCGGCGAACGCGGCCGGGACATGGCGGAAGCGCAGATCGAGCTGATTTCCGAGGACGGCTCGGTCATCACACTGAACGCCCGCGCGGCCGCCGACACGGCGTCCTCGGGCGGGGTCGTGATCACGTTTGACGATATCTCCCGCCTGATCACGGCCCAGCGCAACGCGGCCTGGCGGGACGTGGCGCGCCGCATCGCCCATGAGATCAAGAACCCGCTTACCCCGATCCAGCTCTCGGCCGAACGCCTGAAACGCCGTTTCCGTCCGGCAGAAGAGGGCAAGGACACAGAGATATTCGACAACTGCACGGACACGATCATCCGTCAGGTCAATGACATTGGCCGCATGGTCAATGAATTTTCGTCCTTTGCGCGCATGCCGACGCCTCACGTCGAGCCGGCCTCGCTGCAGGCTCTGGCCAAGGAGGCGGCGTTCGCGCGCCGCGTCGCCAGTCCCGGCGTCAAGGTCGAGCTGGAGGCGCCGGATGAGGAAATCATGGTGCTGTGTGACGAGCGGCTGGCCTCGCAGGCGCTCGCCAATGTTCTCAAGAACGCGTCCGAGTCCGTGGCCGCGCGGCTGGAGCTGGGCGAGGGGCCCAAGACCGGCTGGCTGGTGGTTCGCCTCTCGAAAGCGGACGGCATGGGCTGCATAGAAGTCGAGGATAACGGCCTCGGCTGGCCGGAAGGCGCGCGGGAGCGCCTGACCGAGCCCTACATGACGACGCGCGAGAAAGGCACCGGGCTCGGCCTCGCGATCGTCAAGCGCGTCATGGAAGACCATTCCGGCGCGCTGGAGCTGGACGAGCCCGAGAGCGGCGGGCGCGGCGCGGTTGTGCGCCTCAATTTCCCGCTGGTCGATTCAAGAACACAAGCGACAACCGCCGGCGAAGCGGCCGCAGTATAAACGAAAGGGCAGGTCAATCATGGCTGCCGACATTCTGGTTGTAGACGACGAACGCGATATCCGGGAGCTCGTTCAGGGCATTCTGGAAGACGAGGGCTATGAGGTCCGCACGGCGGGCGACGCCGATCAGGCGATGGAGCAGGTGCGTTCCCGCAAGCCCGCGCTTGTCATTCTCGATGTCTGGCTTCAGGGCAGCGACCGCGACGGCCTGGATCTGCTGGGCGAGCTGAAATCGCTCGATCCGCTGCTTCCCATCATCATGATCAGCGGCCACGGCACCATCGACACGGCCGTCTCCGCGATCCAGCGCGGCGCCTATGACTTTATTGAAAAGCCTTTTAAAAGCGACCGCTTGATTGTCATTCTTAAACGCGCGCTGGAGGCTAACCGCCTGCAACTGGAAAACGCCGAACTGCGCGAGCAAAGCCGCGGCGAGCACAAGCTCGTCGGCGCCTCACAGGCCATCGGGCAGGTGCGCCAGCTTATCGACAAGGTCGCCCCAACCAACAGCCGGGTGATGATCGAAGGGCCGGCGGGCTCCGGCAAGGAACTCTGTGCCCGCCTGATCCATGCAAAATCTCCGCGCAATGAAGCCCGCTTTGTCGCTATCAACGCCGCCGCCATGGCGCCGGATCGCGTCGAACTGGAATTGTTCGGGGAGGAGGACAATTCCGGCCGTGTCCGCAAGACGGGTCTGTTCGAACTGGCGCACGCCGGCACGCTCTATCTGGACGAAGTCGGCGACATGCCGCTGGAAACCCAGAGCAAGCTTTTGCGGCTTCTGGTCGACCAGCGATTCCACCGCCTGGGCGGCAGTGGCGACGTGCAGGTGAATGTCCGCGTCATTTCGTCGACCTCCAAGGACCTGCGCGCCGAGATACAGGCCGGGCATTTCCGGGAAGATCTCTATCACCGGCTCAACGTGGTCCCGGTGGGGATGCCGCCGCTTGCCGAACGGCGGGAAGACGTGCCGGAACTGGTGGAGTATTTCATTACGCGCCTGTCCGCCGCCTCCGGCCTGCCCAAACGCCTGATCGGCGCGGACGCGATGGCTGCGCTGCAAGCCCATGACTGGCCCGGCAATGTGCGCCAGCTGCGCAATAACGTGGAGCGGTTGTTGATTCTGGCCGGCGGCGAGCCTGGCAGCCCGATCACGCTGGATTCCCTGCCGTCGGGCGTGGCCCCGGAGGGACAATCCGGCGGCGAGGCGGGATCCGAAAAACTCATTTCCCTGCCGTTGAGGGATGCGCGCGAACAGTTTGAGCGCGAATATCTGGTGGCGCAGATTTCGCGGTTCGGCGGAAACATTTCGCGGACCGCGTCATTTATCGGCATGGAGCGGTCGGCATTGCATCGTAAGCTGAAAAGCCTTGGCGTGACGCCGCAGAGCCGCGACCGCCAGAAGAACTAGGGGCAGGGGTCACCGATGAGAGTTGTCGTTTGCGGCGCGGGACGCGTCGGCTACGGGATCGCACGGGAACTGGCGCAGGAGCGCAACACCGTGACGGTCGTGGACGTGTCGGCCGAACTGGTGGACCGCCTCACGACCGATCTGGACGTGCGCGGCGTGGTCGGCCACGGCTCTCACCCGGACGTGCTGGAGCGCGCCGGGGCCAAGGACGCCGACATGATCATCGCCGTCACCTATTCGGACGAAGTGAACATGGTGGCCTGTCAGGTCGCGCATTCACTCTTCTCGACCCCGACAAAAATCGCCCGCGTCCGGTCACAGGCGTATCTCGACAAGGCCTGGCAGGACCTGTTCGCGCGTCAGAACATGCCGATCGACGTGGTGATCTCGCCGGAACTGGAGGTCGCCAACGCTATCCTGCGCCGGCTGGAAACGCCCGGCGCATTCAACACGCTGCCCTTCGCCAATGGCCGGGTTCTGGTTCTGGGCGTCCGCCTGCCGTCTGACTCGCCGCTGGACAACACCACGGTTCGCCAGATTGAGGAGTTGTTCCCGGATCTCAAGGCGCTGGTCGCCGGGGTCGTGCGCGATGGCCGCCTGTTCACGCCCAAGCCCGATGACGTGCTGGTATCGGGCGATGATCTCTACATTGTCACGGATCGCGATCACGCCCCCCGCACCCTGGATATTTTTGGGCGCGATGTGGCCCGCGCCCGCCGCGTCATTCTGGTGGGCGGCGGCAATATCGGCGTCTTCGTCGCGGGAGAACTGGAAGCGCGCGGCGTTCGCGCAAAGATCATCGAGTCCGACAAGGGCGCGGCGGAAATGGCCGCCAATGCGCTGGACCGCACCGTCGTTCTGCATGGCGACGGGCTCGACCGCGACATGTTGCACGAGGCGGGCGTGGAAAACGCCGAAGTCGCGATCAGCCTGACCAATGACGACAAGGTCAATGTTCTTTCCTCCGTCATCTCCAAGCGGGAAGGGGCGGAGCGCACGCTCTGCCTGATCAATGACCGCACCTATGAACCGCTGAAGGAATCGCTCGGCGTCGACGTGTTCATCGACCCCCGCACGATCACAGTTTCGACCATTCTTCAGCATGTCCGCAGGGGCCGGATCACCGAGCTTTATTCGGTGGAAGATGGCGGCGGTGAAATCCTCGAAGGCGTGGCGCTGGAAACATCGCCCCTGGTCGGAAAAACCATTGGCGAGCTGGATCTGCCCGATGGCGTCGTGATCGGGGCCGTGGTCCGCAAGGACAAGGTGCTGCTGGGACGCGAGGATGTCAGCATCAAGAAAGACGACCGCGTCATCGTGTTTTCCGAACGCGGCCAGATTTCCGCGGTCGAGCGCATGTTCCGCGTCAGCGCCGCATTCTTCTAATGGCGCGGCGGCTCCATGGCATTCGCTAGCGTTTTCAGGGGACTGGGCGGCATTCTTGTCGTCCTGGCCGCACTGGCTTTCATCGCGGCGCTATTCGGCGCGGCCGTGAATGAACGCCCGCAGGCCCTGACCCTGTCGGCCACCGGATTGCTGTCGCTCTTTCTGGGCATTTCCGGCTTTCTTCTCGGCCGCAACCTGCAAACCAATACCGGCCCGCGCGAAGGCGTGGCGATGCTGCTTCTGGGCTGGACCATTGCGCCGGCAATCGCTGCGTTCGGCTTTCTGGGGCAGGGCGCCATCATCCATTTCGACGACGCCTTTTTCGAAGCGATGTCGGCGGCCACCACCACGGGCGCCAGCCTCATCGATCCGGACACCGCGCCGAGATCCATCATTCTGTGGCGCGGGCTTCTGGAATGGGGCGGCGGCTATCTGTCGATCCTGATGATTCTGGTTATCCTTGTGGCGCTGAACCTGACCGGGCCGGGCGTTCACCGCTCCACGCTGTTCACCCTGGACAAGGAAGGGCTGTTCAAGCGCTTCTCCCACATCACGCGCGTTGCCGGCGTCATCTACGGCATTGTGACGCTGGTCACTTTCATTGGCCTGGCGGTTTCCGGCTCGACCCTGTTTGACGCCGTCTGCCTGGCTCTGTCCGCGCCCGCAACCGGCGGCGGCGCGCCACGCGGCGCGGCGCTTCCGGACTATGTCTCGGGGGCGGGGCTGATGGTTCTGGGGCTCGCCCTGTTCGCCGGCTCCCTGAATTACGCGCTGCTCTGGGAGGCTTACCGCGACAATGTCATGCGCAGGGACATATTGCGCGACCCCGAAACGCGCGCGCTTTCGGGCGGCATCCTTTTGATTTTTGTCCTGCTCGTTTTCATGTCCAGCGGCCTCAGCTTCGGCCGGCTCTCCATCGCCTTTCACGACGCCGCCGCTCTGATCTCGACATCGGGCCGCTTCGCGGATCTGGAGGCCATGCGGGCCTTACCGCCGACGCTCCTGATGGCGGCGGTCCTGATCGGGGGATCCGCGCTTTCGACCGCCGGCGGGGTGAAAATCATCCGGGTCCTGCTTCTGGTCCGTCACGCGCGGGCGGAGCTTCGCAAGCTCTCCCATCCGTCCAGCATCCAGCTGGTTCATTTCCGCGACCGGGTTGTTCCGGACCGCACCTTCGTCAGCCTCTGGATCTATTTTCTCGGCTATACGGCGGTTCTGGGCGTGCTGATCGTCGGGATCGCGACGATGGGCGAGCCGCTGGACATCGCGCTCCCGGCGGCGGTCGCCACGCTTTCCAACGCAGGGCCGCTGCTCTACGCGACGGCCGCCGAGAACGCCGATTTCAACCAGTTTACCCGCGGCGCGCGCGCCGTTATGTCGGCGGGAATGGCCCTTGGGCGCATGGAGGTTCTCGCCGCTTTGGCCGCCCTCGCGCCCGGACTCTGGAGACGCTAGATGCCGCGTATCGCCTATGTCGACGGCGCGTTCACGCCGCACCGGGACGCCTGTGTGGGAATTGAGGACCGTGGCCTGCAATTCGCCGATTCCGTTTATGAGGTCTGGGGCGTCCGCAATGGCCGCCTGATGGACTCGCCCGGCCATCTGGATCGCCTGTTCCGCTCTCTGGGCGAGCTGCGCATCGCGTTCCCAGTCACGCGTGAAGCGCTGATGATTGCGCTGGAAGAGCTGCGCCGGAGAAACCGCATCAGAAACGGGCTGCTCTACCTGCAGGTTACGCGCGGCGTCGCGCCCAGGGACCACGGTTTCCCGGTACAGGCCACGCCCACCGTGATCGCAACAGCCAAGCATATTCCGCAGCACAAGGCGGACGCCCGCGCAAAGGCCGGGGTTTCGGTCGTCACCGCGCCCGATATCCGCTGGGGACGCTGTGATATCAAAACGACCGGGCTGACGGCCAATATTCTGGCCAAGCAGCACGCGCGGGAGCAGGGGGCTTTCGAGGTCTGGATGCTGGATGCCGACGGCTATGTCACCGAAGGCTCGTCTTCCAACGCCTGGATCGTCGCTTCCGGGGGTGTACTGGTTACGCGCCCGGTGACCGATAATATTCTGGCGGGCGTCACGCGCGCGGCCATCCTGCGCATTGCCAGCGAGCTTGGCCTGACCGTGGAAGAGCGCGCTTTCACGCCGCAAGAGGCCATGGACGCCAAGGAGGCGTTTATGACCAGCGCCTCATCCTTCGTCATGCCCGTAATTTCCATTGACGGCGCGCAGATTAGCGCCGGCCGGCCGGGTGAAACCAGTGTTGCGCTGCGACAAGGTTACGAAAAACTGGCTCTAAACGCCTAATTCGCTCCGGAAACGGTTGCCGTTCTTCGCAAGCCGCTTTACCAATCAAAAGCTTGCAGGGCGAGGGGATTCAAGCTGAGACGATGACGACCGACAAGAAACAGGGTTTACAGGACGCTTTTTTGAATGCGGTGCGCAAATCGCGCACGCCGTTGACGATATTCCTTGTAAACGGCGTAAAGCTGCAAGGCGTCGTCACATGGTTTGACAATTTCTGCGTTTTGCTTCGCCGCGATGGACAATCCCAACTGGTGTACAAACACGCCATCTCGACCATTATGCCGGCCCAGCCGGTCCAGATGTTCGAAGCGGAAACCGCGCCGGAGAGCGATGAGGGCTGATAGCCTTACATGACCGATCGTATTGGGGATCGCGCGCTTCTGGTTCTCCCGGTTTTTCCTGAGGACATTCCTGCAGAGACACGTTCGCGGCTCGAAGAGACCGCAGGCCTGGCCGAGGCGCTGGAGCTGGATCTCGTTTCCGCGTTCGAGGCGCCATTGCGCAAACCTTCCGCGGCGACCCTTCTGGGCCGCGGAAAAGTGGACGAAATCGGCGACATGGCCGAGGACGAGAATGTCGGCCTGGTCATCGTCGACGCTCATCTCTCGCCGGGTCAGCAACGCACCCTGGAACGGGCCTGGAAGGCCAAGGTCATCGACCGCACCTGTCTGATTCTGGAAATATTCGGTCTGCGGGCCAGAACCCGCGAAGGCTCGCTGCAGGTTGAGCTGGCGCGTCTGGCCTATGAGCGTTCCCGTCTTGTGCGAACCTGGACTCACCTTGAACGCCAGCGGGGCGGGCAGGGCTTTATCGCTGGTCCGGGTGAAACCCAGATCGAGACTGACCGCCGCCTGCTTTCCGAGCGCATCACCAAGCTTCGAAAGGAGCTGGAGGAGGTACGCCGCACGCGTGGCCTTCATCGCGATTCCCGCCGCCGCAGCGCCTATCCCGTTGTCTCGCTGGTTGGCTACACGAATGCCGGAAAATCCACGCTTTTCAATTATCTGACGGGGGAATCTGTGCTGGCGAAAGATATGCCTTTCGCAACGCTGGATACCACGCTCCGGGTGGTGGACCTGCCGCATGGCCGCCGCATCATCCTGTCCGACACGGTGGGTTTCATCACGGACCTGCCGCCTGACCTCGTCGCGGCGTTCCGCGCCACGCTTGAAGAAATCAAGGAGGCGGACCTCCTGATCCATGTCCGCGACATTTCCTCGCCGCACACCGACGAACAGGCCGAGGACGTGATGGAGGTTCTTGAGACGCTGGAAGCCGGGGCGGAGTCCGGGCAGGCCATCATGGAAGCCTGGAACAAGGCCGACCTGCTGGACGAAGAGGATCAGCGTTTCATCAAGGCCCGCGCCGCCGGGGCCGAGATTCCCTCCGTGCCGATCAGTGCGGAAAAGCGCGAGAATATAGATGCTCTGCTTGAGCTGATTGAAGAAATGCTGGCCCGGCAGGCGCATGAGATCGAAATCGTCGCCGGCCCGCATGACTCGGCGGCTCGCGCCTGGCTGTTCCAGCATGGCGAAGTGCTGGATGAAGGGGTAACGGGAGAGGGCGGAATAACGCGGCTGACCGCGCGGCTGGATCCGGCGGCGGCTGGCCAGTTCCGGCAAAAATTCCCGGATCTTGAAATCACGCGTCTGAACTAGGCTTTCTTGGCCTCGTTCCAGAGCGCGTCCATTTCGTCCAGCGTCGCATCATCGGGCGTGCGGCCCTGATCGGCCAGCGCCCGTTCTATATAGTGAAACCGCCGTTCAAACTTGGCGTTGGCCTGCCGGAGCGCATGTTCCGGGTCGACTTTCAGTTTACGCGCCAGATTGCTGTATACAAACAGCAAATCGCCCAGCTCTTCCTCAATTTTGGCGGGGTCTTCCAGCTCTATGACCGCTTCGCTCAGCTCGGCCATTTCCTCGTGGATCTTGTCCATGACCTGCCGCGTTTCGGGCCAGTCAAAGCCCACGCGCGCGGCGCGCTTCTGAAGTTTCACGGCGCGCAACAGGGCGGGAAGGGCGGCCGGCACGTCGTCCAGCAGGCTGTCATCCTTGCCCTTCGCCGCGCGTTCCTCGGCTTTCTGAGCCTCCCAGGCGCGTGTCTGGGCCGCGGAATCGCGCATGGTGTCGTCGCCGAAAACGTGCGGATGACGCCGCACCATCTTGTCGACGATCGCCTCGACCACGTCAGGGAAGGCGAATTCGCCGGCTTCCTCTGCGATGCGGCTATGGAAAACGACCTGAAGCAGAAGATCGCCGAGTTCTTCCTTGAGGTCCGTCAGATCGCCGCGCTGGATGGCGTCGGCGACTTCATAGGCTTCCTCGATCGTGTACGGCGCGATGGTCTCGTAAGTCTGCTCGACGTCCCACGGGCAGCCGGCCTCCGGATCGCGCAGGCGCGCCATGACGGAAAGAAGGGCGGCAATATCGCCATTTCGGGTTTGCCCATCACCAGACATCAGAATGTCGCATAAGATATATTATGAGAAATAATATCAGTCATCGGACACGCTGATATCCTGTCCAACCTCAATGCTGAGGCCGTCATGGGCCGGAATGACGCCCTCCGGCAGTTCATTGCACAGCGTCCGGTAATCCAGATCGATATGCATATTGGTGAGGATGGCGAGTTCCGGCTTTAGCCGCTCGATCCAGTCCAGCGTCCGCTGCAAATGCGCGTGCGTCGGGTGCGGATCGCGGCGCAGCGCATCGACGACCCAGACGCGCACGCCTTCTAACGCCTCCAGGCTTTCGTCCGGCATGTCCACCAGATCGTTGGAATACGCGACATCGCCAAACCGGAACCCCAGCGAGTCCATATTCCCGTGATCCTGACGCAGCGGCGTGGCGCTGATCCCGCCGCCTGCGCCGTTCAACTGCATCGTCTCGGCAGGCGCCGGCATGTCGCGCGCTTCCAGAATCGGCGGATAAGAGCTTCCGGGCGGCGTCTCGAAACAATAGCCGAAGCGCTGCATCAGCGTTTCCGATGTCGCCGCGTCCATATAGACCGGCACGCGGCGCCTCATGCGATACGCGAAGACCCGCAGATCATCGATGCCATGGGTCTGGTCTGCGTGGTCATGGCTGTACAGCACCGCATCCAGATGCCGCACATTGGCCGCCAGCATTTGCGTCCGCAGGTCTGGCGCCGTGTCGACCAGGACCGAGGTCACGCCATCATTGCCCATCCGCTCGACCAGAAATGAACAGCGGGAGCGCCGGTTTCGCGGCTCGTCCGGGTCGCAAACGCCCCAGTCTCCATCGATCCGCGGCACGCCGCCCGACGACCCGCATCCCAGAATGGTCAGTTTCATCGTCATACGGCTTTTGCTTTGTCGAACAGCTTGAAAAACGCCGCGCCGGATTTCTCCACGGCTTCGTCTTTTGTCCAGCCGCGTATGTCCGCCAGCTTTTCGGCGACAAACGGCAGGAAGGAAGGCTCATTGCGCTTTCCGCGGTGCGGAACCGGCGTAAGATAAGGGCAATCGGTTTCGATCAGGATACGCTCGCCCGGCATGACGTCGTGAATGACGTCGCGCACATCCTTGGCCGAATTGAATGTCGCGATTCCGTTGACCGAGAAAAACGCGCCCAGCGCCGAGGCCCGCCGCGCCAGGTCCGGCCCGCCTGTATAGGAGTGCAGCAGCGCCTTGAAGGCCCCCTTCCCCATTTCGGCCTCGAGAATTTCCGCCATTCTTTCGTCCGCGTCCCGGCAATGAATGACCAGCGGCAGGCCGGTTTCCCGGGCCGCCTCGACATGCGCGAGAAAGCTTTTGATCTGAACAGCTTCCGGGCTGTGATTATAGTATTGGTCCAGGCCGGTTTCGCCGATTGCGACCACTTTGGGGTGGTCCGCCCGGCGGATCAGTTCCTCCGCCGTAATGTCCGGCCATTCCTTGGCGTGGTGCGGGTGCACGCCGACGCTGGCCCAGACATTTTCGCGCGGTTCAGCCAGCGCCAGAACGTCATCGAATTCGTCCAGCCGGCAGCAAATGGCGAGAATGCCCTCAATGCCCGCTTCCCGCGCACGCTCGAACACCGCCTCGCGGTCTTCGTCATAGGCGTCGCCGTGAAGGTTTGCATGGCTGTCGATCAACATGGTTTCAGGCGGCCGCCGCGTCTCTGAGTGTGTAGAGCGCGTTCATCACGCTCTGTTTCGGGTCTAGATAGAGTGATTCCTGCTCGCGCCGCTGTTTCGCCAGCTTTTCCCAGGCATTCAGCCACCCCGCCGTCTGACCCGCAGCGGATGCGGATTCAAACAGGATTTCCCCGCTGACGCCCGACGCCGCGCGCGCCCGTTCCTCGGCAAAGCTGCGCGTCAGCCGGTGAAACAGTTTCAGCTGTTCCTCTTTGCTCTTTGCCGCCAGCGTATCGGAAAGTGCATGCGCCTTTTGCGCGTCCAGCCGCGGCAGTCCGGCGAAGATATCAGAGAGCTGGGCATGCAGACGCGTCGCGTCCATCGCGGCGAGCGAAACCGCGCGCCCGGGCGCGCCAGCAGCCATGCGTGCGATCAGGTCCGCATCCTTGTCCGGTATATCGACCTGGCCGCGCGCCGCCTCGATAGCCCCGTCATCGGGCAGCGCCCGCAGCTCCAGCCGGCGGCAGCGCGACCGGATCGTGGGCAGTAACCGCCCCGGCGCGTGCGAGACCAGCAACAGCAGCCCCCGGTTCGGCGGCTCCTCCAGCGTTTTTAGAAGCGCATTGGACGCGGCGGGGTTCTGTAACTCATCGGCGCTGTCGACAATCACCACGCGCCAGCCCCCTTCCCCGCTCGATTGCGAGAAAAATCGCGGCGCCCGGCGGGCTTCCTCCACCGTGATCACCGTCTTGGCTTTCTTGCCCGAGGAATCCAGCGGCCGGCGAAGCGGCAGCAATCCGCTATGGGACTGCGCCTCAATGCGATGACTGACGGGATCGTCCGGCGAAACGCCCAGAACGCCATACGAATTGTCCGGCGCGCCGCCAAGGACGCGCCGCGCAAAGCGATAGGCCAACGTGGCCTTGCCCACGCCGCGCGGTCCCGAAATCAGCCAAGCGTGATGCATACGTCCCGATTGCAGCGCGGTCAGGATTTCCTGCTCCGCCTTCTCATGGCCGCTCAGCCTATAGGTCTCCCGCGGATGGCGGCATCCGGGCGCGCGGTCGGGTTCCAGCGTGTCATCCATGATGCTTTGAAGCTTGCCCCGCCCTAGCCGATCGTCAAGCGGCTATCCGCCGTTCGCCGGATGGTCTGCTGTACAGCGTCCAGGGGTTGCCCCGCATCAATTAGCGCGCAGCGATCCGGCTCCTCTCTGGCGATCGCCAGAAAAGCCTCGCGGACGGCCTGATGGAAGCTCGCGTCCCGCGCGTCAAAGCGCGTCTTGCCGTCTGCGCGGGCGTCGACGCGCGCTGCGCCTGCGGCTACGTCCAGATCCAGGATAAAGGTCAGATCCGGCTGAAAATCGCCCAGCGCGATCTTCTGCAAATCCGTCATCGCATCCCGCCCCAGATTCCCTGCGCCGCCCTGATAGGCGCGCGTGGAATCGGAAAACCGGTCGCAAACCACCCATTTTCCGGCCCGCAAGGCCGGCTCGATGACGCGGCTCACATGATCGGTGCGCGCGGCAGTCATCAAAAGCGCCTCGGCCATGGGCGGCCAGCGATCGGCGTCCCCGGTCAGCAGAAGTTCGCGGATTATCTCCGCGCCGCGCGTTCCGCCCGGTTCGCGCGTGCGGACAACTTCCAGTCCCTTGCCTTCCAGCCACTCGGCCAGAAGCTGGATCTGCGTCGTCTTCCCGGCGCCCTCGCCGCCCTCAACTGTGATGAATCGTCCGCGCGCCTTATTCATCGCCACGGATGAGAGACACCAGACCGGTCATGGCGCGCCCGAACAGGCCCTTCTGCTCGACGGCGTGAACCGCGACCAGAGGATAGGATCTGGGCGCGGCGTCCGGCGCTTCGATAACCAGACGCGCCACCTCGTCGCCTTCCGCAACCGGCGCGCGGATCGCGCCGTCATAGGTGATATAGGCTTTCATCTGGTCGCGCGCGCGGCGGTGCATCCCCATCGCCACCGGTTCTGCGGTTTTCAAGGTCACGCTGTCGGCCTGCCCCATGAAAACTTCGCCCTGCCCCACTTCCTCGCCGGCCTCGTACAGGTCGAAGATTTTGAAGTCGACAAAGGCCGCCCGCATCATCCGTTCGGCTTCCTGCGCCCGGGCCGATTCCGAATCCAGTCCGTTGAAGACGATTACCCGGCGCTCGCCGTCGCGCACGGCCGACCCGACCAGCCCATAGCCGGACGCCTGCGTATGGCCCGTTTTCAGGCCATCGGCTCCGTCGAAGGAGCTCAAGAGCGGATTGCGGTTGAACTGGCGCACGTCGTTATAGGTGAACTCCCGGTCCGCATAGATCTTGTAGAGGTCCGGATAGGTCGTGATCTGGTGATTGGCCAGCTTGGCCAGATCCAGCGCGCTGATCTCGTGTTCGGGGTCCGGCCAGCCGGTCGCGTTGCGGAACGTGGCGCTGTCCAGCCCCAGCTCGTGCGCGCGCTTGGTCATCACATCGGCAAACGCCTCTTCCGACCCTTCCAGCCCTTCGGCCAGCGCAATGCTCGCATCATTGCCCGACTGGATGATGACGCCGTGCACCAGGTCGATCACCGAGGCCTGCGAATTGGGCGCGAGGAACATGGTGGAGGACCCGGAGGCCGCGCCGCCCTTGCGCCATGCATTCTCTGTGATCGTGAATTGTTCGTCAGGCGCCAAATCGCCGGAGGCCAGACGCTCGAACACAAGCTCGATCGTC
The DNA here is from genome assembly GCF_000412185.1 of Euryhalocaulis caribicus. Classification (GTDB taxonomy): domain Bacteria; phylum Pseudomonadota; class Alphaproteobacteria; order Caulobacterales; family Maricaulaceae; genus Euryhalocaulis; species Euryhalocaulis caribicus. The sequence goes on from NZ_ASJA01000007.1 coordinate 145,952, forward strand.
ATGATCTTGCTCATGGAGGCCGGGGCCATGGGCTCGTTGCAATTCTTGCAGAAAAGAACCGTCCCCGTTTCGGAATCCAGAATGGCGGCGTAATCGGCCGGCGTCTCGAATTCCTGCGCGGCGGCGGGGGATACGGCGGTCAGGCTGGCCAGCAAGGCTGTCAGTAGAACTCGCAAGACGCTCTCCTTGAAATCGCGGCGGTCATGGCGCCCGGCGTGAATCAATCATGCCGGGATTGCGCAAGGAAAGCCGCGATGGAGGAAAAGTTCAATTGCGCCTTACAATGCGGGCGTCGGAAAATCCCGCCCGCGCCACGGCCCAGCGCGCCTCTTCCGCCTCGTCGGAGCCTATGAACGGCCCGACCAGGACACGGTGCAGCTTCCGTCCGGCAATGTTCACAGACTCTATATTGGCCGGTCCGACCTGGGCCAGTGACCGCCGCGCCTTTTCAGCCCGCCGGGTTTCGGCGAACGCCGCGGCCTGCACGAAGAAGGAGGACGGGTTCAGATTGACGCTGCGTTGCGTGGCGTCCGCTTGCGTTCCGACCACGCCGGAACGGTTTTCCAGAGCCGCGGTGTAAAGCCACGGCTTGCCCAGCTCATGAGATTTCGGCCCCAGATACTCGACCCGGACGCGGGCTGTCCCCTGATTGATAAAGCCCAGCTCCTCCGCGGATCGCTTGGAAAGGTCCAGTATCCGGTCGCGCGCAAAGGGTCCGCGATCGTTCACGCGCACCACGGCCTGACGCCCGTTATCCAGATTGGTGACCTTCACATAGCTGGGCAGCGGCAGCGTCGGATGCGCCGCGCTCAGCGAATTCTGGTCAAAAATCTCGCCATTGGCGGTCGGGCGGCCATGGAAGTTCGGGCCGTACCAGGACGCCGTTCCGATCTGGTTGTAATTGTCCTGCCGCGCAGGAACATACCAGCGCCCCTCGATTTTGTAGGGGCGGCCGACTTTCTGGGAATTGATGACTTGCGGCTTGGAGGACAGCTTCCCGCCCGCCGTGTAGGCGTCCGACGGGGTGGTGTCAACGCGCGCGACGGTCTTTTCGGGACCGGAAGAACACGCAGCAACCAACAGCGCCACAGCGGCGAGACCGTGCAGAAGCTTCAAGGCGGAGCCCTTCCTCATTCGCCAGTAAATCTATCACACCGGCATTAAAGGCACAGCGTAAAGTCTCTCTTAACCGCAACAGGCCGCCGCAGATGATTTTCAGTCCGGCAAATTGCGCCCCCGCCGCGAAGTCTCTATTCCCTCTCCCGCCGGAGGAGTGGCTGAGTGGTCAAAAGCGGCGGTCTTGAAAACCGTTGGGCGTTTGCGCGTCCCGGGGGTTCGAATCCCTCCTCCTCCGCCACACCCCAAGAGCGCGAAGAGGGTCTTGGCTTCGCGGAGTTGCGAGCCGGCAATTGTTTTGCGGCCATGCCCGATTGAAGCGTGCTGGTGTTTCAAAGAGGTTTCCGCGTCCGAGTTGAAGTGGACTGCTCGCTTAGGCAAAGTGCAGTAATGATGGTGGATCGACGGAGCTTCATTTTCGCCCTGGCCGGGGCGGTTGGAGCAGCGGCATGCACGCCACTCGCACACGGAGAGGGGCAGTCGAAAATGTACGGTCTGACCGGGAAAATGAAGGCGGTGCCAGGCAAGCGTGGCGAACTATCCACGATTCTCCTGGAAGGCCTTCGGGAAATGCCTGGCAACCTCTCATACGTCGTTGCGCTTGATCCAAATGAACCGGACACGATCTGGATCACAGAGGTTTGGACCGATGCTGCGGCGCATAAGGCGTCGCTGTCCACGCCATCCGTGCAAAAGGCAATTACGAAAGGCCGCCCTCTCATCGCAGGCATGGAAAGAGTAGCGGAAACAGAGCCGTTAGATGGGCACGGACTGTAGCCACGGTTCAAACTGCTCGCCGTAGCTTTGGCGGTCATCAGGGGATGATCAATCGTGGCTTGTCATAATCATAAAACGCCGTGTGGCCGGTCGCGCCAGCAAGCGCTCCAGCATGTTCTGGCGCCCGTTAGTCCTGGCGCGATAACGATGGAATAATTCGCACTTTTATCGTGCCTAGCGGCCATTTCGCTCGGTCCTCAACGGCGGTGCTTTATCCAGTGCAATCTTCCGCGCCATGCCGCAGGGCAAATTCTCTTGTCGCTTCAATGATGGCGCCCTGATTTCCCGCGTAAATCAAGTGATCCGCGCCCGACAGTTCCCGGAGCATGGCGCTCGGAATCCGTCTGGCCATCAGCCGGGCCTCTTCAACATGGACATGCTCATCTTTCTTGCGATGCAGAACCAGCGTTGGGGCCTTGATCGCGGGCAGCTGAGCGATCACGTCAACACCAGTGTTCATTCGGGCCAGAGCCAGGGCGTCGGCGGGGCTGGCGCTGCGGCGCTGATAGGCTGCCCACCAGTTTCGGAATGCTGTGTCTCCTGCCAGGCTCGGGGCGATTTCATTAATTGCAATCGGGCCGCCCCACCCGCGTTCGATTTCATCGTAAAATTTCTGCCGCTCTTTTGCTGTGGGCGCCCATGGGTAGGTGGCTGACCGGACGCGGCGCGCAAAGGCGCCATACAGAACAAGCGCCGAAACACGCTCAGGATATTGAGCGGCGAAACTGATTGCCAATCCGCCGGCTTCGGACATGCCAAAAACCACCGCCCGTCGGGATCCGGCGTCATCCAGCACCGCTCGCACATCGTCCATGCGTTGCTCGATGGTTGGCAGGCCATACGCCCGATCGGACAGACCCGTGCCGCGCTTGTCGAAAAGGATCAGCCGGGAAAAGCTCGCCAGACCGCGTAGGAATTGGGCGACAAGCGGCGACTCCCAGCCATACTCGAGATGGCTCACCCAGCCCGGCGCGTAAATCAGGTCGATCGGCCCCTCGCCTACGACCTGATAGGCAATATGGATGTCACCGCTCATAGCGTAATGCACCTCAGGGCGCGGGGCCGCCTGCTCTGGCATTTTCGCTTCCACTGGCAGATCAAATCGGTAACCGCGCCGGGGGATGTTTACGATCGCATCCTGTCCCGTCTGGCCAAGCGCAGACCGGGCGGAACGCGCCAGTTGCGCCAGAGAATCTTCCGAGGCGATGGTGTCCGGCCACAGGGTTTCCAGCAATTCTTCCTTGCTGAACAATCTTCCGCGTCCATGCAGCAGCAATAGAAGAAATTCATAGGCCTTGGGACGCAACGGAATGTGCCGACCTTGGTATGATAGCTGCGCGCTTCGGCCATCCAGCGTGAATCCGTCGAAACTATATGTCCCCTGCCATGCGGATCGGGCCATTTTTCAGTGTTCTTTCAGGACTCCTGTCCGGCCGCTCTCTAGCCTCGGTATAGAAACGCGAACATATCATACTGAGCATAGGGAAAAACCTGATGCGATTACTGGCGCTTATCTATGGATTGCTGTGCTACGCAATTTTTCTGGGGACGTTCCTCTATGCGATCGGATTTGTCGGCAATCTTTATGTGCCGCGAAGCATAGATATCGGGCCAGACGCCGGTTGGCAGGCGGCCCTGGCGATCAATCTCGTCCTTCTGGGCGTATTCGCCGTCCAGCACAGCCTGATGGCGCGGCCATTTTTCAAACGCTGGTGGACGCGCATCGTACCCGGCGCGATCGAACGCTCCACTTTCGTCTTGTTTGCCAACTTTGCGCTGATCCTTTTGTTCTGGCAGTGGCGGCCCATGCTCTCGACCGTCTGGGCAATCGATCATCCGGCAGGCATTCTCGCCATGCAGCTTCTGTTCTGGGCGGGATGGTTGCTGGTCCTGGTCTCGACTTTCCTGATTAGCCATGCCGAGCTCTTCGGCCTGCGCCAGGTCTGGCTGAATTTCCGCGCGCGGCCCTTTCCCGACCCCGTTTTCAAGACGCCGTTTCTCTATGGCCTTGTCCGGCACCCGATCTATCTCGGGTTCATAATCGCATTCTGGGCGACCCCGGTGATGACTTTCGGCCATCTCCTGTTTGCCGGCGCCACGACGTTATACACGCTCATCGCAATCCAGCTCGAGGAACGGGACCTTATCCGGATGTTCGGCGACTCCTACCGGAACTACAGAAAACGGGTTTCGATGCTGGCGCCTGTTCCGCGGCGGGCCAGGGACAAACAGCCCTGAGTGGTTATCCCGAGACCGTATTGAATATTGAATTGTTCCAGTTTCTGCCTGGCGCGCCGTATGAACCGGCCGCAGGCTGTCCGGAACACAGTCCGCCATATCCCGTTGCATTCAGGACTTGATGTAACGGCTTGAGGCTATGTCGGAACAGGACAGAAAGCCGGTCGTGCTGATTACGGGCGCGGCCGGCGATATCGGATCGGCGGTCGGCGAGGCGCTTGAAGACGACTATCGGGTCGTCGGGCTGGATCTGGTCTGCGGTCAGGCCCGTGGCCGCTGCATCGAATCCGATATCGGCGATTTTGAATCCGTCCGGGCGGCGCTTGAAAAGATCCGCAAAGAATTTGGCGGGAAGATTGCTGCTTTCATCCACCTCGCTGCCTATTTCGACTTCACCGGCGAAGACAACCCGCTTTACGACAAGGTGAATGTCCAGGGCTCGCGGAATCTCATGCGCGCCCTTCAGGATTTCGAGGTCGAACGCGTTCTCTATTCCGGCACGATGCTGGTCCACGCCGCGACCGATCCGGGTAAGCGCATCGACGAAGAGACGCCTCTGGACCCGCAATGGACCTACCCGGTTTCCAAGGCCGAAACGGAAGACGCGATCCGGGAGACGCGCGGCGATATCCCCGTCACCTTTTTCCACTTGGCCGGCCTCTATGATGAGAAGACCGCCGTGCCGACGCTCTCTCACCAGATTGCCCGCATTTATGAGAGGGACCTGAAAAGTCATGTCTTTTCAGGCGACCGGTCCGCCGGGCAGTCTTTCATACACAAGGATGACTTGATTGACTTGTTCCGCCGCGGCGTGGATCGGCGTGGCGACATGCCGGAGGAATGCATCATCCTGGCGGGAGAGCCGGAAGGCGTGGCCTATCAAGCGTTACAGGACGAGATTGGCTGCCTGATCCACGGCCAGGATGAGTGGGAAACGCTGTCCATTCCTCAAACCGCCGCGAAGGCGGGCGCATGGGCGCAGGAAAAATCCGAACCGGTCATTCCGGACGCCATCGACCAGGGCGAGAAACCATTCATCCGGCCTTTCATGATCGACATGGCCGATGACCATTATGCGCTGGATATATCCAAGGCCGAGAGACTTCTGGGGTGGCGGCCGCAGCACGATATCCGTGATGAATTGCCCGCCATGATTGACGCACTGAAGGCGGATCCGGCGGGGTGGTACAAGGCGAACGGCATCCAGACCCCGGACTGGCTGGACGCGATGGACGAACAGGCCGAGGACGCCGAGGCGCCGCGCCGCCGCTATCACGAACGGCGTAAAGCGGAACATGAGCGATTCCGCTGGGCCCACCTGCTTAATGCCGCGCTAGGCGCATGGCTCATCACCTCGCCGCCAACGCTTGGCTATGAATCGGCGGCGCTGGCGTGGAGCGACGCGGCGGCGGGCGCGGTCGTGATGATCTTTTCCCTGCTCGCGACCTCGCAAAGGTTCGAGATCGCGCGCTGGGTTACGGCCGCGGCGGGCTTCTGGCTGCTCTGGGCGCCGCTGATTTTCTGGGCGCCGACGGCTCAGGCCTATCTGAACGAGACGCTTGTAGGCGCATTGATTATAGGGCTTTCGATCTGCACGCGCCCTGTGCCCGGTGTCTCGCCCGCAGCGGCGGAGACAGGCCCGGATATACCGCCTGGATGGGAGTTCTGTCCGTCCACATGGATGCAGCGCCTGCCGATTATCCTTCTGGCGCTGGTCGGCCTGATGATTTCACGCCATCTGACCGCCTATCAGCTTGGCCATATCGAAGAAATCTGGGAGCCGTTCTTCGCCGGCGCCGCCGCTGATCCCAAAAACGGATCGGAAGAAATCACGACATCGTCCGTGTCGGAAGCCTGGCCGGTTCCCGATGCGGGCGTGGGCGCGCTTGTGTATATGCTGGAAATCATCACCGGCATCATGGGAACGAACCGCCGGTGGCGAACCATGCCGTGGCTGGTCATGGCGTTCGGTTTCATGATCGTGCCTCTGGGCGTTGTCTCCATCACCTTCATCATCATCCAGCCCATCGTCATTGGAACATGGTGCACGCTCTGCCTGATCGGGGCGGCGGCGATGCTGATCCAGATCCCCTATTCGCTCGATGAATTGATCGCCACCACGCAATTCCTTGTCCGCCGGGTTCGCAAGGGCCGCCCGCTGCTGCGCATCTTTTTCGTCGGCGATACGGATGACGGCGATGCACAGGAAACAGACAATTTCGACCGAGGCCCTGTTACGCTGATGAAGGACATGTGGTCTGGCGGCGTCGGTCTGCCCTGGAATCTGGTTCTTTCGCTTCTGATCGGGCTGTGGCTGATGTTCACCCGTCTGACGCTTGGCGCGGAAGGAATGATGGCCAACGCTGATCACCTGATTGGTTCTCTGGTGATTACGGCCAGTATTATTGCGTTGGCCGAGTCCGCCCGTCCCGTCCGCTTTATGAACGCTGGTCTGGGCGTGGCGCTCATTCTGACGCCTTTGATTCTAGGCGTTCCGTCCGTTCAGACAATCGCGGGCATTGTCGCAGGACTGGTTCTGATCGCGCTTAGCTTCCGCCGCGGGGCCGTGACACGGACCTATGGAGGTCTGGATCGCTTCCTGGTTTGACCGGATTAAGATCAGCAATCGTCCAGTAAGCGCATCAGGGCGGTTTCCGGCCTTGTCAGCCCCTCACGCACCGGGCCGGTGAACAGGTCCTTGCGGGTAGGCAGTCCGTCCTGACAGGCGGTTTGCACCAGCGGATGCACATAATTGGACCGGCAGACGGCGGGCGTATTGGCCAGGAATTCCGCGGCCGTCTTGATTGCGCCGCGCAGCGCCTTGTCGGTGGGCGGCGCTTCCTCCCGCATGGCGTCCAGGACCAGCGCGCTGGCGCGGAAGGTGCGGAAATCCTTGGCGCTGACAGCGTCTCCGGCCTCGCGGTGCAGATAGTCGTTCACGTCTTCGGCGTTCAGGCAGGACTCGCCGTCTTTCGCCCAGCAGAACAGGTTCGCCCCCCGCGCTTCCCGCAGACGGCTAAGGGCGGACGCCAGCGGCGGATCGTCCAGCGTGCGCTGGATGCGCTTGCTGCTCTTGCCATAGAAGGAAAGCCTGACGGCGCCGTCTGAAATGCGAACGTGCCGGCGCTGGAGCGTCATCGCGCCCCGACCTCCGGTGTCGCGGCAATATTCCTCATAGCCGACGCGCAGGGCCGCACGGTCCAGAAGCGCGATGGCGCAAGCCATGGCAAAGTCGCGGTCCACGGTTCGCCGCCGAAGTTGCGCCTCGACGCTCTCCCGCAATCCGCCCAGCGCGCGGCCCAGCATTTTCAGCCGCATGGCCTTCTCAAGGTCGGCGCTCTGGCTCCACAAATCGTGATAGACATATTGCAGCCGTCCCTTCGCGTCCCGCCCTACCGCCTGGATATGGCTCAGCGGATCGCGCGCCAGCTTTACCTCGGTCCAGGCCGGGGGCACGCGCAGATCTTTCAGACGCGACTTGACCGCGTCGCTCTCGACCGGGGTGCCGGCGGCATCCAGATATTGATAGCCGCGTCCGCGCCGGCGGCGGTTGAGCGGCAGATCGTCAGGCATCGTGTATCGCAGGCCGAAGCGCCGGGCGCGATCCTCGGCGGAAATGGCGGGCATCTGTCTTGTCAGACCTCAGGCAATAACCGGCGGGCCGATATAAAATCCGGTCAGGCCCTGCGGGTTCCGGCTGACTGCTGCAACGCGTGGTTTTCGCGCCCTACCCGGTTTTCCGTTTGGATGATTTCCCGCTGCCGCTCTTTGAGGACTTGCCCTTGGAAACGCTTTTCTTCAGCGCCTCCTTCAGGTCCACCACCTTGCCGTCGTCCTTGGACGCCTTCTTGCCGCCGGACGTCGAGACAGCGCCGGATTTACGCTTTTCCTCGATCAGATCGCGCAACGCCTCGGTATAGCCGGACTGGAAATTTTCGGCCTTGAAGGGTTTGGCCTTGCGGCTGATCAGCTCCTCCGCCAGTTCCTTCATTTCCTTGTCGACCTTGATGTCGGGCACGGCCTCGAAAATCTTGTCGCTCTCGCGCACCTCGTCGGCATAGCGCAGCGTCTCCAGCAGCAGACCCTCGCCGCACGGCCTGATCGCCACGACATAGTCGCGGCCGCGCGAGGCCATCTGCCCCAGACCCACTTTCTGTGTGTCGCGCAGCGCTTCCCGGATCACCGCAAAGCCCTCCGCCGCCACTTCTTCATCCGCGGGGATCACGTAGTAAGGCTTCTCGAAATAGCGGGGATCGATCTCGCAATGATCGACGAACTGGACCAGGTCGATCGTCTCGCGGCTCTCCAGCTTGATCTCGTCCAGCTCTTCCGGCTCCAGAACGACATACTCGTCCTTGCCGATTTTGTAGCCCTTGACGATCTCGTCGGTATCGACAGGTCCGATTCCGGGCACGACTTTCTCGTACCGGATGCGCTTGCCGGAGGGTTTGTGGATCTGGTTCAGGCGTATCTCGTCCGCATGGGCGACGGCCGAAAACAGCTCGACCTTGATCGAGACAAGCGAAAGCCGAAGATGTCCTTTCCAGTATGCGCGCGCAGCCATGCAGCGCTAACGCCGGACCGCGCGGCCCGGTTCCGCGCCTCGCCCTGACAGCTCTCCCTTGTGCTTTGAACGCCCCCCGGCCAACATGCGCGCCAGCACATGGGGAATACCTATATACAACCCTGGCGGTTGCTGACGCGGCGCCGTTTCGCGCCGCTGTTCGCCGCGCAATTCCTCGGCGCGTTCAATGACAATCTGTTCAAGCAGGCGCTGATCATCACCCTGGCTTTCCGCGCCAACGCCAGCGCCTCGACGGACGCCGCGGCGGCCGCGGCCAGCGGCCTCTATATCCTGCCCTTCTTCTTCCTTTCCGCCTTTTCCGGCGATCTTTGCGACCGGCTGGACAAGGCCACCCTCTTCACACGGCTGAAGCTGCTGGAAATCGCGCTGATGACCGGCGCGCTGGCCGGTTTCCTTCTCGGCTCCATCCCGATCCTGCTGGCAACCCTGTTCCTGATGGGCGCGCAATCCTCCTTCTTCGCGCCCCTGAAATTCGGCCTGATAACAGAGCGTCTCGACCGCACCGACATCACTGCCGGGACCGCCATGCTGGGCGGCTCCACCTATGTCGCCATCCTCTCCGGCGTCACGGCGGGCGGATCGCTGGCCGCGCTCGACAGGGGCGGCGTTCTGGCCGCCGGCGCCGGCATCGCCGCCGCCCTGACGGGCTGGCTTTCGGCGCGTCTGATCGACCGTCAGAAACCGGCGGATCCGGCGCGCAAGCCGGACCTGATACTGCCGCGTGGCGTCTGGCGCCTGATCTCCGAAATCCTGCGCGAACCGCGCCTGCGCCGGCTTTCCATCGGAATCATGTGGTTCTGGTCGTTCGGCACGCTGATGCTGATTCTCATGCCGTTCTTCGTGCGCGACGCGCTGGGCGGGGACGAAATCAGCGCCACCTGGCTGGCGGTTCTTTTCGCCATCGGCATCGCCGCCGGGGCGCTGTTCGCCAATGTCGTCAATCGCGGGGAACCGATTTTGCGCGCCACCTTCTTTGGCGCGGCGGGGGTGATTGCCCTGCCCGTGGTCACCGCGCTGCTCGCCGTCGGCCCGCCGCTTTACGGTCAGATATTCACAACGCCCGGCGGCCTCAGCGTCGTCGCGGCCCTGATCGGGCTGGCGGTGACTGGCGGCCTGTTCGTCGTGCCGCTCCAGACCCGGCTGCAGCTTGAAGCGCCGGACGACCGGCGCGGCCGCGTGTTCGGCGCCCTGAACGCGCTGAACGCCATCGGCGCGGCGTTCGCCTCGCTCATCGCGATGGTCGTGCTTGCCAGCGGCATTCCCGC
>NZ_ASJA01000008.1 GCF_000412185.1 Euryhalocaulis caribicus
CCGCCGCCGCCTCCGCCGGCTCCGCCCCCGCCGCCTCCGCCGCCGCCGGCTGCGCCGTCGTGCGAGGACGTTGCCTTCGTCGTCTACTTCGAATGGGACAAGTCGTTCCTGACGGATCAGGCGAAGAGCATCATCTCCGAAGCGGCTGATCGCGCGGAAGAGTGTGGCGTTGCGAACGTTCGCATCGAAGGTCACGCTGACCGTTCGGGCGCTGCGTCCTACAACGTGGGCCTGTCCCAGCGTCGTGCGGACGCCGTGAAGCAGCAGCTGATCACCCAGGGTGTGGCTGCCTCTTCGATCACCACCGAAGCGTTTGGCGAAAGCCAGCCGGCTGTCGATACGCCTGATGGCGTTCGCGAGCCGCTGAACCGCCGCTCCGAGGTTGTGATCCGCGTCTCCGGCGCGACGAGCTAAGCTCGATACAACCTGACTTGAAGGAATGGCCCGGCGTCTCGCCGGGCCATTTCTTTTTGCGCGCGCCGCAGTGCGCATGAGCCGCGCTTGACGGCGCGGCGCGGGGGCCGATAGCTAGTCGGCAATATTCTTCACACGCCGTAACGCCGCGTCCCTTGCGCACGGCGCGCCCGCTTTTCAGACCGGGCTGCGGGGCGCGGACGAAAACAGACAAAGGGCCTCGACACGACCATGCCGGACTCGACCAGCCTGACCGCCGATGAAGCGCGCATCCTCGATGACGTGCAGGATCGCGCAGACCTGATGATCGCGCGGGTGAAGGAATGGAGCGCGATCAATTCGGGCAGCCGCAATGCGGACGGTCTGGAGGCGATGCGGGATAAGCTGACCGAGGCCTTTGGCGAGCTGGACGCGGAGATCAGCGCGGTGAAGCTGGACCCCGCCGAGGTGGTGCGGCCGGACGGCGAAATCGAGCATCAGGAATTCACCCCCGCCTTTCAGGCGCGCAAGCGCCCCGACGCTCCGGTGCAGATTGTCCTGACCGGCCATCACGACACGGTGTTTCCCGCCGATAGCGGCTTTCAGAACTGGGAGCTGTGGGACGAGGACACGATCAACGGTCCGGGCGTCGCCGACATGAAGGGCGGCCTGATCGTGATGAGCGAGGCGCTGCGCGCGCTGGAGCAAAGCCCGAACCGGGATCAGGTCGGCTATACGGTTCTGGTCAGTCCGGACGAGGAAATCGGCTCCCCCGGCTCGCGTCCTGTATTGATGGAGCTGGGCGCGAAAGCGCATATCGGGATGACCTATGAGCCCGCGCTCGCCAATGGCGACCTGGCCGGGGCGCGCAAGGGCAGCGGGAACTTCACGCTGGTGGTGCGCGGCCGCGCCGCCCATGCCGGGCGCGAGCACCATCTGGGCCGCAACGCGCTGGTCGCCGCCAGCCGCTTTGCCACGCAGCTGGATGCGCTGAACGGCGAGCGCGAGGGCGTGACCTTCAATATTGGCAAGATGGATGGCGGCGGACCGGTGAATATCGTGCCGGACCTGGCCGTGGTGCGCTTCAATGTGCGTATGCCCACGCCTGACGACATGGACTGGTCGAAGGCGCAGATCGAACGCCTGGCCGATGAAACCGGGAAGGCTGACGGGATCGGCGCGGTGCTGCATGGCGGCTTCACGCGCCCGCCCAAGCCGATGGCGCCGCCCGTGGCGCGAATGTTCGATTTCACGCGCCGCGCCGGTCAGGCCATCGGGCTGGATATCAACTGGAACGATACGGGCGGGGTCTGCGAGGGGAATAATCTCTGGGCGGCGGGCTGTCCCAATGTCGATACGCTGGGCGTGCGCGGGGGCGATATTCACAGCGCCAAGGAGTTCGCCAAACTGGACAGTTTCGGTGAGCGGGCGCGGCTTTCGGCGGTGATGCTGATGAAGTTCGCGAGCGGGGAATTCGACGCCCGCGCCGCGCGGGAGGCCCGCTAGAATGGCGGTGCGCGTTGTCCGCGCGGGCGGCCCGGGAGATCTGGGCGCGCTGGTCGAGCTGGCGGGAATGGCCGGGCCGGGCTTCACCAGCCTGCAATCGGGCGAGGAGGCGCTGGCTGCGCGGCTGGAAAAGTCGCAGGCCAGCTTCGCCGCCGACAGCGGCGGCCAGGGCGATGAAGTCTTCTGCCTGATGTTGCAGGAAATCGGCGATGACGCGGTTCTGGGCACTTCGGCGGTGAAGTCGCAGATCGGCGTTTCCCAGCCTTACGTGAATTTCCGGGTGACCACGGCGGCGCAATTTTCTGATGTCGTGGACCGGCGCTTTGACATGAAGCTGCTGATGCTGGTGACCGAATGCGCCGGCGCGACAGAGGTCGGCACGCTGTTCCTGCGGCAGGAAGCGCGCGGCGGCGGCATGGGGGCGCTGATCTCGCTCTCCCGCTACATGCTGATTGCCGCGGCGCGCGAACGCTTCGGCGCCCGCATCGTGTCGGAGCTGCGCGGCTGCATCGACGAGAAGGGACGCTCGCCTTTCTGGGACGGGCTGGGGCGGCATTTCTTCCGGATGGATTTTCACGAGGCGGACAAATTGTCGGCCTCGCTGGGCAACCAGTTCCTTTGGGACCTGCTGCCCAAGCACCCGATCCATATCGACCTGCTGCCCGATGCGGCGATCGAGGTGATCGGCAAGACGCACGTGGATGGCGGCGGCGCGCGGCGGCTGCTGGAAAGCCAGGGATTCGAGTTTGGCGGCCTGGTCGACGTGTTTGACGGCGGGCCGCTGCTCTCGGTGAAGCGCGACCGGCTGAAATGCCTGCGCGAGAGCCGCGTGATGACCGTGGCGGCGGGCGATCCGGGCGAGGGCGCGAAGCGGGCGATGATTTCCAATGACCGGATCGCCGATTTCCGCTGCGCGCTGGGCCGCGTCAGCATTGATGGCGATTCCGCGTCCATCCCGGCGGACGTGGCGGACGCCTTGAACATAGAAAGCGGAGACAAAGCGCGAGTATGGGTGACGGAATGAGCCAGTCAAAAGGTCAGTTTATCGGCGGCGCATGGGCGGCGGGAAGCGGTGAGACGTTCGAGTCCCGCGACCCGGCGCGCGGCCGGACGCTATGGTCGGGCGCGGCGGCGAGCCCTGACGATGTCACGGCGGCGTTCAAGGCCGCGCGCGCCGCGTTCGCCGGCTGGTCGCGCACCCCGTTTGAAAAACGCGCCGACGCCGCGCGGGCCTATAAGGGCGTGCTGGAGCAGCGCAAGGATGAGCTGGGCGCGCTGATCGCGAAGGAGACGGGCAAGCCGCTCTGGGAGGCGCTGGGCGAGGCGGGCGCCATGATCGGCAAGATCGATATTTCCATCGCCGCCTATGAGGAACGCACCGGCGCCAAGGAAAGCGAGACCGCGTTCGGCCATGCCCGGATGCGGCACAAGGCGAACGGGGTGATGGCCGCGTTCGGGCCGTATAATTTCCCGGGCCATTTGCCCAACGGCCATATCGTGCCGGCCGTGTTGGCCGGGGACACGGTGGTGTTCAAACCCTCGGAGCTGACCCCGGCGGTGGGCGAATTCATGGTCGCTTGCTGGGAAGAGTCAGGGCTGCCCAAGGGCGTGGTGAATTTGGTGCAGGGCGCGCGGGAGACCGGCGCGGCGATGCTGGACAGTGATGAGCTGAACGGCGTGCTGTTCACCGGCTCGGCGGAGACCGGGACCTTCTTCCACAAAAAATTCGGCGGCCGGCCGGATATCATTCTGGCGCTGGAGATGGGCGGCAATAATCCGCTGGTCGTCTGGGACGTCAGTGATGTGCGGGCCGCAGCCTCGATCATCGTTCAATCCGCCTTTATTACCGCCGGGCAGCGCTGCTCCTGCGCGCGCCGGCTGATCGTGCCGGAAGGCGGGGCGGGCGATGCGATTGTCGAAGCCGTGGCGGAGCTGATCGGCAAGATCACGCTGGGCGAATGGGACGCCGACCCGGAACCCTTCATGGGATCGCTGATATCCGAACAGGCGGCCGGAGCGGTGATCTCGGCCCAGGACAAGCTGATCTCCATGGGCGCGAAGGCGGTTGTCGAGGCGCGGCGCCCCGAGGGACTGTCCAAAGCCTTCGTGACGCCGGGCCTGGTCGAGCTGGGCGACACGGAGCCGGAAGACAAGGAAGTCTTCGGGCCGCTGCTGAGCGTCTATCGCGCAAAGGATTTCGTCAGCGCCATCGAGCGGGCGAACGATACGAAATTCGGTCTGTCCGCCGGGCTGGTCAGCGACAGCGCCGACCTGTGGGCGGAGTTCGAGGAAGGCATCCGCGCCGGGATCGTCAACTGGAACCGCCCGACAACCGGCGCGGCCAGCAATATGCCGTTCGGCGGGCCGGGCTTCTCCGGCAATCACCGGCCGAGCGCCTATTACGCGGCTGATTACTGCGCCTATCCGGTGGCGCGGCAGGAGTCGGACAAGGTCGAATTCCTTCCGGCCAAGGGCCTGAACGCGTGAACGCAGTCGAAGCCAATTATGACGGCCTGATCGGCCCCACGCATAATTACGGGGGTTTGAGCGTCGGCAATGTCGCCAGCGCCGCCAATCGCGGCGCGGTCAGCCATCCGCGCGAGGCGGCGCTGCAGGGGCTGGAGAAAATGAAGCTGCTGCAATCGGCCGGGCGCATTCAGGGCGTCCTGCCGCCGCATGAGCGGCCCGCCATCTGGCGGCTGCGGCAGCTTGGCTTTACCGGCAGCGACGAGCAGGTTCTGGAGAAGGCGTGGAAAGAAGCGCCGGCGCTGGTGCGCCGCGCCTCCTCGGCCAGCGCCATGTGGACGGCTAATGCGGCGACGGTTTCGCCCTCCGCCGATACGTATGACGGCCGGCTCCACATGAGCGTGGCAAATCTCGTCTCCATGCCGCACCGGGCGCTGGAGGCCGAGCAGACGGCGCGGTCTCTGCGGGCCGCCTTTCCGGGCGATGAGCATTTCGCCATCCATGATGCGCTGCCGATGCAGGGCGATTTCGCGGACGAAGGCGCGGCCAATCATGTGCGGCTCTGCGCCGAGCAGGGCGCGCCGGGCGTGGAGATTTTCGTTTATGGGCGGTCTGCCTTTGACGAAGCGCCGCGCGCCAAATTCCCGGCGCGTCAGACGCTGGAAGCCTGTCAGGCGATTGCCCGGCGCGCGGGTCTGGATCCGGCGCGCACGGTCTATATCCGCCAGTCGCACGAGGCGATTGACGCCGGGGCGTTCCATAATGACGTGGTCTGCGTCGGCATGGAGCGGTGTCTGTTTTTCCACGAAAAGGCCTTCGACGACAAAGAGAAGGCCATGGCCGATATCCGCCGCGCGGCGGAGGGCCTGTTCGAGCCGGAATTCATCGAGGCGCCGGAAGCCGAAATTCCCATTGGCGACGCGATCTCATCGTATCTGTTCAATTCTCAATTGCTGCGCTGGCCCAATGAATCGCGCCTGTTCCTGCTGACTCCCGCGGAAACCGAAGAGACGCCGGCCACCTATAAATATGTCGATCAGCTGCTGAAGCGGAATACCGCGATCGGGCGCTGGACGGTGGTGGATGTGCGCCAGTCCATGCGCAATGGCGGCGGACCGGCCTGCCTGCGCTTGCGCGTGGTTCTGAACGAGGATGAGCAGGCCGCGGCGAACCCGTCCATGATTCTGGATCATGCGCGTTATGACGTCCTGCGGCGCTGGATCGAAAAACATTACCGCGAAGACCTGGCCGATAACGAACTGGGCGATCCGGCCCTTCTGAATGAGAGTCGGACCGCCCTGGACGAACTGACCGGGATTTTAGGGCTGGGCGCGGACTTCTATCCGTTCCAGCGCGGTTGATCCCCTAGTCCCGAACACAGAGCACGTCGCGAATATCGCGGCGCGCGACGTCCCGCGTGTACCAGGCGGCTTCGCGATAGCCGACGCCCTGGCAGAACTCGTCCGAGAAGTCCTCGCAGGCCTGACGCGAACCGCGCAGGCACTGGTCGGCGGCGTAGCCGGAAGAGGGCGGGTTCGGGAAGAAGCCGGCCTTGTAGCCCTCCAGACGCTCGCGCGAGCCATAGGGATTGTCATACGGGTCGCGGTCGTAATTGGCGCGCGGCCGGCCGTCATAGATCAGCTCCACCGAGGATATGCGCTCTGACAGGCCCAGCGCGTCCAGATCGGGCACGTCGCGGGTGACAACCGCGCAGCGGCCCCGGAAATCTTCATCCTCACAGATGCGCCACTCGCCGCCCTGAACCCGCAGGGAGCGCGCCTCATTGTCATAACGATAGCGATCCAGCTCCCGGGCGCTGCCGTCCAACTCCGCCCGGGCGCCTTCAAAACGCTCGAACTGATAGAGCGTCAGGGACGCATCCTGACGGTAATCGGGATCATTGCCCGGATAGGTCGGATAATTGGGGTATTCCTGCGGATTGCCGGGATAGATGGGCGAGCGGTCATCGCCGTACCGGTCATCGCCGTACCGGTCATCGTCATAGCGATCATCGTCATACCGGTCGTCGTCGTAAGGATCGTTGTAATCGTCATCCTCGCGATAATTGAGCCCGACCGGGCGGAGCGAGGAAAGCTGGTTATTGAGGTCCAGAGTTTCCATGTCCCAGACATCGCTTTCCACGACCTTGCAGACGCCGGTGTAGCCGGTTCCGCTGCACACTTCCCAGCGCCCGCTGACAATGCGCAGGGATGTGGTCTTGTCGTTGAAATTATTGCGGGTCAGGTCCGGGATTTCGCCGCGGGCGTCAACGCCGGAGCCTTGAAAATTGGGAAAGTCGTAGAGATAGGCCTGGGCGGGACCGCCTTCCAGCGACTGGGCGAAAGCGGGCGCGGCGCCCAGGGCAAGCACGGCCGAAAGGCCAGCCAGACGAATAGTCATCGAAACCTCCAACGGTTCAGGCATCAATCCAGTTTCCCCGCGAGGGGAGAAATGCCTGACCGTTAAAACAGTTTCAAAGTGAACCGGCACTGAAGCGCGCGTTGTGCCTAGTTTTCGAGACTATAGGTGATGGTCGAGACCACGCGGACCGTCTTGAAGATTTGCGCCTGTTCGGACGAACCCGGCACATCGTCGCGCGGCAGGATCACGAACACGCCCTGATTGGCGTCGCGGATCCCGCCCAGCTCGGCCGCGGCGTCCTCTGCAAACTGGTTGGCCGCTTCGCGGGCGGAAGCCGTGGCTTCGGCCAGCATGTCCGGCTTGATCTCGTTCAGGCGCGTGAAGACATAGGTCGGCCCCGTGGCGTTCCAGTCCTGTTGCAGGACAATGCCCTGCGCCACCAGCTCGCCCAGACGGCGGCTGACGCCCTCGACCTGATCGACTTTTTCGGAACGGACAAGAACAGACTGGCTGACGCCGTAGCGTTCTTCCGGCCGGTTGCCGCCATAGCCCGCGCCGAAGTCCTGGATTTGAAGGGACTGGCGCTGGATTTCTTCTTCGGTGAAGCCGGAATCGCGGAGGAATTGCTGGACGGTTTGCAGGTCGGTTTCGATGCGCGCCTGAATCTGGGCCAGATCGTTACCGGTGACCTGAAACTTGATCGGCCACAGGGCGAGATCCGCTTTCACATCGCGCTCGGCAAGGCCTTTGACCTGAACGTGGCTGTCCGCCTTGCGGCCCTCGATGATGCCTTCACCGACCAGCCAGCCCGCGCCGACCAGCCCCAGCGCCACCAGGAGCGCGGAGAAGAAACCTGCTGCGACGCCAACGCCTCTGTCCATATAAGCCATGCCTCGTGTTCAATCCCGCCTGATTGCCAAAAGCTGTAAGGATAACGGCGTTCTAACGCCCGCCGCCCGCGGACGCCAGTCAATTCCCGCGCCGCGCCTTATGAAACTAGACGGTCTTCATGACCGATTTGCGGCTGGATCAGCCGTCTTTCCGTTTCCAGCTGCGGGCTTCCTCGATGGCGGCGCGGAATTTCATGGGGGCGGCGATCGTGGGAAGATCGATACAGCCTTCGCCCGTTCCGGTGATGCGCAGCCAGCCAAAGCCGAACAGTTTTCCAAAGAAGCCCTGGAACAGGCTGACTTCTTCCACGGCCTGCACCGGCAATTCCTCTGTCCGGCGGGTCAGCCAGCCGGTCTTCAGGACGATGCGGTGATTGGTGGCGGCGATTTCGGTGGTGGCGAAGCGGATTTCGCGGCGCAGGAAGATGATGATCCCGACAATCACAATTCCCAGAACAATCAGCGCCAGCCACGAGGCAAGGTGCTGGAAGAAATGGAAACGCGCCTTCAGGACGACCACTTCGTCAGAGGAAAGCGTCTGCTCGACATAGCCCATAGGGATTCTCCGTCCGAGCGCGCCCCTCGCGCCGCGAGTATATTATCGTTAAAGGTTTGTGCCTGAACGGGGTAAAGCGCAATATTGTTTCCCCCGCAGGAAACCTTGGCCTGTTCGTGCGTTTAGCGGGTCATACGTTTCAAAAACCGTCCAAGGGGAAAATGATGAAAATCGCGAAATCTGCGACACGCCTGGCCGCCGTGGCCGCCGCCTCCACCGCGCTGGCGGGGCTGAGCGCCTGTTCCACCAATCCCTATACGGGCCAGAGCCAGTTCATCCTGGTCGATCAGGCGCAGCTGGCGCAGGCCGCCGCCGCGTCCTGGCAGGACATCAAGGCGGAAGAGCGGATTTCCAATGACGCGGCCCTGAACCGCCGCGCCCGCACGGTCGCCGGCCGGGTCATCCAGGCCGCCGGGCTGCAGGAGCAGAACTGGGAAATCGTGGTTTTCGATTCCGATGAACGCAACGCCTTCGCCCTGCCGGGCGGACGCATCGGCGTCTATCGCGGCATGATGGAGTTCGCCTCCAGCGATGCGGAGCTGGCGACCGTGATCAGCCATGAGGTTGCTCACGTGGTCGCGCGTCACGCGGCGGAACGCTACAGCCAGCAGGTTGGCACGGCGGTCGGCGCGCAGGTGGTCGGCGGCGCGCTGGGCGGCGCGGAGAACGCGGACCAGTACGCCAAGGTCTTCGGCGTCGGCGCGCAGCTGGGCCTGTTGCTCCCCTATTCGCGCGCGCATGAGCGTCAGGCGGACCTTCTGGGCGTCGATTACATGACGCAGGCGGGCTATGATCCGTACGCCGCAGTCCGCCTGTGGGAGAAGATGGCGCAGTCCGGCGGTTCGGCCGGTCCGGGTTTCCTTTCCACGCACCCTGATCCGGGGGCGCGGGCGCGCGACATCGAAGCCTATATCCAGCAGAAGAATTATAGCTGAAGCAGCGCTTGTCTGGCGCGCGATTTCCGGTATAGGGTCCGCGCCCTTCGAGGCCGCGGTAGCTCAGTTGGTTAGAGCGCTAGATTGTGGATCTAGAGGTCCCTGGTTCGATTCCAGGCCGCGGTACCATCTCTAAATCGCCCAGAAATGGTTCGATTTTTGCTGCCTTGGCGCTGCACAAGGCCGTCACTGGACTGAAAACGCATTCTGGGACAGTGTTCGGCACTGCTCAAAAAAGAGCCTCGGGGGATTCTCGTGAAGGATGTTCTGGTTGTCGTGCCCGTTCGCAACGGCGAAGAGGACGAATTGTTTGGCGAAACCGTCAATCAGTTTGTCGAACAGAATCAGGATAACGCCGAGGACGCGCCCTTCATGATGGTGAAGAGCGAGTATCGCTCAGGCGAGCTGTTCAAGACCGTCATTTTCGAAGATTCCCGCCCGGCCAGCCAGTTTCAGTCCCTGTGGCGCCGGCAGCGCCGCAAGCTGGCGGCCAGCGGCCACTAGACCTATAAGAACGGACTTCTCGCGCCGCTTGCCGGCGCGGCGGTTCCAGCGGCGTTCTCAATTATGAAACCTGTCACAGACGCGCCCCGCGTCGCCATTGCGGGCGGCGGCATTATCGGCCTGTCCTGCGCCTTTGCGCTGGCGCAGGCCGGCGCGCGCGTAAGCCTGTTTGAACGCGGGGAATTTGGCGGCGCGGCCAGCGGCGCGGCCGCCGGCATGCTGGCCCCCAACGCCGAAGCGGTGCAGGACGGCGCGGAAGCGGCGGTCGCCGCATTCTGCCGCCACAGCCTGACCCTGTGGCCGGACTTTGCCGCCCGGATTGAAAAACTGAGCGGCGAATCGCTGCCGCTGAGCTGGAGCGGATCGCTGATCGTCACCGACACGGCGGAAGAAGCGGCGGACATGGCCGAAGCCGCCAGGGCCGGCGGCGGAAAGGCCGAGGCGCTGGACCGCGAGGGGCTGCTGGCCAGGCAGGCCGGGCTGGGCGAAGAGGCCGGTCACGGCGTCTGGCTGCCGGAAGAGGGGCATGTCGATCCCCGCGCCGCGGTCTCCGCCCTTGTGGCCGCGCTGCGGGCCATGGATGTGGAGATTGTCGAGAATGCCTCCGTGCGCGGCGTCGAAACGCGGCGCGGCGCGCTGCGGGCGTTGCGCGTGGAGCATGACGGCGCGACGCGCAGCGTGGCCTGTGACGCCGCGGTGATCGCCAGCGGGATCGAGCCGGCGCTGGCCGGGTCGTGTCCCGCGCTGCGTCTCCTCTACCCCGTAAAGGGCCAGATGCTGGCGCTGGACGGGGCGGGCGTGGCGCTGAGCCGCGTGGTGCGAGGGGGCGCTTATCTGATCCCGCGTGCGGACGGTGAGATCTGGGTGGGCGCCAGCTCCGAACACGGGGCGGCGGACATGAAGCTTCAGGATTCGGTGATCCGCCGCCTGCGGCGGGCGGCGGAGCGCCTGGTGCCGGCGCTGGCGGACGCCGCCGAACTGCGCCGCTGGGCGGGGCTGCGCCCCGGCACGCGGGACAGCCTGCCGCTGATCGGCGCGGACGGGCCGGAAGGGGTTTTTCTGGCCGCCGGGCATTACCGCAACGGCGTGCTGGCCGCCCCGGCCACGGCCGAAGCCATCACGGCGATGATCCTCGAAGGCGAGACCCCGGAACTGGCGGCGCCTTTCGCGCCGGCGCGGACCTCAGCGTTAACGCGGGTTTAATTGCATCTGCGCGAGTTTAGCGGCTCGAATGATTTGAGTCGCAGAGCGAGCCGTTCAAGTGACCGTAAACGCGCCCGGCGCGAGCCAGGATCTGACCCAGCTGATTTCACGCGCGGCGCAGAAGACCGGCGCGGATTTCGACTATCTGCTGAACACGGCCGCGCGCGAAAGCGGGTTCGACCCGCGCGCCAAGGCCCCGACCTCCAGCGCATCCGGCCTGTTCCAGTTCATCGATCAGACCTGGCTGGGCATGGTGAAGCAGCATGGCGCCAAGCACGGCATGGCCGCCGAGGCCGCGAAGATCGAGGTCAGCGCCAATGGCCGCTACCGCGTGACCGATCCGGCGGCGCGCGACGATATTCTGGACATGCGTTTCGACCCGGAGAAGGCCGCCGTCATGGCCGGCGAATACGCCGGGGACGCGGCCAATGCGTTGCGCAACAAGCTGGGCCGCGAACCGGATGCGGGCGAGCTATACATGGCGCATTTCCTCGGCCCCAAGGGGGCGGGGGACCTGATACTGGCCGCCGAGTCCAATCCGGACAGCCGCGCCGACTCCCTGTTCCCGGCCGCCGCGCGCGCCAATCGCCGGCTATTTACGGAAAATGGCCGCCCGGCGAGCGTAGCCGAGCTTCGCAACACCCTGATGCATATTGGCGGCGCCGAAGGCGCGCCGCGCGCGCCGTCCGCGCCGCCGCCGGATGCGGCGTTCCGAAGCGCTGACGTCCGGCGCGAAGCCGACTGGACCGCGCCGCCTTCGCGCAATCTGACGCGCCTTGCCTCCGTGCCGTCCGCGGGGCCGGGCCGGGTGCTCAGCCCCGGAACGATCGAGGCGCTGGCCGAGCTTGACGCCCCGCAACGCGCCAAGCGCAAGGCCTGACCGAAGGAGCCGCCCGGACCATGACCGTCGAAGCGATGCGCGCGCAGTTGCAGGAAGATGACATTCGCCGGCTGATCAAGGCGCCCACCGAAGAGGAGCGGGCGCTTTCGGCTTACAAGATCTGCCGCCGCATTGCCGCTGACGGCCTGTCCGGGGACGAACGCCAGGCCGCCAACCAGATTCTCCAGCTGATGGCGCAGGACGCCGCCGAGCTGGTGCGCCGGGCGCTGGCGGTGACGCTGAAATCCTCGCCGCACCTGCCGCGCGAAATCGCGCTGAAGCTGGCGAAGGATATCGACACGATCGCCGTGCCGATCCTGGCCTTTTCCCCGTCTTTCACGGACGAGGACTTGCTGCGCGTCCTCGACGCGACCAGCGAGATCAAACATATCGCCATCGCCCAGCGGGACGAGGTCTCCGCCGCGGTCAGCGCCAAGATCGTGCAGACCTGCAGCGAGCGGCCGGTGGCGACGCTGGCGCGCAATGACGGGGCGAATATCGCCTCAGACAGCTTCCGCCTGATGCTCAAGCGCTTCTCCGGGTCCGAAAAAGTCGCCGACGCGCTGATCGACCGCAGCGCGCTGCCAATCGAGGTGACCGAGAAGATGGTCTCCATGATCAGCGACGAGGCGCTGCGCCGCCTGTCGCAACGCCATGCGCTGCCGCCGCAGCTGGCGGTGGAACTGGCCGAGGGCGCGCGGGAGCGCGCGACCATCGACCTGATCGATCAGGCCGACTGTACGCAGGACATGCAGCGTTTCGTGCAGCAACTAAATCTGAATGGCCGCCTGACGCCTTCCTTGATCGTGCGCGCGGCGGCCTGCGGATCCATATCGTTCGTTGAATGGGCGCTGGCCGAGCTGGCCGGGGTGCCGCACCCCAAGGCGTGGCTGCTGGTGCATGACGCCGGGGCTCTGGGCCTCAGGGCCCTGTTCGAGCGCACCGGCATTCCGGGGCGGCACCTGACCGTGCTCCGCCTTGCCATAGACCTGTATCATGAGACGGACATGGCGGCGGCCAGGGACCGGAAGGCTTTCCGACAGACCATGATCCAGCGCGTGCTGACGCGCCATCAGGGCTTTGCCGAAGACGATCTGGAATATCTCATGGGGCGTCTGGATGCGCCGCTTCACGACGAAGACGCCGGTCAGGCGGAAGCGGCCGCGGCGGCCTGATCAGGCCGCTTCGATTTCCGCTTCGCCGGCTTCGTTATCCGCCTGGTCCATGCGGGTGCGGCGGGCTTCCCGGATCAGATTTTCATATTGCAGGGATTCTTCCGAAACCGGCGCGGCCTTGCGTTTCGGCGCGGCGTCGGGTTTCGGGGCGCGCGCCAGAATATCGCGCAGCGGCGCCGCCGGGGCGAGGGCGTGACCCTGAGCCTGTTCAAAGCCCATTTCGCCCAGCGCCTTCAGCACCATCTCATTTTCCGCGCCCACCGCGACGGCGGGCAGCCCGCCGCTTTGCGCGGCGCGCAGGCGCGCCCCCACAAGGCCGCCGCCCGTGCGCAGCTGGACCGCGCCCATGCGCAGCAGCGTCGGCCCGGAAAGCTTGAATTCGGTGAACGGGCCGCCGGCGATCAGGCCGTCGGGCATGACGGCCGCGCCGCGGGCTTCCACGGCGAGTCCGAAATTGGCGCGGCGGAGGTTTTCCGCGCCGCGCAAGGCGACCTTGCCGCCCTTGTGAAAATCGTTTTCCGGGACCTCGAACGTCACCTTGTCGGGAACCATGCCCACCGCGTCCAGCTCGGCCTCGGCCAGCAGGGCGAAGCTGGGCTCTGACAGGTCGCTGGCCGCGATATTGAGGTTCAGCCGCCAGTAATGCCCTTCGCTGTTCCAGCGCGCCTGGGCCTTGCCGCCCAGCGCCACGACGCAACGCGTGAATTCGGGCATCAGGCCGTGATGACGCACCGCGCCCAGAAACAGCCCCGGCGGCAGCAGGCCCAGAACCGGATGACGCCAGCGCGCCATGCCCTCACAGGCCGCGATCGTGCGGCTCTGCAGGTCGTATTGCGGTTGAAACCAGAGCTCGAACTGCCGGTCTTCGAGCGCGTGCTCGATATCCGAAGCGGTGAATGCCTGATCCTGCTCTGACATGGTCTTGCGCCGTCCTTGCTGAGGGTTCTCGTCCCTGACGAAAACCATAATCGGGCGGCGTTAATTCGGCGCTCAGCCGATTGCTAAAATTGCGCGGGGTTTGTTAGGCCGCGTCGGAAGGGAAAATCGCCTCGACGCGGGATTCCAGCTCCGCGACCAGCGCCGCGCCAACCGGATGGTCCACGTCCTTCACGCCGTCGCGCACGGCGGCCTTGATGGCGTCCACATGCGCCTCGACCAGAGGCAGGGGCACGATATTGCGCAGTTCGCGCGTTTCGATCAGGCGCGAGAGTGAGGCCCCCATGCGCGTCACGATCGGGAAATCATAGGTCGTGCCCAGGCCCTTCAGATCGTGCGCGCGGGCGTATAGCGCCTCGCCGGCCTCCCCCGTCAGGCCTTCGGCGCGGGCGGCCTGCCGGCACGCCTCCAGAGACGTAATCTCCTGCTGCAGCCATTCGGAAAACTGGCCGCTCATGGAATTCAGGGCCGCTTCAGCCCGCTCGATGGCTTTGCTGTCGAATCCCACGCGTCCTCCTACTTTCACACGCAACATGTTCGGCGGCGTGATGACTTCCAAAGGCTTCTGCTTGCCCATGCTGTTCCGCTCCCCGGAATGACAGGGGCGAAGCATAGAGATGGCGGTTTAACACCGCGTGAAGGCGGGGATCAGTTGAGGAATTGCTCGCTGAGTATGCGCTCGGCCAGCGTATAGCCGGGGTCGAACAGCATGGTCAGGTTCAGTTCCGGCGCCTCGCGCACCTCCACCGACTCGACGTCGCGGAATTCCTTGTTGTCGGCCACGGCCGAGACGGGGCGGTGGCTGGCCTCCATCACCTCGAACCGTACCGAGGCCCCGTGGGGCAGCAGCGCGCCGCGCCAGCGACGGGGGCGGAAGGCGCTGATCGGGGTGAGAGCCAGCACATTGGAGTCGATGGGGATAATCGGACCGTGGGCGGACAGATTATAGGCGGTGGAGCCGGCGGGCGTGGCCACCATCACGCCGTCCGCCACCAGTTCGGGAAGACGCTCCCGGTCGTCGATTGAAATGCGGATTTTCGCGGTCTGCCGCGTCTCCCGGAACATTGAGACTTCATTGATCGCCAGCGCCTCGAACTTCTCTCCATTGACGCGCTTGCCGGACATGGAGAGGGGATGGATGCAGGCCGGCTCGGCGGCCTCCAGACGCTCGATCAGGCCGTCTTCGCGATATTCGTTCATCAGGAAGCCGACTGAGCCGAAATTCATGCCGAAGACAGGCCGGTCCTCGCCCATATGGGCGTGCAGCATTTCCAGCATGAAACCGTCGCCGCCCATCGCCACGATCACGTCGGCGTCCGACGCCTTGCAGCCGTCATAGCGTTCGCGCAGACGCTCGCACGCCTCCTGGGCGCCGGGCTTCTCGCCGGCTTCAAAAGCGATCTTTTTGTATTTTCGTTCGCTCAACGCTGTCTCCTGCTCGAAAAGGAGAGCCACTCAAGCGTTCGCGCCCATCTGGCGCAAGGCCGCGGATGCGGCTTCCGGCGAAAGGTCGCGGAAAACCTCGGCGCATTCATTCAGGACGCCGCCTTCCAGAGCATCGCTCAGGCGGCGGCGTTCAAGGAAGCTGGCGTGGATGGACGGAAAGACGGAGCGGTCGATTCCCGCGGCCCGGCAGGCCAGCGCAAGGCCCTTCGCTTGCCGGCGCTCTATGGCGGATTGCACCACGACCGATGACGCGCCGGCCAGCCGCGCGATGGCGTGTTCGAACAGGTCCAGCTTGCCTTGCCGCAGGCTCTTGATGGCAAAGCCGGGCGTCAGCCGGCCCGAGGCTTCCAGTTTTTCGACCAGGCGCGCGGCGATGGGCCGCAAGGCGTCGGTTTCCTGCGCCTCTTCATAGGCGGCGCAGGAGGCCGCTTCCTCTATGGCGTCGTCCAGCGCGTCAGGCGCGTCCGAGAAACGATCCCGCAATTCCGATTTCAGGGAGTCGCCGACAGCCTGATAGGCAATCCCGGCGATGGGCAGGGGCAGATCCTTGCGCCAGACCAGCGGCGTCCAGAGCGGCCGGTGCCGCTGCGCCGCGCTGACGCACCGGCGCAGCACGCTTTCCGTGATCTCCGCCGTCTCGTTTTCCAGCAGGACGGGCAGAACGCGGATTTCAGCGTGCTCGGCGATGGCTTCGCACACCGGCCCGGTGATGCCGGGACGGCGGGCGATGCAGCGCTGATGCGCCTCGCCCAGCTTCTGCACGATGTCGATCAGGTCTTCTTCGGTCAGGACGGGGCTGCCGGTCAGCACCGGCTCCGCCGCCTCGATATCGTCATAGGCCAGGAACACGATCAGGTCGTGCGGGGCCCAGGGCACTTCGGCCAGACGCTCGGCCAGCTGCGCACGGATACGCAACTCTGCGCGGCGTGTAAGCGTTATAAGAACATCAGCCGCAGTTTCACCGGTTTCGCCTTGACCAAACGGACGCAACGCGCACAGTTCCGCCAGCCCCAGAAGCAGGCGGTCATGGCAACCGGCCTCTCTGGATTCAGCGAGCTTAAGGAGCTCCCTAGTGTCGACGGGCAGGCGCTCGGACATCAAATACCTTCACAGCGAACTGATTCGCGAGGTCAGGCTGCGCCCGATATGGTTGCCCGACCGTAAAGACTGCGAAAGCCATAGCAGGAAATGATTCCATGAGCTTAGCGGAACAATACGATCCCGACTCGGAGCGTGCGCGCATAACGGGCGAATTGGGCCGGACCCGCGCCGCAACGCTGGCGATTGCGCAACCGCTGTCGCCCGAGGACCAGCTGGTGCAATCCATGACGGACGCCAGCCCGACCAAGTGGCATCTGGCGCATACGACCTGGTTCTGGGAGACGTTCCTGCTGGGACCCCACGCCGCCGGATATACGGTCTTCGACGGCGATTTCGATTTCCTGTTCAATTCCTATTACGAACAGGTCGGCGAGCGTCTGGCGCGCGACAAGCGCGGCATGATCAGCCGTCCGGCGCTGGACCGGGTGCGCGACTATCGCCGCCACGTCGATGACGCGCTGGACCGTTACCTGTCCCGCGCGTCCGGCGCCGATTTCGCCAAGGTGGCCGGGATTATCGAGCTGGGCATGGCGCATGAACAGCAGCATCAGGAATTGATGCTGATGGATATAAAGCACGTCCTCTCCCGCAATCCGCTGGCCCCGGCGGCCTATCCGAAGAAGCTCGCCGCGGCGGGCGAGGCGGGGCCGATGGGCTGGATCGGACATGAGGGCGGCCTGATCGAATCCGGCGCCGGCGCCAGCGGGTTTTCCTTCGACAATGAACAGCCCCGCCACAAGGAATGGCTGGAGCCGTTCGAAATGGCCGACCGTCCGGTCACCAACGCCGACTTCGCCGAATTCATCGCCGATGGCGGCTACGACACCGCAACTCTCTGGCTGGCCGATGGCTGGGCCTGGGTGAACGAGACCGGGGCAAAGGCGCCCATGTACTGGCGGGAAGACGGCGTCTTTACCCTGCACGGGCTGGAGACGCAGGACCCGGACGCGCCGGTCTGCCACCTGACCTATTTCGAGGCCGAAGCCTATGCCGAATGGGCGGGCGCCAACCTGCCGACCGAGGCGCAGTGGGAAGCCGCGGCCGAAGGCTTCGATCCCGCGAACGGCGATTACATGACGCCGGGCCAGTCCGCCCATCCCCGCCCGGTGGAAGCGGGGCAGGGCCTGCGCGCGCTATCCGGCGGGGTGTGGGAATGGACCCGCAGCGCCTATTCCGCCTATCCCGGCTTCGAACCGTTCGAGGGCGCGGCAGGCGAGTACAACGGCAAGTTCATGTGCGGGCAGTACGTGATGCGCGGCGGCTGCTGCGCCACGCCGGCCGGCCATGCGCGGCGCACCTATCGTAACTTCTTCTATCCCCACATGTCGTGGCAGTTCGGGGGGCTTCGTCTGGCGCGTTACGTTTGACGGCCCGCGTCCCGGCGCGCATTCTTGGCGCAAGTCCTAGAAGGGATAGGGAGATGAGAGATGGCGCTCGCCGCTGAGAACGACGAAACACCGGTACGCGAACAGGTCAGCGAAGAGGAATGGAAGGCGCGGGTGGACCTCGCCGCCCTTTACCGGCTGGTGCGGATGCATGGCTGGGACGATCTGTTCTTCACCCATATTTCCATGCGCGTGCCGGGACCGGAGGAGCATTTCCTCCTCAACCCGTTCGGCCTGCTTTATGAGGACGTGACGGCCTCCAACCTCGTGAAGGTGGATCTGGAGGGCAATGTCCTGCCGCCCTCGAAATACGGCATCAACCCCGCCGGCTTCACCATCCACTCTGCGATCCATGCGGCGCGCGAGGACGTGCATGTCGCCCTGCATTTGCACAGCGATGCGGGCGTGGCCGTGGCCGCGCAGAAGGACGGCCTTCTGCCGATTTCCCAGCTCGCCATGAACATCATGAGCGATGTCAGCTACCACGATTACGAGGGGCTGGCGCTGGTCGAGGACGAGAAGGCGCGTCTGGTGGCCGATCTGGGCGAAAAGAACACCATGATCCTGCGCAATCACGGCACGCTGTCGGTCGGCTCGCACCCGTTCCAGGCGTATTTGCGCATCTACATCCTGGAGCGCGCTTGCAAGATCCAGACGATGGCCCAGTCCGGCGGGGCCGAGCTGGTCCAGTGGGACAAGGGGATGCAGGACAAGGTCTTTAAACAGGGCGAGGAAGGCATCCTCAACGAGTTCTTCCTGGAGATCGCTTGGGCGGCGCTTCTGGACCGCGTGAGGCGCGAATCTCCGGGCTTCGACGTCTAGCCCCTGCGCTTGCGGGACTGGCTCTGATTGCGGCGGCTCCGGCCGCCGCAAACGCGTCGGCGTGGAATTTCAAGAAGGGCGAGGACCAGCTGATTCTGACCCAGCTCTATGATTACGCCGACCGCTCCTTCGACCCGGACGGCGACGCGGTCTATCCGGTCGATTTTGAAAAACACGAGCTTTCGCTGTTCGGCGAATATGGTCTGACCGACACCCTGACCGCGGTGACGCGGCTGGCGCTGCAGGACGTCTATCTGGAAATCGAAAGCGGGCGGGATACGGCGCGCGGTCTGGCGGCCAGCGAAGTGGGCCTGCGCCATGCGTTGTGGCGGAACGACCAGACCGTGGTTTCAGCACAAGCGACTGTCATCCTGCCGGGCGCGGGCGAGAACGTCACGGACATCTTTTTCGGCGAAGGCGAAACCGACTACGAGGCGCGGCTTCTGGCCGGCCATTCGTTCAAGTGGCGAGGCCGTGACGGCTTCATAGACGCTCAGGCCGGTTATCGCTGGCGCGGCGGCGATTTCGGGAACGAGCAGCGGCTGGATCTGACGCTGGGCTACAAGGTCACGGACAGGCTCACCGCGATGGGGCAGGGCTTCTTCCTGGCCAGTGACAAGTCGAAGGGCCTCAACCGCGACTATATGAGCGCCCGCGGCCAGCTCAGCGCCGTCTACTGGCTCACAGACCGCCGCGCGGTCCAACTCGGCGGGCTGGCGACGCTCGCGGGCGAAAACATCATCCGCGAGCGCGCCATCTTCGCCGCCTACTGGATCCGGTTTTGAGGTAAGGGAAATGGTGCCGGCTGCAGGAATCGAACCCGCGACCTTCGGTTTACAAAACCGCTGCTCTACCATCTGAGCTAAGCCGGCCCCTAGTGGGCGATCCGCATGGAAAGCGGAGCACGCCACCCCCTATATCGGCAAGACAGCGCGACAAAAAGAGACAAGGGCTGCCTTCAAATGAAAAAGGCGCGGCGATGACCGCCGCGCCTTTCCCGTGCCGGTCTTTACGCCGTTTTACGACGTGGTGATCGGACGAAGGACGACTTCGACGCGGCGGTTGCGCGCGCGGCCTTCCTCGGTCTCGTTGGAGGCGACGGGCTGGGTCTCGCCCTGTCCCTCGATATAGATGCGCTCGGCCATCACGTTCTGGCGGACGAGATAAGCGGCGACGGATTCGGCGCGGCGCTCGGACAGGCCCTGATTATAGGAGTCCGAACCCACCGAGTCGGTGTGACCGACAACGCCGATGGTCGTCTGCGGATACTGGTCCAGCGTGCGCGAAAGGTCGTTCAGAACCGGATAGAATTGCGGTTCGATTTCCGCCTTGTCGAAGGCGAACGTGATGTCGCCCGGCATGTTCAGGACGATATCGTCGCCGCGGCGGTCAACCTCGACCCCCGTGCCGGCGAGCTCACGCTCCAGCTGGGCCTGCTGGCGGTCCATGTAATTGCCGACCGCCGCGCCGGCCAGCGCGCCAACGCCCGCGCCGATGGCCGCGTTGGTCGCGCCTTCGGAGCTGTCATTGGTGTTGGTCAGATAACCCAGAACCGCGCCAATGCCCGCGCCGGCGAGAGCGCCGGTGGCGGTGTTGTTGCGCGTCTGTTGGCCCGTATACGGGCTGGTCGTGGTGCAGGCGGCGGTCAGGACCGCGGCGGAGCCAAGAGCGAGTAGCTTGAATTTCACAGCAAACCTCCTTGAAGGATTATTCGGGTTGGGCGTTTGTCCCCTGCGCCTTGAACGAATGGATCGCGCGCCGGTTCCTTGAACAAATCGATCACCGGCAAAAGTCGTACGGACCCATGTCGAGATGAAAATGGTCCTCATGGGCCTTGTTATAGTCCGGGCTGATGACGCCCTGGAAAAGATCGCAT
This sequence comes from Euryhalocaulis caribicus, assembly GCF_000412185.1. Taxonomy (GTDB): domain Bacteria; phylum Pseudomonadota; class Alphaproteobacteria; order Caulobacterales; family Maricaulaceae; genus Euryhalocaulis; species Euryhalocaulis caribicus. The sequence goes on from NZ_ASJA01000008.1 coordinate 20,436, forward strand.
GACCCTTTTCTGATCTCGCGCAGGAATGCAGCGTCGTCATCTTCGCCGGTCCAGTCTGAACGCAGGCTGACTGTGCGCCCGTCCTCAAGGCGGAATTCGGCGACATCAATGGCGTTGGCGCTGGCGTGTTCGCTGATCGACCCGTTGGGACGGCCATAGACCCGGCGGCAGGCATAGGTCCCGTAATGTCCGATGCGGGAAACTTTCTGGCCGTATATTTCCTGCGCGGCCGCCTGAACCACGTCGCGCTCCCACAGGAAAAGCGTGGCGGCCAGCGGGCAGCGCGCGACCACGGCGGCGGAATAGGGCGTGATCGATTTCTCGATTTCGACGCCGTCGTCATAGCCGCAGAAATCGCCGCTTTCGACCGGGGGCAGGGGTGAAAATTCCATGCCGGCGTCTTCCAGAAGCGCGTAACAGGCGTCCGGGTTGCGGGAGAGGGCGTCCAGCTTCATTTCCGTAAATGCGCCGACGGGATCGTTCAGATCCAGCTTGGTCCACGGCAGATCTTCATCCGGCAGCGTCACGACGAAGCCGACGGCGAGCACGAACCCGCAGGCAAGCGCCAGGAGCGCCACGGTTATTCTGACATATCGCATCATGAAGGCAGGGGAACTCCTTTAGTATGCGCGCGTTCCGGATTTCCGACCGCGCAGCCCGTTCAAGGCCGCCTGAAAAACCGGCCGGATACGCTATATAGGTAGCGACCCGCCTTGTTTTCGCCTCAGAAAGGAAAGACCGCCCTGACCCGATCAGAAACAGTGACAGCCCCGGACGCGGGCAAGACGCAGTTTGCCGCCGTGGTGAACCGCGCGTCCGGCTATGTCGGCGAAAAAAGCCCCGCCCATGTTCAGGCGATGCTGGAAAACGCGGCCCATTCCCGGCTTTGCGATCTCAAATTTCTTGACCCGGACGATATTCTCGAAGGCCTGAAGGACGCGTTCGAAGGTCCGTGCGGGGGCGTCATCGTTCTGGGCGGCGACGGTACGGCGCGCTGCGCCGCCGAATTTGCGATGAAGCACGACAAGCCCCTGATCCCGTTGCCGGGGGGCACGATGAACCTGCTTCCGCGCAAGCTGTACGGCGAACGCGGACCGGCGGACGCGTTGCGCGCCGCGCTGGGTGGCCAGCGCGCGCTGATCGACGCCGGGCAGGCGGATGACCGGCTGTTCTTCCTGTCCGCCGCTTTCGGTTTCGCGCCTGACATGACCCGCGCGCGAGAGGCGTTTCGCGGGCAGACGGGGCTGGACGCCTTGCCGCGCGTGCTGTCCTTCGCGCGCCGCGCCCTGGCGGACGCCTTTCATATGAATGTGTTGTTCGGCGTCGATGGTGAAGAACCCGGCCGGGAGGCCGAGCTTCTTGTCGTGGCGCTGGGCGGCCTGTCCCACCTGATGGAGTTGAAGGTGGATGAGGATGTCGGCCGCAAATTCGAATGTATCGCGTCCGACGTGCATGATCTGGGCGAGGCGGCGCGGCTGGGCTTCAACGCCCTGACCCAGCGTTGGCGGGAAGACCCGGGCGTTGCGATCGACTGCACCGAGCAGGTGCGCGTAAAACTGAAGGAAGAGGATCCCTATGGCGTTCTGGATGGCGAGCCGATGAAGCTGAAATGCGAATTCGACGTGCGCTATCTGAAGGACGCGATCCCGGTTCTGGCGCCGGCGGAAGCCTGATCATGGCGACCATCGTACAGATATCTGACCTGCATTTCGGTTCTGAAGACCCGGCGCTTGTCGAGGCGTTGAGCGAGAGCATCGCCGAAATTTCACCGGACGCGGTGGCGGTATGCGGCGACCTGACCCAGAAGGGCAAGCGCCGCGAATTCCTGGCCGCGGCGGAGTTCCTGGCCGCCCTCGACGCGCCGGTGGTCATTGCCGAGGGCAATCACGACACGCCGTTCTGGAATATGTTTGCCCGCATGACCGCGCCATTCGCGCGCTTTCGCAAGCGGCTGGCGCGGGCGCGCACCGAAGCCTTCCTTGATGACCGGCTGGTCATGCACACGCTGAACACCGCGCGCGGCGTTCAGGCGCGTCCGGACTGGTCGCTGGGTTCGGTGCGGCTGCGCGAGGCGCAGGAGGTCATCGACCAGCTCAATCAGGGGCACAAGGACGCCGCCAAGGCGGTGGTCTGTCACCATCCCCTGATCACCCCGCGCAATGCGCCGTTTCCGGCCCGCACCCGGCGGGGCGAGGCGGCGGCCCGGATACTGGCGGAGGGCGGGGTCGACCTGGTCCTGACCGGCCACCTGCATGTGGAGTTCGCGGAGCGGTTTCCGTTTCATGACATGACCAGCTGGGCGGTTGGCGCGGGCACGGCGCTGTCCACCCGCACGCGCGGCGTTCCCGCCGGTTTCAACGCCATTCGCGTAACGCCCGAAGCCTTTGAGCTGACCGTCTATCATTCGGTCGGCGCGGCCTTCGAGGCGGTGCGTGACGAAAAATTGGCGCGGCGCCCCTAAAGGAACACATTTCGTGATCCCGCGTTGATAGAGCGAGCATACAAGTCGCTAATTCGCTGGGGCACACAATGAAATACAAGTATATAGCCTTGGCTGGCGCCGCCGCGCTGATAGCCGCCGGCGCGCCCGCTCACATCAACCAGACTTCTACTGACGCGATCGCCGATCATACCTTCGATTTCTCATCCGCGCGCTTTGCGCCGGCCGCACAGATTGAAGTTTCGCGGCTCCTGAGCGCCGACGTTACGTCCTCGGACAGTTTCGGCCATGGCCGGATTCATCATCTCAGCTTTGATGACCGCGGCACGCCCGAATGGGTCTGGCTGGAATTTGGCGACTATCTGAGCAACTGGACCGTGCGCGCGCCGGTTTCGGACCTTTATTACGACCGCCAGACGGGCGAGGTTATCACCCGTCCCGAGCTGTCAGACCTGAAAGAGCGCGCCCGGATGGACCGCGAGGCCAAGCCCGAAACGGCGACCCGCCTGTCCGCCGAATTCATGCCGCCCGCGCGTCTGATGGGCGTTCGCGTGCTGAATGCGCAAGGCGACGCCTATGGCCGGGTTCACAGCGTGGAAGTGGCGGAAGACGGCGCTGTGGAAAGCATCCGGATCGAGAGCGGATTTGGCCTGCTGGGACTGAAGCAGCACGTGGTGAGCGTTCCGGCGGACAAGATCAATTACCTGCCGATCATGGAAAAGGCCGTGATCGAAGGCCCGGCGGCGCCGCAATTTGCCGCCGCCATTCCTGACACGGCCTGATCGCCACTGCAGTCACGTATAAAAAAGCCCGGGGCGTTTGCCCCGGGCTTTTTCATGAGATTGAGCGGTGATCTTACTTGGAAGATTCCGCAGCATCCTCGACGGAGTCGCCAGCGGACTCGACGTCTTCGCCAGCGCCGGCGATCGTGTTGCAAGCGGAAATGCCGGCGACCATCAGAAGCGCGGCAAAGGCGGTGATAAAGCGTTTATACATCGGAGAGTCCTTTCGTTACTCGATGCGGCTTGGTGATACGGGCAGTAAATGCTCAGGCGGACTTTTTGTTCGCCGAAGTTCCAGATTTTTTTCCGCGCCGCGCCAAAGTATCGGCTTCTGAAAGAATGCTGCTCATCGCATCCGAGGCCCCGCTTGACTTCTCACCCTTGCGGGCCGCGCCGGAGCGGTCGTTCATCATCTCTTCCAGAGCTTTGCGCGCGCGATTCACCCGGCTCTTGATCGTGCCGACGGCGCAGTCGCAAATCTCGGCCGCTTCCTCGTAGGCGAACCCGCCGGCGCCGACCAGAACCAGCGCCTCGCGCTGTTCTTCGGGCAGGTGGTTCATGGCGCGGCGCAGATCTTCAAGATCCAGAACCGTGTCCTGGCCGGCGGGGGAGGTGAGGGTGCGTTCGGCCTTTTCCTCGTCCCAGGCGGCCTGGCGCCAGGCGCGGCGTTTTTCGGAATAGAAGTGATTGCGCAGGATCATGAAGGTCCAGGCCTTCATGTTCGTGCCGGGCTCATAACTGGACCGGGCGTTCCAGGCTTTGACCAGGGCTTCCTGCGCCAGATCGTCGGCCGCCTCGCGGTTGCCGGTCAGGCTTCGGCCGAAGGCCCGCAGATGCGGAATCTGCTGAACCAGCTCGTCCTTGAAGGCCGAGTCATCCATCGCGCCTTTCTCGGCGCGGGGTTTCTTGTCTGGTTTCTGACCCATTTTATGACTTGGACGCTGTTTTACGGTCGTCGATCTGTTCCAGGAGCGAGCGGAAGTCGTCCGGGACATCTTCATCGAGAACGTCATCATACATCTGACGCAAACGGCGGCCGATCCCGCGCTGGCGGGACCGGGCTTCATTCGCAGAGACGTCGTGGTGTTCCGTGTCCGGCCCTTTGTCAGGATCAGTCATCAAATCGGTCATATCGCTTTTGCTTGCGCCGCCATCGCCATGGCGAGCAGGGTTCATTCGGCGGTTAAAATGCGTGACTTGCCTAACAGTTCCGTCGAGTTGCAATAAAAATTGAACTTATTGCACCCTCGCGCATTGTGTGGTGCGACGATCATCGCGCGGCGCCGGCGACGGCGCGGCGCTTTCAAGCTTTTCTCAGGGGAGAATGCCAATCATGAGCATGGCCGAAAGCCTCGGACCGCACCTGCCATATCTGCGCCGCTACGCCCGCGCGCTGACCGGATCTCAAAAGAGCGGGGACGCCTATGTGCGGGCCTCGCTGGAAGCGCTTGTCGAAGGCGATCAGTCGCTGGAACAGGACCTGCCACCCCGCGTGGCCCTGTACCGCCTGTTCCACGCCATCTGGATCAGCGCCAATGACGACAGCCAGCCGACCCCGTCCGAACTGGAGGAATCCCCGGAAGACCGGCTGATGAGCCTTGCCCCGCGCAGCCGTCAGGCGCTGCTGCTGACCTCGATGGAGGGCTTCACCACGCGGGAGACCGCGCGGATCCTCGATGTCGAGGAAGCCGAGGTGGACCGCATGATCGCCAAGGCGCAGGCCGAGATCGAGGCCGAGCTGGCCACCAATGTCCTGATTATCGAGGACGAGCCGGTCATCGCCATGGACATTGAGGGTCTGGTCAGCGAACTGGGCCACAATATCACCGCCATTACCACGACGCGGGACGAGGCGGTTCAGGCCGCCAAGGACAACCCGCCGGGTCTGGTGCTGGCCGATATCCAGCTGGCGGACGGCTCCTCCGGCGTCGACGCCGTGAAAGCGATCCTGGGCGACATGGACGTGCCGGTGATCTTCATCACCGCTTATCCGGAACGCCTGCTGACGGGCGAGCGGCCGGAACCGGCTTTCCTGATCACCAAGCCGTTCCTGCCCCAGACGGTGAAAGCCGCCATTGGCCAGGCGCTGTTCTTCCATCCGCGCCGGCGCGACAAGGCCGCCTGATTTCTTTCCATTTCTTGGAACGGAAGCGCGCTTTCGCGGGTTATTCGCGTAAGCGCGCTTAACGGCGCGGATTTTTCACTCGAAGAGGTTTTTTTCAATGGCAACGACCACCAAACAGACCGACGACAAATACGCGCTGAAGGAAGATATCGACGCCCTGCGCGGCGATCTCAGCCAGCTGATGAAGGACGTGAAAACCTTGGCCGAGCATGAAAGCAAGGAAGTTTCAAAGAAGGTCGGCGCCTGGAGCGAGGCGGCGCAGGACGAAGTCGCCGCGCGCCGTCAGGATCTGGAAAGCCAGGTCCGGGAAAATCCGCTGGGCGCTCTGGCGACCGCAGCGGGCGTGGGCTTTCTGATGGCGCTCATTCTGGGTCGCAAGTGAACGCATTTATTCGCGTAGCGGCGGCCTATGTAATCGCCCTGATCTTTCTGGTTGGCGCGCTGGGATTTGCCGGCGCGTCCGCGACCATCTGGATCGGCGGCGAAATCGGTTATGGCTGGGCGTCCTTGATTGTCGCGGGCGGCTTTCTGGCCGCTTGCGGGATCGCGGCCGCCTATGCCGCCTGGATGCGGGACCACAAGCCCGCAAAGACCAATCCGGTGGGCGGCACCGCGCTGGCGCTGTTCGAAAAACATCCGTTCGGCGTCATCGCCGGGGCCGGTTTGCTGGCTTTCCTGATCGCGCGGCGTCCCTCGCTGCTGCTGCGCAGCGCCACGCTGGGCGCGACTTTGGCGCGATTGCTCAAGGATTAGACTTTTACCGCTCTAGTCGCCATGTCTTTCATGGCCGTAACGCGACCGCTACGCCGCACCCTTTTTCTGGAACGCGGCGAAGCGGCCCGCGTTATGTCAGAGACCGCCGCGCAGCCCGCCCAAAACCGGTTCACGCGGCACGAATACGAACCGACGGAGATTATCTCTTATGGCTTTTTCACTCCCGCCATTGCCCTTTGAAAAAACAGCGCTGGAGCCGGCGATTTCGGCCAACACGCTGAATTATCACTACGACAAGCATCACAACGCCTACATCACCAAAACCAATGACGCGATCAGCGGCACGGGCCTGGAAGGCAAGCCGCTGGAAGAGGTCGTGCGGACCGCGCGCCAGGAAGGCAAGCAGGGGCTGATCAACAATGCCTCGCAGGCCTGGAACCACACCTTCTACTGGAATTCCCTGACCGGCGGCTCCCCGCAGCCCTCCGACGCGCTGAAGAGCGCGATCGATTCCGCGTTTGGCGGCATGGACGGCTTCAAGGAGAAGTTCAAATCAACCGGCGCGGGGCACTTTGCCTCTGGCTGGGTGTGGCTGGTCGCCAATCGCGACGGCGGTCTGGAAATCCGCGACACCCATGATGAGGGCGCGATCCTGCCGCAGGACGACTCGGTGCTTCCGATGCTGCTCTGCGATGTCTGGGAACACGCCTATTATCTCGACCGCCAGAATGATCGCGGCGCGTATCTGGACGCCGTGGTCAACCAGCTTCTCAACTGGGATCTGGCCAACAGCCAGTTCGAAGCCGCGCGCACCGGCGGCGAAGGCTGGAAACACCCGGAATAGAACCGGAATGAAGAAAGGGACGCGGCACGCCGCGTCCCTTTTTCTTTTTTGGAAAGGAAAACAAAATGCTTGGTTGGGCTCTTCTGTTTCTCATTCTGGCGGTTGTCGCCGGTTATTTCGGCTTCTTCGCGGTCGCCGGCGCCGGTTTCATGATCGCCAAGATCCTCTTCTTTGTGTTCCTGATCCTTCTGGTGGTCAGCGGCATCGCCAGCGCGATCCGCGGGCGTCCGCCGGTCTAGCTTCCCTGACCCCCGGTCGGGTCAACCGGTTCCGGATCGGTCTCGATGCTGGACGGGGCTGGCTGGTTCTGCGGCTCGTCGGCATCGCCGCCGGCCCAGATCGAATACAGCCCCCACAGCGCGGCTGAGGCCAGCAGGGTGGAGACCACCAGGATAATGAAAATGTGGTCGCCTCTATGGCCTTGCCGGGCCGGCTGAGGGTCTTTTTCGAGATGGGGCATGAAATCCTCGCTTCAGGCAGCTTGAATAAAAACAGCGATATAGCGCCAAAATGAAAGGCGACGACCGATGAACGAAGACAACAAAGATTCTGTTCCGGGAAGGCCCGCCGGGCCGCGGACATTCCGCCTGATCGGCCTTGTCGTGCTGGCTGCGATGATCATCGTTCTTGGTATTTTTTACGGCACCGCCCCCCGCGAAGCGCCGCCGCAACAGGACGGGTCCGATACGCCGGCTGCAGAAACTTCGGAACCGTGATATTTTTTCAGGAACCAAACCTGACAACCGGCGTTTTGTAGTTGTGATTGCACGCAGGGCGGACCGTCGTCCCTCCCCCTACCCCTGTCGGTTCGTCCACAGGCGTGCAATTACTGGCAAACAGATCGGCCGCCGCGCTCCCCCGCGGCGGCCTTTCACTGTCTAGCCCTCTTCGATCTTTCTCAGATTGTCCGGCGTATCCAGCGCCATGGGTTCGCGCTGCGACAGCGTGACCTGCGGGAAGGGGATTCCGATATCGGCCGCATCCAGTTCGCGCTTCACCGCAAACGCCACCTCGTCGAAGGAGGCGCGCTGATCCTTGTTGGACGATCCGGCCCACCACAGCAGCTTGAAGTCGATGGAAGAGCCGCCAAAGGCGATGCATTTCACTTCCGTGCCTTCGCTTTTCGAAATGCTCTCGCAGCTCTCCAGCGCCTTGTTCAGGGCGTCGGCGGCGGCGGGCAGGGAGGCGTCGTAATCCACGCCCACCACCAGTTCTGCGCGCCGGGTCTTGCGGTCGGTGCGCACCCAGACGGGATTAGTGAACAGCATGGCGTTGGGAACGATGACCAGCTGCCCGTCCGGCTGGCGGATATGGGTCTCCCGAATCGTGACCGATTCAACCTTGCCCAGGACATCCTCGCACTCGATGAAATCGCCGATCCGCATTTCCTTGCGGAACAGGATCAGGATACCGGCCAGGAAATTCTCGAACACGTCCTTGAACGCAAACCCGACCGCCAGAGAGCCAAGACCCAGCGCGGCGACCATCTGGCCCGGCGTAACGCTGGGGAAGACGATGACGATGGCGATGGCGATGCCCGCCACCCAGACAAAAATGCCCGTCAAATTTTTGAACAGGGTGACCAGCGCGGGCCGCAGCCGGGCTTTTTCCAGTCCCGCCCCGGCCGCGCGCCCGATCAGACCCGACACGATGGCGGTTATGATGAGGACCAGGATCGCCAGTCCGATCTGGGGCAGGCGTTCGATGAAACCGGCCGCCATGCCGGTCAGCGTGTCGGTCAGCAATTGTACGGGATCCAGTCCGCCGCTTAGTTCCGCGCCGCGTTCAGCCGCGCTCTCCGCCGCCGTATCATCCTGAATCATTTGATTTTCCCGTTATCTGCTTTTGTCCATGAAAGCGGCCGCGGGCGCCGCCCGCAAGTTACGCCCTCTTTCCAGCGGGCGCGGCCCGCGGTTAGAACAGAATCATGCCTGCGCTCCTGAATGTTCTCGAACTGATCTATCTCGTCTCCGCCGCATTTCTAGCCGGGGGCGGCGGAATCCTGTTGTTCCTGACATTGGCCTCGGACCGGTCGCCCGATCCCTGGCTCGCCGCCAAGCCGATGTTCTCGGCCGCGCGCTGGGTCTGGACGCCCATGGCGTTGATCGCGGTGATCAGCGGCGGCGTGCTGGCCTATTATGCGCCGCAGACCGCATCAAAGCTGTGGGTCGTGCTGGGCGAGCTGGCCTGGATTCTGGGCGCCGCGGCGCTGGGGACCGGGTTCCATCTGGCCATACGCGCCGCGCGGGAAGGGCGTCCGCCCGCATCCATCATCGCGGGCCGGCGGCATCGCGCCCGGCGCAACTGGATGTTCTGGATTGGCGGCGCGCTGACCGCCTTCGCCTATGGCGTCATGGCGATCCGCCTGACCTTTTAGCGCCGGATATGAAAAAGGGCGGCCCGGATGGACCGCCCTTTGACAAGGCATAATCGGCGACAAAACCGCGCTTATTGCGCGTCAGTTTCCGCCGCGCCGGTGCGCACCGGCTTGCCGCGGATATTCACTGCCCCGTCGATGCCCTCAATGACGCCGCACGCGATTCGCGCGCCGGCACCGCCAATGGGCTGAGTCATGTGATCGTCGGGCGCTTCGTGAATGACCACGGCGGAGCCGTCCGCATCCAGCAGCTTGGGCCGCTTGCCCATGTCGCCCTGTAACAGGACGCGCGTATTCAGCGTCTGGTCGGCCGTGCCGTCCGGGGCGACCATCAGATTGTGCAGGTCGCCGGCTTCCGGGCCCTCCGGGTTATCCATCCCGTGCTGGGCGGACTCCTTGCCGATATGACCGCCCGCGCTGGTGAAGTCAGCGGCGGAGCAATCGCCGGTTTCGTGCAGATGAATGCCGTGTTCGCCAGCGGGCAGACCGGCGGCGACCACGCGCATGGTCAGGCGGCGGTCATCCCAGAAAAACTCGGCCTGGCCGGATGCGTCCGGCAGATCGCCGATGAACTGCAAATCCGCGCGCGCCACGGCCATGTCGCCCGCCAGCGCGGCTTCCTTGTTCGAGGCCCCACTGGACCCCGCGTCACTGCCGCCCGGCGTGACGCCTTGTTCCTGTTGCCCGTCGGAGGCGTTTAGGTCCCCGTCGGACGTGTTGTCCTGCTGGTCCTGGCAGGCGGTAAGGGCGATTGCCGCGATGCCAGCTGAAAGAAGAAGAATTGAACGGCGCATATGAACTCCTGAAGTCCTGTGTTGAGCGGCCACAAAGCTTTGCGACCCCCTATAACGGATGCTACCTTGCCGATGTTCCCGCTGAAAATGATTCCAGCAATTCCCGTCCAATCGACTAACGGACCGACGTGACCGACACGCACGATACTCCCCCGCCGTCCGACCGCCCCGAAGGCGTCGAATCCATCGCCATCGAAGAGGAGATGCGCCGCTCCTATCTCGATTACGCCATGAGCGTGATCGTCAGCCGCGCCATCCCGGACGCGCGCGACGGCCTGAAGCCCGTTCACCGCCGCATCCTGTGGTCGATGCACGAGAACGGCCAGACTTTCGACAAGAGCTACAACAAGTCGGCCAAGACGGTCGGTGACGTGATGGGTAGCTATCACCCGCACGGCGACTCCGCGATCTATGACGCTTTGGTCCGGCTGGCCCAGCCCTGGTCCATGCGTCTGAAACTGATCGACGGGCAGGGCAATTTCGGCTCCATCGACAATGACCCTCCGGCGGCCATGCGCTATACCGAGGCGCGCATGGCGGAATCGGCGAACTATCTGCTCGCCGATATCGACAAGGACACGGTCGACTTCCAGCCGAACTATGACGGCAAGGACCGCGAACCCACCGTCCTTCCGTCCCGCTTCCCGAACATGCTGGTCAATGGCGCAGGCGGCATCGCCGTCGGCATGGCGACCAATATCCCGCCGCACAATCTGGGCGAGGTCTGCGACGCCGCGCTGACCCTTCTGGACCGCGACGACGTCACGGATGAGGAACTGCTGGAGCTGGTCCCGGGGCCGGACTTCCCGACCGGCGGCTATATCCTCGGCCGCTCCGGCGCCCGCAAGGGCCTGATGACGGGCCGCGGCTCGGTCGTCATGCGCGCCCGCACCGATTTTGAAGAGATCGGCCAGCGCACGGCCATCATCGTCAGCGAAGTTCCCTATCAGGTGAACAAGGCATCGCTGGTCGAAAAGATAGCCGAACTGGTCCGCGACAAGCGGGTCGAGGGCATCGCCGACATGCGTGACGAGTCGGACCGCGACGGCATTCGCGTGGTGATCGAGCTGAAACGCGACGCCACCCCGGAAGTGGTGCTGAACCAGCTCTACCGTTTCACGCCCATGCAGACGAGCTTCGGCGTGAATATGCTGGCGCTGGATTCGGGGCGGCCGCGCGTCATGCCGCTCCGCGACATGCTGGATGTCTTCATCCGCTTCCGGAAGGAAGTCGTCGCCCGCCGCGCCAAGTTCGAGCTGTCCAAGGCGCGCGACCGCGCCCATGTCCTTGTCGGCCTCGCCATGGCGGTGGCCAATATTGACGAGGTGATCGAGCTGATCCGCAACGCGCCGGACCCCTCGGCCGCGCGCGAGGGCCTTCTGTCCCGCACCTGGCCGGCGCGCGACATGGGGCCGCTGGTCAAGCTGATCGCCGACCCGCGCTCCATCGTGAACGAGGATGGCGAGATCCGCCTGACTCTGGAGCAGGTGAAAGCCATTCTGGACCTGCGCCTGCAGCGCCTGACCGGCCTTGGCCGCGACGAGATCAACGACGAGGCCAAGGGCCTGATGGGCAAGATCCAGGACCTGCTGGATATCCTGCGCTCCAAGGCCCGCGTCATAGAGATCATCCGCGACGAACTGACCGAGGTGAAGGAGAAATTCGCCGAGCCGCGCAAGACCCAGTTCCTGGAAGGCGACCTCGATGTCGAGGACGAGGACCTGATCGCGCGCGAGGACATGGTGGTGACCATCACCGAGGGCGGCTACGTCAAGCGCACCCCGCTTTCGATCTACCGCACCCAGGCGCGCGGCGGTAAGGGCCGCGCCGGCATGGCGATGAAGGAGGAGGACGTCGTCACCGGCATGTTCGTCGCCTCCACGCACGATCCGGTGCTGTTCTTCACCGCCTCTGGCCTGGTGTTCAAGGAGAAGGTCTGGCGCCTGCCGCAGGGCGCGCCGAACTCCCGCGGCAAATATATCGGCAATGTGCTGGGCGGCATGGATCAGGACGATTCCATATCCTCGGTCATGGCGATGCCGGAGGACGAGGACAGCTGGGGCGAACTGGACGTCGTCTTCGCCACCCGCTCGGGCAAGATACGCCGCAACAAGCTCAGCGATTTCGTGCAGGTGAACCGCAACGGCAAGATCGCCATGAAGCCGGACGAGGGCGACGGCATTGTCGGCGTGAAGGTCTGCAAGCCGGAAGACGATATCCTGCTGACCACCGCGTTCGGCCGCTGCATCCGCTTCCGGGTGGAGGACGTGCGCGTCTTTGCCGGCCGCACCTCCACCGGCGTGCGCGGCATCAAGATGGATGACGAGCGTGACTATGTGATCTCGCTGGCCATCCTGCGTCACATGGACGTCACCCCGGAAGAATCCCGCGCCTATCTGCGCCACGCCAACGCCATGCGGCGCGCGGCGGGCGAGGAAACGGAAGACGCGGATCTGGAGGAGGGCGAAGAGGCGCTGCTCAGCTCCGAGCGCCTTGCCGAACTGGGCGCGGCGGAGGAATTCATTCTCACCGTCGCCGACCGCGGCTATGGCAAGCGCAGCTCTGCCTATGAATACCGGGTCACCGGGCGCGGCGGCAAAGGCCTGCTGGCCCATCGCCTGCGCGGCAAGGACTGGCTCAACGCCTCCTTCCCGGTCGAGGCCAGCGACGATGTCATGTTGATGACCGATGGCGGGCAGATGATCCGCACCCCGGCCGACACGGTCCGTATCGCGGGCCGCGCGACGCAGGGCGTCATCATCGTGCGGTTGAAGAAGGACGAGAAGGTCATCTCCGTGCGCCGCATCGCCGAGAGCGACAGCGACGAAGCGGCGGACGCCGCCGATGGAAATGACGGGGAGGGCGGAGAATCTCCGCCGTCCGGCGAGGGGGAAAGCTGATGAGCGGCAAGCCCCGCGTCGGTCTCTATCCCGGCACGTTTGACCCCTTCACCATGGGCCATGTCGATATTGTCGGCCGGGCGGTGAAGCTGGTGGACAAGCTGATCATCGGCATAGCCACCAATGAGGAAAAGCGCCCGCTGTTCAGCATGGACGAGCGGGTGGAGATCGCGCAGTCGGAGGTCGCGGCCTGTTGCGGCGACGCCGATATCGAGGTCCGCCCCTTTCGCGGCCTGCTGATGCACTATGCCGAAGAGATTGACGCCTCTGTCATCATCCGCGGCCTGCGCGCCGTGTCGGACTTCGAATACGAATTCCAGATGACGGCGATGAACCAGCGCCTCAATGACGACATCGAAACCGTGTTCCTTATGGCCGATCCCCGTCATCAGGCCGTGGCATCGCGTCTGGTGAAGGAGATTGCGCGTCTGGGCGGGGATGTCTCGCCCTTTGTCTCGCCTTCGGTCGAAAAACGCCTGTTGGAGAAATATTCGTGATTGCTTCCCTCTTCGCCGCCGCGGCCCTGACCGCCTCCGCCCAGCCGATCGATGCGCCCGATGACGCCTGGCGCACGCCGGACCAGGACAATCTTCTCTACATCACTGTGGCGCAAAAGGCGGGGAGCGGCATGGAATCGCTGCTGGCCGAGCCCAAGACCGGCCTGGTGATCGTGGAGCTTCATCCCGATCTGGCCCCGCAGCACGCCGCGCGGATGAAAGAGCTGGCCTCTGAGAATTTCTATGACGGCCGCATCTTCCATCGCGTCATCGGCGACTTCATGGCGCAGGGCGGCGGGCTGACGAACAATCCCGGCGGCGGGCTTTCCGGAAAGCCGGACCTGCCGGCCGAATTCACGGCCCGCCTTGGCCCGGAGGTTACCCCGGTCAAGGTGCAGGACGAGCGCATGGTCAATGAGCGCAAGCCCGCCATGGGCCGCGCGCCGGCGGGCGTGTATCACGGCGCGCCGGTCGGCTATCAGCCCGCGGCGCAAGCTATGGTCGCGGCCGATGGCAAGCGCGATGTCTGGATGTTGCATTGCAAGGGCACGGCCTCCATGGCGCGCACCAATAATCCCGATAGCGGCAATTTCCAGTTTTACCTGATGCGCGGCGAAGCGCCCTGGCTGGACGCGCAATACACCGCCTGGGGCCGCGTGGTGCACGGTCAGGACGTGGTCCAGAACATCACCGCGGGAGAAGGCGATAGCGACATGCCGGAAAACCCCGACACCATTCAGTCGATGCGCGTCGGTTCCAGCCTGCCGGAAGACCAGCAGGTCGCGGTTCAGGTGATCCGGCCCGAAAGCGACGCTTTCAAAGCCTATGTTGAAGAACAGGACGTGGAAAATGTCTGCGACCTGACCATCCCCACACGCGTTAAAGAGGACAGCTAGATGGCCGACGCCGAAAACACACTCGTCATGGAACTGGAAGACGGCGAAGTGGAAATCGCCCTGTTTCCGGACAAGGCGCCCAAGCATGTGGCCCGCATCAAGGAACTGGTGCGCGAAGGCTTCTATGACGGCCTGAACTTCCACCGTGTGATCGACGGTTTCGTGGCGCAGGGCGGTTGCCCGCAAGGCTCCGGCATGGGCGGCTCCGGCCAGAATATCGAGGCCGAATTCAACGACGTCAAACATGTGCGCGGCACCATGTCGATGGCCCGCGCGGCGGACCCCAACAGCGCCGATTCCCAGTTCTTCATCTGCCTGGACGCGGTGCCCTATCTGGATAACCAGTACACCGCCTGGGGCGAGGTCACGTCCGGGATGGAACATGTGGACGCCATCCCGAAAGGCGAACCGCCCGCCAATCCCGGCGTCATCAAATCGGTCAAGGTGAAGGCGGACGCCTAATTTAAATTAGCTCTGCAATTTGCTTGAGTGACTTATCTGAAAAGTTTCTTCTAATAAAGTCATCAGCGAGTTGTGGGTCAGGGGTCTGAAATAGCGCTTTAACATGGATTTCCCAACATTCTTTGTCGTCAGGTTTTATTGATTCGATCAGACCTATGCCAATTCTCTCGCATTCGTTTTTTAGGGACTCTAGGTCTTCTTTATTCCAAGAGGATATTTCGTCATTTATAATAAGATATGAGTAATTGACATACCTTAGGTGCGCAGCGGCCTCATAAACACCAGTCATGTCAAAATTGTTAGCTGTTTTTACTTCAAAGGAAATTATATCTAAATATTTTCCGGGCACTAAATATTGAAAAGAGCGGTAGCCTGCTGCAATTAGATCTGGTTGTGACCAGCGCCCGTAGCCTTTGTGGCGCTTATTTCCGCACACTTCAGAGATGAAATTCCGCTCAGAATATCCAATTTCATTTCTAAGCCAGCTGTTTAATATCCCTAACATCGGCTTGTAGAGGTCAGTTTCTCTTACAGATTTTTTCTTTTTCGACGGTAGCTCGGATAATTCAGAAGAGAGTCGAACGGCACCACCTCGCCCACGTGCCTTACTAATCATGCCTTTTTCGATTAGTGATGTTTTTACCTCGTCATAGCGCTCGTCGCTCCAGCGAAGTTCTTTTTGAATGTTTGTGTTTACAGAATAACCTTCAAATTTCTTCAGTGCGCTTACAAAGAGGTTTTCATCTTCGCTCAGGTTGGATGCTGCCATCGATCACGCCTCACTTTCAAAAAAGGATAAGCTTAAATCGCACTCACAAACTTTAATAGTAATTATGTTTTTTTCTCCTTTCGAACAAAAAGCGCCCATTAGCGTTCCCTTGTCTGGGGGCGTTTGAAAGAGCGTCATTTTGAAAGCGCAATACTGGGTTTTGACGATCATCGCCGCCGCCGCGCTCCTCGCGGCGGCTGGCTTGATATTACTGACCATGCCGCGGTTTGCGACGCCGCTCAGCGCATGGGCGATTGAAACCGCGACGGGCCGCGACACCACGCTGGATCACGCCCGTCTCAAGATTTTTCCCATTGGCTATGAAATGCGCGCCCTGGAAATCCAGGGCGATATCGCGCCCTACAGGCTGGGCGCGATGGATCTGCGATTCAGTCCGCTGGGCATCCTTCCGGGCCGCGCCCTCATTGCGCGCGCCAGCGTTACGGACGGTCAGGCCGGCATCCGCCTGAAGGGCGAGGACCGGGGAGAGGGCGGCGATTTCCTCAAGAATCTGGACGAGATCGCCCGTGCGGAGATCGAGAATTTCGTCTTCGTGGTCAGCCGGGACGGCGACACGCAAGAATTCACCATCACCACAGCTTCCGGCCGGCCCGCCGGCGGCGATGTCGAGGCGGTCGGCTCCGGCGCCGGAACGACGGTCTTCTTTAATGGCCGCATCGCCGGGCCACAGGTGGACGGCCTGCGCGGCGCGCTGACCGTGCGTGGCGAAAACTTCGCCGATTTCGCAGACCTTCTGGGTCTCGCCGCTCCGGATACGCCGCCCTATGAGCTGAATGGCGAACTCTCCGCCGGCGAGGATGTCTGGCGGCTGCAAGGCATTGACGGCATCGTGGGCGACAGCGACTTGGGCGGTGATTTCGAGGTCCGGCTGGGCCGTGACCGGCCGCTGATTATCGCTGACCTGCAGTCCACGAATCTGGAACTGGACGATCTGGGCATCATCATCGGCGCGCCCAGCCGCGTCAGCGGAGAGACGAACGCGCTGCAGGAAGAAATCAATTCCAGCTACGCCGCCAGCGACCGCCTGATCCCGGATTCCACGCTGGACCTCACCCGTATTCGCGCCGTCGACGCCCGGGTCGATTTCCGCGCCGACAGCGTTCAGGCGGGTCCGCTTCCCCTGCAGGCGCTGCGGCTGGACATGAATCTGGAAGACGGCGTCATGCGCTTCGCCCCCATCGCGTTCGAGGCGGAAGCCGGCAATCTGGAAGCCGAAGTCGTGATTGACGCTTCGGAGGAAACGCCCCGGCACGACATAGACGGCCGCCTCAGCGATGTCCGGCTGGAACAGTTCGCCGACGGGCGTTTCGCGCAAGGGGGGCTTGCGGGCCGGCTGGATATTACCGCCTCCGGCAACGGTTTCCGTCAGGCCGCCTCCAGCGCCAATGGCGCGGTCACGCTCTATGCGCAGGACGGCCGCATACGCCAGCTGGGGTCCGAGGCGGCGGGGCTGGATCTCGGCGAGGTGCTGCTGCTGCTTCTCACCGAAGACCCGCAGGATCCTGAATTTACAGAGCTGAACTGCGCCGTCGCCCGCTTCGCGGTGGAGGACGGGCTGGCCCGCGCCGCGCCCGTGGTGTTCGACAGTCAGGACAGCCTGATCGTTCTGGACGGCACGGTGAATCTGGATGACGAGTCGCTGGACCTGACCGTGGAAACCGACGCCAAGGATGTCAGCTGGGGCTCGCTTCTGGGCGATCCGGTGATCCGCGGCACGCTGCGCAACCCCGCCATTGGCGTCGATGCCGGCGAGACCGCGCTTCAGGCGGGTGCGGCGGCGCTTCTGGGTTCGCTCACCGGCGGTCTGGCGGCCCTGCCGTTTGTGGAGCTGGGCGATGGTCGGGACGCAGATTGCGAGGCTTTGCTGGCGCGCGCCCACGGCGCGGCGCAAACCCTGCCCGAACCCGCCGCGCAATAGCTACCGCCCGGAATGCTTGCGGATGAAGCGCGCCGCGGCGCGTCCGGCCGGATTGCCCGGCTCTCCAAACTCGTACGCAATCCGCACGTGGTCGCTGTCGCGCACCGCGGCGGTTTCGTAATCCACACTTGCGGCGTCGAACGCCGCTTCCAGCGCGTGAACCTGCCGGATGCCATAGCCGCGCTGACTGACATACAGGATCAGGAAGGGCGGCGTTCCCATGTCCGGCCTGACGCGGTCGGCCGGGGTGAAAACGCTGATATCCGGCCCGAAAATATGGGCGGAGGCGTTCTCCGATCCATAGACCGATTTCAGATAATCTGCCTGCAAGGCCGCGTCATAGGCCGCACCGTCCAGCAGGATCACTCCGGCCAGGTCGCTCAAATTCAGCCCTTGCGCCTCCAGATAGAAGGGGTCGACCCCGATCAGCGCGGCCAGATGCCCGCCCGCCGAATGGCCCATGACGAATATGCGGTCCGGGTCGCCGCCATGCGCCGCCGCATTGGCCTTCAGCCACGCCACGGCCATGGCCACATCCTGCGCCTGGTCGGCGGCGTCGAAGTCCGGCGGCGCGCGATAATCCATCACCGCCAGCAGGATATCCTCCCGGCTCGCCATGCGCGGGATCGACCAGGCCATGGCCTTGTCCTGATTGGCCCAGCCCCCGCCCGGAACATGCAGCAGCACGGGCGCGTCCGTCAGACCATCATCGCCATAAATATCCAGCGTCTGCCGCGGATCCTCGCCATAGGCATGGGTTTGCGGCGCCGCCTCTGCGGCGCCGGTCCACAGGACCAGCCCGATCAACGCGGCCGCAAACCGCCTGAAAGCCATTCTGTCAGCTTATCGGCGGGGGACGGGGGCCTGAAATGAATTCCGCGTCATGTGAAATACCTCTCCCGAACCGGGGCGTTTCGGGTTAGGTCCGCACCCTATGCGCGTTGACCTGTTCGATTTCGACCTGCCCGAAGACCGGATCGCCCTGCGGCCCGCCCGCCCGCGCGACTCCGCGCGCCTGCTGGTGGTGCGCCCCGGTCAGACACTGGCGGATCGCGGCGTGCTGGACCTTCCGGACCTGCTGGCGCCCGGCGATCTGCTGGTTTTCAACGATACCCGCGTCATCCCCGCCGCGCTGAACGGGACCCGCTCGGCGCGCGCAGAGGGCGGCGGCGGGGACGTCGCGATCGAGGTCAATCTCCACAAGCGGGAGGCTGAGGACGCCTGGCGCGCCTTCGTGCGCCCGGCGAAGCGCCTGCGCCCCGGCGACCGGGTCGATTTTGACGGTCTTTCCGCCGAAGTGGCCGAGAAAGCGGATGGCGGCGAGGCGCTCTTGCGCTTTGACCGTGCGGGAAAGGCGCTGGATGAGGCCATAAAAGCGGCCGGCGCGCCCCCTTTGCCGCCCTATATCGCCCGAAAACGGGCGCTGGATGAGGCGGATCTGGACGATTACCAGACCATTTTTGCCGAAAAAGAGGGCTCCGTCGCGGCCCCGACGGCGGGTCTGCACTTCACCGACAGGCTGTTTGACGCCCTGAAATCACGCGGAATCGAGCAGACTCGCGTCACTTTGCATGTCGGCGCCGGCACCTTCCTGCCCGT
This sequence comes from Euryhalocaulis caribicus, assembly GCF_000412185.1. Lineage (GTDB taxonomy): Bacteria > Pseudomonadota > Alphaproteobacteria > Caulobacterales > Maricaulaceae > Euryhalocaulis > Euryhalocaulis caribicus. The sequence goes on from NZ_ASJA01000008.1 coordinate 39,574, forward strand.
AAAGGCGGACGATACCGACGCCCATGTCATGCACGCGGAGTATTACGAGATCTCGGAGGCGGCTTCCGAGGCCATCGCGGCGGCCAAAGCACGCGGAAATCGCGTCGTCCCGGTCGGCACCACGGCGCTGCGCACGCTGGAAGCGGCGGCGGACGCGGCCGGACATGTCGCCCCCGGCGCGGCGGACACCGATATTTTCATCACGCCGGGCTATGAATTTAAGGTCGCCGACGCGCTCTGGACCAATTTCCACCTGCCCAAATCGACGCTTTTCATGCTGGTCAGCGCCATGAGCGGGCTTGAAACCATGCAGTCCGCCTACGCCCACGCCATACAAAATGGCTACCGTTTCTACTCCTATGGCGACGCCTGCCTCCTGTTTCCCGATCGAAAAGATGCGTAATGGCCGAGTTTCCGTTTGATATTTCCGCCCGCGACGGCGATGCGCGCACCGGCGTTCTGACCACCACGCGCGGCGAAATCCGCACGCCGGCCTTCATGCCGGTGGGCACGGCGGGCACGGTGAAAGCGCTTTATACCGATCAGGTGCGCGAAACCGGGGCCGATATCATCCTCGGAAACACCTATCACCTGATGCTTCGTCCGGGGGCGGAGCGCGTTTCCCGCCTCGGCGGGCTGCACAAATTCATGCGCTGGGCCGGCCCGATCCTCACCGATTCTGGCGGGTTTCAGGTCTGGTCGCTGGCGCAATTGCGCAAGCTGACCGAGGAAGGCGTGAAGTTTCAGAGCCATATTGACGGCTCTTCACACATGCTGACCCCCGAACGGGCCATCGAAATCCAGGCCGATCTGCTGGGCGCGGACATCTCCATGCAGCTCGACGAATGTACCGATTTCCCCGCCGAGCGTCCGGCGGCGGAGGAATCCATGCAGCTTTCCCTGCGCTGGGCGAAACGCTGCAAGGCCGCTTTCGGCGACCGCGAAGGCCAGTCCCTGTTCGGAATCGTGCAGGGATCCACCTATCCCGAGCTCAGAAAAGCCTCCGCGGAGGGGCTTCTTGAGATCGGAATGGACGGTTACGCCATCGGCGGGCTGGCCGTGGGGGAGGGGTTTTCGGCCATGATGGAGGTGCTGGAGGCCACCGTTCCGCACCTTCCCGCCGCCCGTCCGCGCTATCTGATGGGCGTCGGGCGCCCCGTGGACATCATCGAGGCGGTTTCCCGCGGCGTCGACATGTTCGATTGCGTCATCCCCACGCGCTCGGGCCGCCATGGTCAGGCCTGGACGGATGCGGGGCCGGTGAACGTGAAAAACGCCCGATTCGCCGAGGATGACACGCCTCTGGACCCCGAAAGCGACTGCCCGGCCAGCCGGGATTACTCCCGCGCCTATCTGCATCACCTGTTCAAGGCGGGCGAATTGCTGGGCCCGATGCTGCTCTCCTGGCACAACGTGGCCTATTATCAGGGGCTGATGGCGCGTATCCGCGCCGCCATTGCGGACGGGACGCTGGAGTCCTTGCGCAAAAAAATATCAGCGGGCGCGGAAAAAGGCTGATATCACCGTCTTGCAACGACGCCCCGGGCCGTCTAACTACGCCCTCTTCAAGCGCGCGTTTCGCCGCGCCGCGTGAGCCGGTAGCTCAGTTGGTAGAGCAACTGACTTTTAATCAGTAGGTCCAGGGTTCGAACCCCTGCCGGCTCACCATTTTTTCAAGGACTTAGCCGACGTCCTTCCAACCGGCTTCCAACAGGACTTCCAACTATCCGTTCTTGGCGCGTTCGCGCTCCTGACGCGCCCGCCAGCCTTCCCGGCGTTTCTGCCCGAGGTTTGCGACGATGGGATCGCGGATCCGGTAGTGGCTGTCGAGGATGTTCTTGACGGACTGGGTGCTCTTCCAGCCGCCGATATCCGCGATCTGCTTTTCAGTCAGGCCCGCCTGGTCGCTCTCAATCACGCCTGAGTGCCGGAGCCATCCGAACTGGACGCCCTTCGTGCGCTCGTCGCTGTCCATGATCGCGCGGAAGCGGTCGTTAAACGCCCGGCGCCGCCACGGTTGGCCGGTCTCCTCGTTCACGACGAGATAAAGGGTGCGGCTTTTCGACAGACGCGCCCGCACCCGGCGCGAAGCATTTACCCGGACGGGCACGCCAGTCTTGTTTCGTTCGAACTGGAACTCGCCGGTCTCTGGGAGATAGTCCTGATGCCTTCGCATCCCGATAATCTGATCGGGATATTGCATCAGGTCGAAGCCGATCAGGATAGCGGTGCCCATGGACGGCGCGCCCGCCTGGTCGCAGAGATCAACGGCGCTCTGCACGAGGGCGTCTGACCAGACAACAAGAGTTCTCTGGTTCTTGTTCTTCCGGCGCGTCCGCCGATTGAGCGGTATCGGATTTTCTCGCAGCACACCCTTATCAACCGCGTGATCGAGCAGGAGCTTCAGGTAGGCGCGGACGATCCTCTTGGTGTGCGGCCGATCCGAGAAGACGTCGAGAAACTGCTTGATGAAGGGCCAGTCCAGTTGCGCGACGTGCGGGTGGGGCGGGTCAATCTTCTCGGACCACAGAAGGATCTTCCTCGCGGCCTGGTCGTAGCTCTCCTTGGTCCGCTTTGCGAGCGCCCTGAAATCGACGTCCGGGTCTGTCTGATAGCTCGTATTGAGCCAAGGGAGCGTGCCCTCTGCAGGGCCGCGGGTGACGCCCCGGCGCGCCATGTCGCGCTCTTCGTCGAGTTTCCTGTTGAGCTTGTCGCCATCACGAATGACGGCGAGCATCTCGGCCCGGCCGCCGACGCGCTCTTCGCTCTTGATCGGCAGGCGCACCGTCGCCGGCCAGCCCTCTGGCCGGAGCTTTTTCGGGACCTGGAAATAGTGAAGCGTTCCCGACTTCTGAGGTTTCGGGACGACGTATCTAGGAAGATTCAGCTTCACGGTAGGCATCCGCGTTGAATGAGAGCGCCGGGGTTTGATCATCGTCAACCAAGCCCAGGGCTTTCTCCACAGCTTTTCGGTCGAAAAGGGACTCCCGGCCCCGGTCCACCGGAGGAGGCATCTGCTTCTCGCGTATGCGCCGCCAGAGCGTGGCTTTGCCGTAGCGAGCCAGCGCGCAGACCTCTGAGGTGGTCAGGCGGCTTACTTGCTGCGTGTTCATGGGCATGTCGGACTTCCGCCAATGCTAGGCAGAAAACGCGGGTGCTGGTACTGCGCACTGAAAGCTGACGAAAAAAATGATCGGAGATCAGCGTGAGCGAATGGCGACTGAACATGGAAGCGGTTCTTGGCTGGCTTGGTGTTACGGGTGACATTGGAGCGCTCATTGCCGCAGTCGCCGCAGTCGCGGCGTTTGTTATTGCATACGGCGATCTGCGCCGATGGAGGCAGGAAGCACCCGCGCGAGCGCTCAGCAGGGAAGTCGAGAGAGCAACGCTGATACGCTCCCTCCGCGATGACCTTCAATATCGTAAAAAGACCGGCCAAGAGGTGACCGACCTCGTTGAAACGTTTTATCGGTATGCTCGAGAAGAAAGGCTGGATCTGGCGAATGCGACTATTCGAGGCGCAAGCATTCCAGGTGTGAGTCTTCTTGGATTTCGCCTCAAAGGAAATGCCCGGCCAGCCACCTTCAGTACGTGCGACCTCACCCTCGCAAGTCTGTCTGGCGCAAATGCGAGTTTGCATGAGACAGCAGCAGACTGTGCGCGGTTCGAGCCAATCCAGGGGGCTTGGTATTTCAATCGCTGCACTCTTCAGCAGGCATGGTTCGCGCCCAGTCGCGGCAAGCTTCAATTCATGAATTGTGATCTTACAGGGGCGACATTCGAGGATGATCTGCTCGATGGGGTTGGGAGCATTCATATCATCCGTTCTGACATAACGGATGCCGATTTTGGACAGCTCAAACCATCCGAGATGGAATTCGACGAGGTTTCGTGGGCGCCAGGACGGGAGCCGAACTGGCCGCCGGGGCTGCAGGCCGTACCGGAAAACAGCACAGGTCAGAAGCGCATCATTGCCAGACGCGTGCTTCGTGGCAGTCCGATCCACTTTGCTGCGAGCGCGGGAAACCGTTTTCCCACAGCTGCCTTTGACCGGAGGAAGCCCCTGTCGGCCTATAAGAACCGAAGGTCGCCGAGCGGTTTGTTGACCCCAAACATTATGCCGGAGGATTTCGGACTCTAGCGACTGAACCCGAACGTCGATCTGTTTTGCGCCCTGCTTCAACAGGACGGCCACCTGCTGGGCGAGGGTGGGCTTGCGGCGTTTGGCGGCGTGGGCGCTCATGCGGCGGCTCTCTTCGCCATGGCGAACGGCGCGTTGGCGCGGGCCAGCGCTTCCGCCAGCGGCGGGCACACGCTGTTGCCCGCCATGCGCGTCTGCGCGGTCTTGGTCAGCTTCGATCCGTCCGCACGGTGATCAATGATGTAGCTGTCGGGGAAGCCCTGCGCCCGGAACAATTCGCGCGGGGTCAGCATCCGCATCCCGATGTCGGTCAGCACCCATTCCGCGCCGCCGATTGTGACGGCGACCAAGCCGAAACGGGCCTTCGCGGTGGCCGTGTGGAGTGGATCGGAAGGGATCTGTGCCTGGTCGGTGCCATAATATTTCGTCAGGAAGGCCGCGACCATTCCGGCGTGACCGCCGCCCGCGCAGCCCGTCGCCGCCGGGTCCGTGATCGGCCTTTCCCGGCGATCCGATCCCTTCATGTTGATCATGTGGCAAGCGACCAGCTGCTGCTGTGTGCCGCGTCCGGTGATCGTGGAGACCGGCGCGCGGGCGTCATGCCCCGTCACCCCGGTATTGTGCTGCGCCATGAAGGCGGCGACGACCAGGGCGTTCGTGTCCTTGATCGAAGCTGTCACGGTGCTGTGCGGCTCCTCGGGCGAGCGAACCGCCCCGCCTTGCTGGCCATAGGTGAACACTGGCGCGACAACCGCGTGCTGCGGGCTTTGCGTCAGCGTGCCCAGCGGATCGTCCAGCGGATATTCCCGCCGCCCGCCGCTGTCGCCGTGCGCAACCGAGACGATGAACGGTTCCGGATTGTCCAGAACGTAACGCTGGACGCCGCGCGCCACGCGGCGCTCGGTCGCCGGGGCCAGCGGCCGCTTTGCCCGGACCCCGAACTTTTCCATGATCTGCGCGCTGGTGTCGAAGATGGACGGGCAGGGCGCGGACCAGTCGATTATGTCGGCGGCGGAGCGCCACGGTTTCAGCTGGCCCGCGATCACGCGCGGATCGTCGACGGGGGCGTGCGTCGGTTCGGGCCAGACAATCGGCTGGCCGTCGCGGCGGGCGATGATGAACAACCGCTTGCGGATCGTCGGCGCGCCATAGTCGCAAGCGCGCAGCTCCCGCCAGTCGACGCGATAGCCCAGCTGGCGCAGCGCCTTCACCCACGCCTTGAATTCCTCGCCACGCCGCTTCGCGCACGGCACGGCCTTGCCATCCTCGGCGACCAGGACCGGTCCCCAGTCCCTGAATTCTTCGACATTCTCCAAGAGGATCACGCGAGGACGACGCTCTGGCGGACGCCGCTGAGCCCAGCGCACCACCACCCAGGCCAGCCCGCGAATGTTCTGGTTGACCGGCGTGCCGCCCTTGGCCTTGGAAAAATGCTTGCAGTCGGGCGAGGCCCAGAACAGGTCGATGGGCCGCGACCCGCAGACATCGTCCGGGTCCACCTGCCAGATATTCTCCGTCAGGTGCAGCGTGTCCGGGTGATTGACGGCGTGCATGGCGAGCGCGTCGGCATCGTGATTGATGGCGATGTCGGGCGAACGGCCCAGCGCCATCTCAATGCCGCAGCTCGCGCCGCCGCCGCCGGCGAAGGAGTCTACGATCAAGCCCTGCATCACGCGTCGCCCACTGCATGCAGATACAGGTCGAGGATCGACTCCTGCTCGCTGCGGTCCTGCTGGTCCATTTTCCGCAGGCGCACGACCTGGCGCATGATCTTGGTATCGAAACCCATCGACTTCGCCTCGGCATAGACCTCTTTCATATCAGCGGCGATTTCGGCCTTGTCGGCCTCCAGCCGCTCAATGCGCTGGATGAAGCTGCGGAGTCTCTCCTGTCCCGCCTGATCAAGGCTCTGCGGCTGTGTAACGTCGTCCATGTCTCTCTCCTTTGTGAATTCAGGCTGCGTCTTGTTCGCGCTCTCGCAGCTCATTGCGCCGCTTCGAGAGGGCCATGCGCAGGGCCTCCTTCCCGTCATCGCTGACAGGCTGGCTAAAGCCGTGTTTCTGGATCCGGCGCGTGATGGCTTCTATGAGGTCGATGCTCTGGGCCGTGCGGCCGCGCTCCATGGCGTCCCGGTAGTCGACTGGGCCGTCAGGTTCGGGGGAGTCGTTGGCGGGGCGAGCGTCGGCTTCATCAGCCCGGTCCGGCGCGCTTTCCGGGCCGGCAAATTGCCTGACCGGTTCCGACCACTCGACGCCCTGTTCGGCCCCGAACTTGAACATGATCTCGATCACACCGCTCATCTCGCCAACGGAGAGGTCGCTTGAGCGGTGACCTAGCGGGAACGGCGCGCCGTCCATGCCGGGCATGAACCGGGTTTCGCGCTGCAGCTCGCGGACGAACAGCTCTTTCCAGTCTTCCTTGGTCCACTGGCAGCCGAACCATTCGACTTGCTTGGATATGTCCCCGAGCATCGCCCACATGCGGGCGTTCTGTTCGTCGGAGCGCTTTGCGTCCTTCATCTCCACGCGCGTCTTGTCGGGGGCTTCCTGCACCAGGCGGAGCACCTTCTGGCGGATTGGACCGCCGGGCATGTCGAGGATGAAGAGTTCGCGGCTCATCAGGCTTCAGCAGCCTCCGGCTCGTCCGCGTCATCATTGACCGGCGCAAGCGATGTCAGCTTGGCGTCCAGAGCCTTGCGGACCTCCAGCGCATCGCCCTGTGAGTTGGCCCAGAACTCGCGGAGGCTGTGACGATTGCGTTGCTCGAAGAGCTTGAGCTCCGAGAAGGTGCCGCAGTCTTCGATGTGCGCCATGATCCGGTCAGCGACCTTGCCTACCGGAACGCGCTCGAGGTCGCCGTTCGGGTCGAACTGAAACATGATGGCGTTGGCGCCGCCCATCGCTTCCAGCCGCTCCTGTTTCTCGAAGTTCTTCACCGCCTCGGCAGCGTTGGGCTCGGTTTCGGAGCGTTCCACCTCTTCCTCGGCGTAGAGGTCGCCGAAGGCGTCGGGCCAGCCCTTGCGGAGCGCCTGTCGCTCGGCGGCGATAGCGATCATGTGGCGGGGCATGTCGCCCCATTTGCCGCCCGCCATCTTCTTGCCGGTGGGCTTGCGCTTGCCGGCCTGCTGGTCGTAGGCCCATTCGTCCACGACCGGGCAGAACTCGTCCCAGTAAGCGACGCCCGGCGTCCGGAACCAGCGCCCCTTACGGAGCTTGTTGACGTAGACCGTGCATTTCACGATCCCAAGCGGATTGGTCGGGCCTTTCAGGCTGTCGTCGTATTCGTATTCGGGCGGCTGCTCGTCCGGCGCGTAGGTGTCCTGCCGGTCGGCAATCTTGCGGAGGCCATCGATCCCGACGACGAGCGCAACGCGGCGCTTGTCCTGACTCTTGGCGCTGAACACGATGGCCGAGGCCTCGCCTCGGAACGGGTCCAGCCGGTTGCGCCGGCAGAGTTCGATGAAGAGCGAGAATTCATCGTCGGTGAGCCCGGCCGCCGCGGTGCGCTTGATCAGCGCAAGCTGCGAGCTCGAATATTCGGAGGGTTTGCTGAGAGCGTTCATCGGGCTTCCTATTTCTTGCGGACGATGAGCGTGGGGGCGGCGTTGCCAAACGCGGCTCCGGGGATCGTTTCCCCGGCTTCCAGCGCAGCGCGCAGTCCGGCCTTGTCGAGGCGCGGCTTGCCCGCCTTCCAGAATTGCGTCGGGATATCGGCCTCTTCGGTGACCTTCACGTCCGGCTTGCGGGCGGACAGCGAGAGAGTGGCCAGCGGGCGCTTGAGCGTCTTGAGGTCAGCCACCGACATAGCCTGTTCGATCAGCGTCCGGATACGCGCCTTGCGGTCCTCTGCGAACTTGCGCCGCGCCTGAAGCTCTTCCTCGCGCTTCTTGATCCCGTCCACGATGACTTCGGCTTCGTCGCTGGAGACGATCAGCCTGTCGATCATCTCGAATAGGTCCGTCTCGCCCTCCAGCAGGTCGTGGAGCATTTCCGGATCGCCTTCGACCACGGCGGCGTAATTCTTCCGGAGCATCTGCGCGGCTTCGATCTGGCGCTGCGCACGGTGTTCGACTTCGGACATATCGGTCTCCAGTTCGTCAGTGCCGGACCACGCGCCCCTCAAGAGCGCGGAGTCCGATCACGGAAAGAGCGGTGAGGGCGGCTGACAGGGCACAGAGCGTCCCGCGCCAGCCAAAAGCGTCATGGATGGACGCGGCGATGGTCGTGGCCGTGAGAAAAAGGCCGAGGATTACGAGAGAGCGGGCGATCATATCCGCACCGGCATCAGCAGGTAGAAATGATCAGGGGCATCCGGGCAGCACAGCAGCGAACCGCTAGTCGGGCTGGACCATTTGAGGTCCGTGCGCGCGCCGCTGAGCGCAGAGAGAATTTCGCTGAGATAGCGGCCATTATACCCGACGCTCATCTCACCCGTGCTTTCCACGGCTATCTCGTCGTGGCCGGATGCGCCGAATTCGCCCTGGCCAATGATGGTCACGGAATCCTTGCCGACATCCAGTTTCGTCAGATTGCTCTGCTCATCGACCATGATCGCGGCGCGCTGGACGGCGATGCGCAGGCCTTCCCTGTCAAAGGCGGTCGTTTCTTGGGTCTCGCGGGGGACAATCCGCTCCCAATCGACATAGGGGCCGTCATAGAGCTTCGTTGTCAGGGTCGCGCCCTTGCGCGTTGCCCGCATGACGCGCCCGTCAGAGGCGAGCGTAACCTCGCCCTCGGCGGACTTGAGAAAGCCCGAGAGAGCGGCCGCATGGTTGGTATGCAGCGAGAATGATGCGGGCGGCGCGCCCTCGATGGTTAGCGCGACATGGCCAAGGATATGGCGGTTCGTGGCGACCAGACGAAGCAGGCCAGTCTTCTCGAAATCGAAATAGACGACCGCGAGATTGTCAGAGCCCTTGCCGTGAGGCATGGCGGTAAAGCGCACGCCCTCCAAAGCCGCAGCAAGCGCCTTCGCGTCAATCCGAAGCGGCTCGGCTTCCTCCGGGCCTTTGAGCAAAGGCCAGTCGCGCGGGTCCAGACTGGGCGACTGGAAGCGCGACCGGCCAGACTTGATGTGAACGGCATTCCCGTTATCAGCAAGCTCAATCTGGACGTTGGCGCCCGGCGGAAGTGAGCGGGCGATATTGCGCAGGCGGTCAGCTGAAACAGTCGCTTGGCCGGACTGTTCAACAGCGGCTTGCGCCAGCGCGGAGGCCTCCATGTCCAGGTCCGTCCCGCTCAGCTCCACGCAGTCATTGGTCTCCGCTTTCAGCAGCACGTTCTCCAGCATCGGGATGGTTGTGCGCTTCTGGACTGCCGTGGCGACATGGTTCATCGCGGCGAGCAGCGCGTCGCGTTCGATCGTGATCTTCATTGATGCGTTCCGTGGGAAGGGGAGAATTTGGGCGCGGCGTCGTATGCGGCCTGAAGGTCTTCCTCCGGGCGCACGAGCATGGCGCGTTCGACAACGATCAGGGCCTGAGTGCGGTCGCCGGCGACGACAAGGCGGGTCACTTCGTCCAGCACCGACTCATCCGCGACCGGCTCGTCAGGCCCAATGTCGTCATCGTCTATCGGGGCGTCTTCCCACCAATCGGCATCGAAGCGCAGGCGCTCGATTTCACCGAAGATGATTTCTTCGCTGTGGTGGGGGATGAACCCGTATAGGTCGCTCAACACCCGGCGCTGATCGCTCTCAATCAGCGGGATCGAATAGTCGGTTGGGTCTTTCTCCGGGCGCGGCGCGCCGATTTCGTCAGTGCGAGCCATCACGCCGCCTCCGGCCCGTCTCCGCCAAAGGGGCGGTTTGAGAACACGTCACTCACGGCCCTGTTGAACGGATCGGGTTCGTTGGAGCGGATCACGTCGCCGGTCCCGTGCAGAACGGTGAAAGGCGCGTGCTCATTGGACGCCACGACTTCCAGCTTGGGCTGGTCCGCCGTCATGCGGTCGATGACCTCGTCCATGGCGGCGAGCTGGGCGGTGAGCTGGCGCCGGAGCTTGCGCAGGTCGCGCAGCCCCGCGGAACGGCAGTCGCCAGACCACAGGTCGCCAAAGATGTCCTTGATTTCCTCGACCGTGTCGGACGTGGCGCCGGACAGCTCCCATTCGGCTCTTGTGATGGGCTGGTTCATTGCGGCAGCCCTCCGGTCGCGGCGGCTCCAGCCGTGCAGGCGAGATACAGAGACGCCATGATGAAGATGAACAGGGCAGCCGTGGCGATGCGCTCAGCGGCTATGCCGATGGTGGGGCGGAAGCGGGTCATGATGCGCCCTCGCTTTGCTCGGTCCTCACGCCTTTGGCGCTCCGGCTATGCAGCAGCGACGTCAGGCTTTCAGGGAGAGGCTTGCGCGCTGGCTCGGCCGACCAGTCCACTTCGCCGGTAGCGGCAAGGTGGCGGAGGACGGCGGCTCCAAGGGGGGCTCCCACTTCGCCCAGATCCAGCCCTGTCCTAGACATGAAGAACAGGTGATTCTTTTGGGTGTCCGAGAGCCCGAGTATCTCTTTAGCGCTATCACCCGAACAGCATTTGCCGCCCCAGAGCGCATTCGCGTGACCAGCAATGCAGCAGGGCGCCCCGCACAAATGGTCCAGCTCCCGCATATCGAACTGTTCAGGATGACTTTCGATATAGTCGGCAAGAAAGAGGATGCGTTCGGTGTCCATCACGCCGCCTCCATCTGCTTGGCCGCGACAGGGGCGGGAACGGCGCGAAGGCCGTCATCATCCGGCGCGCGCCAGAAATCGTTCCCGGCGGCATCGTCGGTGTCGTGGTATTCGTTGAGGCTGCGGACCTGCACGACCGAACCGCGTTCGGACGTGATGCCGTGCGTCGGGCGCCAGTCTTTCGGCGGCGTCTGCGGGTCGCGGTGACGAATCCCGTGGGCGTTATAGGGGGTGGACGTGCAGACCACGCAGACCTGCCCGGAATGACCCGTCGCCTGAATGAACAGGTCGCCGGGGCGGGCCTCTGACTTAGGAACCTTGCGGAAACCCTGCGCGGCGAGCGCCTTCTGCAGAGCCAGCCAGTCATGCTCGCGACCCGTTTGCGGGGCGTCGAACCCGGCGTCCTGCAGAACCTCGCGGAGCCAGTCATAGCCCCGGCGGCGCCCGAACCATTCCTCGCCCACCGTCAGGCGGGCGGCGTTCAGAATGCGGTGGCGGCCGGGCTCAGGCTGAGCTGTGCCCCGGTGGGCCGCTTCACGCTCTCGCCAGTCGCCATTTGAGCGAGGTCCGTACATGGGTTTTCCTTTCCCGCGACTGGTCGTAACGTCGCGCTCATGGGTGAAGCTGAATCGATTGGATGGACTGGCCGCGTGTGGCGCTGGGTTCAGCGCGCGGCGAAGGTTGGCGAGCTCGCCGTCCGTCTGGACGAACACGAGCGCCGAATTGCAGAGCTTGAAGCGAAGCTGGTCGAGGAAGTCGCGGATCCGCGGGAGCGGTGCCTCACATGCGGGGAAGGCCGCATGGCGCTGGTCAGCCGCGAAGGCGCGTTTTACCGCGGCAGATGGACCGCGGTTTACCGGTGCAACAATGAAAACTGCGGCCGGGAATATATTCGGGATGAAACTGACGTGGAGCATTAGAGAAGCCCCGCCATCAGCGCCGCGCCGATAAACCCGCCGGCAATCAGCAGTCCGGCGAGAACAACCAGGCCAACAGTGATCGCCAGCCCGAGTTGAACGCCTTCGATGTCTGAGCGCATTTCGCGCGCTTCAGCCTTGAGGGTGTCGATGTCTTTTTGGAAATCGCCTTGCGGCATGTCGTGTCTCCATCAACGTTGGAGACACATTAACTGAGAGCGTAATTATTCGTCAAGAAAGAAATACGCTTAAAGCGTAATTAAATTTTCAAGGTAATGCTATTCGCTTAATTCCTCTGCGGTGTGTAGGTCGTCGTAACCCTCTCGCGCGCAAAGGCGAACGGTGTAATCCTGCCGGTCCTGCGAGCCTATCATAATCGCTGCGACTATCTCGCCCTCTCGCGCAACCGTAGTGATGGAGTGCGCCTCAAAACCGGTGTAGCCGCCAAAGCTGTTTTTGGCATTGGTTAGGAAGCAGTAGGTTCCCAGCCCATCCCGCGGCACGCGGAGCGAGGTCCATTTGAAGCGGGCCGATTCTGGGTCTTTCAGCCGGTCCTTGATGGCGGAAGATATTTTCTCACGCTCGGTCGGAGATGGCATGCGATCCAACGTCTCGCCCTTGTTGAGAACGGGCACACTTTCAAACACTTTCGCCCATTGGGATTCGCTCAAATCCTGTGCGGCTGCGCTGCTTGAGGCGAGCGCCACCGCTATGCCGAGACGTAGCATTTAGCCGCTCTTTTTGGTGAAGGTTTCGAGTATGTCGCGAGCCTGGCTGCGGTTGTTTGTCGGAATGCGGTCCCAGATAGACACGATGTCTGCGCCCTGATCGGGGAGCCTTGAGATAAGGTCGGCCGGCTGCACGCCCAGCGCGTCGGCAAGCTTGACCAGCATGGGACGGGTATAGCTTTTCTTGCCCCGTTCCAGTTCGGATATGTGAACGACCGACACGCCGACCTTTTCTGCGAGCTGACCTTGGGTCAGATCCCGGTGCTTACGCCATTCCTTCAAATAGAATGTATCCGCCATGCGCGTATCATGCCGTGCCTTGTGAAATTCGTCGTCAAGCGGAGAGCGTAATTTTGGCTTGACCGCAGATACGCTTAGAGCGTAGTTAGGCGTCATGGACAGTTTATCGACATGGCGCAAATCCAAGGGCAATTCCTTCGTCGGCCTCGCCGGCGAGGTGGGTGTGTCGGTCTCATACATAAGCGATATCGCGAACGGGAGGAAAACTCCTGCGCTCCCCATCGCCATGAAGATCACTCAGATCACCGGAGTGCCGCTGGAATCCCTGATTGCGGTGAAGGACGCGGCCTAATGTCAGGCGCGTCGCCGCATATCGACTACCTGGTCCTGACGGGAATCGAGTTCCGTGAGGGCCCGGCTCAGCGCCTCGATGGTGCTGACGAGGGCATGGCGTGTCAGGTCCGCCTCCTCGGCGATGCTTTCGGTCGTTCCGCCAAGGCCGCGCCTGTAGAAAGCGACCTTCACTGTTTGGCCGCTGACACCCGCACTGGTTTTCCCGTCCGCAAAAAACATAACCGTTCCTGTTTTGTTTCGAACGGGCACTATAGGACGAAATTCCTAATTGTCGAGGGCCGAGTTCTATCCGAGCCCTCTCCATCTTTTCTACGAAGAGCATTTCAAAACTCCACCACCACAGGGGAGGCCGCCTAGATGACCTCTGAGGATATCGATTGGTTCGACTGTCGCTTCATTGACCTGCTCGCCGAAGGAATTCCGTCGTCGATCTGTTTTGCAGAGCTTTGTGCGCGCCAACGGATCGCAAATTTGTCGCGCGCGGACGAATTCGAAAAACCCACCATGGAGGAGGCCGATCAAGCCACCACAGGGGAGGCGGCCTGAATGCTGCGCGGCCTTCAAGATCGTATCGGCCGGCTCACCCCGGGCGGCATGGCTATCCTTGCATGCAGCATCACCTACGGATCGGGCTTGGTCCATGGGCTGGCGCTGAATGTGGTTCAGATGTCGTCCGGTTCTTGGATTGCCCTTGCTTCTTCCGGGCTGATCACCGGGACATCGATCGTTTGGGGGATATCCAATATTCGCTCTGCTCGGCGCTGGCGTCGCCGTCGTCTGACCCACGTGATCTCCAGTTCGGCAGTTCCAGGTTCGCCGACCAAAACAACTGAGGCGAACGGATGACCTTGGTGTCGAGTATAAAAACGAAGCCGTTCGTTGAGCAGCATCTTGATGCGAACCTCGGTTTGGCCGGCGAGAACACCTATCGCTTTGCCGGGGTCGAAGGGGCGAAGGCGGTCTCTCGGCTTTTCCCGAATGACGTCTGCTTCGTCGGAGAAGCTCAAACCGCGCGATATCGCTTTGAGTTTCAGAGTATGAGGCGCGCCGCGGTCCGGCGTGTCGAAAAAAATGTGCAGCCGTCCCCCGGAAATGTGAGGATGGATCAGCTTGGAGAGGTCTTCCTCTTCTTCCTCGGCGCGATCGCTTTTCAACCAGTACCGCTGTGTCAGCACCAAGATGACCGGCAACCCAAGCGCGGCGAACCACTGAAGGACTTCGTTCGCAATTCCCATGCGCCGCATCACACGGCGCCGGGCGCATATCCGCAACCCGTTTCATTCCTCCCCGCCCGGTTCGCCGAGAGCCGGCCGGGCTTGCGCCGGGGCAGCGCCCCCAGCCTCGGCGTAATTCCTTGTCGCGTCCCCGGCAGCCTCCGGCGCAGCCGTTCCGGTCAACGGGCGTTTACAAAAGGTCGTCATGCGAGAGGGGCCGGGGGACGGGTCCGGCGCTGCAACGCCATTCTTGGCCCCGTCAACATTTCCCTCAATGACGACAAGACCGGCCCTCATTCCCATCGCCCGGCGCAGGAACGCCGACGCGCGCGCTCTAGCGAGAGACGCCCTGTCTCCGTCCGCGGAGCGCGCACGCTCGGCCTGCGCCCGGCTCATCTTCATCCAGTCCATAGCCCCTCACTTTCGGGAGCGAGCGTAGCGACGTTCGCGCGGGGCTTCATTCACAATTGGGGAGGCGCTTTGTGAAAGTGCGCAAGCCGCGGTCTTTTGAGGACGCTCTTACGCAGGTCTGCGCGGCCCTGACATTTCAGGACGCTGCAGCGGTTATTGGTAAGCGGAACGAGTCTTATCTCCGCAACGCCTGCGACCCGGATCACGTTCAGATCCTGCCGATCCACTACGCACTTCTTTTGGACGCCGCATATTCGGCGGAGACGGGAGAGCCTGGACCTCTGCTTTGCACCTATCAGCGGCTTTATGAAGAGCGGGCAGGCGGCCAAAAGCCCTGCGAGGACGATCCTAACATGCTGGCCGGCGATGTCTCCCGCGAAGGCGGCGAAGCGGTTGCGGCGCTCCTGAACAAATCCATCCCCTCCCGTGAGAAGCTTCGCGAGCTCGAAGAGCTGATCGATGCAGCTGAAAAGGCGCGCCGCAACATCATTGCATTCGACGCCAGCGGCCCGCGTGAAGTGAAGGGGGCGGCGTGATGGCTAGACCTAATCAGGTTCGATGCCGCTTGTCTGAGGATGAAATCGCCAAGCGGAAAGCTATGGCGGCTGATCCCTTATGGACACTGGAGGCAGCGGCCATGGAGCTGGGCATAGCGTTCACCGGCCTATCCCATTGGTGCCGCCGCAACGGCGTGAAGTGGGTGTCCGCCAGCAACCGCTGGAGGGGCGCATGAGCACACTGCCCAATCCCCTGAACCCGCCCTCCAACGCCGAAGTGAACGAAGCCCGTCTCGCTTGGGAGCGCGCCCCGAAAGGCCAGCGTGAACGCCGGCGCCGGGAATACCAAAACACGGTAAACCGTCAGCTCGCGGCCGAGATGGGGAGGGCGTGGACGTGAGCGTGTGCGCCTGTTGCCAGGAGCGTATCGACGCCCTTCAAGCCCGTATCGGTTGGCTGGAAGGCGTCTTGAGCGGCGGAGAGGAGTTCGTTTTCCCGGAAAGCTGGCGCCTGTCTTTGGAGAAGCGGGCGATCCTGACGCTTTTTCTGAAAAACCCGGTGGTCACCGTTTGGACCTGGGAGGTCTCGCGTGAAATTCGGGGTCTCGCAGAACTCGATAATCCGAACAATTCATTCAAGGCGCACCTTTGCGCCCTTCGCCGGAAGCTCAAGCCGCACGGCCTGACGATCACGAACCACTATGGCCGTGGCTATCAGCTTGAAGACCGCGAGGCTTGGCGCGCGCGGCTTACGCGGACCCTCGAAATGCCGGAGGCCGCATGAAGACCCGTCCTCACGAACGCGATTACAACGCTGCCCTGGCTGAGAGGGTGACCGCTTACTGGAAGGGCAGGGGGTATGACGTCTCCTGCCAGGTGATCCAGTGCATGCGCTTTGATGGCGACGGCAATTCTCTGAACAACCCCACCACCGGCGCGGTTCATGGCGTCCGATCCGACATGGTGAACGGCCTTCCAACGCAATGCCAGTGCATCATTCCGCGTCCGCGAAAGAGTGGCCCGGAGGTTCAGATGGTCCGCATCGGCGGCAGATGGCAGCCCCGGACGCGGAGCGGGAAGGCGGTGGTGATATGAGCCAGGCCGCAGAGAAAAACGCCCACGTCTGGGAGCGTGACGAACTCGACTGGTATGTTGAGCCGACCGCTGCAACCGAAGCGCTGCTGACCGTGGAGTCGTTCGTCGGCTCTATCGTGGATCCATGCGCTGGACAGGGCAACATCGTGAACACGCTTCGCTCGGCCGGGCACGACGCTTGCGCCAGCGACGTGGTGAAACGGGCGGAGTTCGACCGGTGTTGGGCGGGCCACATTGATTTCCTGAGCGGCTATTCCGCCGAACTGGCGCGCTACGAGAATTTCGTGATGAACCCGCCATTCTTTCGGGCGAAAGGGGCGGAGGCTTTTATCCGTCGCGCGCTGGAGCTGGCGACCGGTAAGGTTTGTGCGTTCGTTGACATTCGTTTCATCGCCGGCGCTAAGCGCGCCAACGGGCTGTTCGCTGAACACCCGCCGCACCGGGTCTGGATTATTACGCCGCGTGTTTCGTGCCCGCCTGGCGAATATCTGAAAGCTGGCGGTGAGGCGAAAGGCGGTTCAGCGGATTGGGTTTGGCTGGTCTGGGATAAGACGGCGCCGTTTTCCGCGACTCACATGGGATGGTTGCGCCGCGAGGTGGCGGCATGACCCACCACCTCACAATCGCTCCAGCGCTAACCGCCGGCGAAGACCTCTGCGAGCGTCTTCAGAATAAGTGCGATCGTCAGAGCCGCAGGAAGCGAAATTGCGACCTCAACGCTAATATTTGCCTTAATCGTAAGCATAAAAAATACCTTCTTTCAAATGGTTATCGCCAGCTTCGCGCTCGTCGCGTCGCTTTCAACGAAGCTCTGGTAATTTCAGAGTTCACAGGTATTTATCGGCCAACGCGTCTGAACCGACAAAATTCTCTGCGAAAATTTCTGAAAAATGTCAGTGGCCGCCGCAGGCGGGCGCGGGTGCAGGCGCATGACCGTATCCCGAGACGATATCGTCCGCCGGGTGGCGGAAAGGACGGGCTGCCCGGCCGAGGTGCTTCGCCTTCGCGACCTGAACAATCGCGCGCCAGAGCATGAATATCGACAGCGGCTTGTCTTCGCTCTGCGGCAGAGCCCCAAGGCAGTGTGCGGGCCCACTTCTGCCCAGTATCGGCGCTCCTGGCCGGAGATTGCCCGCTTCATGGGCTGGTCTGATCACACCACGGCCATGCATGCCTTTCGCCGGGAAGCAGAGAGACGGGGGCGGACGTGAGTGGATCCTTCATGGTCAGTCGCGCCCTCTGGGACGACGTCGACTTCCGCGACGGGGAAATGACCCAGCGGGAGGCCCTGCTGTGGATGTTGGCGGAGGCGAGCTGGAAGACCCGTCGCAAGCGCGTCGGATCGACCGTGCTGGACCTTCGCCGCGGCCAGCTTGCGCACAGCACCCGGTTCCTGGCCAAGCGGTTTGAATGGTCTGAGGCGCGGGTGCGTCGCTATTTAAAGATGCTCGAAAATCGACGCATTATCGACGCAGCCACCGACGCAGGCATCACCGTCATAACCTTCTGTAATTACGACAAATATCAGGCTTCAACCAATCAGAGCGACGCACCCCCCGACGCAGAAGCGACGCAGGAGCGACGCACCAGCGACGCAAACGAGAATAAGGGTGAAATAAAGGAAGCTACTCAGCGCCCGCGGGCGCATGCGCGCGAGGCGGCCCTTGCGGTCGCCGGTCCTGGCTTGGCCGACCCCGCGAAAGAACCCGGCCTGATCCAGACATCACCTGAGATCGATCGGTGGCTGCAGGCTGGCTGCGACCTGGAGGCGGACATCTTGCCGGTCATCCAAGCCAAGACGTCCCAGCCGCGCGGCTCGCCCATCCGGTCATGGAAATTTTTCACCGATGCGGTGATTGACGCCCGCGACCGCCGTCTTGCCAGCCTCCCAGCCCCAGACACGCAGAGATTTAAAAATGAACGAACATCACGAGGGAACCGGTCAGGTTCTGACTCTCGGAGCATCTTCGAACGCCGTCGAGATGCACGAGCCGCCAACGGATGACGAGCTCGACCTCCTGTTGCTGGAAATCAAGGCGCTGTGCATGCCGCGCCGGGGCATGGACGATGACATCGATGTGATCCTGAACGCCTTTAACCGGCGGCTGAAGGAGTATCCCCGCGGCGACGTGGTTCATGTTCTGCGGCGTTGGCCGGACCAGTCCCGCTACTGGCCGACCTGGTCGGAGCTTCGCGAAAAGCTGGAGACACGCATCGAGGCGCGCCGTCCGGTTCGCTACGACCCGCCGCCAGAACGCGAACCGCTGAGCGATGAAGAGTTGGCCGAGCGCAAGCGTCAGGCGGACAGACTGCGCGAAACGGTTCGCGGTATAGGCAAAGGCGGCGCCGCATGACCCACGCCAATCCTCAAATCAAGCGCGTGCCGATGTGCGGGGTCTGCCGGGAGGATCTGGACGACGCCACCGCCGGACGCCACCGCTGCGGATGTGGCGCGTCTGAGGTCCACGTCCAGCTGGGCGGCCGCGGCCAGTCCCGCCACTGGTCCGGCATGGTGATCACGCGCGGCCAGCCGGTGGGCGAGGCTGTCGAGAAATTCTGGACGCTGGAGGACGCGGCGTGACCCGTATCGACCGATCAAAACCGATCCGCCCGTTTGACCGCCGGGCCCGCCAGCTCAAGAAAAAGCGCTGGTATGTCCTGCGCGTCTCACCCCAGCGTGAGATCATCGCGGAGGCGGCGCTGCGTCTGGCGGGATTTGAAGCCTTCGCGCCGACCGAGGAGCTTTGGCGCAAAAAGAACCGCTTTGCGCGGAAGAAGACGCGCTACCTGCGCGCCATCATGCCCGGCTACGTCTTTGCGGGCCTGCCGAGCGAGGAGGGCGGCTACGGCGTCGACTGGCCGGCGCTCGCATGGCTGGACGCGGTGAGGGGACGTGAAGGGGATAACGGTCGCCGTCCCTTCGTCGCCGCCCGGGC
This sequence comes from Euryhalocaulis caribicus, assembly GCF_000412185.1. Taxonomy (GTDB): domain Bacteria; phylum Pseudomonadota; class Alphaproteobacteria; order Caulobacterales; family Maricaulaceae; genus Euryhalocaulis; species Euryhalocaulis caribicus. The sequence continues at coordinate 58,771 of NZ_ASJA01000008.1, forward strand.
CCAATACGAGGGCAAGGTGATCCGCGGCGTGATTTGCGAGAACGGGTTGCCAAAGGCGATCCCGTTCCGGGCGATCAAGCGCTTTGCCGCGGAGAGCGCCACGCCGGTCATCCATGCCCCGGGCGAGCACCGCTTCATGGCGACGCACCGGGAATTCAATGTCGGGGACAAGGCCCGGATCGCTTATGGATCGCTGGAGGGCCATGAGGTTCCAATCGTGGGCTTCGAAGGCGACAAGGCCAGAATCAAACTGACACTGTTCGGAAAAGAGACAATCCAGGAGCTGCCTCTGTACCAGCTTGAGGCCGGATAGGCAGGAACATGTGAAGGGTGATTCTCGTTTAGTGCGCACTCACAGGGGTTAAATTGCCGCAATATAGGCCTTAATTTCGCCTGTTAGGCGTGTTCCACTGAGAATGCACTATGTGGTTTGGTGTGCCGATAAGTCGTTGGAGAAAAGGAAAAAAGTTTCGAGGAGGGTCAAGAAATCGGAACAGAATCCACTTCGTCTTCGTTTAAATCTTGCACCCGCGAATATTGAACCTGCTTGACCACCGCTTACTTGTCTCGTACCAAACGCGGAAGCCGACAGACGGCCCTTGGCTCCTTAAGCGGATAGTAAGGCTCGTCGGACTACAAATTGCAGGGCGCGCTGGGCGTCGGTCGCGGATAAACCTCTGCGGCTGAGAAGAAAAATTTAACCTGGGGGTTACCCCTTATGGAGGAAATGATGCGTGGAACTGAAACCATCTAATCTTCACCACCACACTAACAGCGCGGTCGCTAACCGCCATTGAAGGGGTAACGCTTGTGTTGCCCCTTTTTCAATTTTTGGTTGATGAATAATTTATAACATCTAACCTCACCCTTCCAACGTCTTGGGAGGGGCAGTTGTCAGGAAACGGTACCGGAAAAGTACTGCGGCGCGAGCCGCTGACAGAAGTGGTCGCTTTTGGCGCCTCAGCCATCGGGATATTTCAATTCCTCTGGCCTCCTATCGATACATTCTTAAACGGAGACAATAGCTTCCTGGAGGTCCTCTGGGAGCTGATAAAGCCGGTTAACGACATTTATCCAGGATTCATGATCGGGTGGGTGTTTTTGGCGGTGGTGAGCGTCTTCGCATTTTCCACGTTCGCAATTGCCCGACGCGTTGGAGAATACATAGAGCGGTCCAGAACGGGGATCGCTGTTCTTTCCACACACGTGAAGCTAACGATCCAGCCGGATGGCAGCACGGCGATCAGCGAACGCACCCAGCATTTCCATGCGAACAGGCCAGGGATTGATGCCTACAGCTATGGCTCAGGCTGTCGTCAGCTTTGCGGCCGGATTGACGAGGGTTCACTCGTTCTTGAATCGACAAGAGACGAAAAGCCCATCACGGCCAAACTCGTCAAGCAGGGCAATAAGCAGTGGATCGAAGTCAAGGAGGTATTTGAAGACGAACTACCCACACATGTTATGGCCACGTATCTCCCAAATCTATGGGTCGCTACGTGCGACAGGATAGGGCTTTTCTGGATTAATCGGGTGGTGAATGAACGCAAGGCCGAGTTGATAATTATCAACGAGTACAATGCAGAAAGATGTCAATTAGCCTTTCTAGCTGGAACCAGTCCGATCACTAATACGATCGTTGAGATCATATTCCCGAAAGAGTTTGCGCCGTTAGAGGATAGCATCGAAGCTTTTGTGATCCACGAGACCGCCGTCGAGGAGCGACATCATTCTTTCAAGGCGAGCGATGATGGTGAAAGCATGGTCATTCGCGCGAAGGCAAAACGCCTGGAGAACTGTACGTTCGAGGTGCAGTGGCAAAACTGCAAAGCGCTTGTAGACACCTGTCCGGAGGAGAAAGAGTGCTAGATGCAGTGGTTGACCCCTTCCGCGAACGCCATCATATTGCGGTTCAGGTAAGACCTCAGTAGCTGTAACCGCCGGCCCAGTAGCGAGACGCGAAGAAGCCGGGTAGGGCGCGACAGCGAAACGGCCCGAGGATGCAGAGCCAGCGCCAGACGCGCGGACCCTGCCATCGCGATGGGCGAGCTGTATCCAGCTTACCCAGCGTTTCTGCCAAGCCGCGGCCGGATAATGTCCACATCCACATCGAATTGATTGGCGACCCGCCTCAGTAGCGGCTCGCTTCGCGTCTGACGGTCGATCTCGTCTTCCAGCTCTTTAATGGACGCTGAAGAGGCCCCGCACGCCTCCGCCAGGTCGTCGCGCGACATGCCGTGAGCATTTCGGAGGGCCTTGATAGGGTTTTCGCCCTCCAGCATCGCCTTGACCGCAGAATGTGGAATGGTCGCGCGCTCCTGGCCGTTGAACTTCCATTCGTCCATGCCGGCGCTATACGCGGCGCATGCAAGCCCGATATAGGTTGGTGCGCCTTCCTTCTTGTACTTGGCGAGCGTGTTGCGGGATCCGATCCCAAGGATCCGCGCCGCGGTGGCGTCCATCAGCTCCTCAAACTCCAGCCAGGCTCGAAAGTCTTCCGCTTTCATCGGTTTTCCCCTATATTGGAGACCTAGGCGGCCAGCCCGGCCCCCTTTCGGGGACCGAGCCAGCCTGCTAGTCCAGAGCGGTGATGACGAGGAGTGCTAGTCCGATCATCACTTCTAGAGCTTGCAGGACGAGAGCGACTTCGTAGGCCATTCTCTCCTCCTAGGCTGCGTGGGGCGGGACCATCCCGCCCCTCAACGCCTGACTATAATGCTCAAAATTGAGCAGATAGTCAAGCGGTAGTGCTCAAAAAAGATCATTTTTTTAGCGTTTCAGCAGCGTCACAAGCTCCTCGACATTCATCATGCGGTCGCCAAGCCCGTCCCGAATGGGGCGGAATTGCCGATACATCGCGCGATAACGTTCCAGGCGTGCCCCGTGCGAATTCAAGGTACGGTCAGCGAATTCAGTGAAGCGACCCATCTGGTTCACCATGAAGCGAGCGGCGGCGAAGTGGTCGGTTTCATTGTTGCCGTCAAAGCCAGTGAATTGCGGATCTCCGCGGAGTTCAGCTTCGGTCCGGACGCGCTCCTGATCTTCTTCGCTCAGCCTTGCGAAGCCCACTTCAATGATGCTCCACATGTCCAGAATGTCTGCGACCTCGCCGGGCAGCTCATCGTTGTCGGATTCCGGTCCGACGATGCCCTCATATTCCCAGTTGAACATCCAGTCATGCCCGCGAATGACGGCGGACTTAACGAGATTCGGATCGACCTCGCCACGGACGTTGTTTGCGATCTGCAAGTCACACAGCATCGTGATAATGAGCCGTTCAGTAGGGGAAATTTCCATTGTTTGCTTCCTTTACAGTTGGTTAATGGTGGTCATTAAATGGTGGCTTAATGTCCACATCGCTGTAGCGGTGGCGCCACACCTGAGATTAGAATCGGCGCAGGAATGCAACGCCCAGTTCGCTGCGGCTTGAAAGAAATTCAAGGAATTCAAGATGGCCCAGCATGGCGGCAAACGGACCGGCGCCGGCCGCAAACCCGGAAAGGTGAGCAGAGCAAAACGCCAGCTCTCCGCCATGGCGAAGGACCATGCGGAAGCTGCGCTTGAAACGCTGGTGAGCATCGCCCGCGATGGCGGCGCTCCGGCCGCCGCCCGCGTCTCCGCCTCGACCGCTATTCTCGACCGCGCCTATGGCAAGCCGGTGCAGGCGCTCAATCTGGGTGGAGAGGTAAAGGTAAAGACCCTTGCCGACTTCTACGGCCAGTCAGGGGAATAGCGAGGAGCCGACCCTCAATCCGGCTCTCAAGGATTTCTGGACGACACGGGCGCGGGAGCGCGTTCTCTATGGCGGGCGGTCCAGCTCAAAATCATGGGACGCGGCCGGGTTTGCGATCTTTCTGGCGTCCAATTACCGCGTCAAATTCCTGTGCGTCAGGCAGTTCCAGAACAAGATCGCGGAGAGCGTTTACACGCTCCTGAAAATCCAGATCGAACGCTTCGGCCTGCAGGGTGAATTCACGGTCCTGCGCGACTCCATCGTGCATAACCGCACCGGTTCGGAATTTATCTTCTACGGCCTGTGGCGTCATATTGACGAGATCAAGTCCACTGAAGGCGTGGATGTCTGCTGGATTGAAGAGGCTCACAACCTCACGAAAGAGCAGTGGGACATTCTGGAGCCAACTCTGCGGAGCGAGGCGAGCCAGTTCTGGATCATCTTCAACCCGCGCCTGGTGACGGATTTCGTCTACCGGAAGTTCGTTGGCTCCGGCCCATCAGAACGCATCAAGGGCAAAATTTACGGTAAGATCGGCGCCACGATCCGCCGCAAGATCAATTTCGACGAGAATCCTTTCCTCTCGCAGACCATCCTCAAGGTGATCGCGCGGAAGAAGGACGAGGACGAGGACGAATACCGGCACATCTATCTTGGCGAGCCGCGCGAGGACGACGACAGCGTCATCATCAAGCGGTCCTGGATCATGGCGGCGATCGACGCACACAAGAAGCTGGGCGTCGAGCCCAGCGGACTGAAGCGAATTGGCTTCGATGTAGCCGATAGCGGCGACGATAAGAACGCCAGCGTTCTGGTTCATGGCGGCGTGGCGTTGGCCGTGGATGAATGGAAGGGCCGTGAAGACGAGCTCCTGAAATCGGCCTCCCGCGTTCATGCGCTGGCCGCCCAGCACGACGCGGAGATCGATTACGACAGCATCGGGGTAGGGGCGTTCGCTGGCGGCCACTTCAAAGCGCTCAACGAGGAAAAGGGCGCCCGGGTCGCATATCACCGCTTCAATGCCGGCGGCGAGGTGATGCACAAGGAGCGGCGCATCGACCCGGATGATCCGAAGAGTCCGAAGAACGGTGATTACTACGCCAACCTGAAGGCCCAGACATGGTGGGAGGTCGCAAACCGCTTCCGCAAGACGTTCAACGCGGTCACCAAGGGCGAGGAAATCTGCCCTGACGACATGATCAGCATATCCAGCGACTGCGACCATCTGGACACGCTGGTCGATGAGCTTTCGACGCCGCGCCGCGATTTCGACGCCCGCGGCAAGGTGAAGGTCGAGAGCAAGAAGGATCTGGAAAAGCGGGACATCCCGTCCCCGAACAAAGCGGACGCCTTCATTTCGGCCTTCGCGCCGCGCGCCAAGACCTACACACTTGCAGGGGTCCGTTGATGGAAATCACGTTCGACACGCTGAAAAACCTCGTCGCAGGCCTGTTCACAGGCAAGGACAAATCCGCCGCGGACCGTTGGCATTTCGAGGAGCTGGATCGCGCGGCGCTGGACGCGGCCTATCGGGGCGACTGGATCGCGCGCAAGATTGTGGACGCGCCCGCGCTCGACATGACGCGCCAATGGCGCACATGGCGCGGATCGAAGGAACAGGTCGAGGCCATGAAGGCGCTGGAGGATGATTTCAATCTCCAGCTGAAGGTCTACCAGGCAATCACCAAGGCGCGGCTTTATGGCGGGGCGGCTTTGGTCATGGGCGTCGAGCAAGGTGCGCCGGAGGAGGCGCTTCGCCCGGACAGCATAAAGAGGGGCGCGCTCAAATACATTCATGTGATGTCGCGATGGGAGATCAGCGCGGGAACGCGGATCGCCGACATCGAGAGCCCCTGGTATGGGGAGCCGGAGGAATACACCATCACCACAAGGGCGGGCGCGACGCAGCGCGTTCACCCCTCTCGCGTGGTGCGCCTTTCCGGCGCCGAACTGCCAGACCCCAATTATGCCCCGCATGGCTGGGGCGACAGCATCCTGCAATCGGTGAATGACGCGGTTCATAACGCCGCGCTCGCCTCGCAAGGCATCGCCTCGCTGATTCACGAGGCCAAGGTGGACGTAATCCGCGTGCCGGACCTGATGGAGCACCTGACCTCGGAGGAGTCGACCAACCGGCTTACCGAGCGCTTCACCCTGGCCGCCACCATGAAGTCCATCAACAACACCCTCCTGCTGGACAAGGAAGAGGAGTGGGAGCGCAAGCAGATCAGCTTCTCGCAGATGCCGGAGCTGATCTCCACCTATATGCAAATCGCGGCCGGCGCGGCTGACATTCCCGCGACCCGGCTTCTTGGCCAGGCCCCCAAGGGCATGAACGCCACAGGCGAGAGTGATCTGCGCAATTATTACGATCGCCTCAAAGGCGAGCAGGAACTAACCGTCGGCCCCGCCATGGAGCGGCTGGACGAGGTGATGATCCGCTCTGCGCTTGGCTCCCGTCCCGCCGAGGTGGGGTATGAATGGGTCTCGCTCTGGCAGCTTCCCGAGAAGGAGCAGGCCGAGATCGGCAAGCTACGAGCCGAGACGACCGAGAAATACGCCAATACCGGCCTGATCCCCTCGCAGGCCCTGTCGAAGGGCGTGGTCAGCCAGCTCGTCGAGAGCGGGGAATATCCGGGCCTTGAAGAGGGCATGGAGGAATTCGAGACCGGGGCGGAGGGCTTCGACCCGGAGGCGGGCGATCCGCACGAGGATGAGCCTGAGCCCGAGGCCGGGAGCGATCCGCAGGGACAGGAAGACGCCGCGCCGCGCATCGTCCGAATGGGCGACTCCAAGGCCCTGGTCCGCCCGCGGGCTATCCCGGCGCAGGACGCCCGCCCGCGCACTCTCTATGTCAGCCGCCGGGTGCTGAACGCCGAAGAGATCGCGGCGCATTTCCGGGGGCAGGGCTTTGCCAGCCTGGTCGAACCGGAAGACATGCACGTTACGCTGATCTTCAGCCGCCTGCCGGTGGACTGGTTCAAGATCGGGGAGAGCTGGGCCGGCTCCGGCGAGGACGGAAGCCTGACGGTATCGCCGGGCGGTCCGCGCGCCCTGGAGGAGCTCGACGGCGGCGCGGCGGTGCTGGAATTCGCCTCGAACGAGCTGCGGTGGCGCCATGAGCGCATGGTGGAGCTGGGCGCGCACACCGATCGCGAGGAATACCGCCCGCATATCACGCTGACCTATGGCGATGCGCCTGACCTGCAGGGCGTGGAGCCGTGGACAGGCAAGATTGTGCTGGGTCCGGAAATCTTTGAGGAAATCATCGAGGACTGGAAGGCGAAGGTCCGGGAAGGTTAGGACCGTGGACTACGACCTGCCCGCTCTTGCGAAAAAGGCCGGGCTCAAACGCACGGTTACGCTGCGGGAAATCCAGATCACGCAGACCTTGCAGAAAGACCTCTACCGCATCGCCAACCGCTCCCTGCTGGCTTGGCGCAAACAGGTCTCCGTACGGATCCTCCCGGTCTATGCGTCGTCTCTGGCGGGCCTGACGCGGGATGATGTGGCCGATGACATGAAGGAGGCCCTGCGGCTTTCCGAGGCGCTGGTGGCCGCTGTGGCCGTCGAGGTCTCGGCAGATGTCGCGGACTGGGTGCAAGAGGTGCTGCGCTGGCACCGCGGCGCGTGGGCGGCGCGCGTGGCCTCTGGCGTCGGGGTGGACGTTTTTCCTTTCGTGGATCTGCGGACGCAGGATGCGCGCATCAAGGCGTTCCTGGAGCGGATTACGAGCCTGATACGCGATATCGACGCCAACGCCCGCAAGGACGTAGCCGAGACGATCTGGCGGGGCCTGACGCAACAGACACCGCGCCGGCAGATGGCGAAAGAGCTTGCCGAGCGGCTGAATATCGGCCGGCGCCGGGCCAACCTGATCGCGGTGGACCAGTCACAGAAGCTGGCTCAGGAGCTTAACCGCATCCGGCAGGAAGAGGCCGGGATTACGCATTACCGCTGGGTTCACAGCGGCAAGCAGAATTACCGCGAGGCGCACAAGGCGCGCAACGGAAAGACTTACAAGATGGGCGAGCCGCGCGGCGATGAACCCGGAATGGCGATTTACTGCGGATGTACGGGCGCGGCGGTGATTGAGGCGGAAGAGGAATGACGGCGGACGATATCGTTCAAATCATCTTTGCCTGCATGGCTGAACAGGCCGAAAGCGGCGAAGGGGCTCCTGATCTCATGATCGGAGCCGACGACCTCTCCAGCGTCATGCTGGATGGCTATTATGATCTCCGCCACGTTGCTGAAACCGTGGCCGCGCATGTGCCGGCGCCCCGCGAAGATGGAAAAGACCCCAACGCCCCGGGCGAGGTGGCGGTGGAAGGCGGGCAGATCGTTATCCGCTTGAATCCTGATCAGTGTTTTGGTCCGCGCCCCGCGCCTTCATAGGCGAGCGGGGTTTCATTCTTGGTGGCGGGCCGTCGCTGAAAGGCTTCGACCCCGACCCGATACGGGGGCGGGGCCGGGTGATCGCCGCCAACAACGCCGCGTTGGACATCATGCCGGACGCGGACGTGCTGTTTGCCGCGGATCGCCGCTGGTTCAAATGGAACGCTGACAGGCTCAAGGCGAACGGTAGCCTCTGGCGTGTGGGCCGCGAGCGGCAGGAACCGCGAGAGCCAACACCCTGGCCGCTTCACGTCATGCGTCACGACGCCAATCTGACGCTATCGACGCGCGCTGACACGCTGGCCGGGAAATGCTCGGGCGGCATGTGCATCAATCTCGCCTTTCTCATGGGCGCGAAGGAGATCGTTCTTCTCGGCTTCGACATGAGGCCCGGAAACTATCACGAGGCGCACCAGAGCCCGACGGCGGCGCATCTGTATGCGAATGATTTCCGGCCCGCGATCGAACGCATGGCGCCGGAGCTGGCGGCCAGAGGCGTGAGGGTGGTGAACGCGACGCCGGGAAGCGCTCTGACCTGTTTTCCGGCCGTGTCTTTCGGGGAGACGCTGACATGATCCTCATCACCGGCGCGGCGCGCTCCGGAACGTCGCTGACCACGCAGATATTGAAGGCGCATGGCTGCTGGCTGGGGAGCGCGGTCAACAGCCTCTACGAGAACACGGATATTCGGGAGCAGGTGCTCAAACCCTATCTGCGGGCCGTGGACGCCGACCCTCTGGGTCAGGACCCGCTGCCGGACACGGGAGACCTGCCGCCGCATCATGGCCTGTGCCGCGCGATTGCCGAGCGCATGGAGGGCGGGCCGGGGCGCTGGGCCTACAAGGACGCCAAGCTGGCGCTTGTCTGGCCGGCCTGGGCGAAGATGTTTCCCGAGGCGAAATGGGTCATCGTCCGGCGCAAAACCGAAGAGATTGTCGAAAGCTGCATCAAGGCCTCCTTCATGCGCGCGCACGGCGAGGACCGGGCCGCGTGGGCGCGCTGGGTTGAAGAACACGAGCGGCGATTCGAGGCGATGATGACCGCGGGACTGGACGCCATCGAGGTTTGGCCGCGCAAATTCATCGACGACCCGGAGGCTTTTCGCCCGGTCGCGGAGCATTGCGGGCTGGAATTCAACGCGAGCGCGGTTTGCGGCGCGATCAACCCGGATCGCTATCACAAATAGACCAGGAGGGGCTTATGCAGCTCCATGACACGCTCGCGCTGGATAGCGTGCGGCGCACCACTGACGGCTATCTGGCCGCTGATGTTCGGGTCGCGCGCACGGGAATCCAGACTTATCTCGGCATCGAGGTTGACCCGAAAGGCGAGCGTTTTGCCGCCGACCAGATTGTCCGCGTCTATCGCCCCGAAGGGGAGGTCTTCAACAAGGACGCCCTGCACAGCTTTGCTCACCGTCCGGTGACGCTGGACCATCCCAGCGAAGCTGTGACGGCTGACAACTGGCGCAAATACGCCGTTGGCCAGACGGGGGACGAGGTGGCGCGCGACGGAGAGTTTGTCCGCGTGCCCATGGTGCTCATGGACGCGGAGGCCATCAAGGCGGTCGAGGACGGCCGTAAGGAGCTGTCCATGGGCTACTCGACGGAACTGCGGTTCGAGGACGGCGTGACCCCCGACGGGGAGGCTTATGACGCCGTGCAGACCGCAATGAAGATGAACCATCTCGCAGTTGTTCGCCGTGCGAGGGGCGGTTCTGACCTGAAAATCGGCGACGACCACAAAGGAGACCGGTCCATGACTGACCGTAATACGAGCCTCGTCGTGGACGGGGTCACCGTTGCACTGCCCGCGCAGGACGCGCAGATCGTGCAGCGCCATATCGCCAAGCTTGAAAAGGACGCGGATACCGCCGGCAAGGCGCTCTCCGACGCCAAGGACGAGCACGACAAGGCCATCGAGGCCAAGGACACGGAAATCGGCGAGCTGAAAGCCAAGCTGAAAGACGCCGAGGACAAGGCCGTGTCCGATGAGGACCTGGACAAGCTGGTCGCCGACCGCGCCGCGCTGGTGGCGTCGGTACAGGCGCTGGATTCGTCCATCGAAACCAAGGGCGTGAAAGACGCCGACCTTCGCCGCGCCGCGGTGGCTTCCAAGTATGGTGACGACTTCGCCAAGGACGCCTCCGATGCGGAGATCGCCGGCATCTTCAAGGCCATCGCCAAGGACGTGAAGCCCGCCGACCCGCTGGCCCGCGCCCTGAGCGACACGAAACCGTCGAATGACGGCAACCCGCAGACGGTCCGCGACGCGGCCCATGCGGACTACATCAAGCGCCTGAACGGCGCTGACGATCAGAAGGAGACCCGCTAATGGCTGTCGTTCAATCCACCTATTCCGAGGCCATGACGGCGGCTGTCGCCGGCCATGTCGCCAACATGGAACTCTCCAACGCGATTACTCGCGCTGTAGAGGATGAAGCCGGCATCGGCTTCGGCAAGGCTGTGTTCCAGGGCACGGCCGACAAAGAGATCACCGCAACCGCCTCCGCGGCGTTTGTCGGCATTACCGTCAAGGATGTGACCGTCGAGAACGACGACGCGGCTGACGAATATGCCGAAGGCGTCGACGCGGCGGTGCTCACCCAGGGCGTTATCTGGGTGACGGCGGGCGGAGACGTTGAAGCGGGTGAAGCCGCTGGCGTTGCCGCTGACGGAGACTTCGAGGAAAGCGCTTCGGGCATCACGATGCTCTCGGGCGTGACGTTCGTCGACTCCGGCGCTGATGGCGATCTCGTTCGCATTCGCCTGAAATAAGGCCAACCGAAACAAAGGCCCGCCGCGAGGCGCGCTGTGCCCTAAGAAGGAACCTTTATCATGCCCATGGAACTCATAGATGCCCAGTCCGCACTGGGCTTTCTGACCCGCCAGGCGGCGCATATCGAGCCGACTGTATATCAGAAGAAATATCCAAGCTTTGACTACACCCAGCTCATCGACGTGGACACGTCGGCCGGCGACTGGGCCCAGTCCATCGAATTCTATTCGTCGGACAAGCTTGGTCAGGCGGAGTGGTTCAACCACCTCGCTGACGATGTGCCGCGCGCCGATGCGCAATACCAGAAGCATACGCACGCAGTCGAGATGGCGGCGATTGGCTATGGCTATTCGCTCCAGGAAATCGGCTACGCGCAGCGTCTGGGCATCAACCTGACGACCGATCGCGCCGATGCAGCCCGCATGGCGTATGAGAAGTTCGTCTATGACGTGGCTATTCGCGGCGACTCTGCGAAGGGCTGGACGGGCCTGACCAACGACGCCAGCGTTAACGCGGCCAACGTCGCAGCTGACGGCTCCGCCTCGTCCCGTCTGTGGACCGACAAGACGCCGGTACAGATCCTCCGCGATGTGAACGAGGCGTTGACCGCGGTCTATGAGGGGTCGCTGCAGGTGGAAATGGCGAACACGGTGCTGCTGCCGATCTCGGCCTACACCTACATCGCCACGCAGCCGATGTCTTCGGACTATCCGAATAAGACGATCCTGCAGTTCATCAAGGAAACGAACATCTACACCGCCGAGACGGGCCAGCCCCTCACGGTACGCGGTCTCCGCGGCCTGGAGGACGATGGCGCGACGAACACGGGCCGGATGATCGTTTACCGCAAGGATCCGCAGGTCGTGAAGCTGCACCTTCCTGTGCCGCTGCGCTTCCTGCCGGTCTGGCAGACGGGTCCGATGAAGTTCGAGGTCCCCGGTTACTTCCGCCTCGGCGGGGTGGAGATTCGTCTCCCGGGCGCCGTTCGCTACCGCGACGGCATTACCGCGTAATCGAAAGCCTGAGGAATGTAAGGGCGGGGCCACGCGTCCCGTCCTTGCGCCTTCCCGGCTGCCTTCACGCGGAGGCGGCCCGGCTAGCGCAAGGAGTAAGCCATGCCTTCCTATCGTATCACCAACAATCGCAAGGGCAGCTACACCGTTCTGCCCTCTGGGCCCGAAGCGGGCCGCGCCATGACCATTCCGCCGGGCGGTTTCGCCGATCTGGAATTGTCTGAGGAGGCCGCCAAGAACGCCGAATATCCGGACGTGAAGATCGAGAAGCTGGGCAAGGGCGCGAAGAAGTCCGACGCCGAAGAAGGCGATGCGCCGAAATCGGCCGAGGATGTGCTCGCCATGGCGGAGGACACCGAGGTCCAGTTCATAACCTTCCGCAAAGCTGCGGTGAAAATCCTGGGCGACGACTACGCCAAGTCCAAGAAGGACGAGATCGTAGAGGCCCTGAAGGCCAAGGCCGAGGCTTAAGTCTATGGCCTATGTCCAGCCGGACGCGGCGGCGTTTCAGGTCCGGTTTCCGTCCTTTGCGAGCGTGGATGGCGCCGTCATAACGGCGGCGCTCTCCCGCGCCCGCAGGACGGTGGATGACAGCTGGCTGGAGGATGACCGGGCGGAGGCGGAAATGCTTCACGCCGCTCATGACCTCACCCTTGAAGGCATTGGCGCGACCCGCGAGGCGCAACTGGCCGGCTTCAAACGGCTCAAGCTTGGATCGCTGGAGCTGGAGCGCCAGGCCGGGGACGGCTCCACAAGCGCTTTTGCCTCCACCACCTACGGGCAGAAGTTTCTTGCGCTGATGCGCCGGTCTGTCCCCGCCGTGAAGGTGGTCTAGGACGTGGGCCTTCTTGATGGCGACCTTCAGGACGTGTTCGGCAGCGTTTTTGGCTCCCTGATGCTGGACGGCACGCTGACCAAGGCTCCAAGCGTCTCTGACGGCAAGGGCGGATGGACCGCGGGGACGCCGCAGACCGCCGCCGTGAAGCTGATGATCGAGAGCTACAGCGAGTTCTACCGTGCTCAGGCGGGCATTCCCGACACGGACGTGAAGATCATCGTCCTGCAGAAGGATGTCGCGTTCACGCCGGACACGGACAGCCGGATCACCGTGCGCGGAGAGGAATATTCCGTGGTCCAGGTGCAGCAGGACCCCGCGCAGGCCTCGTGGACGCTCCAGGGGCGGCCGGTAAGCGCGGCGGACTGATGGCGAAGGTCACCGGGGCCGGGCGGCACGCCAAGCGCCTGAAGGCCATGCAGGGCCGCAAGCTGGTCAGCCAGCTCGGCAAGGAAGTCTTTGTCGCCGCCGACGGGGTGAGGGCGGAGGCGTCCCGGCTGATCTCGCAGGGCTCGGTGCAGGGGGCGAAGCGTGTTCCGTCCCGTCCGGGCGAGCCGCCGAACTGGGATACGGGCCAACTGGCCGCGGGACTGGCCGCGCACAAGACCGGCCCGCTTTCGGCTGTGGCGGAGTCGACCGCGCCCTACGCGGCGCATCTGGAATTTGGAACATCGAAGATGGCGGCCCGGCCCTACATGAAGCCCGCCGCCCAGACGGTCGGAAAAGACCTCGCCAAACGGATTGGCGGGGCGCTCAATTTCACCATCCGGAAAGGATAGGTCATGCCGTGGGTTGAATTTCTCGAAAACGCCGACGTCCGGCTCTCCCGCCGCGCTTTCCGCAATTACAAGGCCGGAACGCGGGCGCTCATCACCACCCCGGAGGCTGAACGCCTGATCGAGGCGGGCAAGGCGCGCAAGAGTGCGAAGCCCAAGGCCGAACCCGCCGGACAAGAGCCGGAGGGCGAGCGCATCGACCTGACCGAACAGGCCGAGATCATCGAAGACGATGCCGGCCGATCATAGCCTCAAGCTTCGCCAGGCGATCGTTTCCCGCCTTCTGGCGGATGCAGCTGTCTCCGACGCTGTTGAAGCCCGCGTCTACGGCCTTCGCACGCCGGCCACGCGCAAGTTTCCGTTCATCCGGTATGACGGCCCCATCGCCGCGCCGTTCGAGGCCACCGGCCACCATGACGGCAGCGAGCATGATGTCACGCTCCACGCCTTCACGAAGGGCGAGGACGAAGACGACTGTCACGCGCTGGCCGCGGCAATTGTCGCAAGCCTTTCCGCCGACACCCTGCCGCTGGACGGACTGGGCCTGATCTCGCTCGACTGGCTGGACACGCAGGTGATCGTGGATGGAGACGATACGCAGGCCTTTCACGCGATCATCCGCCTGGAGGCCACGACCACGGTCCTCGCCGAATAGAAATCCCGCCCCGGCGGGTTACGCCCTCTCATCCGCGCCTTGGGCAAGCGCGTATTGGACCGCTGTGAAGCGGCCCGGCCCATAGAAGGAGCCTACTCATGGCGCAAGCCACTTCCATCAAGTTCGGCACTCAGGCGATCCTGCTGGGTGACGGATCGACTTCCGAAGAGTTCGCCGCCCCGTGCGGCCTGACCTCGCTGAGCAAGCAGACCAACGTGGAGACCAACACCACGGCCATTCCCGACTGCGACGATCCCGATCTAGCCGTCTGGCTCGCCGTCGATGAGGTTTCCCGCCAGATGACGCTCAGCGGCTCCGGCCTGCTGGCCCAGGAGGCGCTCGACACGTGGCGCGAATGGGACAATACCGGCGGCTTCAAGAATGTCCGCTGGCTGACCGATCTGGCCGCGGCCAATGGCGGCGGTCACTATGAAGGCGAAGCGCTGCTGACCCAGTTCGAAGAGACCGGCGAGCGCGGCCAGCGCTGGCAGGTCAATATCGGCATCACCTTCTCCGGCAAGCCGACCTGGACGGACGCGCAAGCGTAATGAACACGTCTTCCGAGGTCACGCTCCAGTTCGGCGACTCCGGTGAGAAGGGCCATCTCTTCAAGCTGGACATCAAGCGCATCGAGGAGTTGCAGCGCAACTGTGGCGCGGGGATCGGCGAGATCGGCCGCCGCGTCATGGGCGGACAGTTCCACATCAAGGACATCTACGAGACGATCCGGCTGGGCCTGATCGGCGGCGGCATACCCCCGACCGAGGCCAAGACGATTGTCGACCAGTATGTCGATGGCTGCGTCTTGGCCCGCGAGGGCGATCCGTCCGCGCCGCTGACGGTCGCGAACGTGATCCTGATGGCCGTGTTCTACGGACTGGACGAGGTGCCGGAGGCGGCGGACGCGCCGGGGGAGCCGGAGGCCGGGACGGATATCTGAACGTCCCGGCCTTCCGCGCGTCCTTTCTCGAATCCGGCGTCGATCCGGGCGCCGTCAACACAATGTCCCTCTACGAGCTGACCAGCATGAACGCCGAGCTCCGCCGGCGCCAGGGCAAGCACGACGCCGCCAGCGCGGACGATGAAGAGTGGGATGATTTCGAGCGCAACCTGATGCGGCGCGAAGGCGTGAGGCTGAATTAGCCGGCGTCTCTAATTCGACGAAGCGCGCCCGCGATTTCAGCCCATGGAACCTCGGAGTCCACGTCGACGCCGCCCTGTGTCTTGATGCGGAAAACGAACGAGCCTGACGGGGTAGGGGCCGCCCCGGCCCGCTCAATCGTTTCCGTGTCGAGCATAAAGCCGACCGTTTCGTAATATCTGCAGCCTGCGGAGTAGCTGCAATCTACATCGGTTCCGATGCGGACGGTCTCACCGGTCGTGAGAGGGGAGCCGTAGTTGGCCTGATAGGGATGCAGCCAGCTGCTCATCTGGTGCTGGATCGGCACATAAATTTGAGCATCAATCTCGCCGGTATTCTTGTCCTTGAACGCCCGGACAAATGGATCTGCTGTTGGCGTGCCGGCCATAAGCTCCTGAAAGCTGGCGGACGAATAGGATGCCCTGCGGGTGTTGACCTGAATGGTCTCATCCAGAGCGTCACCCTTCACCTCTGCGTTTTCATAGAAATAGTCCGGGCCAAGCGTCGCCAGGTTGGCGCTCTGCTGCGCAGTCGTTGTGCAGCCCGCCAAGATCATGGCGACGGCGGCGATCAATATCCGGTTCATTGCACCCTCCCTCGATTGCATGCGGAGGATGACCTCTCTCCCGAGAAAAAACCAGTCCATGCCGATCACAATCGGCGGCCGACCTTTGTAAGGATCATCGATGGCGCTGACCGCTGACAAGGTTGTGGTGACGCTTGAGGCTAAGACCTCGCGCTACAACGCTGAAATCGACAACTCGCGGCGCCGCTTCGACCGGAACATGGACCGCGTGAAGCGTTCTGTGAATTCCGCAGAGCGCGAGGTCCGGACTTCCGCGAGCGGCATGTCTTCCGCCATGCGCACGGCATTGGCGACCATCGGCGTGACCATCGCTGTGCGCGAGGTCGGCCAACTGGCCGACGCCTACACGGAGGCCGGCAACAAGGTCGCGGCGGCCGAAACCATCTTCAAGGGTCAGCTGGCGACGCAGGGCGAGCTGGCGGACCTCGCCAAGACAACCCGCTCAGAATTCGCCGCGACGGCTGACCTTTATTCACGCCTCGCGCGCGCCGGCGCTGACCTTGACCTGATGCAACAGCAGCTGTTGCGCACTACAGAGTTGCTGAACAAGGCCTTCGTGGCGGGCGGCAGCGGCACGGCCGAACGCCGGTCGACGGTCCTCCAGCTCTCGCAGGCGCTCGCATCGGGCGAGCTGCTGGGCGAAGAACTGCGGGCCATTCGTGAGAACGCGCCGCTGGTCGCGCAGGCCATTGCCGATGAATTCGGCGTGGGGATCGGCCAGCTAAAAGAGCTTGGCCGCCAGGGCGAACTGACCTCCGACCGGATCGTGAAGGCGATCCTTGGCGCGTCCGCCGGCATCGAAACGGCCTTCGCCGCGACCGACAAGACGATTGGCGACTCGCTAACCAATTTGCGCACCGAGGCGATTCGCTTTGTCGGCGAGCTGGATGACGCGACCCGCGCCACCGAGGGGCTGACGAAGTTCATCGGCTATGCCGCCGACAACATGGAGACCTTTGCGGACGCAGCCGTGGTGGCTACGGCGGCTCTAGGGGGCGCGTTTGCCGCCCGCGCGGTTCTTGCCGCCACAACCAGCCTTGTCGCGCTCAGCGCCTCGCTTGGCAGCGCGACGGCGGGTTTCACGGCCTATACGGCGGCCTCCCTAGCGGCGGCACGTGCAACCACGGCGCTCAAGGGCGCGATGGCCTTCTTCGGCGGTCCTATAGGCATTGCGATCGCCGCGGTGGCGGGATCGGTGGCGCTGCTGTCCAAGCGGGCGCTGGATGCGGAGAAAGCGCTTGCGGACCAGCGCCGCGAAATCGAGCGCAACGGCGAGGCGGCGGACCTTCTTGTCGAGAAGGTCAAGGAATATGGCTCTGACGGGGCGGAGGCGATCAAGGAGACTGGGAAGGAGGCCGAAACGGCGGCCCCCAAGGTCGAGAAGTTTGCCGGCGAGGTCGGAGAGGCGGCGCAGAAGCTCTATGAGCTGGCGGACGCGCGCAAAGGCGCATCGCTGAGCGAGTTGACTTTCTCCGGCCTCCAGGCGCGCATCGATATTGCCGACCTCAACCGGCAGGTCGAGGAATACCAGGGCAAGCTGAAATTCTTCGAGCGCGCGTCTCTCGGAATCGATACGCCGATTGTCAAACAGACAGAGCGCCAGATCGAAGACCTTAAAGGCCAGATCGCGAACCGCCGCGCCGATATAGACGCGATTGAGGCGGAGTTTGACCGGGTAAACGACCTCGGCGCGGAAGCCTTCAGCCGGGATGACGACAAAAACCGGCTTGGCTCCGACGGTGATACGGACAAACCCAAGGGGCCTTCGCCAGAGGATATCGCCCGGCTTCGCGAGATGCTGGAGCTGGAAAACCAGCTGGCGCTGGCGGAGGCATCTGGCGACGAGATGGCAATCCGCGCGGCGGAGCGAAAGCTGGAGCTTGCCCGGCTCACGGCCGATTTCGAAAGCGCCGGATACGCCAACGCCCGCGAGCGCGCCAATGCCCAAATGGAGGCTGTTTCCGCCGCCGAATACGCGGCTCGCGCCCGGCAGAGCGAAAAAGACTTCGCGGAGATTCTTCTCCAGGTCGAAGAGGAAATCCGAAACACCAAGATTGAACAGCTCGACTATGAGCTGGAGCTGGCCCGCCTCCGCGGAGACGAGACGGCGATCCAGCGCCTTGAGCGTGAACTGGAAATACTGCGGGAAATTGCGCGGCTGCGCGGGCAGGGCGTCGACTATGAGCGCGCCCGCTCTCAGGCGACCGGCAGCGCGAACGAGCGCGCGGCGGCGCGGCGCGAGGGCGAAGAAACGCGCGAGTTAGAAAGTCAGCGCGCCGAGTTTCGGCAGTTTTTCCGTGACAGCTTCAAGGACGGCATTCTGGCCGGCCTGGACGAAAACGCCGGCGAGGCTCTTTCGAATTGGTGGCGCACATACACGACGCGCGCCCTGGAAAGTGTTCTGAACAATCTGGCGGACAGTCTTTTCGACAGCCTGATCGGCGGCGCCGGGAAAGGCTTCTTCGGCTCCCTTTTCGGGGGCTTCCGCGCGTCGGGCGGGCCGGTCTCCGCCGGCAAGGCCTATGTGGTGGGCGAGAAGCGCCCGGAGATGTTCGTTCCGGGTCAGTCGGGCACGATCATCCCGAAGATACCGGAGGCCATGTCCGGCGGCTCGGGAGGCGGCGTTTCCGTCTATGTCGACGGCTCGTTCATCGTGCAGGGCAACGTGACGGAGGACTCGCTTCCGGCGCTCCGTCAGGAAGTGGCCGCGCACAGCGCCGCGCTCCGCAATATCGGCCCGACCATCGACCAGCGCGTGCGCGACTCTATCCGCCGGAGGAAGTTGTAATGGCCAACGGCGACCCCATGCCGCTTTGCGGCGTGATCCGCGATGACTGGCGCCTGAACTACGTCCAGAGCATGAACCGGAGCCGCAACGGCGGGGAGATCATCAATGCGCTGGGCGAGCCCTACTGGACGCGCCAGATTGAAGTCGCGTTCGGCGGGGCGACCGGGGATGCGGATTTCGCCGCCTGGGAGGCGTTTCTGATCGCGCGACAGGGCCGCCGGTTCAGCTTCACCGCGCCGCGCATCTTCCGCCGCAACCCGCAAGCGGGCGTGACCGACGATAGCGGCCTGGGCGTCGCCTCCATCGACCGGGCGGTGTCGACCATCACCCTCTCGGGAGCGGGCACGCGCAGCGCCACGGCGGGCGACATGCTGAGCTTCTACACAGCCAATTCCGGTTACTGGTGCGGCATGGCGACGGCGGACGCCAATCCGTCAGGCGGGAGCATCACGATCCCGGTTCAACCGGCGCCGTTTCCGCCCCACGCCTCCACGGCGCAGCCACGGCGCACGAACGCGCTGGGCGAATTCCGGCTGGCCGAGGATTTCCAGCTGACCGACGCCCACCGCCGCAAGTCCATCACGCTGACGGCCGTTCAGGTCATCCGGGGATAGTCATGCCGAAAAACTGGACTACCGAAGTGGAGGCCGCCGCGGCGAGCCGCCAGATGGAGAGCGCATGGCTGTTCGACTTCTACGTCCTGCCGGACACGCTGCGCTGCTGGGACAAATACGGCGCCATCACGGTCGATGACGAAGACTATGAGAGCATGGCGGGCCGCATCCGCATCGAGGGCGAGATGCGCTCCAAGATCGGCCTGTCATCGGAGCCGCTGATTATTACCATGGATGGCTCTGACGGGCTGGATGACGCCACGCCGGGCGAGGAAAGCGTCTCCGCGCGGTTTCTGGACAGTACCTGGTCCCAGCGCAAGGTCCGCATCCGGCAAATTCTGTTCACGCCCGGAACCTCGCACAGCCAGCAGATCGGCATCGTTCGCGAGTGGAACGGCTATCTGGACTTCCGCACACGGAGCGGGGCGCGCAACCGACCGACCGAAATCGAGATCAACTGCGAGAGCGGCACCTTCTTCTACAACGACGCCTCCAATCACACCCGCACCTATGCCGACCAGCAGCTTTTCTCGCCCGGAGACCTCTGTTTCGAGCGCACGCCGACGGCGGTGAAAGAGACCCTGCCGTGGTGGAAGCGCCGGACGGCCATACCGGGCCGCGGCGGCTCTGGCGGTTCCGGCGGCGGGCGCATTGGCGGCCCCGGCGGCGGGAGCATCAGGATCCAATGAAGCGCAGGGAGGACTGGGAGCAACGCCTTCACGCATGGCATCGGGAGACGCTGAACGTCCCGCATGACTGGGGCCGGAACAACTGCGCCTTCCGCGCGGCCGGAGCGATTAAGGCGATGACCGGCGAGGACTTGGCGAAGGGCTTCCGCGTGAAGGTGCGTTCGAAGAAGGGCTTTACGAAACTCATGCGCGATGAGGGGTGGGACACCCTTGAGGACATCGCGGACGCCTTCCTGACCCGCACGGAGCGGCCCCTGCGGGGCGATCTGGTCATGCTGGAGGGTCCGAACGGGGATTTCTTCGGGATCAAGGTCGGCAAGACCGCCGTGGGGCCGACGCAGCGGGGGCTGGAACACGTCTCCATGCTCCAGATGAAAGCCGCATGGAGGGTTGGCGAGAATGCCTGACGGCGGTTCAGTCGCGATAGCATCCGCCGTCGCAAACGCGGTCGCAGCCGTCACCGGCTCGGCTGCTGCGGCGGGCGCGGCCTATGGCGCGGCGGCCTTTGCCACGTCCTTCAAGGGCGCTCTGCTTCTTGGATCGGCGCTTTCGTCCGTGGCGGCGGGCGCCGCGAGGAAGGTGCCTGACCCGGGAACGGAGGTCGAGCTCAGCGTCAATTCCGACGAGCCGCGCCGCTGGGTTGTCGGCAAGCGGATGATCGCCGGCTCCATCGCTGACCGCGTGGCGTTCGACAGCGTGGGCGGCGACAAGTTCGACACCCATGCGCTGGTCATCGTCTTGGCCGATCACCGGATCAACAGCCTGATGCGCGTCATGG
Organism: Euryhalocaulis caribicus; assembly: GCF_000412185.1. GTDB lineage: Bacteria > Pseudomonadota > Alphaproteobacteria > Caulobacterales > Maricaulaceae > Euryhalocaulis > Euryhalocaulis caribicus. The sequence goes on from NZ_ASJA01000008.1 coordinate 79,555, forward strand.
GAGACGGCCTGGAAGTGCACGGCTCGCTGGAGCATGGCGTTCGCACGCCGCTGACCGCGTATAACGACGATGACGTGGGCGGCGCCGTGGGGCGTAACCGCGTCTGGATGACATTCTATGACGGCCGGGCGGGCGCGCCGGCGGACCCGAACCTGATCGCCAAGACGACAGGCTTCAACGTCATTGGCCGCTGGACCACGGCGCACAAGCTGGCCGGGCTGGCCTACGTCATCGTGGAGATGAAATACGATGATGACTCCATGACGCAGTATCCGTCATGGCTGTTCGAGATCGAGGGCGCGCGGCTCTATGATCGCCGCAAGGACACCACGGCGGGCGGGTCCGGGTCGCACCGGCTGGATGATCCGTCCACGTGGGAGTATTCGACCAACGCCGCGGTGGCGCGGGACCATTACCGGCAGGGCGTCATCCACAATAACGGGCGCCGGATGTTCGGCCCCGGCGATGACCCGGAAGTCGATCCTTATGATGATTTCGAGGCCCGCGCCGATCTCTGCGACGAAACCGTAAGTCTGAAAAGCGGCGGCTCGCAGAAGAAATACGAATTCAACGGCGTGGTCACGGCGGACGCCAACTATGCCGACGTATTTGAACGCTTCGCGGTCCAGATGGGCGGCGAGGATGCGGACGATAACGGGCGCGCGATCGTCATCCCGGGCGAGGTCAAGACCCCGGTCCTGACCCTCTATGACGGCGACGTGGCGGAGCTGGCCACCACCGGCTATTCGGACAAGAAGTCCCGCTCCGAAAAGGTGACAGCGGTGGAGGGGCGCTATTCCGATCCGTCCCAGCTTTATCAGTCGGTCGACTACCCCCGGATCGAAAACCCGGACTGGGTGACGGCGGACGGAGAGCGCCCGCGCGTGCTCCCCCTGGAGCTGCCCGACGAGATCAGCGTGGAGCGCGCCCAGCGCCTCGCAACCCTTGTCGCCAACCGCGCGCGCCGGGAAGGGGTGATTGCCGAGGAATTCCTGATCAACGCCCCCGCCGGCGGCGTCTCGCCTCTGAAGCTGGAGATTGGAGACTGGTTCGTCCGGAAATCGGACTTCCACGGCTTCGACGAAGATGGCAAGGAATTCGAGGTCATTGACGCGGCCTATGACCACGAGGCCGGGACGGTCAGTATTCTCGGTCGGGAGGTGGACCCCTCGGACCTGGCATGGACGGCGAGCGATGCGAAAGACCCGCCGGCCCCGCCGCCGCCGGACCACGATCCGGGCCTGATCCCCGTCGATACGCCCTCTGTTTCAGCAGAGGGCGTTTCTGTAACTGGCGACAACTCATCTGTTCCGGGTGTTGAGATCACGGTGACGAACCTGGACGAGCGCCGGGACCGGATCATTGCCGAAATCGAGAAAAGCGACGGCGCCGGAGGATGGATCGAGGCCCGCGTGATCGGGATCAATCCGGAGACCGGCGTTCGCACGACCACGGACGGCATTGTCGAGAGCGCCACCTACCGGGTGAGGGCGAAGGTCTATGTCGGGGACCAGGAGTCGGAATGGTCCGATTATGACACCACGGCGAGCCCGGATGACTGGACCGTCCCCGACCTAACAGAAGGCGGGCCGGGTCGTGAGCGGATGCGCGAGCTTCAGGAGGAAGCCGACCGCGCCGCCGAAGCGCTGATCGAGGATGTTCTGGACCGCCGCGAGCGGATTATCGAGAACTGGGACCGCACGCTCGGCATCAAAGCTACGCTGGAGGAGGAAATCGAGATCGTCGAGGGCGATCTGGAGGCCTCCATCACGCTCAGCGAGACCTATCGCACGCAGACCGACACCGCGCTCGCCGGACTGGAAAACGACATCACGGTGGTGGCCAGCAATCTGGGAGCCGAAGTCACCACGCGGACCACGCAATATGCCGCGACCCAGAGCGCGTTCGCGCTGGCCGAAACCGAGCGCACGACCATCGCCAGCGACCTTTCTTCGCTCAGCAGCGAGGTCGACACGTTCGCCGCCACGTTCAATTCCAGTCTCGCCGCTCTGGAAGACGAAATCACGGTCGTTGCCGATGATCTGAGCGCGGAGGTGACCGCCCGGACAACGGCGGTCGCCGCGGTGGAAGAGGATACGGCGACGCTGTTCAGCCAGGTCGGCCTTGTCGTGGACGATCAGGAAGCGCTGGCTGAGGACTTCACCACGATAGAGGCCGATTTCGGGGGGCTGGAAGCGTCAGTCACCGATCTCAGCCTCGCGGTGTCCACGCTTGAAGAGCAGTCGGCTACGCGGATCATTGAAGTCGAGGCGAGCGGCAACAAGGCTGGCATCCAGATTGAGGCGTCGAGCGGCGGGAGCCACCTCCACCAGTACGGGCAAAAATGGAGTTACGGCAAAAACTTCGCATCCGAGAGCGTGGTTCACGATCCGAACGCTGGGGTTGGAGGACAGACCACCTACCGGGCCAGTGACGGCACAGTTACGCACCGCATCGACTGGAATACGGGAATTATCCGCTCTTACAACACGAGCGGAGACGAGTGGTGGAACAACGTCAGCGGCTCTGTTTACGCGTCTCTTCCCGACGATGTGAAGACCCAGCTCGGAGAGGACGATGGAGACGCCAATATCACGAGTGTCTCAAATGCGTGGACGACGCTTGCCACTGTCAATCTTGGGACTGTGCCCGGAACCGGCGTCATCTCCGCGGACGGTAAGATCAATGTCCTGACGAACGCCACGACCGGCGCGGCCGTCGGCGGCGAATACCGCGTTCAATACAAGCTCGGCGCGGGCGCCTGGACCGATCTTCTGGACGGCGACTGGCGCACCGAGGAAATCCAGATTGACGATGGCGGTGGCGGCTCAATGACCCGCTACACCAGCTATTACGGCTCCTATGCCGGGTCCAAGGCCGCGCCGGGGGCCGGCACCCTCCAATTCCGCCTTCAGGTCTACAAGCCCGGCTCGACCGGCAACTTCACGTCTGAAGGCACGATGACGGCCAAGCGCAGCCCTTAAGCGCCTGCGCACCACTCACAACTGAAGAAGGAAACACCTGATGGGAAACTCTCTCAAGCAGCAGATTGCTGACGCCGATGCCAAGCGCGCCGGGGCAATCTCCGAAAAGCTGGACGCCTTCATTGCGGATCTGGAAGCGGAGCGCGCCGAAGTGCTGGGCGGTGAACTGGCCGCTCCCGTCGATCAGCTTCTGAAAATCCTCCGTCACAACACGAAGACCGTCCTGCCGGCGGTTCAGGCCAAGCTGAAAGGCTAGACCTATGGCGCTTTCCAACGCGCAATTTGCCGATGAAGTCGCCAGCCTGGTCGCGCGGCTTAATGCCGGGGACATCACGGAGGCCGAGTTTGAGGCGGATTTCAAGACGACGCTTGATGACTGGTCGGGCCTATCCGTCTCCAATGCCCGGCTGGCGCAGAGGATCGTCAGCCTGCTGGGTCGTCTGGAAGCCCCCATGCTGTTCACGGACGGCCCGCCGGACAACGGCACGGGCATTGACGGCAATTATGCCTTCGACGTGACCAACAAGGCGTTCTATGGGCCGAAAGACGCCGGGGACTGGGGCGAGCCTGATTTCCTCATGGCGGGCAATGACGGCGACGCAGCCACCATCGCTGTGGGCGAGGTCACAACTCTTGATCCCGGGGAAGACGCCACGGTTACCAACTCAGGCACGTCGAGCGCGGCCGAGTTTGATTTTGGAATTCCGAGAGGCGCGGGGCTGCAGATCGACGCGACCGGCGTCTATGCCGACCGGGGCGATTTTGATGCGGAGGACGAGGGCTTCATCTTCGCCTCGACGGATGGCGCCGCGGGCGGCGGCGGCGGGACGGTGCTTTACCGGCGCGAGGGCGCGGCCGGAAACTGGTCCGACGTGCTGGATATGTTCGCCGCGACGATCGCGCAGGTCGACGGGCTTCAGGAAATCCTGGACGAGCTTGGCGCGTCAGACCTCTCCGAGGCGCAGGCCACGACCGGCCAGAAGTTCGACGCAGCGCGCGAGGGAGCCTCAAGCGGCGCCACCGGGCTGGAAAACCGGGACGCTATCAATGCAGCCATCGCTGCGGCGAACGCGGTTCTCGCAGATGGGCTGATACACACCAACGCAATCGTTCGCATCCCGCCCGGCGTCTATGCGCTGAGCTGCGATCCGGCCGACAAGACGGTGATTGATCTCGGCGCCAATCGCGACGGGCTGGAATTTGATGCGCGGGGCGCGGTCCTGGTCCCTGACGCCACGTGCGCCGGCAAGTCCATTTTCGACATGATCGGTTCACGGATGATTTGTGGCGCGCCGCCCCATATCTGGTCGCCGGAACCGGTCAATATGCCCGCCGCAGGCTATCTGATGGGCCGCCGCCTCGATAGTCAGGCTGCGGGAGAGCACGACTTCGTGAACCCGCCCATCGTCAAGGGCTTCTTCTCTCTGGCCGGCGTTCATAACGCGGCATCGGAGCTTCTGAGCTGGCCGGACCCGGCGATCTGGAACGCCTATCCTGACGCCGATATCGGGGCGGAGGATACGTTCGCCAACCGCTCGACGCATGACGAGGAAGCAGAGGGCTTCGTCTTCCTGTCCAGCGACGGCGCGGACGGCCTTGGCGGCGGGCTGGTCATCTACCGCAAGGCCTCTGGGGACAGTGCCAATTGGGAAGGCCCGATCATGTTCCACGGCGAGTCCGGGGACACGAAGGTTCGCTCATTCGGCTACATCGCTGACGGCTACAACTATTTCGACATTACGCGCTTCACCGACCAGGCCACGTCCCTGACACCCAACACCAGCCAGCCCTTCAATGGCGTCCAGATGGAGGGCGTCAATATCCGCAAGATCGATTATGTCGATGGCTGGCAGGGCAGCGGCAAGGGCGCGGCCATGCTGCTCATCAACACCAAGGGGCACAAATACCGGGGTTACACGACCAGCTTCGACACGTGCGGCGTGGAGATTTGGCCGGTCAATACGGAATATAGCCTCGATCTGTCCTACCTTCACAGCGAGGCGGACGGGCAGGTTTCCTCCATCAAGATCAGCAACAAGTTCACCGACAATCCGACATTCTTTGATTTCCGACATACCGACGCCAGCACGCATACATCACTGGCAGTCATTGATGTTGAAGACCTGACCACGCTGAACCTGCAGGGCAGCCCGGTGAAGGTCGGCAACCCGGACAATAATCTGTTCAGTGACTTCTCCAAGCTGCGCGGCTCAGGCAACAGCTTCTACCTGCCGGACGATACCTATTGGAGCGATCCGCACGAAGATTTCGAGTGCTGGTTCTATCCGGGGGACGGCGACCCGAAGCATTATGGGTCGTTGGACATTCCAGAGTTCAATGACGCGCCGGTGAGCTTTACGCCGACAGTGGAGTTCGCGACAAACGGTGACTTCTCGCCGACCTATAGCACCCAGACAGGGTTTTATAAGCAGGTCGGGAAGATCGTCTTCTTCAACATCAATCTGGACTTTGACGCGAACGCATATTCGTCAGCGAGCGGCGGTATCAAAATTCTTGGTCTGCCAGCATGGTCGGCCAGTTATGGACATCAGACGGCCATTGCAGGCCGCATTTACAACATCGACGTAGTCAACAATGCTTATGGCATTGCGGGCATCATGTTCAGCAACGCCACCGACGCCATGTATCTGTCCACGCCCAGAGACGCCCTGCCTGCAGGGAATATATCGGCCGCGAACATTCCAGCCTCAACGACTGGCGTGATTGTCGAAATCAGCGGCCATTATTTCGTTGACTAGGCTGGTTGCGACTAGGCGCTGACCGCCTATAAGGGCGGCATGTCTCTCACCGTTCACATTGGCGCACACAAGACCGGAACTTCAGCAATTCAGGCGTTTTGCGCCCGCAACCGCGAAACGTTGGCGCAAAGGGGATACATCTACCCGGTGGGGCCGGGCGACAAATTCGCGAGAGAGGGACAGACGACTGCGGGGAACGCCAATCATCTGTGCCGGCATCTGGAGGGGGTGAAGGCCTTTGACAGCGAATGGCGGGCGCACCTGGACGCACTGGAGCGTGGCGACAACCTGCTTTATTCGGCCGAGGTGTTCTGGGGTAGCGGCATGAAGGTTCTGAGTGATTTCAGGGCCGGTCATGACGCACGCATTATTGCCTATCTTCGTCCTCAGACGGACTATCTGATATCGGCCTACGCCACGATGGTGAGTCGCAAAGGCTTCGCCGGATCTCTTGAAGAATATTACGCTCAGGCCCAGCGCCAGATGCACTATGAGAGAAAGCTGGACCGCCTTGAGGAATGGAACGGACCGATTGAGGTTCGCCCCTACAGCAAGGCGGCCTTCCGCGATGGGCTTCTGGTCTCCGACTTCCTGAAAGCGTTAGGGCTTGATTACGACGACGCATTCTCGGCGGCTGACGCGGTGGTGAACAAACTGCCCACTGACGCGGTGCTGACCGATGAAATGCGTGAACGCATTGTCGATGAGTATTCCGAGGAAAACGAACGCCTAGCTGATCGCTATTTCGGCGGCGTCAACTGGCTGAAGCTCACCTAGCCTTCTTGTAGGCTTCCAGCTCAACAACAGGCTCATCGCGGAGAAGGTTCTGCGCCTCCTCCTTTTGGGTCATCTCGTCCAGAGAGCAGAACACGCACAGCGGACGCCCGTCATTGCCGGGTATCGGCTCCGAGATTGCCTCTTGGCAGTCTGCGCACTTCTCACTCATGACCCGAGAGATACCCCACATGAAAACATCAGCCAAGGGCTGCGCAACGGACGCAAGGGCCGAACGGATGACGCATGGCAGGAACTGAGCTGACTCACGCCGACATCCTCGCCGCTATGGATCGAGGATTTACGCGCATTCACGAACGCATGGATGCGATGCAGGAAGTGCAGACTGATACGCGTCTCGCGGTCGGCAGGCTTCAGGATCATTCAACACACGTCACCAAGGCGCTCCGTGATCACGGCCTGCGCCTCGATGAGATTGAGAAGGACGCCCGAAAACACCGCGCTACGCAGTTCAAGATGCTGCGCCGTATCCGGCGCCACGACGACCAGTCTCTCAGCTGGCGAAAGGTGGCGCTCGATGCTCGGGTTCTGTTTTTCCGCGGCGTGCTGCCCGGCGTGGTGACGCTGGCTGCTGCGTTAGCGGCGTTCAAAGCCTGGTGGACGGAATTCACCGGCTTTTTCGCGGCGATAGGTCGCCTCTTTCACTGACAAGGAGATCACCATGAGCGTATTCGACCGCTTCTTCGAGCGGCTGATCGAGCGTGAGGGCGGTTACTCCGATCACGCATCCGACGCCGGCGGAAAGACCCGCTTCGGCATCACCGAGGCCGTTGCCCGTGCGCATGGATATGACGGAGCCATGCGTGACCTCCCCAGGGAAGTCGCCCGGGAAATCTATGATCGCCGCTACTGGTCCGGGCCGGGCTTCGACAGGCTGGCTGATCTCAGCGTGCTGGTGGCCGAGGAGGTCTTCGACACTGGCGTGAACATGGGGCCGGTCGTTGCCGCGCAGCTCCTTCAGCGCGCCCTGAACAAGCTGAACCGCCGCGGTCGGGACTATGCCGACATCGTGGAGGACGGGCAGGCCGGGCCGGTGACCCGCGCTGCGCTGTCGGCCTATCTGGACCGCAACGGCGCGCCAGCAGAGGCGCGCCTGGTGAAGGCGCTCAATGTTCTGCAGGGCGCACGCTACTTCGACATCACGCCGGGGGGCGATCACCGGAACGAAGACTTCATGAACGGCTGGCTGGACCATCGCGTCAGCTGGCCACAGCGCCCATAGCAAACCCCCTCATCTAACCGTACCGCCGCCGCCCGCTGGGCGGCTTTTTCATAACCGGAGAAAACCCATGAACTCTCTCACACGCCTTCTGGCGTGCGCTTTCGCGTGCGCGCTTCTCGCCGCCTGTGGCGGCAATCTCGCCAGCCGTCTGGACGCCATTGAGGATCCCAACGTGGAGGCGTGCGCGCTTCTGTTGGGCGTCTCCGAGGCCGCCAAGACGCGCCAGCTCACCCTGTCGGAGCGGCAGGGCGTCAAAACGGTGCTGACGGAGGCCTCCGCGGCGCTGGCCGCGCTGCCGCCGGATGCGCCGTTTGCCGAACTCCGCGCCTACACCGCGCGCAGTGGCGCCGAACAGATCATCGCTGAGACCGCGATCGAGCGTGTCGGCTCGGTGCTGGTTCGGGGCGTCAGCCTCAATGGAGCAGGCGAGCTGGCGGAATCAGCCCGTATCGCCCGCTACGCGCTGCAGGGCGCCAAAGAGCTTGAGGCGAGGGGGCTTGGCCCATCCGAGACGCGCGATGCGTGTCTGGCCGTTCTCACCGCCTCCCTGCAGGATCTGTAGCCATGGCGAACGAGCTGCCGCGGTTCAGCCTCCCGCTGCGCGTTGAGCTCACCGGAAAGCGCCGCTCGGGGCGGCCGATCTGGAAGGTGCTGGAGGAGTTTCGCCTTCAGTGCCGTGTCGGTGAGGCCGAATACGACATCGCGGCGCCGGTCGGGTTCGAGACGGACTTCGCCTCTGTCCCGCGCTTTTTCTGGCGGTTTGCCCCGCCCGGCGGACCCTATGCCGGCGCGGCGGTCATCCACGATTATCTCTACGCCAACCGGATCGGCGAGCGGGAGGTGGCCGACCGGATATTCCTCGAGGGCATGATCGCCGCGAACGTTGAGGCATGGCGGCGGACGATCATCTTCCGGACCGTGCGGACCTTTGGCGGCAGAGGGTGGGGCAACTGATCCATTCCCCATGTAATAACCTAACTTGCTAACTGTGCGCCAATGGCGTATAAATAAATGGGGCCAATGGATAGGAGACGCGGTATGGCTTGGATACGTGGAGGAACACGTGAACGGTTCATTGAAGGTTGTCCGCTCCGAACGTGGGGGCAGTGATTATTGGATTACCGTGGCTGTGGTGCCGCGGGCTGAAAAGGCGTTACAGGGCGCGCTGAACGAAGAGGAATTCAACAGGCTGATCGACGAGCTCGCCATGCACCCTGAGGCGGGAGATCGTATTCCGGATTCTGGGGGCTTGAGGAAACTACGGGCGGGTTGCAAAGGAAAAGGAAAGAGTGGCGGCCTCAGGATCGTCTACTTTTTTTACGATCTGAACATGCCGCTATTCGTGATCGCCGCATATGAAAAAACGAAGAAAGTTCGGTACTCGGAAACTGAACTCGCGAGTATGCGTTCCCTGGTAGATGAAATTGTAAACGAATATGCCGCTAAAAACAGGAGGAAAGCAGGTTCTGCCGCCTGAAAAGGCTTTTATACTTGCTTATGGAGAAAGAGATGTCTGGGTCTGAAATCATTGGGGGCCTGAACGAAGCACTGGCCTTCGCGAGAGGCGAAGGCAGCGCTCGAGTCAAAACCTTAAAGGTGCCAGAACATGTTGATGTGAGAGCACTGAGACAATCATTAGATCTTTCTCAATCGGAATTCGCTGAGCGCTTCAACTTTCAACTGACCGCGGTCCAAAATTGGGAGCAGGGACGACGTTTCCCAAATCCCTCGGCCGTCATGTTGCTCAAGGTGATCGAAAACGCGCCGGATTTGGTCGCGAAGGTCGCAGATGAAGTGCGAGAAACCAGTGGGGCAGAGGACGGAGACCCCGTGCTTCGCGAGGCCTGACACAGGTCTTTATTCGGATGAGATTACATGGCCCGCGACATTCGCATGTCGCGGGCCTGTTTGTTTGTTCAGCTCGGAAATTTTCATTCCAGCTGTCGCGCTTCGTTGAGCTTCTTGCTCATCCAGGCGCAGGCAGTTTGGCCAGCCGTCAGCGGCGTAAGTTCAGTCAACCTCTTTCCGCGGTGGAAACGTGGCACTCTATATACCCTGCCTCTGTTCTCGATATTCACCAGTTCCAAGTGAGGCGGGACCACGGTCACGGCTAGTGGCGCGCCATACCCGTCGCCGTAAATCCGATCGCCATCGATGACCAGATTGCGGATGTATGTGTCGCCTGTGAGGTTGATCGCAGTGTGGCCTAGCTCCTGTTTGCTCACCTCGTGGACACCATGCTCATCGGCGTTTTTGGCTTGAATCAGATATGAAATGAGCGGGTCCGATTTGTTTTCATTCTGATAAGCGTTGGACCAGTTCTTTGTGCCAGTCTGATTTGTGGCATCACTCAACCGGACTACGGATCTCTTAAAATGGTTGAGGAAATTAGCCCAGGCAGCCGCCTGTCTGGCCAAATCCTGCTCTTGTTCAAGCTCTTGAAGAAAGCGTTCTGCCTCAGCGAGAGCCGCCTCAGATCGGGCAAAGAATTTCTGGTCCATGTTGTGACTATGCCGTCACTTCGCTGAGTCGAAAAAGCACCGAACTATAGGTCGACGTCGGCACCACACCAATCAGCCGTGCGGCCGGTCCATGTGACCGCATAACCGCCGGCGATCATCTCCTCCCCAAAGTCTCTCCCGTCGACACTGACGCGGGCAAGGGTCCGCCCGTAGCGATCCTCGCCCTGACGCTCGATCTCGACCGCGGCGCCCTCGAACAGCGACTCCGCATAGGTGGTCGCCAGGGCTGCGAGCTGGCGTTCCGCGCGGCACTCCGACCGGCCACCGACTTCAGGCGTGTCTATATTCTCGATGCGGACCCGTTCGCCCGTGCTCAGCACCTCGAATGTGTCGCCGTCGATAACGCGGATATCGGACCCGGCGATCAGGCCGCCGATGATCACGAGAGCAATCAATCCCATTCGTCATTTCCTCTCGGTCCGGGGTCGGCCAGCTCCTGCAGTTTCGGAGTGGCGTCGATGTGGGCGCGCAGTTCACGCAGACGCTGCCGATCCTGCTCAATCCGCTCCGGTGTTGGCCCGCCGGATCCCGCCAGTCCAGCAGACCAGACGGCTTCGATGCTCACGCCGGCCTTTCGGTCCCCGCAGTGAGAACAGACCGCCTTGGCGCGAATGCGCTCCAGCTCTTCAGCGGATGCCTTTATGAAGGCCCGGCGGCGGCAAAGGCCGTTCAGGCAATGAGCCACGGCGCCCACAATCTGCGGTGAGCCATCCAGGCCGCGCGGCCAGTCGGTATCGCGCCAACCGGCCATTCAGTCTTTTTTGCCCTGTCTGGCGGCCTTGGCGTCCCGGATCAGCGTTGCAATCGACAGGGCCGCAGTGTTCAGGATATCGCGAGCTTTGGGGTCGTTCATCTCTCCGGCTTCCTCATGAAGACGGCTCACGGCGCGGCGCAGTCCATCGACCACCCCGCGGTCATATTCTGAAACGCGCATCAAGCTCTGCCTCCCCAAAATCCCTTAAATCATAACCGGGTAGTTGCGCGGCGCCCATCGCTGGACGGTTTGGATCAACTCGGCCCCTTCACACGCTCGACTTCAATCCGGATGGGACAGGCGCGCTTGTGTTCCCGCGCCACCCAGCACCGGAAGCGCTTGGCGACCTCGTCCAGGTATTCGTTCGGATGCGGCTTGGTCTTCACCAGAAACTCTCCGTAGCTGAAACGCTTGAGCCGCGGACATCTGTCGCAGGACACCGTAAACCGCTTGTCGCTCATTTCGCGGACAGGCATTTCGCGGTTCATGGGTGGCGGTCCAGGCTTCGATGTCATGGCGAGAACGGAAGCAGAACATTTCTTCCGGAGTCAATCCGATTGACCATGAGGACAGGGCGGGCATGATGGCGGCCATGTGTGGCCGTTTCGATCAGCACCGCCCTCCTTCCGAGATCATTCGCGCGTTCGGATTTAAGCAACGGCGTCTCCCAAACCTAATTGAGAACTTCGATGTCCGGCCGACCGACACCGCCGGCGTGATCATCCGTCGCGATGGCGACCAAGAGCTGTCTGCTATGCGCTGGGGTATTTGGCAGCCTTGGATGAAGAAGACGAAGAACTTTGCCACGTTTAATGCTCGCGCGGAGGAGGTGACAAAAAAGCCGCTTTATCGGCCGTTGCTGGATGCTCACCGGTGCGTCGTCCCGGTGGACGGCTGGTATGAGTGGACGACTGATGGCGAGGGCGGCAAGCGTCGTTGGTATTTCACAAGCCCCTCTAGCGACCCAATTGCGCTGGCCGGGCTATGGACGACGGCTGAGGATGACGGCGAGCGGATTGATACCTTCACGATCCTCACCACGAAACCCACTGCCCAGGCGATGAGGTATCACAAACGCATGCCGCTGATATTGCCTGAAGGATTGGAGGGAGCGTGGACAGACCCTCTTAGCGGACCGATCCACATTCTTCACACGCCCGTCACGGCTGAGCTCGAAATCTTTGAGGTGCCAAGAAACGAAACTGGCGCTGAACAGATCCGCCGACTTGATTAGATCGCATGAAATGCAGGAGCAGGATTCACATATGCCTGAGCGACACCCTATGGCTCTGCCATTTCTTCCAGATGACCATCACTACGCTATAACCGCGGTCACCACGCGGGCCAGTCAACTCGACCAGACGGTTGTTGCCGGAATCGCAACGTTTCTGTTCGATCGCTTCAGCGCGGCAAAAATTATAGCTGGTCGGATGAGAACGTTGGACCAGTTGGCCCTGCTTCAGTGTCTCATGGAAGAATCGCCCGAATGCTCAGGAGCAGACATCGCGGGACTGTTTGCACGCATCAGGATGGCACGCACTGACCGGAACAAGATCGTCCATTGGCTGTGGGGGAAGAGTGAGCATCCAGATGAAGCTGTTTCTTCAAGCGTGACGGTCTTTAAAGATGGCGAACGACGAACATGGACAGCGCAACAGATCTATGAGGTGGCCGAGAGCTGCATGCAGTCCACTCATGAACTAAACGCACTTATGACGCTGAAGCACGATGCTGCCCAGCGAGACGAAATTGTGAATGCCTTGATGGAAGTAGCACCAAAAGGAGCTGGCCTTTTTGATCTGGATTGAGCAACGCAGCATGGCGACCAATCCTTCCAACTCGACTTTTAACCCATTGATTTTACAGCCCGTGAACAAACGCAGAATCGTTGGAAGCGGGCGTTGTATTTCAATGGCCTGCTGATCACTTTTAATCAGTAGGTCCAGGGTTCGAACCCCTGCCGGCTCACCATTTTTTCCCTTGATGGGCAATTTCAGACAGGGCGGCGCGCCGACCTGACCTGTGCTCTGCTTCGCTTCCGCCGGGCAGGCTGTTTCATTCTTTTTCAATGAATACCCGGTTGTTTGGTTAATCTTGCAACTTCAGCGGGATTACGATGGCCTCTATAATTGTTGCGGACGACGATGAGCTCGCCCGGAGCGCGATCGGCGCCATGCTGAAGGAATTTTCTCACGACGTCCGCTATGCCGCCGATGGCGCGGAGCTGTTGAAGGAAATCGACGCGCAACCGCCCGATGCCGTGATTGTCGACCTGATCATGCCCGTCAATGAAGGCATAGAGACGATTTTGAGCATAAGGCGGGACAGGCCCGCCCTGCCAGTTGTCGCCATCACGGCCGGCGGGTCGCGGTCCAATTATAAATTGCTGGATATCGCACGGCTGGCCGGAGCGAATGCCGGCCTCAGAAAGCCCTTCACGTCCAGCCAGTTGCGCGACTCCCTGGATCAGGCAATGAGGGTTGAGGAAGCCCGGAAGGCTTCAAACGGGAGTTAGCGATGCCGGAAAAAACCGCGCCTTCTTTCGATCCTTCAATCTACAAGGATGCTCCGATGGCGACCGCGGTTTTCGATCGCGAGCTCCGCTATCTGTTTGCATCCGACCGCTGGTACCAGGATTACGGGCTGGCCGGTCAGGACATAATCGGCAAGTCGCACTACGAGATATTTCCCGAAATTCCGGAAGACTGGCGCGCATTGCATCGCCGGACGCTGGCGGGTGAAACGCTGAGCGCAGAGGCCGATCCTTTCCCGCGCGATGACGGCAGCCTGGACTGGGTGCGCTGGAAGAACGCTCCGTGGCGGGATGAAAACGGCGAAATTGGCGGGATGATCATGTTCACCGAGGTGATCACTGATCAGGTCCTGATGCGCCGCGCTTTCGAGCATGCAACGGACGGCGTGGCGCGCATCAATGCGCGCGGAAAATATGATTTCGCGGATGAGGGTTTTGCCGGACTCGTGGACCGGAACCGCGAGGCATTGAAAGGCATGCGCTGGTCCGAGGCGTTCGAGACGGGTGAAGAATTCGACCTTTCCGCCTTGCTGAAACGGAGCGGGGAGAGCCGTATTGTCCGCACATTGCGCACGCGCGCGTCCGATGGCGGCCAGCGCGCCCTTCGCCTGACCATTGTCGGCGACCTGACCCGGGAGGGCGATTATGGCGGATATTCCGTATTCGCCGAGGATGCGACCGAAGAACAGGCGCAGAAAGAGTCCGAGCTTCGTCAGGCGGAATGGCTGAAACTGACGGAGACGATTGCGGAAATCGGCCACTGGTACGTGGATCTGGAGGCAGGGACGGTCTTCTGGTCCGATCAGGTTTACAGGATCCACGGCCTCGCGCCGGGCGAATATACGCCGGTTCTGGACAAGGCGATCGAGTTCTATCATCCCGACGACCGCGCCGACGTGACGCGATTTATCGAGGCGGCGATCGAGCAGGGAACCGATTTCGAGTTTGAACGCCGTATTCTCACCGCCGCCGGCAATCTCCGCTGGGTGGCGTCCAAGGGCGAATGCCGTCTTGATGAACGGGGAAGGACCATCGCCCTGTTTGGCGTGTTCCAGGATATTACCGAACGCCGCCGCAACGAAGCCGAAATTCGCGAGACCAAGACGCGCTATGAAACGGCCATGTCCGGGGCGCAAATCGGGTTCTGGGAAATAGACCTGGAAGGGGATGGCTATTACTGGACGCCCCTGATGCGCCAATTGCTCGGATGGCCGAAAAGCCAGCCGCTCAATAGCGCGGCGCTGGAAAAACTGGTGCATCCGGAAGACCGGGATACCGCCGTTTTCCTGTTATCTCCCGGCGCGGCCGAAGCGGGAAAGTACAGCGCGACAATCCGCCTGAAGCGTGAAGACGGCGAATACAGCCATATCGCTTTCCGGGGACGGGCGGAGGCCGAAGAGAGCGGGAAGGTCGTCAAGCTCTCCGGATCGTTTGTCGACGAGACCCAGGAGCATAAAGGCCGGCTCCTTCGGGAGCTGATCTGGAAAACGCTGACCGACCAGGCGATGGGCCTGAACGACAAGATTCAAAATATCCTGATTGAGGCCAGCCGTTATTTTGAACTTGAATTCGGGATCGTCGCTCATATCGAAAACGGCGACTATCTGGTTGAAAACGTCGTTGCGCCAGCAGGCGAATTGAGTGTCGGCGACCAGTTTGAAGTTGAAAACACTTATTGCATCCATGTCCTGAACGCCGATGGCGTGCGCGCTTTCCATCACGTGGCCAACAGCGAAATACGCAGCCACCCCTGCTACAAGATGTTCGGACTGGAAGCCTATATCGGCGCGCCTTTGTTTGTGGACGGCGTGCGGTACGGAACAGTCAATTTTTCCAGCCCCACGCCCCGCGCGCGCGATTTCACGGCGCAGGATATCGTGCTGGTCGAACTCATCGCCAACTGGCTGGGATACGAGATTTCACGCCGCCGCACGCTGGAAGAACTCGCCGAGAGCGAGGAACGCTTTGCGCTGGCCGCGGAGGGGACGGGCGTCGGTATCTGGGACTGGCAGGATGTCACGACCGACGAGGAAATCTGGTCGGATCAATTCTACAGGCTTCTGGACTACGCCCCGGGCGAAATCGAGGCTTCGGTAGAAAGTTTTCAGAAGCTTCTGCACCCGGACGATCATTCGCGGGCGTTCCAGAGGCTGGAGCAGCACTTCGCCGGCGAGGGCGATTTCCAGGTGGAGTATCGTCTCAACACGAAAAAACGCGGGTTCCGGTGGTTCCTGGGCACCGGACAGGCGGTCTGGGACAAAACCGGCGCGCCCCGCCGCATGATTGGGTCGATCCTTGATATTGACGACCGCAAGCGCGCGGAAAGCCTGAAAAGCGAATTCGTTTCAACGGTTTCGCACGAATTGAGAACCCCCATGACGTCCATCATGGGGGCGATCGGTCTTGTCAGGTCGGGTAAGTTCGGCGCCTTGAATGAGCGCGCCGAACAATTGCTGGGCATTGCCGAGAAGAACGGACAGCGTCTGGTCCGTCTGATCAATGACCTGCTTGATATCGAGAAGATTGAGGCGGGCAAGCTGGAATTCGCCAAGCGGCGGATTTCGGTCTCCGAACAGGTTCATGAAGCGGTCGAGCAGAACCAGACCTATGCGGCTGAACAGAGGTGCGAGGTCTCCCTGACCGACAACACGCAGGGCGTGACCGTGTGCGCGGACCCGGACCGGTTGCAGCAGGTTCTGGTCAATCTCCTGGCCAACGCGGCCAAATTCACCGGCGAGGACGGACGGGTCGAGATGCGGATAGAATCCGACGACGACAACGTCTCCATCTCCGTCACAGATAATGGTCCGGGCATTCCAGAGGACAAGCTGGATGCGATCTTCAATCGCTTTGTGCAGGCGGACTCGGGCGATACGCGCACGAAAGAGGGAACGGGGCTGGGGCTGTCCATCTCGAAAGCAATCGCCGAGGCGCACGACGGAACGATCTCGGTCTCCAGCCCGCCGGGAGAGGGCGCGACCTTTACCCTGACATTGCCGCTCTGGAAGGATAATCCGCAGGCTGCGCCCCGGGAGGGAAGCTCCGGCGCCGTCAAG
This sequence comes from Euryhalocaulis caribicus, assembly GCF_000412185.1. Lineage (GTDB taxonomy): Bacteria > Pseudomonadota > Alphaproteobacteria > Caulobacterales > Maricaulaceae > Euryhalocaulis > Euryhalocaulis caribicus. Next base: position 96,180 of record NZ_ASJA01000008.1, read on the forward strand.
ATGGATTCCAGCCGTCCGCTTATTATCCATATCGAAGATGACCAGGACACCAATTCCCTGCTGCGGCATCTGGTCGATGACTTTGCCGATGTCGAGGTTGCGCCGACCTTGCGGGACGCCGAACGCCGCCTGGAGCGGCAGGATTACGACCTGGTGGTGCTCGATCTTCAGCTTCCGGACGGCTCCGGGGAAGAAATTATCGAGTCCTTCGAACGGAACCGGCGGCGCACGCCTTTCATTGTCTATTCGGTGTTTGATTACACGCGGGAAAATCCGCCCGGTTTCATCCAGTCGCGCCTTGTGAAATCCCGGGTAGAAAACGAACAGCTGCGCAACAGCATCATCCATGCTCTGGATTTGCCTGCGGGCGCTAACAAAGAGAATGACTCAGAAAAGGGGCATTCCGCCTGATGACCGAGCTCAAAAGAATTTCCTGCGTAGAAGATGACGCCGATATTCGCGCCATTCTGGAACTGGCCCTGGTGGATATTGGCGGTTATCAGGCCACCCTGTTCGCTGATGGCCACAAGGCTCTGGAGGGGCTGGCGGGGGCCGATCCACAATTGATTTTGCTGGATATGATGATGCCCGGCATGAACGGGCTGGAGGTTCTGGAAGCGCTCAAAAACGACGGCGGCCAGCCTGACGCGCCGGTTGTTTTCATGACCGCCAAGGCGCAGCCTGCCGAAGTTCAGCAATATATCGCGGCCGGGGCCGTAGACGTGATCGTCAAACCCTTCGACCCGATGACGCTGAGCGTGGACATACAGAAAATCTGGTCCCGCGTGATCGCCTGAGCGGCGCGATCAGGAACGCTCCTCGCCTGATGTGAAACGGATTTCGTTGTCGCCCTTCATCGGGCCGAGCAACAGCTTTCCATCCGAATAGGTTGTTCCCTCAGGCAATGCCCCGGAAGGCGTCCAGCTTTCTGGAAGCGTGATCGTGACGCCGCTTACCGCCGCCGGCGCATCAATGCTCACGACCAATGTTTCCGCCTCCCGGACCACGTCGATTTCCATCGCGTCACGGGCCGCCCACCACGCGCCATATTGTTCAAGCGTCCCGAACCAGGCGAAGGGTTCAATGGCGGGAATAATCTCCTCCAGAAATCTTAGTTTCCCGTCCAGAACATCGGGGTGGGTCAGGATGATGAATACGCCGCCATATTCGCCCAGCGTGCGCGCCAGCTGAATGGCGCTGTCGACGCGTTCCTCCATTGGCGGGGGAATTTCGTCCTCCACCGCGATTGGAAACTGGTAGATGCCGGTCTGTCCTCCATATTTCCTGTCATAGGTCATCTGGTAGGGCAGGTGGGTCAGGACATTCCCCGCCGTGACTGATGAGGCAAAACGGTAGCCGGAGGACTCGAGCGCCTGCGGCATGGTGTTGGGCGTCGCCAGATAACCGGGGCGAAACGACACGACGTCCTGGCCGGTGATCGCTTCCAGCAGATATTTGCTGACACGCATTTCGCCCAGCACGGTGGCGCCCTGGGTTTCGCCTTCGCCCACCACGCGCGGCTGGTATTCCGGATAGCGTTCGCGGCCATCGCCCAGAGGCAGGCTGGCATAAGCATCGGTATGGCTGACGGAGTGGCTGGCGACCTCCATCCCTTCATTGGTCAGCGATTCGACAGCGGCCAGCGTGGTGTCGTTGAAGAAGCCCTGATCGAAATAGTCCCGGTAATATTTCGTCTGGATGAAAAACGTGCCCGTCAGGCCGCGCTCCGCCAGAAGGTCGCGGTAAGCGCCCATATTCAGAATCGACCGGGAATAATCGACGTCGAATGAAACGATCGCGGCGAGTTGCTTGCCGGCTGGCGCCGGATGGATGGTGGCGGCCAGCGGTTCATGGCGCCGGTAAATATCCCTGATGATGCGCAGCCAGGTATCGACCGAAGGCTCATAGGCATTGGCGTAGGTGCGCGACGCCCCGGCGTCCCGGTCGTTCTGTGCTTTCAGGATGAAAAACCCCAGATCGAAACCAAGCGCATAGGCCGCGCCGCCCTCGGGACGGTGGTTGACGATAAAGGCCGCGTCGCCGTCCTGGTAACTGGCGAGAACGGTTCCGGCGCCCGAAAATTCCTGGGCGCCGATCCAGGTTTCGGGACGGTCCGGATTGCCCAGCCGGACGGTCTGCTCGCGCGGATCGTCGAGAAAGGCGGTCTCCGTATTTCCGGGAGCAAAGACAACTTCGTAATTCTCACGGGTTTCGACCGCGGATTCGAAGCCGAACAGATCCTGCATGCCGCCGCCTAGGATTTGGGTTGCGAACAGGACGCCGCCGGATTCGACGTGCGCCCGCAGCAGGTCCAGATCCGGGCCGGAAACGGCGCGCCCTGAAATGAGAGGATAGGCGATCACCATTTCGTGGCGCACGGCCTGGCTGGCGTCGTCGGTGATTGTAAAGGGCACGCCGATGGATTTCAGGCCATGGGCGAGACCCAGCCATGCGGAGTCTGACTGGGTGAGGAAAATCGCCAGCCGGGCCTCTTCGCCGCCGGAATAGTCGCGCCAGTCCGCGGCCGAAAAGGCCGCCACCTGGCTGTCCTGCAGCGGACCTTCAAATTCTCCGAACGCTTCCAGGGGCGTGCGCCGCCCCAGAAGGATAGCGGTCACGACGGCGATCAGGACGAGGATCACACCGAAAAAGATAATCAGGCGCCAGCGGGGACTCATTCAGGTTTCATTCATTCGTGTTCACTCATTTCCAGCCTCACCGTGAGACGTCGAGGTATATAAAGTCTCACTGAAACTGACTGTAATTGGTAATCTGTGTGCAACCTGTGTCCGCTAATCTGTGGTCTGGGGGAGACGAGAAACAGGAGGCGGTATGCCGCAACAGAAAATTCTTGTCGCCGACGATGACGAGCTGCTGATCGGCCTGTTGTCACACCGGCTATCGGTGAAGGGTTTTGAGGTCCTGACCGCCAAGACCGGCGTGGAGGCGCTGGAGGCCGCGCGCGCCGAACGTCCCGATCTGATTGTTCTGGATGCGATGATGCCGGTCATGGACGGGTTTGCGGTGCTTCAGAATCTCAAGGCGGATGACCAGACCCGCGACCTGCCGGTGGTGATGCTGACCGCGTTGCGGGACGAAAAGAACATCGTTTCCGCCCTGGAAGACGGCGCCGAGGATTACCTGGTGAAGCCGTTCTCTCCCGACGAACTGGTCAGCCGGATCAACCGCACGCTTAAAAAGCTCGCCGCCTAGTGGCGCTGGCCGGTCTTGCATATGCGGGCGCCATGCTGATTGCGGCGCAGGGCGTGGCGGAAACGCCATACCAGGCCGGAATGGACGCACGGGCGGACGGCGATTTCGCCGCCGCGGCAGGATATTTCCGTGAGGAAGTCGACCAGCAGCCGCAGAATTCGGACGCCTGGGTCCAGCTGGGCCTGAGCCTGATTCCGCTGGAGCGATATGATGAGGCCGCCGCAGCATTCCGGCGCGCCCTTGAGCTTGCCCCTGATTACCAGGACGCCCGGATCGGTCTGGCGCGGCTGGCCTTCTACCGGGGGGATTATGAAGAGGCAAAGCGCCTGGCCCGACAGGCGGGCGACCGCGATGACGCGCGGGCCTTGCTGGCCCAGATCGAGGCCGCAGAGGCCGCAAACAGCGCAAATCCCTGGCGCGCCGACCTGACCGTTGGCCGCAGCGAACTGACGCAGGATTTGCCGGGGTGGACCGAAGCCAGCGCGGCGCTGGGGCGCCGGGTCAGTGATCGGGCGAGCGTAACCGGTCTGGTGGAATACGCCCGGCGCTTCAGCGATGAAGATGTGTATCTGCAGGCGCGCTGGGATCAGCGCATCCGACCAAGGGTTGCGGCGTATGTCGCCCTGGGCGGCGCGCCGTCCGCCGATTTCCGTCCGGAACTTGCCGCGCTCGCGGGGATAACATTTCCCCTGACCGGAGACGCCGGAGATGCGCGTGGTCTATACGGCGTTTTGAGCGGATCGGCCGCGCGCTATCAGACCGGCGAAGTCGCCGGACTGACGAGCGGTCTCCGCTATGTCTTTACCGGCGATCAGGCGCGCATGGGCGCAAACTTGATTACGCTTGTCGACGAAAACAACGACACGCGCCACGGGTTCGCATTGAACGCCGAATGGCAGTTCGCCGGCCCGGCGCGCCTGATACTGGGCTATGCGGATGCGCCCGAGACCTCCGAAAACGTCACCATTGACGTTCAGTCATATACGGCGGGCTTGCGTTACGATGTAAATGACCGTGTCGGGATTCAGGCCTATTTCATCCACGAAAAGCGGTCCGCCTATGACCGCTCAGGGGTGGTTCTGGGGACCAGCTGGCGGTTCTGATGGACCTTTCCCTGCTCCTGTTATTGTGGGCGTCGTCGATCCTGCTGGCCGGCGCGTCATTGGTGCTGATGCTGGTCTTGATCATCCTGCGCTGGCTGCGGTCGATACGGATGCGCCGGGACAAACAGATCAGGGACGCCCTTTTCCATGAATTGATGATGGCCGGGGAAGAGGCCGGCGAGCAGGCCGATGTTCCAGAGACTCTGGTGAAGCGTCCGCGAATTACCGCGCAGGTTCTGCTTGAATTTTCGACTCTGGTGCGGGGCGGGGAATTCGAAGCCGCGCTCGACAAGCTGCGGCGTGCGGGCGCCGAGCGGCGCATCCTGGCCCTGCTGACCAGCCGTAACCGGGAAGATTGCCTGGCCGCGGCGGAGGCGCTGGGTTTCTTTGGCACGAAACAGGCGCGTGACGCGCTGACAAACGTGCTGTCCCGCCGGGTCAGCCTTCGTCTGAAAATCGCCGCGGGGCGCGCTTTGCTGGCGATGGGGGAGAGGCCGGATATCGGCGATCTGCTCTCTGCCTTCGATATCGATGACACGGTCGCGCCGGGCGAGCTCTCCGCCATACTCACAGCAATCGCAACCGGCGAGCCCGAGGTGCTGAGCCATCGGCTTGAACAGGATATTGATCCGCCCTCGGTGCGGGCGATGATGATCGACGTGATGGGCCGCGCCAGGGTCTATGGCGCGCTGCCCCTGCTTCTGAGCGAGGCGTGCAACAGCGATGTCCGCATCCGCGCGGCCGCTGTCGACGCTCTGGGACGCCTCGGGCTGCCAGAGGCGAAGGAGACGCTGGCCGCGGCCATCGACGACCCCGAACCGGACGTGCGGGCGGAAGCGGCGGAAGCCATTGGCCAGGCGGCGCTGGTCGATTTGATGCCCGCGCTTGAAGCCCGTCTGTCCGATTTCGATTGGGGCGTCCGTTTCCGTGCGGCGAATGCGCTGGTCGAGCTTGGCGAGGATGGCCGGAAACGGCTGCGCCTGATCGCCGACGGCAAGGGAGAGCGAGGCGCCCGAACAGCCGCGCTGGTGCTGGCCGAAAGGGCGATGGCATGAGCGCATTGGCGGGTTTCGACTGGGAACAGATTGCGCGCTGGACCGCGCTGGCCATCATTCTGGTGGGGCTGGCCCAGAATGCGCTTTATCTCATACAGCTTCTGATCGCGGGCCGGGCGCTGTCTGCGGACCCTCCCGTCAGGCGGTCGGCTATCCTGTGGCGGCGATACGCCGATCTGGCGCCTCCGATCTCGCTGCTATCGCCCGCCTTCAACGAGGAAATGACCATCGTTCAGAGCGTGCGGTCGCTGCTTTCCCTGCAATACCCCTCTTATGAGGTGGTGGTCATCAATGACGGTTCCAAAGATTCGACCCTGCAGCGTCTTATCGACGGGTTCGATCTGAAGCCTGTCTCCAGGGCCTATGATCTTGCGATTGATCATGAGCCGATCCGCGGCGTCTATGGATCGGAGCGGATTCCCCGGCTGGTGGTGGTCGACAAGGAAAACGGAGGCAAGGCCGACGCCCTGAACGCCGGGATCAATATTTCCCGCGCGCCGGTGCTTTGCTCAATGGACGCGGATTCGATCCTTGAACCGGACTCCCTGCTGCGCGCCGTTCGCCCGTTTGTCGAGGATCCGGGGCGGGTGATCGCGGTCGGCGGCACGGTGCGCCTTGCCAATGGCTGCACCATCAGTGATGGCCGCGTGACGAAAATCGGAGTGTCGCGAAACCCGCTCGCCCTGCTGCAGACGGTGGAGTATCTGCGCGCCTTCCTGATGGCGCGGCTGGCGTGGAGCCGTATTGGCGCGCTGACCATCATTTCCGGCGCGTTCGGCCTGTTCCGCCGTGAGCCTGTGTTGCAGGTCGGCGGTTATACGCGCGGCACGGTGGGCGAGGACATGGAGCTGGTCGTGAAGCTTCATCGTTACATGCGCCGCGAAAAGCGGGATTACCGCATTGCCTATATCCCGGAGCCGGTATGCTGGACCGAAGCGCCGGAATCGCTGCGCGTTCTAGGACGCCAGCGGGCGCGCTGGCACCGGGGCTCCCTTGAGACCTTTTTCCGGCACCTGGGCATGTTCCTGAACCCGCGTTACGGACGTGTGGGCTAGATCGGCTTCATGCATATTTTCCTGGTCGACGTGCTTGGCCCCGTAATCGAAATTCTCGGCTATCTGCTGATCCCGATCCTGTGGCTTCTGGGCCTGTTGTCGGTTGAATATCTTCTGGCGTTCCTGGCGGTGAGTTTCACTTTTGGCATAACCATCAGCGTCTGTTCGCTGGCGCTAGAGGAAATCCAGCTGCGGCGCTTTCCACGCGCCCGCGATCTCGCGGTTCTGACCATCGCCGCGGTGCTGGAAAACTTTGGATACCGGCAACTCAACAATCTCTGGCGCATGCGCGGCTGGTGGCAATATTTGAAAGGGTCGGACAGCTGGGGCGTCATGACCCGCAAGGGATTTGACCAGGAAGAAGCATGAGCATGATCCGCGCGTCTCAACGCGTTTTACTCATTTGCGCCGTGCTTGTTCTGAACCTGAAAGGAACGATTGCGATGGCGCAGGATGATGCGCGCGCCGCCGTCTGGACCGCCCCTGTCCACGTGACGGATTTGTCCTGCGTCGAGGCCGTCTATGTCTATTACAGGCAGGCAGAGGGCCGGCTGGATTATTTGCGGGCCGAACCTCAACTCTCGGCCTGCCCGACGGACGAAGCGGAGACATCGCCGCCGCCGCCAGCGCCTGTTACCGAACCCGCGCCGCCAACGGAGGCTTACACGTTCCGGAAGTCGGCCTGGATCTGGGAAACCGGCCTCTGGCGGGAGGATCCTTTGGGCTTGCTCCAACGCGCCTCTGACGGCGGTTACGATCGGCTGTTTATCGCGCTGGAAATTGAAGATGGCGTGGTGGCCCATCAGGACGCCCTTGCGGCCTTCATACGCAGCGGTCTTGCGCAGGGCGTGGAGGTGTTGGCCGTTGAGGGCGATCCGCGGATGGTGACTCCGGAAGGTCTGGAATACGCCCTTGGCCGGGCGCGGGCGATCGCCGCTTATAACGAGGTACGGCCGGAGACGCCTTTGGCGGGTCTGCAATACGATATCGAACCTTATCTTCTCGAGATTTACAAAGCCGATCCCGCCGGCGTTCTGGAAAAATGGTCCGCCGCAATTACGGCGTTGTCGGCGGCTTACGGAGACCGCGTCGGCGCGGTCATTCCGTTCTGGATGCCCGCCGCGCCGGGCGGAATGCCGGCGCTGACCGCGGCGTCACCGTCGATCCGTTCGTTGACCGCCATGGCCTACCGTACCGACCCTGATGCTATCGCGTCCGCGGCGTCCGGGGTCCTGGCGGCAGGACAGGAACTGGGCCTTCCCGTAAACGTCGCGCTGGAGGCCGGGCCGCTGGAGGATGAATATCTGTTCGTCTACAGGCGCAGCCCGTCGGGCGAACTCCTCCTGTCACCTGACCAGGGGCCGGAACAGACTGTCAGTCTGTTCAGCGATGCGGTTCATCCGCAGGGTGATGCGGCGGCGTTCAGCTACAGCCATTCCGTCACCGCGCCGGCCAGCCGGGTCAGTTTCCTGGGTGACGGGGAAGCCCTTGAAGCGGCGTTGAATGAGACCCGCGCGCGGCTTGCCGCGCATCCCTCATTCGCCGGGATTGCCCTGCACGGGGTCTTCTGAGCCGGAGACGACATTATCAACCCGCGTCAGGAAGGAGTCCCAGGCCGCATCGGACACTTCATCGCCATCGCTTAATGCGTCCTCAATACCGGCGGCCTCACGGCCAAGTTCCGGGAAACCGAAAGTGCCGGCGAGGCCGGCGAGTTTGTGGAGGCGGCTTATGATGTCCTGATCGTCTGACAGGCGGCCCTTTCGCCAGTCCCGAACGGCCTCCCCATCATTGGCGCACCGCTCTATGAACCGGCTTCTAAAAAGCGCGATAGCCTGTTCGGTTGATCTTCTGGCTTCATCTTCGTCCATGGGGCCACCCTAGAGAAATATCCCTGAATGAATACGAACAGGTTCGGTCGCATTTGAGCCTAACAGGTTGCGGGGCGCGTTGCCGATGGCCGGTTTCCGGAACAAATCAGCCCGGCGGAATTTCTCCCGCCGGGCTGATTGCCTGTCCAGAATGGAAAGGTGCGCGTTACTCCTCAGCGGAGACCACGTCCATTTCCTCGATCAGGCGGTCGGCGTTGTCGACATGGTCCATGACCCAGAGCATGTAGCGCGAGTCCACATGGATGGTGCGAGTGATGGTGTCGTCGAACAGCCAGTCGGCGTTGATGCTCTCATAGGTGCCGTCGAACAGCAGGCCGACGAGTTCGCCGTTGCCGTTCATCGTCGGAGAGCCGGAATTGCCGCCGGTGGAGTCCAGCGTGGAGAGGAAGTTCACCGGCACGGAGCCGACGGCGTCCGAGGCGTAATCGCCATAGAAACCTTCCTCGATAAGCTGAAGCTGGCGGGCCGGGGAGTCGAACGGATCCTCGCCGGTATATTTCGCCGCGATGCCTTCCAGCGTGGTGAACGGCGTGTAGCAGAGGCCGTCTTCCGGGCAGGCCGGTTTCACCGTGCCATAGGTCACGCGCAGGGTTGAGTTGGCGTCCGGATAGACCGCGTCGCCCTGGTCGTTCTGCCAGGCGATGATGGCTTCCATATATTGCGGACGCGCGGCCTGCATGTGGCCGGCATAGGTCTTGTCGGCCTCTTCCTCCGCCATTTCATAATCGTGCAGGGCGACGGCCAGCTCCACGAACGGATCTTCGCTGGCTTCGAAGTCGGCCGGCTCGGCCTCCATGAGCGCCAGGCGCGTCTCCAGATCGGTGATGTCCGTCTCGGCATAGAGCGTGTCCAGCTTGGCGGAGAGGCTCTCCAGCGTGGTGGACTCATCGATGCCCATGGCCGTGTTGTAGGCCGCGATCTGCTGATCGGCCGGAAGCTCAAGATAGTCTTCCAGGAACATCAGCCATACGGCCTTGTCGACGGCCGGGTCGAAGCGGCGCTCCATGGCTTCCATGGACTGCTTGAAGAAGGCCATGTCGCGTTCCTGGTAGCCGGGCTCGCGCTCGGCGTCCGGCTTCTGGCGCTCGACCGACAGGCGGTAGAGGCGCTGGGCCGTGGACAGAGGCGCGGCGCGGGTGACCAGCGAATACCACAAATCCTGTTCGCGCGTGGCCTGTTTCTCCTCGACCAACGCGTCCATCGCGTCGATGGCCTCGCGGTATTGCGCGCCATCCTCGCCCATCTCGGCGATCCAGGCGTTCAGGGCCGCTTCACGCTCGGCGCGGCGGTCCTTCAGACCGACTTTTGCCGCGCCCTCGATCTGGCCGCCATAGTTCTTGGAGGCGTTGTTGAGGCCGGCCATGAGGGAGGCGTACTTGATCGCCGCGTCTTCATTGTCCGCGGTCGCGGCCTCGATCGTGTCGATCCATTCTTCGTAGATCGCTTTCACGGTGGGATAGCGCCAGTCAAAGGCGGACTCGACTTCCGACAGGCGGGCATAGCGGCTGGTGGAGCCGGGATAGCCCGCGGCCATCACGAAATCACCGTCGCCCAGACCGCTGGAGGAAACCTTCAGATAGGAGTCCGGCTCAAACGGCACGTTCTCTTCGGCGTAGTCGGCCGGCTGGCCGTCCGGGCCGACATAGGCGCGGTAGAAGCCCCAGTCGCCGGTCTGGCGCGGCCACATCCAGTTATCGATATCGCCGCCGAACTTACCGATGGATTCGGGCGGCGCGTAGACCAGGCGCACGTCGCGGATTTCCAGACGGTCGATCAGGCGGAACTCCTTGGCGCCGTGGAACCCGGCGACCTGACAGCGATGGCCTTCCTGTTCCTCGCACTCGGCGACGATGGCCTTTTCGCGGTCCTCGATCTGCTGATAGCGGTCGCGCGGATCGGTTTCCGGCGACAGGCCTTCCAGCACGCGGTCCGTCACGTCCTCGATGGCCGTGGTGACATAGATGCGGCTGCCCGGCGCGGCCGGCAGCTCGTCGCCCATCGTCTCGGCCAGAAAGCCGTCGGCCAGATAGTTGTTCTCTTCCGAGGAATTGAACTGGATGGAGCCATAGGCGCAGTGATGGTTGGTCACGGCCAGGCCCTGCGGCGAGACGAAGGAGGCGGTGCAGCCGCCGAGGCTGATCACCGCGTTCATCGGCCATTCAGTGAGGTCGGAAAGCTGGCTGGCGGGAATGTCCAGACCCAGCGCCTCAAGCTCGTCAGAGAGCTCGGGCAGCTGGTCCGGGCGCCACATGCCTTCCTCGGCGCTGGCCGCGGCCGGCCCAAGCGCAATAAGCAATGCGAGAGCGGAACTTCTCATCAATGATTTTCCTTTGCACAAACGAAAACTTTTTTCGGCGGCTTTGTGCGCGGCGTAGAAGAACAGCCGCGTCCGCCGCCTCCCCGCGGCGCGAAAAGCACGCCAGGCGGACTGTGGCGGGGATCATTGATTCCGCAGACGGCGCTGGCAAGAGGCGTTATCGCGTCCGCCCGGCCGCAGCGCCTATTGCAGGGTCTTGCAGGCGAGGCGAACGCGGTCGAACCGCTCCTCCTGGTTCGTGACGGACTTGATATCCTCGCGCTGGAGCAGCGAGACATGGCAGCCGCAATAGGCGGGGGCATTGCCAAAGCTCTCGCATTCCGCGCGCAGGCTGGCGGCCTCTCCCGCCGGGGCTTCCCCGGCTGCGGCGGCCTTGCCCGCAGCCACGCCGGCGGGATCGGGAACAGCGCAGACTTCCTTGAACTCTCCGGCGCCCTCGAGCTCCCCCGCATATTGCAGTTGTTGGGCGGCCGGGAAGCTGTCCATCGGCTTCGATGGCGTCTGCCAAAGCGTTGAAATGATCACGCTTGCGGTCATCTGGCGCGCCGTTTCGGGTTTGCCCGCGGCCTGGTTCTCGAAACGCTCAACGATGCAGGCGCAATCGACCGGCATCCCGGACGCCGCGCAGGCTTGCGCCAGTTCGTTCCGGGGCGCGCCCGAAAGCCCGCCGCTGCCGCCAGGGCAGCGTTCCGGCAGCGCGAATATCGGATCCAGGCGATCGCTTATGGCGATCAGCGTTTCCATGTCGTGGGTGGGCGGCGTCGGCTCGGCCCCCATTGCGGCGCCGGCGTAGCGGGCCAGAAGGCTGCGCCCGGCCGGCGTCAGGCCGCTTGCCTGCGCATCGAAAGTCTCGGCCACGCATCCGCAATCCAGTTCATATTCAGACCGGGCGCAGGCATCGGCCACGCTGTCGGGAGGCGCCGCCGCGTTGGCGCCGGCGGGCTGAAAGGCGAGCAAGGCGAGCACGGCCAGCTTCAGGCGTTTCATGCGCTATTCCTCCAGGTCGCGGCGCTGAACGGTGATTTCCGCGAAGCTTTCCCCGCCTTTGATTACAAGATCCGGGCAGGGCGCTTCCTCGCGCCGGTCGGCGTCATAGAGGCAGAACAGAATAATCTGCTCGATTTTCAGATCCGCGCACGGCGTGTCGCTGTTGATGCTGGTGGTTGCGCGGTCTTCCGACATGCCGGTTTCGACATCGGCCCCCATGAACAGCGCCTGTAGCGGAATATTGGTGGACTCGCCTGAATTGACGTCGCGATAAAAATTCTCGCCATGAATTTTATATAGGCCGGTTTCCGCCTTGTTCACGCGCCCCGTGCGAACGACTTCGCAGACGCCGGCCGCCGTTTCCTGCGCGTGATAGGTGATTTCAGCCGCGCCGTTGAGGGCTTGAGGCGGCTCGCCCATCGCGCACGCGGCCGTGAACAGGAAGGCCGGTGCGGCGAGGGCAAGGCAACGATATCCCATGATAATCTCCTGACGGTGTTGTGGAGAGGAAAAAGCGTTCAGGGATAAAAACGCGAACGCCCGCCCTTTCCGGACAGGGAAGGGCGGTCAAAGCGGCCCGGTCTGCGACTCCAGCTGGTCCAGATAGAATGCCGCGCGCAGCCCGGTGAGCTCTCCCGCCTCGCGCGCCGCCAGCAGGCTGTCCGTCAGCGCGCGGGTCTGCCCGGCGTCACCGGCGCGGGCCGCCATGAAAGCATCGAGAAAGCGCAGGCTGTTTTGCGCCGCCGCCTGATCCGGCCAGGTCTCGCCCAGCGCGGCCAGCCGGGCGCGGGTTTCCTGCGCCGCGTCAAGATCGCCCAGCCGCGATTGTGCGCGGCCTTTGACGACAAGCGCCTGAACAAGGCTGTCACTGCGTTCGCCGGAATAGGTGCGGATCGCGTCGATGGCGTTATCGGCCAGCGTCAGCGCCGCACCGGAGTCGCCCTTGAGAAGCTGGATTTCCGCCAGTTCCATACGCGCCTCGCCCAGGCGCAGGGACGCGCCTTTAATAGCGGTATTGATTTCCACCACCTCGTCGAACAGGGCTTGCGCCGAAGCGGTGTCCTGACGGTGAAAAAGATAGAGTCGGCCAAGATTGAGCAGCGAGGTATCGTTTTCCGTCGCGCTGAGCTGATTATTGCGGCGCGCCGCGTCCACGGATTTCTGAAAACCCTCGATGGCCGCGTCCAGCCGCCCCATCTGATAATTGTGAAATCCGGTTTCGTTGTAGAGGAAAGGGTGAAGCTGTCCGTCATTGTCGCGGGCGTCCTTTTCGATGGCCCGCGCCAGCACTGAAAGCGCGTGCTCGCGGTCCGCCTCCTCGCCGGTGGCCACGGCCAGATAGGATGCGCTGGCCGCATGTTCGGCGCTGTAAGGGCTCTGTTTGCGCAGCGCCGCCAGATTGATGCGCGCCAGTTCCGCCGCTTCCTCCCGCCGCCCGACGCTCAAATAGGCGCGGGACAGCAAACCCTGTCCGTGACCCACCGAGACCGGATCGCCGACCGCGTGCTCGACATAGGGCTCCAGAACCTCGATCGCCGCCGGATAATCGTTGCGGAAGACGAAGGACTGACCGATGGCGAACAAGGTGTATCCCGCGTCATGCGGGTTTTCGTCCTTCAGCGCCAGAGCGTCGCGGGCATGGCGCAGCAGCGACTGGCGCACCACTTCCGGGTCCACCGCGTCGCCGCTTTCCTCGTCGCCGCCGAATACCGTCTGAAGCGCATTTGAATAGGCCACAGCAACCTGCGCCTGCCGCTCCGCATTCACCGCCTCCGCTTCCGCACGGACGGCTTCGGCGTTGGCGCGCTGCGTCTCGGTCCGCGCGCGGCTGGCAAGCACGAGCGAGGCGGTCAGGCCGATGGCGAGACTGGCGACCAGCAACGCCGCCAGCGCGGAGCCCGCGCGATGCCGGCTGAGAAATTTCGCAACATGATAACCGGTCCCTCCCTTCATCGCCGCGACCGGCTGGCGTTTCAGATAGCGCGTCAGATCCGCGGCCAGCGCGTCGGCCGAGGCGTAGCGGTCCTCCGGGCGGTCCGCCATGGCGCGCCGAAGGATGGAAGCCAGTTCCCGGTCGCGGGCGAGGTCGGGAGGCAGGGTCGCCAGGGTGCGGTCGCCCTGGCGTTCCGGCGGCTCGCCGCTCAGCAGGGCGCAGATCAGCGCGCCCACGGCGAAAACGTCGGTCGCCGCGGAGACCGGCTCGCCGTGAAACTGCTCCGGCGCGCTATAGGCAAGGGTGAGGGGAGAGGCGAGATCGGAGTCCGCGTCATCGGCCAGAAGCGCCGCGACGCCGAAATCGATCAGGCGCACTGCGCCGCTTTCCGTGACAAGGACGTTTCCCGGTTTGATGTCGCGATGCAAAACCAGCCGCGCATGGGCGTGCGACAGCGCCTCGCAAACCTGAAGCGCCAGCCGCAGGCGCGCGGCCCGGTCAAGATTTTCCTCGCGGGCATAAAGGTCGACCGGGCGGCCCTCGACATGCTCGACCACCATGTAAAGGCGGCCGTCCGGCGCTTCGCCGCCATCGATCAGGCGGGCAATATTGGGATGTTCCAGCCGGGCGAGAATAGCGCGTTCGCGGTCGAACCGGGCGTGAAGACTGTGCGTTCCGCTGCGGATCAGCTTCAGCGCCGCCGTCTGTTCGAAATGCCCGTCCGCGCGGCTGGCCAGATAGACCTCCCCCATGCCCCCGGCCCCCAGCAGGCGTTCGGCGCGCCATGTGCCGATGCGCGCCCCGGTCTCAAGGGAAGGATTCTGGTTCGCCGCCAGCGGGGTGGTCATCAGATAGCCGGTGGACGACTCGGCGGCCTTTATAAGCCGGACGACGGAGTGGTAGGTCGCCTCATCGCGGGTTTGCCTGCGCAGGAAGTCTTCGCGCTCTTCCGGCGGCAAGGCGATGGCCTGGTTGAAAACGGATGAGACCTGGTCCCAGTTCGGCTCCGCCATCGATATTCCCCCGTCGATCCGGCGATATCCCCGGCTGCAAGTCTAGCGCGCCGTCCGGCCAAAGCACCCTTTTGCGGAAAAAATAATGATCCGGCTGTCCGGCTGTGTCCGCGCGCGCCGTTCTTCTCTGAAGGGCGCATGTATGGCCGGATACGGGGAGATTTCGGAGATGAGGCTTTGTCAGGCGCACCGACGGCGCGTGTTATTGCGCTCCGCGCGGGCGGCCAACTTGCCGGGTCTGGGGCCGGGCGCTAGCTTTCCCTTTGTTGCAAAGGGGGAGCGCCGCGTGAGCGAGATCCGCGACACTGATCTGGAAGACGCCGGCGCGGCGCGTCAGGCGGCCGAACGCCTGCTCGGCCTCTGCTACGACGACCTCAAGCGTCTGGCGCGCAGCCAGCGGCGCATCGCCGGGCAAAGGCCGGACCTGCTGACCACGGACCTGCTGCACGAATGCTATCTGAAGATCCGCAGCAAGACGGACTGGACTGACCGCGCCCATTTCATGCGTACGGCCGCCCTGGCGATGCGTCAGATCGTGATCGACCATGCGCGCGCCTATTCCGCGCAAAAACGCGCCGGCGACATGCCGGAAGCGGAGGTCCGGGAAATAGCGGGCTGGTTCAGCTCGGTGAACGAGAATCCGGAGGAGATTCTCGTCGTTGGCGACCTGATGGAAAAGCTCTGGACCATGTCGGGACGCGCCGCGCGCGTGGTCGAATGCCGCTATTTCGCCGGGTTTACCGAAGAAGAGACCGCTTCCGCCCTGTCGGTCAGCGAACGCACGATCCGCCGCGACTGGGCGTGGGCGCGCGCCTGGATCCTGGCCGAGGGCGGATTCTCCCGCGCGGACAGTCCGGCGCGCGGCGCGAAAGCAACCGCGCCGGTCTGACCGGCGCTGCCACCGCCCCCCGGTTTTGATGCTTGTTTGAATTAAATCGGGCACCGCCGCTTCAGCCGATGGCGACGTCTGTTGTGCTTCCTTTCTTCTGACAACGCGGATTATCCGGCGTGGGAGAGGGGCATGTCGAACCAGACGGGCGTTATTGTCTTTGCGTCGCAAAAGGGCGGATCAGGCAAGACCACGCTTTCCGGCCATGTTGCGGTGGAGGCCGAGCGCGCGGGCGATGGTCCGGTCGCCCTGATCGACACCGACCCTCAAGGCTCCCTCGCCAAGTGGTGGAACGCCCGCGAGTCGAAGGCTCCGGCTTTCGCGCAAGTGCCGATCCAGGACCTTGAAGAGGGCATTGCCCATCTGAAGCGCAACGGCTTCCGCCTGATCGTGATCGACACGCCCCCGGCGGTCACCGAATCCATTTCTTACGTGGTCGCGCATTCCGATTTGGTCGTGGTGCCAACGCGCCCCAGCCCGCATGATTTGCGGGCGGTGGGGCCGACCGTGGATATCGTCGAGTCCTTCGGGAAATCGCTGGTCTTCGTGGTGAATTCCGCCACCGCCCGCGCGCGGATAACGGGCGAGACGGCGGTGGCGCTGTCCCAGCACGGCGTGGTGGCGCCGGTGACCCTCCATAATCGTGTGGAATTCGCCGCCTCCATGATCGATGGCCGCACGGTCAGCGAGATACGCAGCGACTCAAAATCGGCGCAGGAGGTTTCCACCCTGTGGTCTTATTTGCGCGAGCGCGTGGCGCGGATCGTCGCCGCCGGCGCCGTTGCGGAAGCGGATCGCGCGGACTTCACCGCCTCGGTCCTCAGCCCGGCGCGCGCCAGCGACGCCTCTGACGAGGATGATTTTGACGAAATCGAATTTCCGGATGAGTTGGGCCTGCCGATCAATCCCGCAATGACCCCGCGGCAGGCTCCAGCTCCTGCGCCGCTCCCCTCGGCGGCGCAGACCCATAGCCCGGCGCAGGCCGTCGCGCCGCAAGCGCCGGCCGCCCCCCGTAACGGCCATGCCAGCGGCTGGGACGGCGTGGACCGCCGCAAGATCGACCGCGGTCCGCCCCGCGGCGCGCCGGAGCGCCGCCGCGCGGGTTTTGGCCGCCGCGGCCTGAACTAGGGGGTAGGGGACATGTCATCATTCGCATCCCTGCATGGCGGTCTTCTGGTGCGTAAGGGCGAGGCCGCGCCCTCCGCCTCCAAGCCAGTTATCGTGCGCGGCAACGCTCACGATCCCTTCGCAGCGCAACGGCGCGACGTGGTCCGGGCTGAACCCTCGCCCGCCGTTCGGCCCGCCCGGCCTGATCCGGCGCCGGGCGAGCGCGAGGTGCGCGCGACCTTGCGGCTGACGCGCGAACAATTGCGGCGCCTGCGCCTGGCCTCCGCCATGCTGGAGCAGTCGCAACAGGACCTGCTGTCGCGGGCGCTCGACGCGCGGCTGGATGAATTGTCGGAAGGTCCGCTGCGCAATTGCCGCTGTTTCCGGCGCGGCGGCGGGGAAAACGGCGACTGCGGAAAGGGCCGGCCGGGCTGTTAGACTGCGCCGGGCGGTCTTGCTCTTATCAACGCGATTTCGTGTGCTAGGCTCATCGTCAGGGAGAACGCAGCGGTCGTTCCGGGGGCATCATGATCTTGCGTGCGGCGTCGCTGCTGACGGCACTGATCTTACTATCTGGCTGCGCGCCGCTGAGCGTCTTTCCATTTTCGAAGCACGCGGCCGGACACGTAGCGAGCAAGGCGTTCCAGACACGGACGCAAAGCGCACTGGTCGACCAGACAGTAACCGCCATCCATGATCGTGACTTCACGGCGTTTCGTGAAGTCGCGTCAGAAGACCTGTTGGCGGTGGCGACCAAGGAGAAGTTCGAGGATGCTGTAAGGTTGGTGCCGGAAGGCGCGCTGCTGATGCGTGCGTCGCTGTTGCACCGGCGGAATGCGAGATCCAATGGCGGCGATATGATCCGCAGTAGCTATACGCTCGAAGAGCACTGGTTCAGAGGTGGCCGTGCATTCATCGAAATCACCCTGTTGGAGAAAGACGGCGACTGGAGGCTCGACAGCTTTTTTATCAGCCCGATTGACGAAGCCGCGGTCTCGGCCAACCTGTTCACGCTGGAGGGCAAGACGCCCTTTCATTACGGCATGCTGGGCCTGGCGGGGCTGTCCATGTTCCTTGTGATCAGCGCGATGATCGCAATCGGCAGCATGCACGGACTTAAACGCCGCATCCCTTGGTTTCTGTTCGCCGCGGTCTCCTTCTATCCGGTGACAATGAACTGGACGACGGGCGGCATTGCTCCGCCCTTCTTCGCTTTCACCGAGGCGGGCCTGCGCTTTCAGCTGTTCAAGGTCATCCTGTTCGGCGCGGACTATGCCAAGCAGACCTACGGTCCGGCTTTCCTCTCGGTTGGCTTCCCGCTCGGCGCGCTGTTGTTCTGGATCTGCTATTTCACTGGCAGCCTGCGCTTCAAGGAAGCGGCGAAAGCCTAGAGACCGAACATGCCTGCGGGCAGGGCGGCGATGACGCAGCCCGTCATGACGGTCGCCAGCGTCCCCGAAACCAGTGACGGCAGGCCAAGGTCCAGAATATCCTTCCTCCGGTCCGGGGCCATGGTGGTCAGTCCGGCCAGCATGATCCCCAGCGATCCGAAGTTGGCGAAACCGCACAGCGCGTAGGCCAGGATCAGGCGGGTGCGCGGGGAGAGGGTCTCCGACACATCGCCCAGCCGCTCAAACGCCAGGAATTCGTTCAGGGCGGTTTTCACGCCGAACAGGCCGCCGGCGGTCTGCGCCTCCGCCCAGGGAATGCCCATCAGCCACATCAGCGGCTGGAACGCCCAGCCGAAAATCCGCTCGACCGACAGCGGCGCGTCCGCCACGTCCGGCGCCGCGCCCAGCGCGACATTGGCCAGCGCCACCAGCGCCACGAACACGATCAGCATGGCGAGGATGTTGAGATAGAGCTTCATGCCCTCGACCACGCCCGTGGTCAGGGCGTCCATCGTGGAATCATAGACCGGCTCGCCAATATGCAGGCGCTCGGCCCGGGCCTCTTTCGCCGCGCCGCGCGGATCGTCTTCGGGCACCATCAGCCGGGCCAGAAGCACGGCGGCGGGCACGGAAATGACGGAAGCGGCCAGCACGTGACCCACGGCTTCCGGGATCAGCGGCCGCAGCAGGATGGCGTAGATGATCAGCACCGTGCCGGCGACCGTCGCCATGCCGGCGGTCATGATCACGAACAGTTCGGAGCGGGTCAGGCGGGAGAGATAGGGCTTGGCAAGGATGGGCGCCTCCACCATACCCAGAAAGATATTGGCCGCGACGGCCAGGCTGGCGGCGCCGGAAAGGCCCAGAGTGCGCCGGAAAATCGCCGCGAAAAGCCCGGTGACGAAAGGCAGGACGCGCCAGCGCCAAAGCACCGCCGAAAGGGCGGAGACCAGCAGCACGAGCGGCAGCACCTGAAAGGCCAGGCTGACCGAGTTCTGCGGCTTGGTGGTGTCATAAGGCGCCGCGCCGCCCCCGACATAGCCGAACACGAAGGCCGTCCCCGCCCGCGTGGCGCCTTCCAGCGCATCCACCACGCTGTTCAGGCCCACCAGCGCGCCGCGCAGGGCGGGCGCCGCGAACAACAACAGGACCAGGCCGAATTGCAGGCCCAGCGCCCACAGGATCATGCGCATTGAAGGGCGCCGGAAGCCGCCCCAGCCCCAGGCGAATACGATGATTAGAAGAAGGCCGAGAATGGCCCGCGCATTATCGACGCCCCAGCTTTGCTCCATGCGCTCTGATCCCCCGAAAATCGCCCCGTTGCGCGAGACAATTTCCCGCCGTCACCAGACTTGTCGCATTTCTCCGCGTTCGTGAAGGCTGCGGTTACCATTATGCGAAATTTCCACGCGCCTGCGCTTGGCCCCGGCGCTGCGATGGTGTTTGCTTTCACCCTGATCCTTCCAGCGCAAATAACAGGAGACGCCAGAACCATGAGCGGCAAATTCGAAATCAAGAAGGCCAAGGACGGCCAGTTCTTTTTCAACCTGAAAGCGGGCAATGGCGAAATTGTCGGCACGTCAGAGATGTACAAGGCAAAATCCAGCGCCGAGAACGGCATCGAGTCGGTCAAGAAAAACGCCGCGAACGAGGCCCGGTTCGAGACGTTCGAGGGCAAGAACGGTCAGTGGTATTTCCGCCTGAAAGCGGGCAATGGCGAACCCATCCTGGCCAGTCAGGGCTATTCCAGCGAAAGCGGCGCGAAGGATGGCTGCGGCGCCGTGGCGCGGGCGGCCGATGGCGCGGCGACGGCGGATAATTCCGGCGGCTAACCGCGATTACCGCCCTTGCGCCGGGAGGTAAAAGGGCGGCAATTTACGCAGAATCGAAAGACGCGCGTTCCTGTGAGCGCGCGTCTTTCGAGCATTTTATGCGTTCAGTTTTCCGCCTGCATGGTCTTCCCGACTATGCTGGGTTAAATCCTGTTTTCACGACAACAGACGATCCGCCGGCGGCCCCGCTGTGCGGACCGCATCGCCAGAACGAGACCGCTCATGCCCGACGCCCGCCAGCCTTCCGCCGAGACGATCAGCTTTGACTGGGCCGATCCCCTGCATCTGGACCGCCAGCTTTCCGAAGAGGAGCGCATGGTGGGCGAAACGGCGCGCTCTTACGCGCAGGACAAGCTGATGCCGCGCATCCTCACGGCCAACCGGGAGGAGCGGTTTGATCGTGAGATCATGACCGAGATGGGGGAGCTGGGCCTGCTGGGCGCGACAGTGTCCGAGCAATATGGCGGGGCGGGCCTCAACCATGTCTGTTACGGCCTGATCGCGCGGGAGGTGGAGCGCGTCGATAGCGGCTATCGCTCGGCGATGAGCGTGCAGTCCTCTCTGGTGATGTACCCGATCGAGGCGTTCGGGACCGATGCCGTGAAGGATAAATGGCTGCCGAAGCTGGCCAGCGGCGAGGCGGTGGGCTGTTTCGGGCTGACCGAGCCCGATGGCGGCTCCGACCCCGGCGCGATGCGCACAAGGGCAGAGAAGGTCGAGGGCGGCTACAAGCTGAACGGCTCGAAAATGTGGATCACCAACTCGCCCATCGCGGACGTGGCGGTGGTCTGGGCCAAGCTGGACGGCAAGATCCGCGGCTTCGTGGTGGAGCGCGGCATGGACGGGTTCAAGACCCCGGTCATTGAAGGGAAAATGTCCCTGAAAGCCTCCATCACCGGCGAGATCGCGCTGGAAGACTGTGTGGTGCCGGAGGAGAATCTGTTCCCGGATGTCACCGGGCTTCGCGGGCCGTTCTCCTGCCTGAACAAGGCGCGCTACGGCATTTCATGGGGCGCGATGGGCGCGGCGGAATATTGCTGGATGGCGGCGCGGGAATATGCGCTGGACCGCGTGGTGTTCGGCAAGCCGATCGCCGGCACGCAGCTGGTCCAGAAGAAGCTGGCCGACATGCAGACCGAAATCGCGATCGGCTTTCAGGGCGCGCTGCAGCTGGGCCGCCTTCTGGATGAGGGCGCCTATGTGCCTGAAGCGATTTCCATGATGAAGCGGAATAATTGCGGCAAGGCGCTGGATATCGCCCGTCAGGCTCGCGACATTCACGGCGGCAACGGCATCGCCGACGAGTATCACGTGATCCGCCACATGGTGAATCTGGAGACCGTGAACACCTATGAAGGCACGCACGACATCCACGCCTTGATCCTGGGCCGCGCCCAGACGGGGATTCAGGCTTTCGCCTGACGTAAAAATAAAGACGGGGGAGACATGAAACATTTCACGAAAGGGCTGTGCGCCCTGACCGCGCTGCTGGCCGTTGCCGGTAGCGCGCTGGCGCAATCGGACGCCGATGTTCCGGACCGCACGGACGGGGACGGGCCGTATGACCGGCTGGTGCTGCGCGGCGGCTATCTGATCGACGGGTCGGGGGCGCCGACACAGGGGCCGGTCGATATTGTGATCGAGAATGACCGCATCGCCGAAGTGCGCGTCGTCGGCGCGCCGAAACTCGATATCGATGCGGAGCGCCGCCCGGCCGCGGGCACGCGCGAGATCGATGTTTCCGGCAAATATATCCTGCCCGGTTTCGTGAACCTTCACTCTCACATCCACACGCTGCAGGACGGGCAGGGGACGCCGCCGGACTATATTTTCAAGCTGCACCTGGCGCACGGCATCACCACGATCCGCGAGGTCGCCAATTCCAAGCCGACCGCCTGGCTGGCCGATCTCCGCGAGCGCAGCGAGCGGGACGAGATTGCCGCGCCGCGCATCTATCCCTTCACCGCTTTCTCGCCCAGCGAAAGCAACCCGCTGAACACGCCGGAGCAGGCGCGTGAATTCATCCGCGACATCAAGCGCGATGGCGGGGTGGGCGTGAAATTCTTCGGCGCGCCCGAGGAAATTCTCTGGGCGGCGCTGGACGAGGCGGGCAAGCAGGGCCTGCGCACCACCATGCATCACGCCCAGCTGGCCGTGACCCACGCCAACGTGCTGGACACGTCCGGGCACGGGCTGAACAGCATGGAGCACTGGTACGGCCTGCCCGAGGCAATGTTCGACGATCAGGTGATCCAGAATTATTCGCCGGACTATATCTATCAGGACGAGCAGAACCGTTTTGGCGAGGCCGGCAAGCTGTGGACGCAGGCCGCCGATCCCTACAGTGAACGCTGGGAAGAGGTGATGGAAACGCTGCTGGAGCGCGATTTCGGCATCATCCCCACCTTCACCATCTACAGCGCCAGCCGCGACTGGATGCGTTCGCGCAACGCCGACTGGCATGATGACTACACGCTGCCGTCGCTGTGGGATTTCTTCCGGCCGGACCGGCACGCCCACGGCTCCTACTGGTTCGACTGGGGCACGGAGGAAGAGGTCGCCTGGCGCGAGAATTTCGACCTCTGGATGACCTTCATCAACGAGTACAAGAATCGCGGCGGCAAGGTCGGGGTCGGCTCGGACGCCGGCTATATCTACCAGACCTATGGCTTCGGCTATATTCAGGAGATGGAGATGCTGCGCGAGGCCGGCTTCCACCCGCTGGAGGTTCTGCGCGCCGCCACCCAGACCGGCGCCGAAATCATCGGCGCGCAGGAGGAGATCGGCACGGTGCAGGTCGGCAAGAAGGCGGACCTGGTGATCGTGGCCGAAAACCCGCTGGCGAACCTGAAGGTTCTCTACGGCACCGGCCATATCAAGCTGAACGACGAGACGGGCGAGGTGGTCCGCGTGGGCGGGGTCGAAACCACCATCAAGAACGGCGTGGTCTATGACGCCGCGGCCCTCCGCGCCGATATCCGCGCGATGGTCGCTGATGCGAAATCCGAACGCGGCCTGCCCGAAGGGCCGATGCCGATTGTGACGCAGAGCGAGTAGCCTTCGCGGCAAGCGTTTTTCATGCGCCGTCCGGAAACAGCCGGGCGGCGCAATTTTTTTGCGCGTTCCACGGATCAAAAGGACGCAGAGGCAGCGTTCCACTCTAGCCATACCGCGCTGCAGCAAATATTATCCACAGCTATGGAAAGCTGGAGCCCCCATAGCTGGCGTGAAAAGCCGGCCAAGCACATCCCGGACGATTATCCCGATCCGGACCATCTGGCGCGTGTGGAGGACGAGCTGAGCCGCCGCCCGCCGCTGGTGTTTGCGGGCGAGGCGCGGCGCCTCAAAAAGGCGCTGGGCAAGGTCGTCGATGGCCGCGCCTTCGTGCTGCAGGGCGGCGACTGCGCCGAGAGCTTCGCCGAATTCCATCCCGACGTGATCCGCGACACGTTCCGCGTGCTGATGCAGATGGCCGTGGTGCTGACCTTCGCCGGCGGCAAGCCGGTGGTGAAGGTGGGCCGCATGGCCGGGCAGTTCGCCAAGCCGCGCTCCTCCGCCACCGAAACAATTGATGGGGTGACGCTGCCGTCCTATCGCGGCGATTCCGTCAATGACATGGCGTTCACGCCGGAGGGCCGCACGCCGGACCCGGAGCGCCTGATGCGGGCCTACGGGCAGTCGGCTTCAACGCTGAACCTGTTGCGCGCGCTCTCCATGGGTGGCTTTGCGGACCTGCAGAACGTGCATCGCTGGACGCTGGACTTCCTCTCCGGCAGTCCGCAGCACGCGCGCTACGCCGCCATCGCCGACCGTATCAGCGAGGCGCTGGAGTTCATGGAAGCCTGCGGGGTGTCGGCGACGGATAATCCGGAACTGACCCAGACAGAATTCTATACCTCTCACGAGGCGCTGTTCCTTCATTACGAGGAAGCCCTGACCCGGCAGGATTCCGTCAGCGAGGGGTGGTACGACACCTCCGCCCACCTGCTGTGGATCGGCGACCGCACGCGCCAGCCGGACGGCGCGCATGTGGAGTTCCTGCGCGGCGTGCAGAACCCGGTGGGCATGAAATGCGGGCCCACCCTGCACCCGGACGAACTGATGCAGCTTCTCGACCGTCTGAATCCGCTGAACGAGCCGGGGCGCATCGTGCTCTATGGCCGCTTCGGCGCCGACAAGGTGACCGAGCATCTGCCCGCCCTGATGCGCGCCACGCGCGACGAGGGACGCCATGTCGTGTGGTCCTGCGACCCGATGCACGGCAACACCTTCAAGACCGATAACGGCTTCAAGACGCGCGCGCTCGACCGCATCCTGAGCGAGGTCAAAGGCTTCCTCGACGTGGCGCGCGCCGAAGGCGTGGCGCCCGGCGGGGTGCATTTCGAGATGACCGGCCAGAACGTCACCGAATGCCTGGGCGGCGCCAAGGCGGTGACGGAAGCCGATCTGGGCAGCCGCTATCACACCCATTGCGACCCGCGCCTGAACGCCGATCAGGCGCTGGAGCTGGCCTTCCTGATTTCCGAAAATCTGGGCGAGGCCCGGCGCAGCGAGAAAGCGCCCAGAGCCGCCGAATAGGCAGAGACTGAAAAGCGGGACAAGAAAAAAGGCGCGTCCCTGCGGACGCGCCTTTTCCCTAAAGGATAAACCTTTTGAAGCCGCTTGAGACCTAGAGGTCTTTCAGCGTCGAGCCGGCCTTGAAGGCGCCGGACGTCTTGGCCGGGATCTTGACCGTTTCGCCGGTGCGCGGGTTGCGGCCTTCGCGGGCCTTGCGGTCCTTCGCGACGAAGGTGCCGAAGCCGGCGATGGCGACTTGCTCGCGCTTTTTCAGGGCGCCCGTGACGGTGTCGACAAACGCGTCCACGGCGCGGCCGGCATCGGCCTGGGTCAGGTCGGCTTGATCAGCGACGGCTTTGACCAGTTCGGATTTGTTCATGGGTTATCCCCCCAACTTGTTTTGAGAGCGCGCCGCCAGGATGGAGGCGCTGATGCCCTTATATTGCGTCGAGACACCGGGGGGAGGGCAAGCAAAAAATCTTGTAAAAAGAGAATCGGGCCATCGACCGGAAGCGCTGTGATTTCAACGGATCGAAGTCTATCCCGCGATGCAGAACCGGTCATGAAACCTTGTGGACGCCGCGTCTCCGGGGCGGCGGTAAAATTAGAAAAAAAGACCAAGTCACTGATATCGCTGGAAAACCGGATTTTCGACTTTGGCCGCGCTATTTCGCTAAAATTTTCAGGATTCCCTTTCATTACGCCGATTTCGGGCGTCCGGCCCGTCATTTGGCGCCGCTGAAAGGGCCGCTCCGGAACTGCAATCGGTCTCAAAGAAACCCGCGCCGGGGCCGGATTTTCCGCGAAAAGGACGTGTCCCGCCGTCCTTGCCGCGCTTTTTCCCGGCAGAATCATGCCCGCCGATTCTGTGGGAATGGCGGGGGATTCGGGACGGCGGACGCGAACCGGCCGCTGATTCAGGCCGGGGTGTTCTGCAGGATCGCGACGGCCAGGGCGGCATACATGGCTGCCGTGCTGGCCAGAATATTCAGAAGGATCGTCGCGCCGCCAATGGCCGCGGTCTTCCCGGCCATCCCCGCCCAGCCGTGATGATAGAGGCCGGCCCCGCCGCGGGCGAAGGTGCTCATGAAAACCGCATAGGTGCTGAACGCCAGAAGGATGGCCGCCGGATTTCCGGAATTGGCCATCAGGTACGGCATGATCAGAATATTGGGAATGGTCATGGAAACAGTGATCGCCGCCAGCGTCTGCAATTGACGCGACAGCCGGATGCCCCGCGCAAACGCGCGCAGCAGAAAAATCACCGGAAGCATCGCCAGCGCGCTGACCGGAACGGTCAGCAGGGAGACCCAGGATTCGAAATCATTGATCACCCCGGCATAGTCGCCGGAGGCTTCGGTGATCATGGTTCTGACGGAGCCATCGCCCCGCGCGTCGGCGTCCACCATCACCCGGCCCATGCCCCCGCCCAGCAAGGTGGAGAACAGCAGCACGCCGACGCTGGTGATCCAGAGCCGGAAGGCGGAGCCATATTCCTCGCGGGAGCCGGCGGCCATGGCGCGCAGAACGCGCCGCGGCCGACAGTAGATGTCGCGGATCATTTTGAGATCTCGCAGGCCAAGACCCGCGAAATCCTCGATCAGCTCGGACAGTTCGCGGCCGAGCGGCGGCGCGTCGCGCGGTACGTCCGCGGCGCGCCGGTCCGGATCAGCCATCGTCCTCGCCAAGCTTGACCAGCATCTTGCCCGTCTTCTCGCCAGAGAACAGGCGCAGGAAGGCGTCAGGGGCGTTGTCGATCCCCTCGACCACGGTTTCCTGCCACTGGACCTTGCCGTCCTTGATCCACCCGGCGAGGTCGCGGATGAACTCCGGATAGACATCGAAATGGTCGGACACGATGAAGCCTTGCAGCAGCAGCTTGCGCTGGATGATGCGGAAGAGGTTGGGCGGGCCGGGTTCCGGCTTTTCGGCGTTATAGCCGGAGATCATGCCGCAGACCGGGATGCGGCCATGTTCGTTCATGTTCTCCAGGGCCGCGATCAGGTGATCGCCGCCGACATTCTCGAAATACACGTCCACGCCGTCCGGCGCCGCCTCGCGCACGGCTTTCACCAGATTGCCGGCGGTCTTGTAATTGATCGCCTTGTCGACGCCGCGGCTTTCCAGCCATTCGCATTTCTCGTCAGACCCGGCCGTGCCGACCACGCGGCAGCCCTTGATCTTGGCGATCTGGGAGACGATGGAGCCGACCGCGCCCGCGGCGGCGGAAACGAATACCGTTTCGCCTTCCTTGGGCTGGCCGATCTTCAGCAGGCCGTAATAAGCGGTCAGGCCGGTGAGGCCCGCGATATGCAGCGGCGCGTGCAGGGGCAGGCCCTGCGTATCCACCTTGTTCAGCGCGGAGCCGGGCGCGTTGAAAATTTCCCGCCAGCCCATCATCGACTGGACATGGTCGCCGGGCGCGAAATTCGGATCGCCGGAATCCACCACGACGCCGATCGCGCCGCCTTCCAGCGCCTTGCCCATCTGGAACGCGGAAATGTAATGCTTGGGATCGTCGATCATGCGGGCGCGCATATAGGGATCGACGCTCATCCACAGATTGCGGACGCGGACCTCGCCTTCTCCGGGCGCGGCCACCTGGGTCTCGGCGACTTCGAAATTGTCAGCGGTAGGGGCGCCTTGCGGCCGGCCGGCCAGGCGAATTTCCTTGGAAGCGAGCGTGCTCACGATGTCTGTCCTTCGTCGGGTGTTTCTGTATCGGCCGCCGACTGTTCGGCGATCTGGGCGATATGAAGGGCTTCAAAAAAGCCAAGACCGGTTTCCCGTTTCATCCCGAATGAAATCATCGAGTAGGCAACCGAGGTCGTAATTACGATGGAGGGTACGACCAGAATTGCAAGTACGCTGACGCGGATTACCAGCCCCGCCGCGGACGTGGCGTAGAAACGCCGGAACAGCGGGATCAGGTATCCGAGGAACACCGGGATAGCCGCGACCGACGCCCACAGCGCAGCCATGCTGGCGTCTGCAATGGGCAGGACGCCAATCAGCAGGAAGGGGAACATCCAAAGGAAGCCCGCATTGGTGGCGAGAAGATAGAGCTTTACGTGCGCGCTCAGCTTCATCGCGGGACGAAACAGCTTCATCGCCACGACATAGACCACCGACCCGGTCAGGGCGGCGGGCCAGACGGAATAGTTGTACCAGTCGCGCACCACGTCATTGGCGGCCGAAAGACTGGAGCCCTCGGCCTGCAGCCGGTCGGAAACGGCCTGGAGCCCGCTCTCGGATAGGATCACCGCCTGCAGCGACACCAGATCGAAAATCTTGAATATGGAAAGCAGAAGCAACTGGAAGCCGAACAGCGCGATAAACAGCTTGATCTGGGGCGTGTAGACGTCGTTGCCGTCTTCCAGTTCGGCCTCGGCGACACGGACAGGGTGGAGCAGCATGTCCTTGATCGTTTTACCGATCTTGAAGTCGACGCCGAACACGGCCTCGAAAATTTCGTCTATCATTGCCCCGATGCCCCGATTCCGCGCCTGAATCTTCCACCCTCCAGCGAGTATAGGAAGGCGGGTGCAAGACGGCGAAATAAAAATTTAGCGGTCATTGGCCCGTCCATCTGCCAGAGAGGCGTCCAATAGAACTGATTCACTCTGTGACGGCGCTGTCACACTGTGGATAGCCTTGTGAAACATTTGTGAACAAGCCGAAAGAAGCCTGTGGATAAACTGTTACAATGCGGCGTTATCGGCGCCGGGGTCTTCGGGACCTTTCACACGCGCAAATATCAGGGCCGTGACCGGGCCGCGCTGGTTGGCGTCTATGACGCGGACATCGACCGCGCCCGCACGGCTGTCAGTGAAGCGGACGGCGCGCGCGCCTTCGACGACCTCTCCGCGCTGCTTGAAGTCTGTGACGCCGTCACGATCGCCAGCCCGGCCACGCTCCACGGCGAACAGGCGCTTGCTGCGCTGAAAGCCGGCTGTCACGTACTGGTCGAAAAGCCGCTGGCGATTTCAGCTGAAGCGGCGGACCGGTGCGTGCGAGAGGCCGAGGCCCGCCAGCTGGTGCTTCAGGTCGGCCATCAGGAACGCTTTGTTTTCGACGCCATGGGCGTGTTCGACGTGCAGGAAATTCCGGAGCGCATCTATGCCCGCCGCTTCGGCCCGTTCTCCGACCGCGGCGCGGACGTGTCCGTGACGATGGATCTGATGATCCATGACCTGGATCTGGCGTTGCGTCTGGCCGATTGCCCGGCCGTCAGCATCGCCGGCGAGACGCGCTCCGAGCGCACGGACAATGCCGATTACAGCCACGCGGAAATCGTGTTCGAGAACGGCATGGTGGCGGAGCTGGAGGCCAGCCGTCTGGCCGAAGATCGCGACCGCGTAATGCGCATCGAATACCCGTCCGGCGTCTTGAATGTCGATTTCGTCGCCAAGACGTTCGACAACGGCACCCCGTTTGATCTTAACGCGGATTTCGCCAGCGACCCGAAAGCGGCGGATTCCCTTGGCGCGAATGTCAGCGCCTTCATCGACTCCATTCTGGATGGCGCGCCCGTCGCCATTCCGGGCCGTCAGGCGCTGGACGCCGTGCGGCTCGCCGAAATTATCGACGCGGACAAGACCGCGCTCAGCGAGGACTAGACCCCATGGACCGACAAACCGGCGATTCCGGCACGCTGCCGCCCATCAATTTCTTCGACCTGCAGGCGCAACAGGCGCGCCTGCGCACGCGCATCGAACAGCGATTTTCCAACATTCTGGACCACGGCCAGTACATCAACGGCCCCGAAGTGGCTGAACTGGAAGCCGCGCTGGCCAAGCATACCGGCGCCAAGGATGCGGTGGCTGTCGGTTCCGGCACGCAGGCGCTGGTCATGCCTCTGATCGCGATGGGGCTGGGCCATGGCGACGCGGTTTTCCTGCCGGCCTTCACCTATAACGCCACGGCCAACGCCGTGCTGCTGGCTTCAGCCACGCCGGTCTTTGTCGATGTCGACCCCGATACGTTCAACATGGACCCGGAAAATTTCGCCAAGCGGATCGAGGACATCAAGAAACGCCGGAACCTGCGGCCGCGCGCGGTGATCCCGGTCGACCTGTTCGGCACGCCCGCCGACTATCCCGCGATCATGGAAATCGCCGAGGCCAATAATATCCAGGTCCTGGCCGACGCCGCGCAGAGCTTTGGCGGCAGGCAGGGCAATAGATGGGTCGGCTCGATCGCGCCGGTGACGGCGACCAGCTTCTATCCCTCCAAGGCGCTGGGCGGATATGGCGACGGCGGCGCCGTGCTCTGCGACGATCCGGAGATGGCGGACATGCTGCGCTCCATCCGCTGGCACGGCACCGGCTCAGACCGGAAGGATTCCGTCCGGGTCGGCATCAATGGCCGGCTGGATTCCATCCAGTGCGCCATTGTCGCCGAAAAGCTCACCATCTTTGACGATGAACTGACGCGCCGGAAGGAAATCGCCGCGATTTATGAAAGCCGTCTGAAAGGTCTCTGCCGCCTGCAGGCGCGCCCGGACAACACCGAAAGCGGCTACGGCCTGTTCACGGTGGCGGTGGAAAAGGACCGTGACGGCGTGCGCGCGCGGATGCAGGAGCAGGGCGTGCCGACGGCGATCTATTACATGAACCCGCTGCACAAGATGCCGGCCTTCAGCGAATTCCCGTCCTCTGACGGCCTGCCAGTGTGCGAGGCGCTGGCCGATCAGGTGATTTCCCTGCCGATGCACGCCTATCTGTCGGACGCGCAGGCGCACTTTGTCTGCGATGCTTTTGAGAAGGCGCTGAAAGGCTAGGCGGCGGGTCCGGCGTGCAGCGCCTTGTGCACGTCGCTGACCACGACGGACCCTTCGCCCACCGCGCTGGCGACGCGCTTCACCGACCCGGTGCGCACGTCGCCGACCGCATAGACGCGCGGCCAGCTGGTCTCATAGCGTGAAGGCATCCGGTCCAGCGACCAGCCGGCGCGCACCAGTTCCAGATTGGCAAGATCGGATCCGGTCTTCAGGAAGCCCTTGCCGTCCCGCGCCACCGCGTCCGGCAGCCAGGCGGTAAACGGCGCCGCGCCGATAAACAGGAAGACGAAGGGCGTCTCCAGGACGGCTCCGGGCCGCCCGCCGGTCCGTGTTTCGATGCCGACCAGACGGTCGTCCTCCATGTCCGCCCCGTCCACGCCGTTCAGCGCGCCGATTTCGGTTTCCGGGTGCAGCACAACATTCGGCGTCTCCTCCAGCCGCCGCACCAGATATTCCGACATGGTTTCGCGAATATCCGCGCGGCGATACAGGACATGAACCTTGCTGGCGTGGTTGGAGAGATAGACCGCGCCCTGACCGGCGGAATTTCCCGCGCCGACAATGGCGACCTCCGCTTCGGCGCAGAGCTGCGCCTCCATCGGCGTGGCGCCGTAATAAATTCCGCGCCCCTCGAACCGCTCCAGATTATCAACCCCTAGGCGGCGATATTGCGCCCCCGTGGCGATGATCACCGCGCGCGCTTTCAGCGCCCGCCCGTCCGCCAGTCTCAGACAGTAATTATCGTCAAGTTTTTCCAGCGCCGCGGCCTTGGCGGTGGACGCGATGCGCGCACCGAATTTCTGCGCCTGAAGCGAGGCCCGCTCGGCCAGCTCGCGCCCGGAAACGCCGGTCGGGAAGCCCAGATAATTCTCGATCTTGGAGGATGTGCCCGCCTGACCGCCCGGGCCGTCAGTATCCAGCGTCAGCACGGACAGGCCCTCCGACGCGGCATAGACCGAGGCGGCCAGTCCGCCGGGCCCCGCGCCCACCACAATCACGTCCGCGCAGGCGCCGTCCGGAAGCAGGTCCAGCCCGAAAAATTCGCTAAGCGCGGCGATATCTGGTTTCCGTAAAACCCCTGAAGATCCATGCAGGACGACAGGACAATCGGCGCGGGTCAGGCCACGCGCCTCCATCACGCTGGCGGCCAGCGGGTCGGAATCGATATCCAGCCAGACATGGGCGAGGCTGTGCCGCTGCAACAAATCGCGGATCGCGAAGACGTCGCGGTCATAGCGCGCGCCGATCACCACGATGGCGGCATTGCCCGATTCCCGCGCCCATTCGCGCCGCGCGGCGAAGGCGCGCACAAAAATATCGGACAGGGCGGAATTCTCGACCAGCAGGCGCTGGAAGTTCTCGCGCGGGATGTGCAGGACGTCTCCCGCCTTGGCCATGGTTCCCGTCGCGATCACCGTCTGACCCGTCAGCACGGACATATCGCCGGGAAACTGGCCCGGCGTCATCCAGCCCACGCGGCGCGCTTCGCCATGCTCATGGATATGCACGTCCAGCTGTCCGGACAGCACCACCATGCAATCAATGGCGCGCTCGCCCTCCTTGATGACGGCTTCGCCTTCGGCATGCGCGCGCACTTCCCCATAGGCGCGCAGCATGGCGATCTCGTCGTCCGAAAACGTGTAGTTGATATCGGCGGGCGGCGTGGCCATGGACGGCGTCTCCTGAATGGGCGGGCCGCTCGGTCGCGCGGCGCGATCTGCATAGTTAGGAGTTACGCTGTCCTCGGCAAGCGCCATGCGGTCATGCGCGCCCTTGTGGGACGGGGGCGGGACGGCTAACTCACCCATCATGAGCGACAGCCTGAAAATCGCCTCCGCCCAGACCAATTCGGTCGTGGGCGATATCGCCGGAAACGCCGCCCGCATCCGCGCCGCCCGCAAGCGCGCGGCGGAGGCCGGCGCCGACATCGTGGTGTTCCCGGAGATGACGCTGCTGGGCTATCCTCCGGAAGATCTCGTCCAGAAGCCCAGCGCGGTGGCGGAGTGCGAGGCCTACGCGAAACTGCTGGTCAGCGAGACCGGCGATGGCGGACCCGCGATCCTGTTCGGAACGCCCTGGCGGCGCGGCGACAAGCTGCATAACGCCGCGATCCTGGCGGATGCCGGTGATATCGCCGGCATGCATTTCAAGGTGCGCCTGCCCAATTACGGCATCTTCGACGAGGAACGCGTCTTCGATGAAGGCCCGTCGCCCGAACCGTTCGAATTTCGCGGCCATCTTGTCGGCGCGCCGATCTGCGAGGACTTGTGGGTCGAAGGCGTGGCGCGCACGCTGAAAGAACGCGGCGCGACGCTGCTCTTTTCCCCCAATGGCTCGCCCTGGCGGCGCACCATCACGCTGGAGCGCAAGGAGGCGATCTGCGACCGGCTAGAGGCCGCAGGCCTGCCCATCATCTATGTGAACCAGGTTGGCGGTCAGGATGAGCTGGTCTTCGACGGCGGCTCTTTCTCCCTGAACGGGGAGGGGGAATTCGTCCAGATCCTCAATAATTTCGAGGAAGATTTCGACCTCGCCACATGGACGCGAAAGGGCGAGGCCTGGACCTGCGAGTCCGCTCGCGTCGCCACGCCATCGGAAGGGGAGGAAGCGGAATGGCGCGCCATGATGCTGGGCCTGTCCGACTATATCGACAAGAACGGCTTTCCCGGCGTGCTGATCGGTCTTTCGGGCGGTATCGACTCGGCCATCTCCGCCGCAGTGGCGGTGGACGCGCTGGGGCCCGATCGCGTGCACTGCGTGATGATGCCGTCGAAATTCACCTCCCAGGCCAGCCTGGATGACGCGGCCGAGGCGGCGCGGGCGATGGGATGCCGGCTCGACATGATCCCGATCAATCCGGCGGTCGAAACGGTCGATCACATGCTGGACCCGTTCTTCGCGGACCATTCGCGCGATACGACCGAGGAAAATATCCAGTCCCGCCTGCGCGGCCTGCTCCTCATGGCGCTGTCCAACAAGTTCGGGAAGATGGTCCTGACCACAGGGAACAAGTCGGAGGTCGCGGTCGGCTACGCCACGCTCTATGGCGATATGTGCGGCGGCTTCAACGTGCTGAAGGACCTCTACAAGACCGAGGTTTTCAAGCTGGCCCGCTGGCGCAATACGGCCCTGCCGCGCGGCGCCAGGGGCAATGAAGGGGAAGTCATCCCCAAG
This sequence comes from Euryhalocaulis caribicus, assembly GCF_000412185.1. GTDB lineage: Bacteria > Pseudomonadota > Alphaproteobacteria > Caulobacterales > Maricaulaceae > Euryhalocaulis > Euryhalocaulis caribicus. The sequence goes on from NZ_ASJA01000008.1 coordinate 129,480, forward strand.
GCCATTATCGACAAACCCCCGACGGCCGAGCTACGCCCCGACCAGAAGGACGAGGATTCCCTGCCGCCCTACGAGGTGCTGGACGATATCCTCTACAGCCTTGTGGAGCGGGAAGAGGACGTGGACGACATTGTCGCCCGGGGCTATGACGCGGAGACGGTCCGCAAGGTCGAGCATCTTCTCTATATCGCCGAGTACAAGCGCCGTCAGGCCGCGCCGGGCATCAAGATCGGAACCAAGATTTTCGGCCGCGACCGCCGCTACCCCATCACCAACAAGTATCGGGACAAGCCCGATCCAGAAATTCCGGAAGTTTGAAGTTTATGAGCGTCGTTGTCCGTTTCGCGCCCAGCCCCACCGGCAAGATCCATGTCGGCAATGTCCGCACGGCCCTGCAGAACTATCTGTTCGCCAAGGGGCAGGGCGGTCATTTCCTGCTGCGCATCGACGACACCGATACGGAGCGCTCGACTAAAGAATATGAGGCGGGGATCGAGAAGGACCTCGCCTGGCTGGGCATGCAGTGGGATTCCAAGGAAAACCAGTCGGATCGCTTCGCGCGCTATGACGCCGCCGCCGAGGCGTTGAAGGCCGCCGGCCTGCTTTACCCGGCCTATGAGACGGGCGAGGAGCTGGACCGCCAGCGCAAGCTGCGCCGGGCGCAGGGCCTGCCGCCGGTCTATGACCGCTCCGCCCTGAAGCTCACCGACGCCGACCGCGAGAAGCTGGAGGCCGAGGGCCGCAAGCCGCACTGGCGCTTCAAGCTGAGCCAGGAAACGGTGGAGTGGGAAGACCAGGTGCGCGGCCATCAGACCATCGACACGGCCTCGCTCTCCGACCCCGTCCTGATCCGCGCCGACGGCACTTATCTTTATACGCTCCCCAGCGTCGTGGACGATATCGAGCTGAAGGTGACGCATGTCATCCGGGGCGAGGATCACGTCACAAATTCCGCGGCGCAGGCGGAGATTTTCCGCGCGCTGGGCGCGGAAGTCCCGCACTACGCCCACACCCCGCTTCTGGTCGGGGCCGACGGCTCCAAACTCTCCAAGCGTCTCGGCACGCTGGCGGTTTCCGAACTGCGAGAAGAGGGGATCGAGGCGATGGCGATCAATTCCCTGCTCGCCAAGCTCGGCACGTCCGACCCGGCCGAGCCGCGCATGACGATGGACGCGCTCATCAAGGAGTTCTCGTTCGAGAAGATCGGCCGCGCCCCGGCGCGCTTCGATCCGGCCGAGTTGCGCCACATCAATGCCCGCATCCTGCACGAAACGTCCTATGCGGAGGTGAAAGACCGGCTGGAGGCGCTCGGCGTAACCGGCGGCGAGCCGCTGTGGAACGCGGTGCGCGCCAATGTCGAGACGCTGAACGACATGAAAACCTGGCAGGACATCATCGACGGCCCCGTGACACCGGAGATCGAGGATGCCGGCTTCGCGGAAGAGGCCGCCAAACTGCTGCCCGGGACGCTCGACGATTCAAGCTGGGGCGACTGGACCAATGCGGTGAAAGAGGCGACGGGCCGCAAGGGCCGCGACCTCTTCATGCCGCTGCGCAAGGCGCTCCTGGGGCAGGCGCAGGGGCCTGAAATGGGCCCAGTGCTGGCGCTGATCGGGCGGGAGAAAGCGGCGGCGCGCTTGAAGGGTCAGAAAGTCTAGACCGGGATCTTCCCCGCCAGCAGGCCGAAATCGCGGGCGCTCTGTATCACCATGTCGAGCGCCTCTTTCGCGTTGCCGGCATGCAGGATGATTTCGCGGAATTCCGGCGGGGTGAAATTCTCCTCCACCTGATGATCCAGCAGCGTCAGCAGCGGCGCCCAGTAGTCATTTTCCGACAGGAAGGCGACCGGCTTGCGGTGCAGGCCCAGCCTGATCCAGCTCAGCGTCTCGATCACTTCTTCCAGCGTGCCGATGCCGCCGGGCAGCACGATAAAGGCGTCCGACTCGTCGAACATCATCTGCTTGCGTTCGTGCATGGTCTCCACGACCCGATGTTCGATGGCCGTATAGACGCCTTCGCGCTCGGTCAGGAAGCGCGGGATGACGCCCAGCACCTCGCCCCCGGCCTCGTGCGCGGCGTGGGCGGACGCGCCCATCAGGCCCACCTGGCCGCCGCCATAGACCATGCGGATGCCGCGGCCGGCGATTTCCGCGCCCAGCTCCCGCGAAAGCCGGAAATAGGCCTCGTCCACCGTGTTCGAAGAGCCACAATAGACGCAAACCGACCTCAATTCGGCCATCTCATTTTCCTTTGATCATTGCCACGGGCGGTTGGAGCGCCAAGATTCATCCTTGAGTGCAAACCATAGCCGCGCCGCCTTGCGCTTTCGAGCGCAGCGGCTGAATGAAAACCCGCACTCGGGAGGTCCGCCATGCGCGTTGTCATATCCGCCATCATCATCCTCGCCGCCATCGCCGCGGCGGTGTTCTTTCTCTATCCCCGCGGCGGGGACGCCCCCGCGCCGCAATTAAGCGAGGCCCCGGCGGAGCAGCAGGCGGAGCCGGGCGACTATCCCCCGCCGACTTTCGACATAGTGCGCGTCGACGCCAATGGCGTGACAGTGGCGGCGGGCCGGGCGGAGCCGGGCTCGGTCATTTCCCTGCTGCGCGACGGCGAGACGATTGCCGAGGCGCGCGCCGACCAGAACGGCGAGTGGGTGCTGACCCTGACAGAGCCGCTGCAACCGGGCTCTGCGGAGCTTTCACTGGTCGCCACGACTCCCGAGGGAGTCGCCGTGCAGTCTGAGCAGACGGTCGTGATTTCCGTGCCGGAAGCCGGCGGAGCGCCGCTGATCGTGCTGGGCGAACCGGGCGAGGCCAGCCGCGTGCTGCAAGGCCCGCTTTCCCAGGCCGGGGCCGGGGAGTTGCACCTCCAGACCGTGGACTACGGCGCTGGCGGGCAGGTGATCTTCGCCGGACAGGCAGAGCCGGGCACGACGGTCCGCGTGCTGGCCAATGAGGCGGAACTGGGCACGGCCGAAGTGAACGAAAACGGCCAGTGGAGCCTTTCGGCGGACGTTTCCCTGCCGCCGGGCGTCTATGATCTGCAGATCGAGCAGCTGGACGCCGACGGTAATGTGATGGCCATCATAGTCCTGCCGTTCGAGCGGGCCTCGCAGGAGGACATCAACCGCTCGGGCGACCGCGTGGTGGTCCAGCCCGGAAACAGCCTGTGGCGCATCGCCCGGGACGTTTATGGCGAGGGCCTGCGCTACACGGTGATCTACGACGCCAACGCCCAGCAAATCCGCGATCCGGATCTGATCTATCCGGGACAGGTGTTCGACGTTCCGGAAGGGGACGAAGATTCCGGCGAATAACGGGGTGGCGCCGCAGGCCATGCGCCCCATTTAAGGGAACGCATGGCTAACGGACACGCCCCCTCCAGCGATACCGACATCCCCTCCGCCGAAGGCGGCGTGAGTCTGGCCATGCGCCGGCTTACGGAGATCCTGCTGTCTGACGAGATGCGCCGCTGGCGACCGCTGATGGCGCTGGCGCTGGCCCTGACCGTGGTGGCCAAGCTGTTCACCGTGGCTTCGCCGGTCTTCTTCGGAAACGCGATCAACAGCATATCGGACGGCGCGGCGGCCGCCGCCTTTGGCGGGTTTGCGCTGGCCATCGGCGCATACGCCGTCTCCCGTTGGGCCGGGGTCGGCCTGCCGCAGGCCCGCGACATGTTCTTCGCCCGCGTCAGCCAGGACGCCCAGCGCATCATGGCGGTGCGCACGTTCGGCCATGTCCACGGCCTGTCCCTACGCTTCCACCAGACCAAGCGCACCGGGGCGCTCAACCGCATCATTGATCGCGGCGCCCGGGCCATCGACTTCCTGATCCGCTTTCTGGTTTTCAATATCGCGCCGACCCTGGTGGAGCTGGCGCTGGCGGCGGGCGTTCTGGCGATCCGCTATCACTGGGGTTTTGCCGTCGTCGCCGTGGCGACCGTTGGCGCCTACGCCGCCGTCACCTTTTCCATGACCGAATGGCGGGTGCGCCTGCGCCGCGTGATGAACGATGCGGATAACGAGGCCAGCGGGCAGGCCGTCGATTCCTTCGTCAATTTCGAGACTGTGAAAGCCTTCGCGGCCGAACGGCGGGAAGCCGAACGCTTCGACGGCACCATGCGCGTATACGCGGACGCGGCGGCGAAAACCCAGGCCTCGCTCGGCGTTCTGAACGGCGCGCAGGCCATCGTCATGAATCTGGGTCTCGCGGCGATGGCGCTGCTGGCCGGCTGGTTCGCCATTCAGGGCCGGCTGCAGCCCGGCGACGTTGCCGCGGTGGTTATGATCCTGATGAACATCTACGCGCCCCTGAACGTCCTCGGCTGGGCCTATCGCGAGATCAAACAGTCCGCCGTGGACATGGAGCGCATGTTCGGCGTGCTGAATTTACAGCCCGATGTCGCCGATCGTGAAGACGCCCGGCCGCTGAGCGTTCCGCAAGGCCGCGTCGCGTTTGAGGACGTGACATTCACCCATGACGGCCGAAGCTCCGGCGTGAAGGGCGTGGATATGGAGGCCCCGCCCGGCGCCTTTATCGGTCTTGCGGGCGCTTCCGGCTCCGGCAAATCGACGCTGCTGCGCCTGCTGTTCCGCTTTTACGACCCGTCCAGCGGCCGCATCGTCATCGACGGTCAGGATATACGCGACGTCACGCAGGAATCCCTGCGATCCCGGCTCGGCCTGGTGCCGCAGGAAGTGGTGCTGTTCAACGACACGCTGCGCGCAAATGTCGCCTACGCCAATCCGGAAGCCGACGACGCCGCAATCGTACGCGCGCTGGAGCGCGCCCAGCTGGGCGAATTCCTGCGCCGCCTGCCGGACGGGCTGGAAACGCGCGTTGGCGAACGCGGCCTGAAACTGTCCGGCGGCGAAAAGCAGCGGGTGGGCGTGGCGCGGGTTATCCTCCGCGATCCCGCCATCCTGGTGCTGGACGAGGCGACGGCGTCTCTGGACTCTGAGACGGAAAAGGACGTGCAGGCGGCCCTTTCGGAGGCCTCGCGCGGACGCACGACAATCGCGGTGGCGCACCGCCTGTCCACGATTGCCGGCGCGGACCGGATTTATGTCCTGGATGAGGGCGCGCTGGTCGAAAGCGGAACCCATGCCGAATTGATCGGGCGGGGCGGCCGCTACGCCGCCATGTGGCGGCGGCAGGCCGACGCCGGCTCGATGGTCGATTCTCAAAGCGATACGGCGCTGTGATCTAAAATGAAAAAGGGCCTCTCCAAAGAGAGGCCCTTCAACAAGTTCCGTAAGATGCGGGGGCTTACAGAACGATATTGCCGGCGTTCGGAATTTCACCCGCCAAGCCAAAGATGGTCAGGTCGGCGATTGTATCGCCGTTGGTGTCCGCAAAGATGGTCCAGGTCGACGCGCCGGTGACCGAGATAACCAGTTCGCCCGCCGTGCCCGTGAAGGCCGTTACAACGGTGAAGGCCTGATCGCCCGGCGTCGTGTCGTCCGCGTCAATGGCCGACACGTCGATGAAATCCTCGTCTTCGTCGAAGAAGGCGATCAGGTCGGCCGAAACCAGGACCGGACCGTTGGATTCAGCCGCGGAGGTATAGACGAAAGTGTCCGCGTCATCGCCGCCGACCATGGAGTCGCCGCCGAGGCCGCCATAGATCATGTCGTCGCCGTCGCCGCCATATATGATGTCGTTGCCGGAGCCGCCGAACAGGGTGTCATTGCCCGATCCCGCGACCGGGAAGAAACCGAAAAAGGTGTTGCCCTGATCACCATCGATAATGTCGTTGCCTGCGCCGCCATAGATGACGTCAGTGCCGGAAGAGCCATAGATAAAATCACTGCCGGTGCCGCCAAATACCAGGTCGTTGCCGCCCTGGGCTTGCAGGCTATCCGCGCCGCCGCCGCCGAAGACCGTGTCCACGCCGCCGCCGGCATAGACCAGATCAGGGGCTGCGCCGCCATAAATCAGGTCCAGTCCGCCGCCGCCATTGATGGTGTCGGACCCGCTACCGCCACTAAGCAGGTCGTTCCCCGCGCCGCCATAGATAAGGTCGCCGCCGGACAGGCCGTAGAAAGTGTCGTTGCCGGTGTTGCCGAAGAAGAAATCGCTGGCCGTGGAGCCGACAAAGATTTCAACGTCGAACAGGGCGATGCGTCCGCCAACCGTGCCTTGAGCCGTGGCGGAGCCATTGGCGTTGATTACGAAGACATAGCCGCCGGAGGAGGAGTTGGCGAAGGTCGCCAGATCCGTGCCGTCGCCGCCGAACACGATGTCCGCGCCGTCATTGCCGAAAAAGACAAACGTGTCATTCCCACCTTCGCCCAGCAGTCGGTCGGAGGCGTTGCCGCCGATGATTACATCCGCGCCGCCACCGCCAAATACGATGTCCGCGCCGGCGTTGCCGACCAGCGTATCGGCGCCCGCGCCGCCGCTGATGAAGTCGCGTCCTGCGCCGCCATAGACCAGATCGGACCCGTCCTCGCCCCACAGCAGGTCGCCCGCGGCGCCGCCATAGATCGTGTCATTGCCCGTGCCGCCATAGATATTATCGGCGCCGGACTGACCATAGATCAGGTCCGCGCTGCCATTGCCAAAGATCTCGTCCGGGCCGGAGCCGCCATAAATGACGTCAGGGTTCGCTGTGCCTTGGATCCGGTCAATGCCGGTTGTGCCAGGAATAAGAGCCACAGGAAAACTCCTTGGATTTCAGACTGATTTTTGGCCTTTTACAGCCCAATACTACGCCGAAACGCGCACATGCGCCACTACAAAAATTAATGAGACATAAAAGAAGGGCCCTCCAGCGGG
>NZ_ASJA01000009.1 GCF_000412185.1 Euryhalocaulis caribicus
CGATTGTCCTGCCCCCATCTCTGGCGCAACCGGCCACGGTCCGGCGCAGCGCCGTAACTGCGCGCTTGACGGCGGCCGCCCGGCTCGCCTCAATCGCGCTCAATAAACACGCGCCTGAAGCGCGGAGACTGAACACCCTGTTGGAGGAGACCCCACATGAAACGCCTATTGCTGACAGCCGCTTCCCTGGCGGCCCTTGGAACCGCCGCCTACGCGCAGGACGCCGATAGCGCCGCGGAAACGCCGACCGCCGAGGACGCGCAAGCCTTCATCGCCGACGCCGAGGCGCGGATGGAAGAGCAGAGCGAATACGCCAGCCGGATTTTCTGGATCCAGAGCAATTTCATCAATTACGATTCCAACTGGCTGGCCGCCAAAGTCGGCGCGGAGCTGACCAAGATGGGTGTCGAGCTGGCCAACGGCACCAAACAATTCGAAGGCATGGACCTGCCCGCCGACACGCGCCGCAAGATGGACGCGTTGCGCACCGGCCTCACCCTCCCCGCCCCGTCCACCGACGGCGCCGCCGAGGAGCTGGCTCAGATCACGACCGGCATGGAGGCCCGCTACGGCGAGGGCAAGATCGAGCTGGACGGCGAAATGGTGCCGGGCAACGACCTTGAAGCCATGATGGGCGAGGTTCGCGACCCGGCCAAACTGCAGGAAATCTGGACCAAGTGGCGGGAAATTTCCTACCCGATGAAGGACCAGTATGCCCGCATGGTCGAAATCGCCAATGAGGGCGCGGTCGAGCTGGGCTTCGACAATGTCGGCGAGATGTGGCTCTCCAATTACGACATGGAGCCCGAAGAGATGCGCGCCGAGGTGGAGCGCCTCTACGGCCAGGTCGCCCCGTTCTATGAAAAGCTCCACTGCTATGTACGGTCGGAGCTGAACGCCGAATATGGCGACGACGTACAGTCCCTCACCGGCCCGATCCGCGCCGACCTGCTGGGCAATATGTGGGCGCAGGAATGGGGTCCGATCTACGACATCGTCGCCCCGGAAGGCGAAGCGGACATCAGCTATGACCTGACCGAGCGCCTGAAAGCCAACGACTACGACGCCATCAAGATGGTGGAAACGGGCGAGGCTTTCTTCACATCCCTGGGCTTCGAGCCGCTGCCGGAGACCTTCTGGGAACGGTCGCTGTTCACCAAGCCGGAGGACCGCGAGGTCGTCTGCCACGCTTCCGCCTGGGACCTGGACGATCAGGACGACATCCGCATCAAGATGTGCATCAAGATCAACGCCACGGACTTCCAGACCGTGCACCATGAACTGGGCCACAATTTTTATCAGCGCGCCTACAAGGCGCAGGACCCCATCTACCGCACCGGCGCGCATGACGGCTTCCACGAAGCCATTGGCGACATGGTGGCCCTGTCGATCACGCCGCAATATCTCGTCGATATCGGCCTGATCGAAGAGTCGGAAATTCCCCCCGCGGAAGCCGATATCGGCCTTCTCCTCAATCAGGCGATGGACAAGATCGCCTTCCTGCCGTTCGGCTATCTGATCGATCAGTGGCGCTGGGATGTCTTCGCCGGAGAAATCAAGCCGGAGCAATATAATGACGCCTGGTGGGATTTGCGGGAGCAGTATCAGGGCATCGTTCCGCCGGGCGACCGGCCGGCCGAAGCGTTCGACCCGGGCGCGAAATACCACATCCCGGCGAACACGCCTTATCTGCGCTATTTCCTCGCCCGCATCCTGCAGTTCCAGTTCCACAAGGCCGCGTGTGAGAAAGCCGGCTGGGACGGGCCGCTGCATCGCTGCTCGGTCTACGGATCGGAAGAGGTCGGGCAGGCCTTCAACGCCATGCTGGAAGAAGGCGCCTCCCAGCCCTGGCCCGACACGCTGGAGCTTTTCACCGGCACGCGCCAGATGGACGCCTCGGCCATGGTGGAATATTTCCAGCCGCTCGAGGGATGGCTCGACGAGCAGAATGAAGGTCAGCAATGCGGCTGGTAAGCCTTTAAGCTGATTGGTGAAACCGTGAGCGGGCGCGTCTTGCAGGGCGCGCCCGTTTGCTATCTAAGCTGCGCCTATGCACGTCAGCGTCTTTGACCTTTTCAAGATCGGAATTGGCCCCTCCTCGTCCCATACGGTCGGGCCGATGGCCGCCGCGCAGGCTTACGGCCAGCGCCTGATATCCCACGGGATTCTGGAAAAGACCCATCGCGTCCAGGTCGAGCTGTTCGGCTCTCTCGCCTATACCGGGACCGGCCACGGCACCACGCCCGCCCTGTTGGTCGGGCTGGAGGGACAAAAGGCCGACGCCTTCGATCCGGAAACCCTGCCCGCGCGGCTGGAAACGATCCGCAATAATCGCCGCCTCAATCTGGCCGGCGAACGGCAGGTCGATTTCAACGAAGACGACGACATTCTATCCCGCCGCGGACAGCGCATGGATTATCACTCCAACGCCATGCGGTTTGCCGCGTTCAACGAGCATAACGCCGAGATCGATGCGGAAATCTACTATTCCGTCGGCGGCGGCTTCATCGTCACCGATGAAGAGGTGGAAGCCGGCCAGGCGGACGCGCCGAACGAACTGCCCGTCCCCTACCCGTTCGAAACCGGCGAAGACCTTCTGGAGATCGGACAACGCGAGAACCTGACCATCGCGGCCATCGCCCGCGCCAATGAACGCGCGATCCATTCAGAGGAAGAGCTGGAAAGCGGGCTCGCCGCGATCTGGAACGCGATGTCGGAGTGTATCGACCGGGGCGTGCGCGATGACGGAATCCTGCCGGGCGGCCTGAAGGTCAAACGCCGCGCGCCGGAGATCCACCGCAAGCTGGAAAACGCCCCGCCTTCCAACGCCGACCCGCTCGCCGCGATGGACTGGGTCAATGTCTGGGCGATGGCGGTGAACGAGGAAAACGCTGCCGGCGGGCGCGTCGTCACCGCGCCGACAAACGGGGCGGCGGGCATCATCCCGGCCGTCATCAAGTTCTTTGTGCGCTACTACCGCGATCCGGGCGACAAAGCCTCGATAGAGACCTTTCTGCTGACCGCGTCCGCCATCGGCGCGCTTTACAAGAAGAACGCCTCGATCTCCGGCGCCGAAGCCGGGTGCCAGGGCGAAGTGGGGACGGCGTGTTCCATGGCTGCGGCTGGCCTGGCGGCTGTTCTGGGCGGATCGAACGAACAGATCGAAAACGCCGCGGAAATCGCCATGGAGCACAATCTCGGCCTCACCTGCGACCCGGTGAAAGGGCTCGTTCAGATACCGTGTATAGAGCGCAACGCCATGGGCGCCATCAAGGCCATTGACGCCGCGCGCCTGGCGCTTCACGGCGACGGCACGCACCGCGTCTCGCTCGATCAGGTCATCAAGACGATGTGGGATACGGGCCGCGACATGATGGAAAAATACAAGGAAACGTCCGAAGGCGGCCTCGCCGTCAACGTGCCGGACTGCTAGCGCCGATTATTCAGAGTCGGCGTAATCCAGCGGCACCGCCGTGGTGGATTTGATTTCTTCCATGACAAAGCTGGCGCTGACATCGGACAGGTCCACGGCGCTGATCAGCTGTTTATAGACGCGGTCATAGCCGGTGATATCCGGCACCACGACCTTCAGCAGGTAATCCAGATCGCCGGACAGGCGGTGAAACTCGATCACTTCGGGAATCGCGTCCACGGCCTTGGCGAAATTGTTCAGCCAGTCATCGGTGTGGCGCGCGGCGCGAATGGTGACGAATACGGTCACCCCGGCCCCGACCTTGGCGCGGTTCAGCAGCGCCACGCGTTTCTCGATCACGCCTTCTTTTTCCAGCTTCTTGATCCGCCGCCAGCAAGGGGTGGCGGACATGCCTACCCGCTCGGCGATATCTGCGACCGAGCGGGAGGCGTCGTCCTGCAATTCAGCAAGAATCTTCTTGTCGAGCTCATCCATTCCCTGAATCTAACATATTCTGGAACGAATGCGCGCGTATTTCACGCAGATGGATGTGCAGCCGCAATAATCTTACGCGGCGTGCCGTTTCAGCTGGTCGGCGACGCTGTATTCGGCCTCGGTGTTCGCCTCGACCTCTTCCGGCGTCACGTCCGGCGCCAGCTCGACCAGGACCAGGCCCTTGTCGGTGACGTCGAACACGCCCAGCGTGGTGATGATGCGGTCGACAACGCCCGTGCCGGTCAGCGGCAGCGTGCATTCTTTCAGCAGCTTCGGATCGCCGGACTTGGACGTGTGGTCCATGATCACCACGACCTTCTGCACTCCGGCGACCAGGTCCATGGCGCCGCCCATGCCTTTCACCATCTTGCCCGGAATCATCCAGTTGGCGATATCGCCGTTCCCGGCCACTTCCATCGCGCCCAGGATGGACAGATTGATGTGCCCGCCCCGGATCATCCCGAAGGAGTCGGAGGACGAGAAATAGCTCGTCTTGTCCAGCTCGGTGATGGTCTGTTTGCCGGCATTGATCAGGTCGGCATCGACCTCGTCCTCATAGGGAAACGGCCCCATGCCCAGCATGCCGTTCTCGGACTGCAGGGTCACTTCCATGCCGTCCGGAATATAGTTCGCGACCAGCGTCGGAATGCCGATGCCGAGATTCACATAGAAGCCGTCTTCCAGCTCCTGCGCGGCCCGCTTGGCCATGTCTTCGCGTGTCCAGGCCATGATCAAGACTCCTTCTGACGCGTGGTGCGTTGTTCGATGCGTTTCTCGTGCTCGCCCTTGATGACGCGCTGCACGAAAATGCCCGGCGTGTGGATCAGGTCGGGATCCAGCTCGCCCGGCTCGACGATCTCCTCGACCTCGGCGACCGTCACCTTGCCGGCCGTCGCCATCATCGGATTGAAGTTCCGCGCGGTCTTCCGGTAGACCAGATTGCCTTCCGTATCCGCCTTCCAGGCCTTCACGACCGAAAGATCGGCCACCAGCCCGGTCTCGAGGATATAGGTTTCCCCGTTGAATTCCTTGTGCTCCTTGCCCTCGGCGATCATCGTTCCGACGCCGGTCTTGGTATAGAAGCCCGGAATGCCCGCGCCGCCGGCGCGGCAGCGTTCGGCCAGCGTGCCCTGCGGATTGAATTCCAGCTCCAGCTCGCCGCTCAGATACTGTTTCTCGAAGGTCTTGTTCTCCCCGACATAGGAGGAGATCATCTTCTTGATCTGGCGCGTCTGCAGCAGCAGGCCCAGCCCGAAATCGTCCACGCCTGCATTATTGGAAATGAAGGTCAGGTCCTTCACGCCGGAATCGCGCAGGGCCGTGATCAGGTTTTCGGGAATGCCGCACAGGCCGAAACCGCCGGCCATGATGGTCATGCCGTCGAACAGCACGCCATCCAGCGCCGCGGCGGCGTCGGGATAAACCTTTTTCATCAATCGCCTCTTGGAGTTGAAGTCTCAATCCGTCTCGTTGCGGTGCTTGTAACGCATCCGCGCGGCGCAATTCCAGCCGTCACGCGCATTGTTTCTAGTCCGCCGCAGCCCGTTCTGCCTGCGCCTGCAGCCGCGCTTCGCGTTCATTGATCTCGATTTCGGCCTCGGTCGCCAGCGCCGCGCCGAAGAAAACCGCGTAGGCCGCGACATAAATCCACATCAGGAACACCACGACCGCGCCGATGGAGCCGTAGGTCGCCCGGAAATCGGCCAGATCCGCCACGTAATAAGTAAAGCCCCGCGCCGCCAGCGCCCAGATAAGCGTCGCCGTGCCGGCCCCGATGACCGAGGCGCGCCAGCGCACCCGCCCTTCCCCCATCGCAAAGCGGTACAGCATGGCCAGCGACAGTCCCATGCCCCCGGTCGCCCACAGCTTCACATCGCCCAGAATGCCGCGCACCAGCTCCAGATCGACCGGCAGCGCCCCCAGGATGACCGGCAGGATCACGATCAGCACGCTGGCCATGAAGGCTGCGAAGATCGCCGCGACGGTCAGGCCCGCTGCCAGCAGGTTGAAGGATAGTATGCCCCGCACGTCTTCCGCCGTGCAGACACGGTTTAGCCCGGCCAGCAGGGCCTTCACCCCGCGCATGGCGCCGTATCCGGCAATGCCGAACGCCACCGCGCCCTGCACGGAGAGAACCCGCCGCGGGGCTTCCGCCAGGGAATGAAGCTGGTCAAGGAATAGCTGTTCGGCCTGCGGCGGCAGAACGATGGCCAGCCGCTCCACGGCCGTCGCCGCCTCGTCGGGCGAGGCAAACAGGCCGTATAGCGACACCGCCACGGCGATTCCGGGAAACACGGCCAGCAATCCGAAGAAGGAAACACCGCCGGCGAACAGCATCACGTCGCGGCCATTGAATCGCCGCCACGTGCGGCGGGCCACCCGCCACAGCGTCGCAATCCAGCTCAGTACGGGATCATCTTGAATCAGATCGGCCATTTCGCAGCCGACATTGCCCGAGCTTTGCGTAAAATGCGAGACGCCGGCCCAAGGGTTAACTTCGGGCCGGCGCCGTTTTCGCCGTCAAGCGACGAAGTCTTGGCGGGTAGCGAGGGACAGATGACACCCGCCTCAACTTCGATGATGACCCTAACGGAGCCCCGCTGAATGGCGCATGAATGGCTGCAAGCCCTTTTCTAAAAGGGAAATCGGGCGTTTAATGTAGCCATTACGGGGGATTTCTGAACGGCATGTCGAAGCTTGCGCGCATTCTTCTGGCCGGTGCCGATCAAAAGCGGCTGCTGCCGATCGCCAGCCGTCTGGAGGAAACCGGCCTGCCAACCGTGACCGCCGGCTCCGCGGCCGCCGCTGTTGCGGCGTGCGAGGATCTGCACCCGGCCGCCCTCATCATCGACGGTCAGGACATCACGGCCGACGACGCCACGCGCCTGTCCGCCGCGGTCCGCCGCCGCGCCGCGATTCCCGTCATAGTCCTGTGGCCCGCTGACGCGCCGCCGGCGCCGGAAACCGCCTTCGACGCGGTTCTGCGCCATCCGGTTCACCCGGCGCAGGCCGTCTCCCGCGTCCAGAACGCCCTGCGCCATGGCGTGATGAAGCAGGAAGCCGCCCTGCGTCAGCAAACGCTTTCCACGCTCGGCATACAGACCCCGGATATCGACGCCTCGGGACAAGGCGCGCTGAATGTCCTGTTCGTGGGCGAGGCCGACCCCGCCTTCATGGGCCTGCGCAATGCGCTGGGGGCTGCGCGCGTCAATGTCGTCGCCGCCTTCACCTCCTTCACCGCGTTCGATTACCTGCACGACCGGAATTTCCACGCCATCGTGCTCAACGCCCTCAAGAATAACGAGCCGGCCTTCACCATCTGCAGCGCCCTGCGGCGGAATTCCCGCCTGTTTCACGTACCCGCCCTGATCCTTCACGACCCGTCCCGCTTCGACGCCGCCGATGAAATCTTTGCGCGCGGGGCCAGCGACCTGCTGTCTGTGCAGGCGCCCGAGACCGAATCGGCGGACCGCATCGTGACGCTGGCGCGGGAGCGCGCGGAGGGCCTCGCCGTCCGCAACGCGTTTGAATGTATCCGGGAAGGCCGCGTGCTGGACGCCGGCACGGGCCTTTTCAACCGCGATATGTGCGCCGCCCACCTCAAGGCGATGGGCGAGGCCGCGGGACGGGAAGACCGTCCCCTCTCCTTCATCGCCGTCCGCGCCAACAGTTCCGCCCTGGAACACGCCCGCCCCGCGCCGGATCAACTGGCCCGCGCGCGGAACGAATTTGGCTCTATGCTTCGCTATCTGGTCCGCCCCGAAGATTTCGCCGCGCGGCTGGACAGCGGCGTTTTCCTGATCGCCATGCCCGGCGCGGTCGAAGGCGAAGCGGAAGAGGCCGCCAAGCGCATCTCCATGGTCTCGGACTGCAGCGCCTTTGCCGAGGATTCGCGGGGCGACACGGTGCGCCTGCGTATGCGCTGCGCGGTGGCCGAGCGTCAGCCCGGCGAAACGGGCATCCAGCTCCTCAACCGCGCGATTGGCGGTCTCGGCATAGCCTCGGTTACGCCGCGGCCCGGTGAATCTGTTCCGACAGGGCTCGCGTAACGAAGTCCGCGCCCTTCAGGCGTTCTTCCTCGGTCTCCCAGTCGCCGCGCACCACCAGCTTCATGTCCGGCCGAATCTTCCATGTCGGGTGCCGCTCGACCGCCGCGATCATGATCTGCGGGTCCGGCGCCTCGCCCTCGCGGAACGTCAGCACGCCGCCTTTCGGCCCGGCGTCGATCTTCTCCACGCCCAGACGCTTGCAGCGGCTCTTCAGCGTCATCACCCGCATCAGCGACTGCACCTCGTCCGGCAGCGGCCCGAACCGGTCGATCATCTCGGCGGCGAACGCTTCGCGGTCGTCATCGTCCTCAATCCGGGACAGGCGGCGATAGAGCTGCAGGCGCACATCCAGATCCGGCACGTAATCCTCCGGGATCAGCACCGCCGCGCCCAGATTGATTTGCGGCGACCACTCGGAATCGCGCGGCGCGTCCTCGTCTTTCAGGCTGGCGACCGCCTCTTCCAGCATTTGCTGGTACAGCTCCACCCCGACATCGCGGATATGCCCCGACTGCTCCTCGCCCAGCAGATTGCCGCCGCCGCGCAAATCCAGATCGTGACTGGCTAGGGTGAAACCCGCGCCCAGCGAATCCAGCGACTGCAGCACTTTCAGCCGCTTTTCCGCCCCCGCCGTCAGTCCCTGATTGGCCGGCGTCGTCATATAGGCGTAGGCGCGTTGCTTGGCCCGGCCCACCCGGCCGCGAAGCTGATAAAGCTGCGCCAGACCGAACCGGTCGGCGCGGTGGATGATCAGCGTGTTGGCGGTGGGAATATCCAGCCCGCTTTCCACAATCGTTGTGGACAGAAGCACGTCGTACCGGCCCTCATAAAAGGCCGTCATCTTCTCTTCCAGTTCGCTCGCGCTCATCTGGCCGTGCGCCGTCACCACGTTCACTTCCGGCACGCTGTCGCGGAAAAAGGCCTGAATTTCCTCCAGGTCCTGAATGCGCGGCACCACGAAGAAGCTCTGCCCGCCGCGATATTTCTCTCGCAGCAACGCTTCGCGGATCGCCACCGGGTCGAACGGGGCGACAAAGGTCCGCACGGCCAGACGGTCGACCGGCGGCGTGGCGATGATGCTCAGCTCCCGTATGCCAGTCAGCGATTGCTGCAGCGTCCGCGGAATGGGCGTCGCGGACAGGGTCAGGACATGGGTGTCGCCGCGCAGCTCTTTCAGCCGCTCCTTGTGACGCACGCCGAAGCGTTGCTCCTCGTCCACCACCAGCAGACCCAGATCATTGAACGAAACATGCTTGGACAGCAGCGCATGCGTGCCGATGACGATGTCGCACGCTCCGCTCTTGATCTCCTGACGCGTCTCCGCCGCTTCTCTGGAGGTCACCAGCCGGGACAACTGACGCACCTTCACCGGCCAGCCGCGGAAGCGCTCGGCGAAATTCTGGTAATGCTGCCGCGCCAGCAGGGTCGTCGGCGCAATCACCGCCACCTGCCGCCCGGTCATCGCCACCACGAAGGCCGCGCGCAACGCCACTTCCGTCTTGCCGAAGCCCACATCGCCGCAGATCAGCCGGTCCATCGGGCGCCCGGCGCCCAGATCCTCGAACACGTCCTCGATGGCGGACAGTTGATCGTCCGTCTCCGCATAGGGGAAGCGCGCCGTGAATTCGTCATAGCTGCCCTCGGACGGATTGATGGCGTCCGCCTTCCGCAGGGCGCGCTTGGCGGCGATCTTGATCAGTTCGTCCGCCATGTCGCGCAGGCGCTGCTTGGCCTTGGCCTTCCGCGCCTGCCAGCTCGCCCCGCCCAGCTTGTCCAGCGCCGCGTCCCCGGCGTCGGAGCCATAGCGCGACAACAGCTCGATATTCTCGACAGGCAGGAACAGCTTGTCCTGACCGGAATATTCCAGCTCCAGACAGTCATGCGGCGCGTCCTGCACGTCCAGCGTTTTCAGTCCGACATAGCGCGCAATACCGTGATCGACATGGACAACCAGATCGCCGGGCGACAGCGATGACGCCTCGGCGATGAAATCCTTGGCGCGGCGTTTTTTCTGACGGCGGGACAGCCGGTCGCCCAGAACGTCCTGTTCGGCCAGAACCGCCAGCTCTCCGGTCTCGAAACCGTGTTCCAGCGGAAGGATGGCCCGCCAGACCGTCCCCTTGCCTCCGGTCAGGGCCGTGGCGTCCGGGGCCAGATCAATGCCCTTCACTCCATGCTGGGCCAACACGTCCGCCAGACGTTCCGACGCGCCTTCGGTCCAGCTGGCGATCACGATGCGCCGGCCGGATTTCTTCAGCCCGTCGATATGTTCGCGCACGGCGTCGAACACGTTCACGCCGTCCTGGGCGCGCTCGGCCGCGAAGGTCCGCCCCTGTTTCCCGCCGGCGCTGATCGAGCCCTTTTCGTCAGGATCTGCAAAGGGTGAGAAAGCGCGCACATCCCCTTGATCCAGCGCGGATTTCCAGTCCCGTTCACTTAAGTATAGCGTCTCGGGCTCCAGCGCCCGGTAAGTGGACGCGCGCAGACCTTCCGGCGCATTGGCCGGCGGCCCTTCCTGCCGCGCTTCGAAATAGTCCTGGATCAGCGCATCGCGGTCCTCGCGCGCATCCTCGGCCTGAAAATCCAGCCCGATCAGCGCCGCGCCGCCCGCATAGGTGAACGGCGTTTCCAGCGTCTCATAGAACAGCGGCAGCCAGTGCTCCATGCCCTGGTGGCGGGCCGATGCGCTGACCGCTTCATAGACCGGGTCGCCGGACCCGCGTCCGAACGTCTTCAGATAGGACCGCCGGAACCGGGAGACCGTATCCTCGCTCAGCAGCACTTCGCTGGCGGGGAACAGCTCAAATTTCTTCAACTGGCGGATCGTGCGCTGGGTCTGGGCGTCAAAGGCGCGCAGGGATTCCACCTGATCGCCGAACAGATCGATCCGCACCGGATCGTCCGCCCCCGGCGGGAACAGGTCGATCACGCCGCCGCGCACGGCAAAATCGCCGGCCTCGACCACCGTGCCGGCGCGGGCATAGCCGTTGGATTCCAGGAACCCCGTCAGCTCCGTCAGGTCGATCATGCCGCCCGGTTTCGCCGCGAAGCTGGCCTCGCGCATCACTTCGCGCGGCGGCACGCGCTGGGCCATCGCGTTCACGGTCGACACAACGATCAGCGCCCCGTCGCCGTCCTTGCGGCGCGCCAGCCGGGACAGGGTCGCGGCGCGCTCGGCCGCGATATGGGGTGATGGCGAAACCCGGTCATAGGGAAGGCAGTCCCAGGCGGGCAGGCGCAGCACCGGAATATCAGGCGCAAAGAAAGCGCAGGCGGAATCGAACGCCGCCGCGCGGGAATCGTCGCGCGCAACAAAAACCGAAAGCCCGCCGCGCCGTCGCGCCAGCTCACAGAAAACCTGCGCGTCCACGCCTTCCGGCGCGCCGCCAATCGTCAGGCGGCCAGACGCCGCCGCAGCCTTGCGGAGATTCGCTTCATTCATGTGCGGACGGGCCGGGCCTCAAGCGCATAAGCGTTCAGCTTTCTCATCAGCGCCGTATCGTGTTCGGCCGGAACTGGACGATTGCCCAGAACCCAGCCATAAATGTCGTGGTCGTTCTGGTCGAGCAGCGACTCGAACGCATCTAGCTCCGCTTCGTTCAGCGTATCGATGCGGTCCCTGGCAAAGCCGCCGATCAGGATATCGGCCTCCTTGAACCCGCGATGGATCGCCCGGTAGAGAATGCGCTTGTGGCGTTTTTCGGTCTCGTCGCTCATGGCGCGGGGATATAGGCGTCTTGCCGCCCCCTGTCAGCGCGATATCTGCGCTTTTGGTCAGACGTGGGGAAATCGCGCCGGGTTTGCGGAGGAAATTCGCGCCTTTTGGACCCCGCCTTCGAGACGCCCTGCCGGGCTCCTCAGGCTAAGGTTTGGGGGTGTGAGATTCTTGTTTTCCCTACCCATTCTATCACCCTCCCCCTGAGGAGCCGCGCCTTCAGGCACGGCGTCTCGAAGGGCCGGAAAGCAGGGACAAACACGGAAATATCAGACCGGGTCCCCGCTTAAGCCATACTCCCTCCTGTTCGCCGCCGCGAGGGACCATGAGCTCGGGTCGCATGGGGCGGGGAACGGCGCCGGAGGTGTCGCGGGAGGAGACCTTGCCCGATGATCGCTCCGGCCTGTCGGAAGGGACTGCGAAGGAAAAACGGTCGCAAGGCCAACTTCAGGCAGGTTCAAACGTCAGCGGCGCGCAGCTTCGGTTCGCAAAGCAATCAAATAATAAATACGGCCAGCGTCCGAAACGCGCGCCGCCTCCCTTACCTTACCCAACATCTCCGAGGTCACAGGACCTGCGGAGCTTTCGGCGCATCCGCCAGAGGATGACAAAACCACCCCTCCCGGCGCATCTTTCAGATCATGCGGCCCGAGATTCTTTTCCCCCTGTTTGCCGACGCCGAGACCCTGCCCAAAGTCGGCGCGAAGACGGCCCGTCTGATCGAGCGCGCTTGCGGGGGAAGGCTGGTGCGCGACCTTCTGTTTCATGCCCCCGCCAGCCTGATCGACCGCCGCAAGCAGAACGCCGTGGCCGATGCCCCGGACGGGGAGATCGCCACGCTGGAAGTGCATATCGATCAGCATCTGGGCCGCGAAGGGCCGCGCCGCCCGTATCGGGTGCGCGCCTCCGACGATTCCGCTTTCCTGACGCTGGCCTGGTTTCACGCCAAGCCGGACTGGCTGCGCCGCATCGCGCCGGAGGGGGCGACCCGCATCGTCTCCGGCAAGGTCGAGCGTTTCGGCTCAGAAATCCAGATGCTTCACCCGGATCATATCGTGGCCCCCGGCGAAGCGGACCAGATTCCGGAAATCGAGCCGGTCTATCCCCTGACCGCCGACCTGTCGGGCAAGATGCTCCGCGCCGCTATCGCCCTGTCGGTGGAGCGCGCGCCGGACCTGCCCGAATGGCTGGATCAGCCGATGCGGGACCGCGAAGGCTGGCCCGGCTGGCTGGAGGCCGTCACGGCGATGCACGCCCCGCACGCCGTGGAAGACCTGAAACCCACGACGCCCGGCCGCATGCGTCTGGCCTATGACGAGATTCTCGCCCACCAGCTTGCGCTCAGCCTCACCCGCGCCCGGCGCAAGGCCTTGCCCGGCCGCGCCATATCCGGCGACGGCAAGATTGTCTCGGCCGTCCTGAAAGCCGCCCCGTTCAAGCCAACAGGCGCGCAGGAACGCGCCACCAAAGAAGTCTTCGCCGACCTCGCCCTGCCGCAGCGCATGACCCGCCTGCTTCATGGCGATGTCGGCTCCGGCAAGACCTTCGTCGCGGCGCTGGCCGCGGCGCGGGCCGCCGAGGCCGGCATGCAGACCGCCGTCATGGCGCCGACCGAAATCCTCGCACGTCAGCACGCCGCCAGCCTGAAAGCCTTTCTGGAGCCTGCCGGCCTCACCGTCGCCGCGCTCACGGGCCGCGACAAGGGCAAGGCGCGCGGCGAAATTCTTGAGCGCATGGCCGGCGGCGAGATTGATGTCGTCTGCGGCACCCACGCCCTGTTTCAGGAAGGCGTCGACTTCGCCGATCTTGGCCTCGCCGTCGTCGATGAGCAGCACCGTTTCGGCGTCTCCGACCGCATGAAGCTGGGCGCCAAGGGCATGCGGCCCGATACGCTCGTCATGACGGCCACGCCCATCCCCCGCACTCTGGCGCTTTCCATCTATGGCGATCTGGACGTGTCCCGGCTGGATGAGAAGCCGCCCGGCCGCACCCCCGTCACCACCAGCGCCGTGCCGATGGAGCGCCTGCCCGAGATCGTCGAGCGCGTCACCGCGGCGGTGAAGCGCGGCGAACGCGTCTACTGGGTCTGCCCGCTGGTCGAGGAATCGGACCGCAGCGACCTGTCCGCCGCGACGGACCGCAAGGCGCATCTGGAAACTGTCACAGGGCTGCGCATCGGCCTGGTCCACGGCCAGATGAAAGCGGCGGAGAAGGAACAGGCCGCCCTCGCCTTCCGCAATGGCGAGACGGATATTCTGGTCGCCACCACGGTGATCGAGGTGGGCGTCGATTCCCCGGACGCGACGGTAATGATCATCGAACACGCCGAGCGTTTTGGCCTCGCCCAGCTGCACCAATTGCGCGGACGGGTCGGCCGCAGCGACAAGAAATCCAGCTGCGTCCTCCTGTACCAGCACCCGCTGGGCGAGACCGCCAAGGCTCGCCTGGACGCCCTGCGGCGAACCGAGGACGGCTTTGAGATTGCGGAGGAGGACTGGAAACTGCGCGGTTCGGGCGACCTTCTCGGCGTCCGTCAGAGCGGCCTGCCCGATTTCAAACTCGTTACGCTTGAAGCTCACGGCAATCTGATGCGCATGGCCGCGGACGACGCCCGCTATGTCGTGGAAACCGATCCGGAACTGAAAGGAAAGCGCGGCGAGGCGCTGCGCGTCCTGCTCTACCTCTTCGGCAGGGATGACGGCGTGCGCCTGTTGCGGTCCGGGTGAGCCGCTTCCTGTTCCGCTTCCGCAAGGTCTTCCGGCGTCACCAGCCCGGCCGAGATGATCAGCTTGGCGCCCTCCTCAACCGACATGTCCAGGATTTTCAGGTTGGAGCGTTTCTCATAGAGCAGATAGCCGGAGGTCGGGTTCGGCGTGGTCGGGATGAACACGCCGACATAGTCATCGCCCAGCTTCTCGGCGACTTCGCCCTTGGCGGTCGCGGTCACGAAACAAAGCGCCCAGCTTCCCTCCTTGGGATACTCGATCAGCGCCACGTCCTGAAACGACCGCTCGCGCTGGCTGATGATGGTGTCGATGATCTGTTTGACCGCGCCATAGATGTTCCGGATCAGCGGCAGCCGCCCCAGAATCCGCTCGCCCCAGCCAATCGCGGTCCGGCCCAGAATATTGGCCGCGATGGCGCCCAGCATGGTCAGGAAGATCAGCGCGAAAACCAGTCCAAGGCCCGGAATCGCAAAGGGGAGATAGGTTTCCGGGTTATAGACCGAAGGCACCAGCGGCTTGAAAATCCGGTCGAACAGCGAAATCACCGTGATCACCAGCCACGCCGTGATCGTCAGCGGCGTCGCCACGGCGATGCCGGCCAGCAGGTAATTGCGCAGCGTCAGCCAGATGCTGCCGCCCCGGCCGTCTTCCGGCAGATGAGGAAATGGATCCTTGGGCATGAATAATCCGTCGCTGTCTGCTCAACACTTAGTCCGCGCATGGCCCGCGGAAAAGCCTGCGTCCCCGCCCTTGATGCGCCACGATCCACACGGATAATCCGCGCCCATGCACCCCGGTTCCTTCCTCAAGCGCCGCTGGCGCCTCGTCATGCTGATCGCCGCGGCGGTCTTTCTCTGTCTGCTGGTCGCGGCCGCGATCGGACTGCGGGACAATATTTTCCGCGCCATGAAGGACCCGGGCCAGCCCTTCCAGACCTATGAGCCGCCGCCGCAGCCCGATTACGCCGACGCGGCGAACTGGGCGTTGCGCCCGGCCTCCCGCGAGGGCGGCGAGCCGGCCTATGTCTTCTTCATACATCCTACGACCTATTGGGGCGGCAATCAGTGGAATGCGGCGACCGACAAGCCCAAGGCGAAAGAACGGCTGGAGCAGGTCATGCTGCCCAACCACGCCGCCCCGTTCAGCGGCGCCGGTGAAATCTACGCCCCGCGCTATCGTCAGGCCTCGCTCTACAGCTTCCTGACCAATCGCGACGACGCCCGCCGCGCCCGTCAGCTTGCCTATGGCGACGTGCAGCGCGCCTTCGCGCAATTCCTGGAGGAAGCGGGCGACGATTCGGCCATTGTGATCGCCGGCGTTGAACAGGGCGGGCTTCACGCCGTGCGCCTGTTGCAGGATGAAATCGGTCCCGATCCCGATCTCCGCGAACGCATGGCGGCGGCCTATATCATCGACTCGCCGCTGCCGCTCGATCTGTTCGACCGGCAGCTTTCAATGTTCGATGTCTGTGATGCGCCGGGCGAATATCGCTGCGTGGCGGCGTGGTCCTCCGCGCGGCCCGATGATCTGCGCACGATCCGCCATCTGACGGTCCGGCCGATGATCTGGACAGGCAATGGCGACATGACAACGGTCGAGGACCGCCCCCTGCTCTGCGTCAATCCGCTGCTCTGGAGCACGAAAGAAGACTTCGCCCCGGCCCGTCTCAATCAGGGCGCGGCGGCGGCCGAGGGCATGGAGCCCACAGCCTCGCCTTCCCTGACGCCGGGCGTTACCAGCGCGCAATGCGAAGATGGCGTGCTGTTGGTCGAGCGCCCGGATCAGAGCGAGTATCGCCGCCCCTTGAGCCTTGGCGGCCGATATAAGCCGGCGCCCTTCAATCTGTTTTACGGGGATATCCGCGCCAATGCGCGGCAGCGGGTTCAGGCCTTCTTGCCCGTGCTGGCGGAGGACCTGCGCATGGCTGACCCGATCGAGGAAACCGTCGACCTTCAGCGCAGCCCGATCAAGAAAGTGCCGGACTAGGCCGCCTTCGACAACGCGTCGAATTCCAGAAGACGGGAAACCAGGCCCTCGAATTGGTCCATCGGGACCATGTTCGGGCCGTCGGACGGCGCGTTGTCCGGATCGGGATGGGTCTCCATGAACACCGCGGCCACGCCGACGGACACCGCCGCGCGCGCCAGAACCGGCACGAAGCGCCGGTCGCCGCCGGAGGTTGCGCCCTGCCCGCCCGGCTGCTGCACCGAATGGGTGGCGTCGAAAACCACCGGACAGCCAATTTCTGCAAGCTGCGGCAGGGAACGCATGTCCGAGACCAGCGTATTATAGCCAAAGCTCGCCCCGCGCTCGCACGCCATGACGTTCGGATTGCCGCCCTCCACAACCTTGGCGATGACATTCTTCATGTCCCACGGGGCCAGAAACTGGCCCTTCTTCACATTGACCGGCTTCCCGGTCTGGGCGGCCGCGAGCAGAAGATCTGTCTGACGGCAGAGAAAGGCCGGGATTTGCAGCATGTCGACCGCCTGGGCGGCCATCGCACACTGATCGGGCAGATGAACGTCGGTCACAACCGGCAGGCCGGATTCCTTCCGGATATCCTCGAAAATCGGCAACGCATCTTCCAGCCCGACGCCGCGCGGGCTGTTCACGCTGGTGCGGTTCGCCTTGTCGAAAGAGGTCTTGTAGACCAGCCCCACGTCCAGACGGTCCGCGATCTGCGCCAGCCGGTCCGCGCACATCAGCGCATGATCCCGGGATTCCAGCGCACAGGGACCGGCCAGAAAGGCCAGTTTCCGGTCATTGCCGAATTCAATGGCTCCACCGCCGGGACGGTCGATCCGGATAACGGAATTGGGCTGGGACATGGAAAAGGCTCCGCAAATACTGTGACAGGCGCGGATATGGCCTCTCCGCGCGCAGGTTTAAAGCGTCAGGCGCTGCGCGCCGCCAATCCGATTGGCTACGCCGCACGTAAGAAGTGGGCAAATCAATTTAATCAATTGGCCCCATAATGACGATTGTAGATTTTCCCGCGCGCCGCCAGCCGCGCGCCAAAAAGAAAATTGCCGTGATCGGTTCCGGCGTCGCCGGGCTGGGCGCGGCATGGGCGCTGCGGGACACCGCTGATGTCACGCTGTTTGAAAAGCGCGACCGGCTGGGCGGACACAGCTGTACGGTAAATATCGACTATGACGGCAAGACGATCCCGGTGGATGTCGGCTTCATCGTTTTTACCCCGCGCCAATACCCCAATTTGACGGCCCTGTTCGACCATCTGGATGTCGAAACGCAGCCCACCAAGATGAGCTTCGGCTATTCGGAAGCCGGGGGCATCGAATGGTGCTCCAATCTGCTGGGGTTCGCCGCGCAGAAACGCAACATGTTCCGTCCCTCCCATCTGGGCATGATCGCCGACATGGTCCGGTTCTGCCTGACCGCCAAGCGCGACCTGGCCAGGGGACGCGCCCGGGGCATCCGTCTGTGCGATTACCTGGACCAGCGCGGATACGGAAAAGCCTTTCAGGACCGGTTCCTGCTGCCCATGGCGGGCGCCATCTGGTCGGCCAGCGCCGATGAGATGAAGGAACAGGAAGCCGAGGCTTTTCTGGAATTTTTCGCCGCCCACGGCCTGACCGATTTTGAACGGCCGGAGTGGCGGACCGTGGCCGGCGGTTCGCGCAATTATGTAAACCGTATCGCCCGGGCGCTGGAGGGCCGCATTGTCACCAATGCCGGCGTCAAAAGCGTGCGCCGCACGCCCTGCGGCGTGACGATCAACTTCACGGACGGGCCGGCCAGGAATTTTGATGACGTCATACTGGCCTGCCACGCCGATCAGGCCCGCGCGCTGTTGGCGGACGCCGATCAGAACGAGCTGGACTTTCTGAACGCCATCCCCTTCCGCAAGAACCGCGTCGTCCTGCACCGGGATCCGTCACTGGCGCCCGACCGCGATCTGGCCCTCGCATCATGGAATTCCCGGCGGGAGCATGATTCCGACGCCGCCTATGTCACCTATGACATGAACCAGCTTCAGCATATCGATCCCGACAAGCCGGTGTTCGTAACGTTGAATCCCACGCGCGACCCTGATCCGGCCTTGACCTTCGCGGAGTTCGAGTTCGACCATCCGGGAATGTCCAGCGCCTCCATCGCCGCGCGGCGGCGGTTCAACCAGGTCCAGGGCGTCCGCAATACCTGGTTTGCCGGCGCATGGCTGGGCTATGGTTTCCATGAAGACGGCCTGACTTCGGGCCTGCGGGCAGCGCTGCGTCTGGGCGGATCCGTGCCCTGGGACTTTACCGGCAGCGCGCTTGATGGCGGTCCGATCCCGGCCGCCGCTCAGGACGCCGATGCGGCGCGCATCGCCGCGCAGTGACTCCGGCGGCCGGCATATCCTTCTATCCGGGCCGCACGGATCACGAACGCCTGACACCGTTCCGGCACGCGTTCTCCTACCGCATTTTCCCGTTTCTGCTGGACATGGACCGGCTGGACGAGACGGCGTCCGCCCTGCGCTTCTTCAGCCACAACAGCCTCAATCTTTTCAGTCTGCACGATACCGATCACGGC
This sequence comes from Euryhalocaulis caribicus, assembly GCF_000412185.1. Classification (GTDB taxonomy): domain Bacteria; phylum Pseudomonadota; class Alphaproteobacteria; order Caulobacterales; family Maricaulaceae; genus Euryhalocaulis; species Euryhalocaulis caribicus. Next base: position 18,937 of record NZ_ASJA01000009.1, read on the forward strand.
GCTCGCGACGGGTCAGATCCGTGTATCTGGGCCCGAAAAACCTTTGCCGATGCGGGCGTGAGTCTGGATGGCGGCTCTTTGAGCCTGCTGTGTTTCCCGCGCGTCCTGAACTATGCCTTCAATCCCCTGTCAGTGTGGTTTGGCCGCGGCCCGTCCGGGGAATTGCGCGGGCTGATTTACGAGGTGCACAACACATTCGGCCATGCCCATTCCTATGTTGCGCCGGCGCTGCGGGAAGGTCCTCAACATCACCGGACGGAAAAGGTCTTCCATGTCTCCCCCTTCTTTCCGGTGGCGGGCGATTACGACTTTGACCTCAAGGGGCCGGATGACCGTTTCACGCTGGCCATTCGCAAAACGCTGGAAACCGGCCACAGCCTGACCGCCACCATGTCGCTGCGGCACCAGCCGGTCACGGATTCGCTGTTGCTGAGCCGGTTCGCCAGAACGCCCTTCATGACGATCGGCGTCATCACCGCCATTCACTGGCAGGCCCTGAAGCTGAAACTGAAGGGCGCACGCTATCACTCACCCCCAGAGCCGCCTTCAAAGCCGACCCTCGCAAACCCGCGCGGCTGATCTTCTAATTCCTGAATTCGACGACTAAGGTTGCAAGCATGACTTATGCTTCCGTGATCCCCGCCACCCGCGAGACAATTCACAGTCTCGACGAAACCCCTTTCTTCGCGCGCCGCGCGCTGGAGCTGTGTCTGCGCCTGGCTTATGGCGAACTGACCATGACCCTGCCCTCCGGCCAGCGTCTGCATTTCGACGCGCCGCAGGAAGGCGTGGCGGCGGAGATGGAAATTCATGACTGGCGCTGCCTGCGCAAGGTTCTGACGGGCGGCGCGCTGGGCTTTGCTGAAGGCTATATCGACGGTGACTGGACCACGCGCGACCTGCCGCGCCTGCTGCAGATGTTCTCGGCCAATTTCGAGAAATGGGAAGCGGGCCTGAACACCAACTGGCTGTTCAACATGCTGACGCGCCTGCAGCACATGGCGCGCTCCAACAGCAAGCGTCAGGCGGAGAAAAACATCCACGCGCATTACGATCTGGGCAACGCGTTCTATTCGCGCTGGCTGGACCCTTCGATGACTTATTCCTCAGCTCTTTACGAGCACGAAGGCCAGGATCTGGAAGCGGCGCAGCGTAACAAATACCGCGCGCTGGCCGACAGCATCGCGCTGAAAGAAGGCGACCACGTTCTGGAAATTGGCTGCGGCTGGGGCGGCTTTGCCGAATACGCGGCCAAGGAACGCGGGGCAAAGGTCACGGGCATCACGATTTCCAAAGAACAGCTGGCCTTCGCGCAGGAACGCATGCAGCGCTGCCAGCTGAACGACAAGGTGAATATCGAATATACCGATTACCGCGACGTTCAGGGCCGTTTCGACGCCGTCGCGTCCATCGAAATGTTCGAAGCCGTGGGTCAGGAATACTGGAATTCCTATTTCGGCAAGATCGCCGAGGTCCTGAAGCCCGGCGGCCGGGCCGGCCTTCAGATCATTACCATCAAGGACGAGATTTTCGACGGCTACCAGAAGAGCGTCGATTTCATCCAGAAATATATTTTCCCCGGCGGCATGCTGCCGAGCGTGGAGAAGCTGAAGGATGAATTTTCAAAGGCCGAGCTGTTTCTGGATAACACGCTGGAATTTGGCCACGACTATGCCGACACGCTCGCCGAATGGCGGATCCGGTTTGAGCGGGTCTGGGACGAAATCGCCCATGACCTGGATTTCGACGAACGCTTCCGGCGGCTCTGGAATTATTATCTCGCCTATTGCGAGGCCGGGTTCCGAACCGAGCGCATCAATGTCGGCCAGTTCTCGCTGATCCGCGCTTAGCGAACGCCGATAGATTTCAGGAAGCGGTCGGCGTCTTCGCGGATTTCGTTTCGGCGCTCGGCGCTGAATTTGCCAAGCGTATTGTACGGCATATTGAGGCGACGCAGGCCCTTCAGCCTGTCTTCATTCCGGTCCAGAAAATCCCAGTATAAATAATTGAATGGACATGCCTTTTCCCCGGTTTTGTCTTTCACGCTATATGCGCACCCTTTGCAGTAGTCGCTCATCTTGTTGATGTAGTTTCCGCCCGCGGCATAGGGCTTGGTGGCCACCACGCCGCCATCGGCGAACAGGGCCATGCCGTGCGTGTTCGGCAATTGTACCCATTCAAAAGCATCGGAATAGACGATCAGGTACCACTCATTGACCTCGGCCGGCTCCACGCCTGCCAGCAGGGCGAAATTCCCGGTGATCATCAGGCGCTGAATATGGTGTGAATAGGCGTGATCCCGGGTGTGGCGCACCGCTTCCGACACACAGGCCATATCGGTCTTGTCCGGATCCCAGTAGAAGTCCGGCAGCTTGCCGGATGCGTTCAGGTGGTTGGTCTTGGCGTAATCCGGTCCTTTGAGCCAATAGACGCCGCGAATATATTCCCGCCAGCCGATGATCTGGCGGATGAAACCCTCGACAGCGTTCAAGGGCGCCTCGCCGGCGCGATAGGCGGCCTCGGCCTTCTCGCAGACCTCCACGGGGCCCAGCAGGCCCGCATTGATATAGGCCGACAAAAGGGAGTGGTTGAGATAGGCCTCGCCGCCCAGCATCGCGTCCTGATAGTCGCCGAATTCCGGCAGCGCGCGCTCTATAAAGGCGTTCAGGGCGCGCAGGGCCTCGGCGCGGATGACGGCCATGTGGAACGGCTGAAGCGCCCCGAAATGGTCGCCATAACGCTCCGCGACGGTGGTCAGGACGCGGCTGGTGATGTCGTTGGGCTGAAAGTCGATCCGTTTGGGCGGCTCATAGCCTCCGGGCGCGGGCTTCCGGTTTTCCTTGTCGTAGTTCCAGCGGCCGCCCTCGGGCTCGTCCCCGTTCATCAGCAGACCGGTCTTCCGCCGCATCATGCGGTAGAAGGATTCCATCAGCAGGCCGTCTCGCCCCTCCGCCCATTCCTCGAATGTCTCGTGATCGCAGATGAACCGGTCATCGGCCACGACGCGCACGGGAACGCCCAGATCGCCCTCCCAGCGGCGTAAGTCCTCGGCCAGACGCCACTCGCCCGGCTCGGTTATGACGATCTCGTCGAAGCGGCCCTCCTCCAAAGCCTTGCGGGCCGCGGCGCGCAGGGTGTGGGGACCGTCTTCATCATCCTCGATGTGGAAGTAGCGAACCTGCCGCCCCTTCTCACGCAGCTCGGCGGCGAAGTGGCGCATGGCGGAAAATATGAAGGCGATCTTCTTTTGGTGGTGGCGGACATAGGTGGCTTCGTCGCGCACCTCCGCCATGACGACCAGATCATCGTCCGCCGCCCCGTCCAGCGCTGCAACATCGTGGGAAAGCTGGTCTCCCAGTATGACGCGCAGCGCGGGAATGGCCGGCTAGCCTTCTTCGAGCACGTACTCGATCGGCTGGTCGCGGGCGGTGAATTTCAGCTTCACCCACTTCTCGCCCTCATAGAACATGTAGAGGTCCAGCTCGCTGGACAGCAGGTATTCCTGCGCCTCGACGCTGGCCCCTGCGGCTTCCACGCTTCCCGCGCCTTCCTCGGTCACGGTAATATCCATGATCTCGCCGGTTTCGGTGTTCAGCATCTGGTCCTGTTCGACCAGCGCCTTGTTCCAGTAGGTCGAGGGGATAAGATCGCCCGGCGCCTCGCCCTGATAGGCGGCGCCGTCAATCATCAGCTTGTCGCCTTCACGCGTGACCGAAAGCTCCAGATTCTCGCCATCCTTCAGCGTCGTGCTTTCCAGCGATTGCAACTGGCCATCGCGCCAGCGTTCCGTCACCTGATGATCGTATTTGAAGGGCGTGAACGGGCCGACATTCACTTCCAGATGCGCATCGACTTTCACGATCTTGTCGCCGCCCTCTTCGGAGAAGGTCAGCGTGTGATGGCCGAACGGCTTCCCCTTCCGCAGGACCGTGTAATCCAGCACTTCACCGTAAGGCGCGAACAGGTCCGCCGTTTCGCCGTTTTCAGTGGTCTGGTCCGCGGTTTCCTCCGCCGGCTGATTGGCGGCGCTCGGCTCGCCATTCTCGCCTTCGGGCTGATCATTCGCAGGTCCCTGGCCGCAAGCCACAAGGGAAAGAAGAATCGCCGACAACAGCATTTCCATACGCATATATCTCAGCCTCCGGGTCGTAACCGCGTTGCGTTTTGAACTAGCCCGGGCGCCAGGCGAGACAAGGCGCGTCTTGCACCGCTGCTAGAGCGTTCCTAACGTCACTATGGTTCCGCCCCTTTCTGCAGAGAGTAATCCGCACAAATGACCGTAAATCCGTCCGTTATCGACCTGATCGGCGACACCCCGCTATTGCGCCTCAAGCGCGCCTCCGAAGAGACGGGGTGTGAGATCCTGGGCAAGTGCGAGTTCCTCAATCCCGGCCAGTCGATCAAGGATCGCGCCGCGCTGGGCATCATCCGGGATGCGGAGGCGAAAGGGTTGCTCAAGCCCGGCGGGACGATTGTCGAGGGCACCGCGGGCAATACCGGGATCGGGCTGGCGATGGTCGGAAACGCGCTGGGCTATCGCGTGGTGATCGTTTTCCCCAGGACCCAGAGCCAGGAGAAGAAGGACGCCATCCGCCTGCTGGGCGCGGAACTGATCGAGGTGGACGCCGTCCCCTACTCCAACCCGAACCACTATGCCCGCTATTCCGGCCGGCTGGCCGCGGAGCTGAACGAGAGCGAGCCCAACGGCGCCATCTGGGCCAACCAGTTCGACAATGTCGCCAATCGCGAGGCGCACCGCACCACAACGGGACCGGAAATCTACAAGGAGCTTCTGGGCAAGCTGGACGGTTTTATCTGCGCGGTGGGGTCCGGCGGCACGCTGGCCGGCGTCTCCATGGCGATGAAATCCCACAACCGGCAAATCCGCATTGGCATCGCCGATCCGGGCGGGGCGTCGCTCTATAACTATTACAAGCACGGCGAACTGAAATCGGAGGGGACTTCCATCACGGAAGGAATCGGCCAGGCCCGCATTACCGCCAATCTTGAAGGGATCGAGGTCGATCACGCCTACCGCATCGAGGATTCGGAGGCTCTGAAAATCCTCTTCAATCTGGTTGAGGAGGAAGGTCTGTGTCTGGGCGGCTCCTCCGGCGTGAATATCGCCGGGGCGATGGCGCTGGCGCGGGAGCTGGGGCCCGGCCACCGCATCGTGACCATCCTCTGCGATTACGGGCAACGCTATCAGTCCAAGCTCTACAACCCAGCTTTCCTGAAGGAAAAGGGCCTTCCGGTCCCGCCCTGGATGAGCGCGGAATAGATGGCCCGCAAGCCTGAAACCGACCTGATCGGCGCGGGACGGAAACCGCGCGCGGCGGTGAAATTGCCCAACCCGCCCGTGGAGCGCGCCTCGACCGTGCTGATAGAACGCGCGGAAGACCTCTATGACGGCGACCGGAAAGTCTATGGGCGCTTCGGGCTGGGCAGTCAGGACGCGCTCTGTGACGCGCTCTGCGCGCTTTATGAGGGGGCGTCCTGGTGCGGTCTGACGCCTTCGGGCCTGTCCGCCTGCACGCTCTCCATACAGGCGCTTTGCAAAACGGGCGATCACGTCCTGATGACCGATAGCGCCTATGGGCCGACGCGCAGCTTTGCGCTGGAGGAGTTGTCGCGGCAGGGCGTGGAGGTGGAGTTCTATGACCCGCGCATTTCAGACGGCATCGCCGAATTGATCCGGGACAACACCGCGCTGATCTATCTGGAATCCCCCGGCTCCCTGACGCTGGACGTGCAAGATGTTCCCGCTATCTGCGCCGCTGCAAAGGCGCGCGGCGTCGCAACGCTGATCGACGACACCTGGAGCGCGGGCCTGCTGTACGACGCGTTCGCGCTGGGCTGCGACGTGGCGATTCAGGCCGCTACCAAATACCCATCCGGTCATTCGGATGTCCTGTTGGGCGCGATCCTGACCATGGAGGCGGACCTGGGCGCGCGGATCGGCAACACCCTGCGCCGCTATGGCGTCACGGCGGACTCCGATTCCTGTTATCTGGCGCTGCGCGGGCTGAGAACCCTTCCCGCCCGGATGCGGCAGCACGAAGCCAGCGGTCTCGCCGCCGCGGAATTTCTGCAGAGACAGCCCGGCGTAACGCGCGTCATCCATCCGGGGCTGGCGGGCAACCGGGACCACGAAATCTGGAAACGCGACTTCAACGGGGCCAGCGGCCTGTTCGCCTTCGAGCTGGCGGGCGGACGGGATACCGCCAATCGTTTTCTGAACGCGCTGAACCTGTTCGGGCTTGGTTTTTCCTGGGGCGGGTTCGAGAGCCTGGCTATCGTCTGCAATCCGCAAATTCGCCGCGCCGTAACCCCCTGGGACGGGGATGGCCAGCTGATCCGCCTGTCGATCGGGCTGGAAAACGCCGGCGACCTGATTGCCGATCTGGAACAGGCCCTCGCGGCCGCAAAGGACACATGATGAACGCCCCGGTGACAGACAAGCGCACCCTCGCCCAGGCCGCGGTTCAGGCGCTCCGCAACGGCGCGCCGGAACAGGCGCGGGATTTCCTGCAGCGGGTAATCGATATGGGGCAGGCCGACAGCTCGATCTGGTACGGGCTGGCCTGCGCTCACCGCGATCTCGGCGAAGCTGACCGCATGGCGGCCGCGCTGGACAAGGCGCTGGAGCTGGAGCCCCGGAATCTGCGGGCGCTGATCCTGAAAGGCGACATGATCGCGGGCGAAGGCGACAAGCGGCGCGCCGCTACTTTTTACATGACCGCCCTGCGCATCGCCGAGCAAGCGCCGCAACTGCCCCCTGACGTCCAGCAGGACGTGGCGCGCATGGAAGACGCCATAGACAAGCACACGGCCGAGTTCGGCGCCTTCCTGCGCGAACGCGTGGAGACGCTTTCCGGCGCGCCCCTGAAACCGCAATCGCGCTTCGCGCAATCGCTGGAGATCATGACCGGCGCGAAGCAGCGCTATTTCCAGCAACCGCGCCGCTATTATTTCCCCGAACTGCCCCAGGTGCAGTTTTATGATCCGGCGCAATTTGAGTGGCGCGAAACGGTCGAGGCCGCCACGGACGCCATCCGCGGCGAATTGCAGGGCGTGATGGGCGATGAAGCCGCCTTCAATCCCTATGTCGAGGGCCGGGACGACCTGCCCCAGCACGACACGCACGGCATGCGCGGCAATACGGATTGGAGCGCCTTCTATCTCTGGAAGGACGGCGCGCGGCAGAATGAAAACGCTGACCGCTGCCCGGAAACCGAAAAGGCGCTGGACGCCGCGCCCGTCACCGATGTGAAGGGCCGCCTGCCCTCCATCCTGTTTTCAAAGCTGGCTCCGCGCTCGCGCATTCCAGCGCATAACGGCCTGGTCAATACGCGGCTGATCTGTCACCTGCCGCTGATCGTGCCGGACGGGTGCGGTTTCCGCGTCGGCAACGAGACGCGCGAATGGAAGGAAGGTCAGCTGATGATCTTCGACGATTCCATCGAGCACGAGGCCTGGAACGACAGCGCCGAAACGCGGGTCATCCTGTTGTTCGAAATCTGGCGTCCGGAATTGACCGAAGAAGAACGCGCGCAGGTCACCGCCATGCTGCAGGCGATTGATCAATTTGGCGGCGATTGATCCTGGAAACTGGCGACCCCGGCAGGACTTGAACCTGCAACCATCGGCTTAGAAGGCCGGCGCTCTATCCAGTTGAGCTACGGGGCCGGAATGGACCGCCTAATGGGTCCAGGGTCTCTTCCGGCCTGAGGCGAAATTGGAGCCGTAGGATTTGATGACGCGGCGCGGCTCGCGTGGTTCGACAACCCTGTGGGGGATCTTGTTCCGCTTGGCGAATTCGACGGCCGCCTCACGCGTGTTGAATTCCATGCGGACTTCCTCACGCATGTCGGAAAGGCGCGTCCAGCCCATCAGCGGGTCGATGGAGCGCGGCGCGGTTTCCGGCTCAAATTCCAGAACCCATTCCTTCGTGCCGGCGCGGCCGGACTGCATGGCGGTTTTCGCGGGGCGGTAGATTTTCGCGTACATGCCGTAAATCCTGCAAGTCTGTCTCAAACATGGTCGGGGAGACTGGATTCGAACCAGCGACCCTCTGCTCCCAAAGCAGATGCGCTACCAGGCTGCGCCACTCCCCGCCGTCGTATGACGAAGCGTCTTACGCGGTTTCTATGAAGCAATGACTTATGAAAGCAAGCATGCGGGCCACTATTGCGCGGCGTCGGTCGCGGGCTCTTCGCTATCGGCGTCATCCGCCGGAACGTCATTGTCATTGGCCGGGGCTGGCTGTTGCGCCGTTCCGAAGGCGGCGTGCTCCACGACATCGCCGGTCTGGATGCCCAGCGCCTCGGCCTGGCCGCCGCCGATTTCCAGAATGCCCTGAACCGGCGTTTCGGATGACAGGCTCTGCAGGGAGAACGGAACGGCCTGGCGCACGATCTTGGCGATGACGCCGTCGGACTTGATATAGATGACATCCAGCGGGATCTGCGTGTTCTTCATCCAGATGGAAACCACGCGGGGCGATCCGTAGAGGAACAGCATCCCCTCATTCTCGCCCACCGCATCGCGGTACATCATGCCGCGGGAGCGGGAACGCGGCTCGTCGGCGATCTCCACGGAAAACTCGACGCCGCTGTCGCCGGAACGAACGGTCAGCGGCTCCGGTCCGCCATATTCGACGACCGCCTCTTCCGCATCGGGCGGGAGCTGGGCCGGCGGCGCGGCCGCCTCGTCCTGAGCGATGGCGGAGGCGCTGAAAAGCGCGGCGGCGGCGAGGGAGAAGATCAAAGTGCGCATGGGCGGGACGCTAGCGGCAAGCGTTTGAAGCTGCAACGCTTCAAACCTGCTGTGACGGTCATTTCAAGGCGAATTCTTCTCTAAGCCGAGTGAGCCACTTGCTGTCTGCGCCGCTCCGCAATTGTTCGATTTTCGCGGAACGGCTGCTTGAACGAAGTTCGCCGTCCTCTTCGAAAACGAAAAAGGTCCGGCGCGCGCCCACCGGTTTTTCCTGAGTGCCGTGATGACCGATCACCAGAACGGTTGCATCCTTCTCTCCGTCACCGGACTTCACCCTGCCAGTTAGGGAAACCAGAGACCCCAGAGAGATGGTGTCCCCTGGCCCCAGAGGGCCCTGCAGAGAATCACATTCCTCGTTCGCGGGCCGTTCGGTTATCTCCGTCCAGTCAGCCTTTTCCGGCGAGGCAACCAGGACATTTGTCACGTAGAACCGGGCCGCGCTCATATTCGTTACAAGTATTGTCGCCTCCGCGCCGGAGCCTTGTGCGCGCGTGATGAAGAGGCTGGACCGGTTCTGTCGACGGTAATTGAAAAAGAAGAGCTGGAAATAGCCGATCCAGATCACCACCATCGCCACGTTCGCGAACATGGTGAGCACATTGCTGTTTTCGTTGAACCACGACAGCACGTTCAGCCAACTCCCGATCAGTCTAGCTAACGAGCCTCTAACGAGGTTGGCCGCCACGCGTTCCCTTTAGGGTGCAACGGCGGAAATCGACCATATGTGGGGAGAGAGAATTGGCAGGCCCTAGGGGAATTGAACCCCTGTTTCCAGGTTGAAAACCTGGCGTCCTAACCACTAGACGAAGGGCCCGCAATGAGCGCGCCGATATAGAGCGCCCTGATGAGGGACGCAAGCCGGTCATCGCATCTGCGCAGACATTTTTCAGCGCCAGGCGAGATCAACCACATGCGCGTCGACGCGGCGGCGGCCGTTCCACTCGTCCAGTTTCAGGCGCGCGGCCAGATTGACCCGGCGGTCGCCGGCGTTCAGCAGCGCCTCGCCCACCGGCGTATCGGCCACGCGGAATGCGATGGCATTCAGCCGCAACCCTGATGAATCCTCAAAAGCCGCGCGCACATGCGCGCCGCCGACCCGCTCGGCATAGGCCACGCGCAGGTTCGAAAATGCAAAGACCGGCTGTGGATTACCCGGACCGAAAGGCCCGGCGGCCTGCACCATTTCCACCAGCGCCAGATTCGCAGCGGATGGACTGATCAGGGCGTCCAGACGCAGGCTGGCGGTCGCCGTGGCGGCGGCGACCTCGTCCGCCAACCGCTCGGACAGCGCCGATTCGAAGGCCGGAATATTCTCTTTGCGAATCGAAACCCCCGCGGCCATGGCGTGCCCGCCGCCTGATTCCAGCAGGCCCTGTTTGCGAAGATCGGAAATCGCGCCGCCCAGATTGACGCCCTTGATCGACCTGCCCGAGCCGCGGCCCAGACCGCCCTCCTCAATACCGACAACCACCGCCGGACGGCCATAGCGCTCCACGAGGCGGGATGCGGCCAGGCCAACCACCCCCGGCGGCCACCCCTCGCCAGACGCGACAATCACGGCCGGTTCGGTGTCGGATACGACAGAGCGGTCCGCGGCCAGGCTGGCTTCGTCGACCACGGCGGTCTCAATGGCTTTGCGGTCAGCGTTGAGGCGTTCCAGCTCTCCGGCGATCTGCCGGGCTTCTTCGGCGTCGTCCGTCGAGAGGAGGCGCGCGCCAAGGCTCGAATCGCCGATGCGCCCTCCGGCATTGATTCGCGGGCCAAAAATGAATCCGGCGTGGTATTCGGCAAAGGGCGGCGAGGCGCCGGCGCTTTCGGCCAGGGCTTTCAGCCCGGCATTGCCCTGCGCGCTCATCACGCGCGCGCCCTGCGCCACGATGGCGCGGTTCACCCCGGTCAGAGGAACAATGTCGCAAACCGTGCCCAGCGCCGCGAGATCGAGAAAGGAAAGAATGTCCGGCTCGTCCCGGCCTTTGAAATAATCGCGGCGCCGCAACTCACGCGCCAGCGCGGCCAGGAAAATGAAAGTGACGCCGGCGGCGGCCAGATGCCCCTGCCCCGAGGCGCAATCAACCCGGTTCGGATTGATCATGGCGGCCGCGCGTGGCGGCTCGCCCTGCATCAGGTGATGGTCCAGAACCACAACGTCCAGACCGCCTTCTGCGGCGGCCTCCAGCGCCTCATAGGCCGCTGCGCCGCAATCGACCGTGATGACCGCGCCGCACCCTTTTGCCTTCAGGGAGAGCAAGGATTCGCCCGTGGGACCGTAACCTTCCTTCGCACGGTCGGGCACGTAAATCGGCGTTTCGATGCCCAGCGGCCGGAGATAGCGGATCAGCTGCGCGGCCGAGCTGGCCCCGTCGACGTCGTAGTCGGCAAAGATGCCAATCGGCCCGCCTTTTTCGATCTCGTCGGCGATGCGGGCCGCGCCCCGATCCATATCGGCAAAGCTCGACGGATCGGGAAACTCTCCCTTCAGCGTCGGCTTGAGAAAGCCTTGCGCAATGTCGGGGGTCACGCCGCGGGCCGAGAGGATTCGCCCCAACGCTTCCGGCGCGTCCAGCGCGCGGGCGATGGCCAGCGCATGGGCCTCGTCAGCCTCGCGCAGCCGCCATGATTTTCCGCTTATGGAGCGCTCGACGCCCAGAAAGGCGCCGCCGGTCTCAGATGCGGCCTCGGCGGTCACGCCGTCGCGGCGCGCCGCGTCCTGACCCGGCGCACCGTTCCCCGCGCGGAATCCATGACCAGCGATTCGGTTTCCACATCGCCGCCGCGCCAGCGCACGCCGTCCAGCATCTCGCCCCGCGTGACGCCCGACGCGACGAAGATCACGTCGTCAGAGGCCAGTTCCGTCAGGTCATAGATTTTGTCGAAATCGGTGACGCCCAGTCGCGTGGCGCGTTCGCGCTCGTCATCATTGCGGAAATACAGGCGCCCCTTCATCTGTCCGCCGACGCACCGCAAGGCGGAGGCCGCCAGCACCCCCTCGGGCGCGGCGCCGCGGCCGATATACATGTCGATGCCGATTTCCGGATTCGTCGTGTTGATGATGCCCGCAATATCGCCGTCCGGGATCAGGAAAACTTTTGCGCCCACGCTGCGGATGCCGGCGATCACCTCGTCATGGCGGTCGCGGTCCAGCACGCAGACCGTGATCTGGGCGGGATCGACGCCCTTGGCCTTGGCCAGCGCCTTTACGTTCGTGGCGGAATCCGCGTCCAGATCGACAACGCCATCGGGATAGCCCGGGCCGACCGCAATCTTGTTCATATAGGTGTCGGGCGCGTGCAGCAGTCCGCCGCGCGGGGCGATGGAGATCACCGAAAGCGCGCTGGGCCAGGCCTTGGCGCACAGCGTGGTGCCTTCCAGAGGGTCAAGGGCGATATCGGTCTCCGGCCCCTCTCCCGTGCCCACTTCCTCGCCAATATAGAGCATCGGCGCTTCGTCGCGTTCGCCTTCGCCGATCACGATGCGGCCGCGCATGGGTATTTCGTTCAACGCGGTGCGGATGGCGTCCACCGCCGCCTGGTCGGCGGCCATCTTGTCGCCGCCGCCGGTCAGTCTCGAAGCGGCGATGGCGCCGCGCTCGGCGGCCTCCAGTACGCCATTGGCGAGGGATGGGTTCAGTCGCACACGCTCGCTCATCGCTGCGTTGCCTCCGCAATGTGATCAATTGAATTCAAGGCCATTGTCTTGGGCGGATTTGCGCCGCAAGGCAAGATGAAGGTCAGCGCCGGCGCTGGCCGGGATTCGCTTTTTGCCGGGCCTCTTCGGCCGCGCTTTCGGCGTCCGGGGGCGGGCCGCTGGCGGCTGCCTCGGCGTTTGAGTCGAGCTGCTCTCGCGTGGCGATCATGGCGTCGACGCGCTGGTTCCATTCCCGATCGCTCGGCACGCCCTCGGGCTCCGCCGGCAGATCGCCAAAGCGCGGATAGGTCTTTGATTCCGGCGCGCCGTCATTGAAATCGGCGAACGCGGTGGAACAACCCGCCGCGCCCAGCGTGAGACAAATCAGGGCGGCCCCTGTGACAATGGCGTTGCTTCGCGTCATGGTTCATATGCCTTATCCAATTCCCGGCGATGACGCCAGACGTAAGAGCGGACTTTTGAGACATGAGCGACAAGACTTCAAAAGGCGGCAAGTCCAAAGGCGCAACGCCCGGCATGAACCCGTGGGAGGGCATGAGCGCGCCGGACCTGGAATCGCTCGACGCGCTGTCCCGCAACATGTTGGATGCCGCGGTGCGCGGAAATCAGGCTCTTGGCCGCATGCTTCAGACCCAGATGTCCAAGACCCCGCCTTCCACTCAGGATCCGTTCGGGCTGGGCGACACGATGTCCGAAGCCTGGCAGAGCGCCATGGCGCATCCCGAAAAGGTGATGGCCGCGCAGATGAACATGATGAGCGGCTTCGCCGATCTCTGGTCTTCCGCCGCCCGCCGCGCGGCGGGCGAGGACGTCGAGCCGGTGATCGAGGCCCAGCCGGGCGACAAGCGGTTCCGCGCCGAAGCGTGGAGCGGCAACCCCTATTTCGATACGATCAAGCAGGCGTATCTGCTGAACGCGCGATTCATGCACGACCTTATAGATGCGGCGGAAGATCTTGATCCAAAAGAAAAACACAAGATCGAATTTTATACGCAACAATTCGTGGACGCCCTGTCGCCGACAAATTTCGCCCTGACCAATCCGGACGTTCTGGACGAGATCCAGAGGACCAAGGGCGAGAATCTGGTGAAGGGCATGGTCAATCTTGTACAGGATCTGGAAGCGGGCGACGGCAAGCTGGTCCTGCGCCAGAGCGACACCGAAGGCTTCAAGGTGGGCGAGGATCTCGCCGCCGCGCCCGGCGAGGTGGTGTTCAGGAACGAGCTGATCGAGCTGATCCAGTACGCCCCCGCCACGGACGAGACCTATTCCACCCCGCTGCTGATCTTCCCGCCCTGGATCAACAAATTCTACATCCTCGACATGCGGGAGGGGAATTCGATGATCCGCTGGCTCGTGGATCAGGGCTTCACCGTTTTCCTGGTCTCCTGGGTGAACCCGGACTCGTCGCTCGCCGGCAAGACCATCGAGGATTACATCGAAGACGGCGTATTCGCGGCGCTGGAGGCGGTGAAGGACGCAACGGGCGAGGAGAAGGTCAACGCGGTCGGTTACTGTATCGGCGGCACGCTGCTGGCGACCACGCTGGCGCTGATGGCCAAGCGCGGCGACGACCGCATCCAGTCCGCCACCTTCTTTGCCGCCCAGACCGATTTCAGCGACGCCGGCGATTTGCAGATGTTCACCGAGGAGCCGTGGCTGGAGGAGATCGAACGCATCATCGACGCGCAGGGCGGCGTGCTGGACGGCCGATCCATGGCCGACACCTTCAACATGCTGCGCGCCAACGACCTGATCTGGTCATTCTACGTGAACAACTACCTGCTGGGACGGGAGCCGAAAGCCTTCGACCTCCTCTACTGGAACGCCGACCAGACGCGCATGCCCAAGGCGCTGCACATGGTCTATCTGCGGGAATATTACCAGAAGAACGCGCTTTCCGAGGGCAAGCTGGAGCTGATGGGCGAGACGCTGTCCCTCAAGGACATCAAGACGCCCGCCTATATCCAGTCATCGGAAACCGATCACATCGCCCCCTACCCGTCCGTCTATCGCGGCGCGAAGCAATTTGGCGGCAAGACGCGTTTCATGCTGGCGGGGTCGGGCCATATTGCGGGCGTCATCAACCCGCCGGCGGCCAATAAGTACCATTACTGGGTCAACAAGAACCTGCCCAAGGACGAGGAAGCCTGGCTGGAAGGCGCGGAGCGGCAGGACGGCTCCTGGTGGCCGGACTGGAAACAATGGCTCAGCTACCGCTCCGGCAAGAAAATGCCGGCGCGCAAACCGGGCGACGGTAAGCTGAAACCGCTTTACCCGGCGCCGGGTAAGAACGTGCTGGTGAAAAGCTAGGCGCTCGCGGCGGGCTTCAGGTCGAACGAAACGCAGATCCGGTCTTCGTCCGCCGCGAACGGAATCGTGCGATGGAACAGCGAGGACGGGAACAGGACGATATCGCCGAGGCCCACCGGCATGATGGTTTCGGGAAAATCATCGCGCAGCTTCGGGTATCCCCCGCCCTGCACGCTGAAGCCGATATTGCCTTCATCGCCCGAGCGCGCCTGCGGCATGGCCAGATAGACCACGCCGCTTAGCCAGCCGCCCTCGTGAATGTGGGCCTCCAGATGCCCGCCCTGTTTCATCTTCACGTACCAGGCGCCGGTGAACTCGATCTTTTCGGGAAAACGCTGGATATAAACACAATCGGCGCCCGCGAATGTCTGCCGGTAGCGCTCGATCTCGTCCCGGATCAGCGCGGCCAGATCGGCGAAGGATTGCTCGGGCCGTTGGAACAGATGCCCGGAAGACTGCACGCCCTGATGCAGCAGTTTCTGTTTCCGGTCTTCGATCTCCGCCGCCTCAATATCCCTGAGAAGCGCTGCGCGAAGCCCGGAGCCGTCCCGGGTGAGCGCGCTCACATGCCCCTTATGGATGAAGCCCGCCGGCTGCGGACAGAAACGATAGGCGTCTTCCGTCTGAAAATTGCGCGCATGATGGGCGGACAGCGACGCGGTAAGCGGCGAAACATGCGCGCCCTCGCTCAAGGCCGCCAGCCGCGTCCGGAACGTGTCGAACTGACGGGTCTTGTAATAGCAGAGGGCCGCGCGTTCGCCGGCATCCCTGATATTGGCCGCCTCGTAGGCGCCGGCCGCCTCTTCCAGACGATTATCGGCCTGCAGAGTGAGGCCCAGATTATAATGTGCCTCGGGCATGTCCGGGTTCAGGGCCAGCGCGCGACGATATTCCGCCGCCGCTTCATCCAGCCGCCCCTGCGCCTTCAGGATGGAGCCGAGATTATTGAATGCGGCTGCATAATCAGGCTTCAGCTCCGCCGCCTTGCGGCAGCATTCCGCGGCGTTTTCCAGCTTTCCTTGCGTGCGCAGCACCCCGCCAAGGCCGTTATAGGCTTCGGCAAAGCCCAGATCCGCCTCGATCGCCCTCCGGTAAGCCGTTTCCGCCTCGCCGGGCTGATTGAGGGTTTCCAGCGCGGACCCCAGATTTTTCCACGCCGCCGCGTGGTCGGGCTTGGCCTTGACCGCCAGGCGATAGTGTCTGGCGGCTTCCTCGACCTCGCCATGTCGGTGAACCAGCGCGCCAAGGCTCTGATGCGCCTCCGCGAGCGAGGGGTCCAGCGCCACGGCCCGGCGCAGAGCCTGTTCCGCCCCGGCTTCGTCGCCCAGCTGCATCAGCGCTAGGCCAAGATTGTTTTGCGCCCCCGCATGGGATGAATCGATATCCAGGACGTCACGATAGCATTTCACCGCTTCATCAAGCCGCCCCTGCCCAGCCAGACAGGCACCCAGCAGATTGTGCAGCCGGCTAACCCGCGGATGCGCCTTGAGAAGCTTGCGGGTTTGCGCTTCGGCCGCATCCAGCCGCCCGGCGCTGTAGAGCTTTATGATGGCATGAATGTCCGCCTGCGCGGGTTCGGTATTGTCCGGTGAAGCGGTCAAGAATGCGCTCTCTGATAAAAGTTTTGCGCCATTTGTAGCCGACGCGAGACGTAAAAAAAGGGCGCCCCGTATCCGGGACGCCCCTTTCCAACAGTCGAGACCGGCTCGATTAACGCTTGGAGAACTGGAAGCTCTTCCGCGCTTTCTTGCGGCCGTACTTCTTGCGTTCCACCGCGCGGCTGTCCCGCGTCATGAAGCTTCCCGGCTTCAGGACCGCGCGCAGCGCCGGTTCGTAATTGACCATCGCCCGGGCAATGCCGTGACGCACCGCGCCCGCCTGTCCGGACAGGCCGGAGCCGCGAACCGTGGCGATCACGTCGAATTCGTCATTGCGCTCGGCGGCCAGCAGCGGCTGACGAAGCAGCATGCGCAGGACCGGACGGGCGAAATAGTCTTCTTCCGATTTGCCGTTGATCGTGATGCGGCCCGAACCCGGCTTGACCCAAACGCGGGCAATCGCCTTTTTCCGGCGGCCGGTGCCATAGGCGCGGCCATGCTCGTCGATCTTCGGCTCCGGCAGGGCTTCCTCGTCGATGGACGGGACGCCGCCTTCGGTGGCTTCCTCAACGCTGTCAGCGTCGGAAAGCGCCTCTTTCAGGTCTTCGAGAGAGCGAACCTGATCGGCCATTATTTGATCCTCACATTCTTGGCGTTCAGCGCCTTGAAATCGATGGTTTTGGGCTTCTGAGCCTCATGCGGATGCTCGGCGCCGGTGTAAACGCGCAGATTGGACATCTGCTGGCGGGCCAGCGGGCTTTCCTTGGGAAGCATGCGCTCGACAGCCTTCTTGACGACGCGCTCGGCATGATCACCGCCCAGCACTTCGGCCGGGGTGGTCGACTTGATGCCGCCCGGGTGGCCGGTGTGACGGTAATAGCGCTTGTCGGTCAGCTTGTTGCCCGTAAAGACAACCTGATCGGCGTTGACGATGACGACATTGTCGCCGCAATCGACATGCGGAGTGTAATCGGGACGGTGCTTGCCGCGCAGACGCGACGCCACGAAGGCGGCCAGACGGCCAACCACGGCGCCCTTGGCGTCTACGACGATCCAGTCCTTTTCGATCTCCGCGGGTTTGGCGGAAAAGGTCTTCATAATCTTCGATACCTGATAACGGGTGACGCGCCCCGCACTCAAACGGGCCGCTGTTCGGCGCGCGGTGTACGGCGCTGTGCAACCGATGTCAATTCAAACACGGAAAAATACCGCTATAAAACATGATTTTATGCATGCGGTATTATTTTACCGGATTGCCGAACGGCGCATGCTTGCTATCTCCCCAGACAATTATGCGATAGTGACGCAAACACGAATTCGATCGGAGATACTTGATGCCGGTTTCCCAGATTATACGCCGCCGCAGCGCCCTTTTCAGCATGGCGGCCGCAGCCGCCCTGCTCGCCGCTTGCGGTCAGGACGCCGCAGAAACCGACACCGCGGAAACACAGGATGGCGAACAGGCGCAGAGCCAGGCGACCGATCTTGTCGTCACCGCGTCCAGCGATGAACTGGAAAGCCCCCTGACGGCGGTCCACGCCCTGCCCAATGCCGATATTGTCTATAACGGAGTGATCGCCGGCGCGCCGGAAAGCGGCGGCCTGACGATCTTCAATGTCGATGGCGGCGTTGTGGCTGAACAGGCCGGTCCGGCATACGGCTCGCTGGCGGCCTCCTCTGGTTTCCAGTTGCGGGGATCGGCCTTGCCGCTGATCGCAGCCGCCAATCTGGAAACCGGAACCGTCGATTTCATCGGGTTCAGCGCAGAGCAAAGCGCGCTGCTGGAAGTGCCGGTCTCCGGGCTCGACACCGAAATCGAAATCCGGGCCGTGTGCACGGCCGACTCCGACCAAAGCCGGCTCGACTTCTTCGCGCTCGGCGCGGACGGGCAGGTTGAACGCTGGCGCGTTCGCGATACCGGGGCGGAGCAGCTAAGCGCGGAACGTCTGACCGGGTTTGACGCCCCCTTCAGCGCGCGGCGCTGCGCTTATGATCCGGCGGGCGGCGCTCTCTACGTCTCCTCCCCTCTCAGCCAGTTGGCCCGCATAGACGCAAACGGCGAGGCGACGGCGCAACGGGACCTGAATGTCTCCGGCATGGGCTTCGCCGTCCTGTCCGGGCAGGGAAGCCTGGCCGCCGCCACCGGCGACAGCGTTCAATTGCTGGATCCAAATTCGCTGGAGACCAGTCAGACCCTCACTTTCGGGCCGGGCCTGACCGTCCCCGCGCTGGTCAATCCCGGCGCGCTGGATGTCAGCGGGGAAACTTATGGCGGGGCCTATCCGGACGGTTTCCTCGCCGTCTCTGACGGCTCTGACCGGATGCTGAAATTCATTGATTACGGTTATGTGGAGCGCTCGCTCTCCGAACCGGAAAACCGTTTCGCGCCAAAACCGCCGCGTGAATCGTGAGCGAAGCCGAGGGCTGACATCAGCAGCAGGACCGCGCCGGTCTGGTGGGCGACCCCCAGCGGCAGCGCCGTGACGCTCAGCAGCGTCGCCACGCCCAACGCGGCCTGCAGCCACGCCACCGCCATCAGCGTATTCAGCCAGACCCTGGCGCGCCCATATGCGCCGCCGCGCACGAACAGCCAGGCGGCTGTGACGCCGAGCAGCACCAGATAGGCGCCGATACGGTGATTGAACTGGGTAACGCCGCGATCCTCGAAAATATCTTTCCAGACAAAATCGCCGGCTTGCAGGTGGGCGGGCATGAACCCGCCATCCATTGATGGCCAGGTGTTGTAGATCATGCCGGCGTCCAGCCCGGCGACAAAGGCGCCGCTTATGATCTGCACGAAGATCAGGACAACCAGCGCCGTTGAAACACGAATGGCCGCGGGCTCTCCCTTTGGCGTCAGGCGCGGAGGCGCGCATTCCAGTATCGTCCAGAACAGCGCGGCCAGAATGACCAGCGCCAGGCCCAGATGCGTCGCCAGCCGGTACTGGCTGACATCAAGACGGTCGACCAGTCCGCTGGATACCATCCACCAGCCAACCGCGCCCTGCAGCCCGCCCAGCAGCAATATCGCCAGCAGGCGGCGCGCCAGCGGCCAGGAAATTCGCCGCATGACAAGAAAAACCAGAAATGGAATGGCAAAGGCCAGTCCGATCAGCCTCCCCAGAAAGCGGTGCCCCCATTCCCACCAGTAGATGGCCTTGAACTCGGCCATGCTCATGCCGTGGTTCTGCAGCTGGTATTCCGGGATCTGGCGGTATTTTTCCAGCTCGGCCTGCCAGGCGGCGTCGCTCAGCGGCGGCACGGCGCCCGTCACGGGTTTCCATTCAGTGATGGACAGGCCGGAATCGGTCAGCCGGGTCAGTCCGCCAATCAGGATCATGGCGACGACCAGCGCGCACAACACGCCCAGCCAGACCACGATCGCGGTGCTGGAGTTTTGCCGTGGCTTGAGGTCGAGTTGCGCCGAATAAATGTCGGTCATAACGAAAAATTCCCGCGATGGTCGGAGCGGCCGGATTCGAACCGGCGACCCCCAGTCCCCCAGACTGGTGCGCTAACCGGGCTGCGCCACGCTCCGTATCAAGATCGCGGGAAACCGGCTTATAGGGTGCACGGCGCAGCGCCGCAACGCTTCCGTCAGTGCCGCTTGGCGAGGGCCTCGTCCAGACGGCTTTTCGCCGCACTCAGGTCGCGGGCGACTTCGCCAAGGCGGCGGGCCAGTTGCGGGGAACCGGCGGGCATGGCGGGGGCGCCCCCCTCGCCTTCAATGACGGCGGCGACGCCATTGTCCTTGAGGACTTTCTGCACGCCCTTGATCGTCATGCCCTCATCATAGAGCAGCGTCTTGATGCGCGCGATCAGGGCAAGGTCCTGCGGCCGGTAAAAGCGCCGGCCGCCAGTGCGTTTCAGGGGTTTGATCTGATGAAACTTGGTTTCCCAGAAACGCAGGACATGCGCGGGGATATCCAGTTCCTTGGACGCTTCGCCGATAGTGCGGTAGGCGCGGTCGGATTTTCCGTGCGGCATGGGATTATTTCGAAAGCTTGCCGTCGATCCGGTCCTTGAGCACTTGTGACGGTTTGAACACCAGCACGCGCCGCGGTTCGATCGGCACCTCTTCGCCGGTTTTCGGGTTGCGTCCGATCCGGCCGTTCTTGTCGCGAACATTGAAAGCGCCGAAGGAGGACAGCTTGACGGACTGTCCCTGCGCCAACCTGCTGCTGATTGTGTCCAGCAGGGATTCAACCAGTTCCGTGGAATCCTGCCGGGAAAGGCCGATTTCTTCGTAAACCGCTTCGGCCAGATCAGCGCGGGTCAGCGTTTTGCTCATTGTCTCAAGTTTCTCCCCACGGCGGAGCGGACAAGCTATGGACCCCGCGCGGCCCCGTCAACGTCAAGTTTTGGTTAGAACTTTATGAGGGCGGCGCCCCAGGTGAAGCCGCCGCCAAGCGCCTCGATCAGCACATTGTCGCCCGGCTGGATGCGCCCATCCTCGAAAGCTTCGCTCATCGCCAGCGGAATCGACGCCGCCGAGGTATTCCCGTGACGCGCGACAGTGGAAACCACCCGCCCCTCCGGAATTTTCAGTTTCTTGGCGACACTGTCGAGAATTCTCTGGTTTGCCTGATGCGGAACGAACCAATCGATATCGTCCGCCGTCAGACCGGCGTCCTGCATCACGTGTTCGATCGATTCCGAAATCTTGCCGACCGCATGCCGGAATACCTGATTGCCAGACATGCGCAGATGCCCGACCGTCTTGGTGGTCGAAGGCCCGCCATCGACATAAAGCAGATCACGATAGCGGCCGTCAGACCGGATATAGGTCTGCATGACCCCGCGTTCGCTCTGCGGCTCTTCCGCCGTCATGACCAGCGCCCCGGCGCCGTCGCCGAACAGCACGCAGGTCGAGCGGTCCTCCCAGTCCAGAATGCGCGAGAATGTCTCCGAACCGATGACCAGCGCGGTCTTTGCCTGCCCCCGGGCCAGGAAATTGTCCGCGGTCGCCAGCGCATAGACGAAACCGCTGCATACCGCGTGCACGTCGAACGCTGCGCCCTGCCGCACGCCCAAACGTTCCTGAACAATCGTGGCGGTGGCGGGAAAGGTGTAATCGGGCGTCGCCGTGGCCAGGACGATCAGATCGATTTCCCCGGCGTCCAGCCCGGCGTTTTTCAGGGCGTGTTCGGCCGCCTTTACCGCCATGTCGGCGGTGGTTTCGCCTTCCGCGGCGATATGGCGCTCCTGAATGCCCGTGCGTTCGCGTATCCACTCATCGCTGGTCTCGACCATGGAGGCCAGCTCGGTATTGGTCAGGACCTTTTCGGGCAAATAGCCCCCGACCCCGCGGACGACAGACCGGCGTTCAGCGGTCAACTGACTGTCTCCGGCGCGGCCAGCGCGTCCTCGACATCGACCCGTTCCAGCCGGGCCAGATTTTTCTCGATCTCAGACAAGTAAGAACTCTTCGCCATATCCAACGCCACGTTCAAAGCCTGTGCGAACCCCTGCCCGTCCGTTCCGCCATGGCTTTTCACCACGATTCCATTCAGACCCAGAAACACCCCGCCATTCACGTTCCGCGGATCCATTCTCTGGCGCACCACGTTCAGGCCGCCGCGCGCCATCAGGGCGCCCAGCTTGGACAGCGCCGAACTGGTCAGCCCTTCACGGATGAACCCGGCGACCAGCTTTGCGGTTCCTTCCGCCGTCTTCAGCGCGACATTGCCGGTGAACCCGTCGGTCACCACCACGTCCACCACTCCGGCGCTAATGTCGTTGCCTTCGACATAGCCGTAATAATCAAGGTCCAGATGCGCTTCCTGCAGCAGCTTGGCCGCCCCCTGGACGATGGAATTGCCCTTCATTTCCTCGGCGCCGACATTCAGCAGCCCGACGCTAGGCCGTGTCACGCCGTGCACGGCCCGGCAGAACGCCTCGCCCATGATGGCAAATTCGACCAGCTGGGTTTCCTCGACCTCGATATTCGCGCCAACGTCCAGCACCACGCTGTACCCTTTCGGATTGGGCCAGCTGGCGGCGATGGCCGGGCGGTGAACGCCCTTTTTCATGCGCAGAACGATCTTGGAAATCGCCATCAGCGCGCCGGTATTGCCGGCGGAGATCGCGACATTGGCCTCGCCATGCTTCACGCTCTCGACCGCGTTCCACATGCTGGACCCGCGCGCCCGGCGCAGCGCTTCTGATGGCTTGTCGGTCATGGTGACCCAGGTATCGGAATGCCGGATTTCAGAGACCTTCGCCGCGTCCGGGTGCTTTTCCAGCAGCGGAGCAATTTCGGACTCGCAGCCATGCAGCAGATAGTGCGCGCCGTTGCCGCGGCGCGCAGCGCGGGCCACGCCGTCAACGATCGCCGCAGGCGCGTCGTCGCCGCCCATCGCATCTATGGATATTGTAAGAGCGGCGGACATCGTCCCTCGCAGGAAGCGCCGTGAATTCGGCTGGAGGAGCGCGGACGATAGCCGAACACCGCGATGATGCAACGTCAGGCGGTCAGGCTTTGACACACGCGCCGGCGGCGTCCGGCCAGGGCAGGCCGGCGCTGGAAAACGCCTCTATCGGCGCGGCGCCGATCTCACGGTCCGCCGCCAGGGCGTAGCGCGGAAAGCCGTCCAGGCCCGCCGCGCCGATCACATCGCTGCCATTGCGGGTCAGCACCGCGCGCACCGCCTCTTCATCCGCATCGCCCAGCGCGGCGCCATAGGCCTGAATGCGCCCATAGAGCGATTGCACGATATGCTTCATCTTTTTCCCGAAGCGCGCATCGCCCACGCCCAGCTCGCGCAGATTCACGTCCATGTCTTTCACGAAGGCGTCGAAAAAGGCCTGCGCGAACGCTTCGTCCAGCGCGTTCAGACGCCGATAGGCAATCGCCATGTGAAGCGCCAGAATCTCGAACCGGCCATCCACGGTGTCATCGGCGCCGCCTTCGTCATAGAAGGCCGGATTGCGCGCGGCGGACAGCACCGACTCGTAAAGACGCTGCTCCGGGCGCGGTTTGCGGGGTTTGAAAAGTCCAAAAATCGCCATGCCGGGCAGGAATAGACTGAACCAGAGCGCTTGCAAGGCGCGAAGGCTGGCTTTACGCAATCAACCGACAGTTTTTACGACTTTGCAGCAAGGAACGCATTATGCGCCTCGCCCTCTTAGCCGCCGCGTCCGCCCTGGTGGTTTCGGCCTGTAACCCCGTCATGCGCTCGCATGGCTATGTGCCGAACGAAAACCTGCCCCAGGACATCGAGGCGGGCACGGACGACAAGGCCAGCGTCATGGAGCGTCTGGGCAACCCGTCCACGACCGGCGTCTTCGAAACCGACACCTGGTATTACATCTCCTCCACGCGGGAGGAGCTGGCCTATTTCAAGCCGAAAACGCGTTCCCGCCGTATCGTGGCGATCGAATTCGATGACGGCGGCACGGTGAGCAATGTCGAAGAATATGATCTCGCCGACGGCCGCAATGTGAATCTGGTGGGACGCGAAACGCCGACCCGGGGCCGCGAGCTGACGATTCTCGAACAGCTCTTTGGCAATATCGGGCGCCTGCCGACCGAACAGCTGGGCGGTGACCGCAACCTGCCCGGCGGCGCCGGCGGCCCGCGGCCCGACGGTTCCTGAGCCAGACCCTGCAAACCTTACAATCCGCATAAAAAAACGCCCCGGCCGAAACCGGGGCGTTTTCTTTTGTGATCGTATCGAGGCTTGCTAGTGCGCCAGAACGGCCAGCATCAGCAGCGCGACGATATTGGTGATCTTGATCATCGGGTTCACGGCCGGACCGGCGGTGTCCTTGTAGGGATCACCCACCGTGTCGCCCGTCACCGCGGCCTTGTGGGCTTCGGAGCCCTTGCCGCCGTGATTGCCGTCCTCGATGTACTTCTTGGCGTTGTCCCAGGCGCCGCCGCCCGCCGTCATGGAGATGGCGACGAACAGGCCCGTGACGATCACGCCCAACAGCATGGCGCCGACTGAGGACAGCGCGTCCGACTTGCCGGCGTCATCCAGCCCAAGGCTGGCGCCGCCGAAGAACCAGATCGCGAAGAACAGCACTACCGGGGACAGGACGGGCAGCAGCGACGGCACGATCATCTCGCGAATCGCGGCCTTGGTCAGCAGGTCGACGGCGCGGCCATAATCGGGACGCTCCGTGCCCTGCATGATGCCCGGCTTCTCCTTGAACTGACGGCGCACTTCCTCGACAACCGCGGTCGCGGCGCGGCCGACGGCCATCATGCTCATCCCGCCGAACAGGTAAGGCAGCAAGCCGCCGAACAGCAGGCCGACCACGACATACGGGTTGGAGAGCGAGAAGTTGATGTCGATGCCCGCGAAGAACGGATACGCGTCCGGATTCGCCGCAAAGAACGCCAGATCCTGCGTATAGGCCGCGAACAGAACCAGGGCGCCAAGCCCCGCGGAGCCGATGGCGTAGCCCTTGGTCACCGCCTTGGTGGTGTTGCCCACAGCGTCCAGCGCATCCGTGGTGTCGCGGACATTGCCTTCAAGATCGGCCATCTCGGCAATGCCGCCGGCATTGTCCGTGACCGGACCGAACGCATCCAGCGCCACGATCATGCCGGCCAGCGCCAGCATGGTGGTCACCGCAATGGCGATGCCAAACAGGCCGGCAATCTGGAACGTCGCGATGATGCCTACAATGATGATCAGCGCCGGAACCGCCGTGGATTCCAGCGAAACCGCCAGGCCCTGAATCACGTTCGTGCCGTGACCGCTTTCAGAGGCCGCCGCGATGCTGCGAACGGGCCGGTAGGCGGTGCCGGTATAGTACTCGGTGATCCAGACAATCGCGCCCGTGATGGCAAGACCCAGCACGCCGCAGATGAACAGGCTGGTCGCCGTAAAGGTCTGACCGCCCGTGACTTCAAATGCCGTGGCGAAGCCTTCCGGGAACACCAGCTGCGTCACGACGGCAATACCGACCAGCGAGAACACGCCGGTCGCCGCCAAGCCCTTGTATAGCGCGCCCATGACGGACGTCGAACCCTTGGACAGACGCACGAAAAACGTGCCCAGGATCGAGGCGATGATGCAGACGCCGCCAATGGCCAGCGGATACAGCATCATGGTCGCCGCGGAGGCCGAGGCGAAGATGATGGAGGCCAGCACCATGGTGGCGACCACGGTCACTGCATAGGTCTCAAACAGATCGGCCGCCATGCCGGCGCAGTCGCCGACATTGTCGCCCACATTGTCAGCGATGGTCGCCGCGTTGCGAGGATCGTCTTCCGGAATACCGGCTTCGACCTTGCCCACCATGTCGCCGCCAACATCGGCGCCCTTGGTGAAGATGCCGCCGCCTAGGCGCGCGAAGATAGAGATGAGCGAAGCGCCGAAGCCCAGCGCAACCAGCGCGTCAACAACGTCCCGGCTGGCGGATTCAAAGCCGAACGGCCCGATCAGCAGCGCGTAATAGACCGTCACGCCCAGCAGCGCGAGGCCGGCCACGAGCATGCCCGTGATCGCGCCTGCGCGGAACGCCATGGAAAGGCCTTGCGCCAGGCCCTGGCGGGCCGCTTCGGTCGTGCGCACGTTGGCGCGGACGGAAACAAGCATCCCGATGAAGCCGGCCGCGCCCGACAGGATCGCCCCGATGGCGAACCCGATAGCGGGCAGATAGCCCAGCAGCAGGAATACGATGACGAAGATCACCGCGCCGACAATGGCGACGCTGATATATTGACGGCGCAGATAAGCGTTCGCGCCTTCCTGAATCGCCTTCGCGATCTCCTGCATACGCTCATTGCCCGCGCTTGCATTCAGCACGGAGCGGATTTGTGCGGCGCCATAAATGAGCGCCAGAAGACCGGCGGCGATTACCAACCAGAGTGCAAGTGACATTTTTTGATTACCCGTTAAAGACAGCCCATAGGGCCTTTTTTACGGCGCGGAACGCGCCGCCCTACCCATTCCAACTTGATGTTCCGGTTATGCCTAATGCGCAAGCGCGGCGCAACATCGCCGCCGGAACCCGTTATAAATAATGGGGTGTCAGGACCTAGCTGCGAGAGTCCACGGTCAGGAAGTGGATGCCGGTGATTGATTCTCCGCCAAGCGTCTCGTTCGCCGTGGCCATCCAGACCTTTGCCGCCTTTTCACGGTCCAGCGCGCGGCCGTTGCCGTCCGCGCCCAGAGACTGCTTGTGGGCGGCCCGGATCATCGCATCGCGGACATAATGGGTCCGCCCGCGCACCTTCCAGGGATCAACGCCGTCCGCGACCTGCAGGCGAACCGACACGAAGACGTAATTCAGAAGGCGGCCATCCTCGAAAACCGGGACGACAAGGGTGGGAATCTCCACGCCGCGGCCGTTATCTTCCGGCGGTTCGGCTTCTTCTTCCGGAGATTCCAGGGTGAAACCGGCCTGATAGCGGTTCCCATGCGCTTCGCTCTTGCCCGATTTCTCGGGCGCCGCGGCAAACGCGGGAAGCGTGAAGAGCACAAAGCCAAGGATCAGGAGCGCCTGTTTCATGGCGCGAGATATACGGCAAAGCCGTCAAAAATGGGTGAATCCCGCTCGAACGGCCGAAACCGGCCCGTTGCGGCCGGTGGCGTTCACCCCCTCGCCTTCACTCACCCTGCCAATGCGGGTGATGCCAATGCCCGTCTGATCGGCGGCATACGCAATCGCATCCTCCGCGAAAGGCGGCGCGGCGAACAGGATCTGATAATCGTCCCCGCCCGTCGCCAGATCCAGCAGCCGGTCATCGGGGGCGTCGTCAGCGTCAATCCAGCGCCGCGCCTGTTCGCTGACCGGCATGAGGGAGAGGTCCACCTCCAGACGCTTCCCGGATTGCCGGGCGATATGACCCGCATCCGCCAGCAGCCCGTCTGAAATATCCAGCGCCGCCGACGCCAGCCCCGATAGATAGGCCGCAAGCGCAACGGGAGGTTCTGGCTGACGGTATGCGGCCTTCTGACCGGCCCATTTTCCCTGTATCCGGCCCTGCAAGGCCTGTAGGCCAAGCCAGGCTTCCCCGATCCGGCCGGTCACATAAAGGCGGTCGCCGGCGTGCGCCCCGTTGCGGCGCACCATGCCCTTGTCGGGCCGATTGCCCAGCGCAGTGATCGAGAGGGTCAGCGGCCCGTTTGTCGCTGTCGTATCGCCGCCCAGCAGCTTCACGCCGTAGCGGGTCTGGTCCTCGGCCAGTCCAGAGGCCAGCGCCGCCATGTCAGCTTCTGAAAAGTCGTCGGGCAGCGCGAGAGACAGCATGTAATGGACCGGCTCCGCGCCCTTGGAGGCAAGGTCCGACAGATTGGCCCTCAATGCTTTTTGCGCGATGCTCTCCAGCGGATCATTTGCGAGGAAATGCCGCCCGGCGATCATCATGTCGGACGTAACGACCCAGCCCTCGCCCGCAATCAACTCGGCGGCGTCATCGGTCAGGGCAAATCCGCCCTCGCTCGAAAGCGGCGCCAGATAGCGCCGTATGAATTCGAATTCCCCGGGGCGTTCGCCGCTAGCCATTCAGGGCCAGCTCGCCGCCCCGCACGTCGCGGGCGACGGCGTCCAGAACGCCATTGATAAATTTCGGCGAGTCGTCCTCGAAGAAATCGCGGGCGATCTCGACATATTCATTGATGATCGTCTTCACCGGCACGTCGGAGCGTTGCGTCAGCTCATAGACCCCGGCCCGCAGCGCGGCCCGCAAGGTCGAGTCGATGCGGTCCAGACGCCAGCCCGTGGCCAGACGTTTGGAAACGATGGAATCGATATCGTCCTGACGCCCGACAACGCCCATGACCAGATCCTCGAAAAAATCCTCATCCGCCTCGATATAATCGGGAACCTCGTGCTCCCCGCCGAAACGATAATTGCGGAACTCCAGAACCACGGCCTTGGCCCCGCGGCCGGAGACTTCCATCTGATAGAGCGCCTGAACGGCGGAAAAGCGCGCGGCGGCCCGCAGGCGCGCGCGGTTCTCTGAAGGGTTCTCACTCATCTTCGAATTTCGCCTTCAGCTCGATCATGCGTAGGGCGGCGTTCGCCGCGTCCGCGCCTTTATTCTTCCGGTCGGGCATGGCCCGCTCCATGGCCTGGCTCATGCTTTCCACGGTCAGGATTCCATTGCCCAACGGAACGCCGATCAGCGAAAGATCCATCAGCGCCCGCGCGGTCTCCTGACAGATATAGTCATAATGGCTCGTCTCGCCCCGGATCACGCAGCCCAGCGCCACGAACCCGTCATAGCGGTCGCTGTCGGCGGCTGCGGCGATCACGCCCGGAATTTCGAAGGCGCCCGGCACGTCGATCCGCTCATGCGATGCGCCGGCCTTGTCCAGCGCCGCCGCGGCGCCGTCATAGAGCGCGTCCGCGACCTCGCCATAAAAGCGCGCCTCCACGATCAGCAGGCGGGGTTCAGCCATGATTATGTTCCTTGCCGTCGAAAGTGCGCCAGCCGGAAACGGTCAGTCCGTAACCCTCAAGACCCACAAGCTTCTGCGGCGTATCGGTCAGAAGCGTCATTTTTTCAACGCCCAGGTCCCGTAGAATCTGCGATCCGGTGCCGATCTCGCGATAGCGCTTGATCTCCGCATCCTCGTCTTCCGCCGGCGAATCCCCGAAACGGCGGGACAGCGCGCCGGCGTCCGTGTCGCGGATCAGCACCACCACGCCGCCTTGCGGCGCGTCGGCGACAATCTCCATGGCGCGGGAGATCAGGTCCGTGCGTCCGCGCTCCAGACCCAGCAGATCGGCGCCGAAATCCACCTTGTGAACCCGCACCAGCGTCGGTTGGCCGGCGTCGATCTCTCCGGAGACCAGCGCCGCGTGTTCCGACCCGTCGACCGTGTTGCGATAGGCCATCATGCGGAATTTCCCGCCATGCTGACTGTCGATCTCGGTTTCCAGCAGGCGTTCGACCACATTGTCGTGCCGGCGGCGATAGGCGATCAGATCCGCAATCGTGCCAATCTTCAGGCCGTGCTCCTGCGCGAACTCGATCAGGTCCGGCAGCCGCGCCATGGTGCCGTCATCCTTCATCACTTCGCAGATCACCCCGGCCGGGAACAGCCCCGCCATGCGGGAGATGTCGACCGCCGCCTCGGTATGCCCGGCGCGCACCAGAACCCCGCCATCCTTCGCGACCAGCGGGAAGACATGGCCGGGCGATACAATGTCGTTGGCGCGTTTGTCGGGATCGATGGCGACGGCGATCGTATGCGCCCGGTCATGGGCGGAAATCCCGGTCGTAATCCCCTCTCGCGCTTCGATTGAAACGGTGAAGGCGGTACGATTGCGCGCCTGGTTCTCGCGGGACATCGGCTCCAGGCCCAGCGTCCCGGCGCGCGCCTGCGTCATCGGCAGGCAGATCAGGCCGCGGCCGAACTTGGCCATGAAGTTCACCGCTTCAGGCGTGGCGAACTGGGCGGGGATAATCAAGTCGCCCTCATTCTCCCGGTCCTCGGCGTCGACAAGGATATACATCCGCCCGTTGCGGGCGTCCTCGATGATGTCCTCGATGGGAGAGATCCGGCTTTGATCGGTCATGTCGCCCTTATCCGCGCGCTTCCAGGAGACGGGCGAGATAGCGAGCCACGGTGTCGATTTCCAGATTGACGCGCGCGCCAACCTGCAGCGATCCGAGGTTAGTCACATCAGCCGTATGCGGAATGAGGTTCACGCCAAACCGCGCGCCCTCCACCTCGTTCACCGTCAGGGAGACGCCGTTGATGGTGATAGAGCCCTTGGGCGCGATCATTGGCGACAGCGCCTCCGGCGCCTCGAAGACCAGCCGCAGGGAGCGCGCATCCTCGCTGCGCTCGACCAGCTCGCCAACGCCATCGACATGGCCGGTCACCAGATGCCCGCCAATTTCGTCGCCGAACCGCGCGGCCCGCTCCAGATTGACCGTCGAACCTTCCCGCCAGCCGCCCAGCGTTGTCCTGGACAGCGTCTCGTTCGACACGTCGCAGGCATGAATTGCGCCCTCGCCCTCGGGCTCCGCGCTGACGATGGTCAGGCAGGCGCCGTCATGGGCGACCGAGGCGCCAATCACGAACTCGGCCGCCAGGATTTCGCTCTGTACGAAAATGCGGACATCGCCGCCCTGGCGCTCCAGCCGCCGGACCGCGCCCTGATGAGTGATAATTCCAGTAAACATGGCTACTCCCTGACCGGGACGTAGCGATCCCAGACGTCGCCGCCAAGATCTGTAGAGTCCTGGAGCCTGAAGCGCGGAGCCGCGCCCGGCGCGTCCATGTCCAGATCCCCTATCCCGGCCACGCCGTCGCCGCCCAGCACGACCGGCGCGCGAAACCATTCCAGCGCATCCACCAGCCCGGCCTTGATGAAGGACGCCGCCACCTGCCCGCCGCCTTCGACGAACACCGATTTCACGCCGTCTTCCGCCAGCCCGGCCAGCACGGCCTCGGGGCAGACCCCGCCATCCGCCGGCCTGATCTTCTTCACCGTCACGCCCTTGGCGGCCAGCACGCTGGCATTGATGCCCGGCGCGCGTTCGCTGCAAAAGACAATGACCGGAATTTCCTTGGCGGTGGTCGCCAGTTCGCTGTCCGGATGCAGCCGCAGCCGCGTGTCCAGCACCACCCGGACCGGTTGCTCGCCGTCGAAATCGTCCAGCCGCACGGTCAGGGAGGGATTGTCCGCCCGCGCCGTGCCTATGCCGATCAGGATGGCGTCATGCTCTGCGCGCAGCCGGTGAGACTGTTCCCGCGCCGCCTCTCCGGTGATCCACCGGGACTTGCCGCTGGCCGTTGCGATGCGGCCGTCGAGAGAGGTCGCGAGCTTGAGCGTGACGCGCGGGCGCGCAGCGGTCATTCGTCGTCCCTGGACAATTGCTCGTCCTCGATGAATTCCTTGAAGTCCGCGACTTCGTGAAACGCCTTGTAGACCGAGGCGTAGCGGACATAGGCGACCTGATCGAGTTCCTTGAGAGCCTCCATCACATATTCGCCGATCTCAACGGAGGGAATATCGGTCTCTCCGCTGGATTCGATCCGCCGCACGATGCCGCTGACCATCTGTTCGATGCGTTCGGGCTCCACATTGCGCTTCTGCATGGCCAGCATGATCGAGCGCATCAGCTTGTCTCGGTCGAACATGGAGCGTTCGCCGTCCCGCTTCACGATGGTCAGCGCACGCAGGGACACCCGCTCGAACGTGGTGAAACGCTGCCCGCACTTGGCGCATTGCCGGCGGCGGCGAATGGCGTTCCCGTCCTCGGCGGGACGGGAATCCTTCACCTGCGTATCGGGGTCACCGCAATAGGGGCAGCGCATCGCGTATTTTCCTTATGCGTCAGGATAGATCGGGAAGCGGCCGGTCAGGCCGGTCACTTTCGCCTTCACCGCCGCTTCGACCGCCGGATCAGCCTCGCCCTTCGCGGCCATGGCGTCCAGCACTTCGGCGATCCACTCGCCAACCTGGCGGAACTCCGCCGCGCCAAATCCGCGCGTCGTGCCCACCGGGCTGCCCAGACGCAGGCCGGACGTCACCATCGGCTTTTCCGGGTCGAACGGCACGCCGTTCTTGTTGCAGGTCATATAGGCGCGCTCCAGCGTTTCCTCGCCGGTATTGCCCTTCAGATTTTTCGGCCGCAGGTCCAGCAGCACCAGATGCGTGTCCGTGCCGCCGGAAACGATGTCATATCCGGCGTCTTTCAGCGTGTCGCCCAGCGCCTTGGCGTTCTCGATCACGTTGCGCGCATAGATCTTGAAGTCCGGGGTCAGCGCCTCGCCGAACGCCACCGCCTTGGCGGCGACGGCGTGCATCAGCGGCCCGCCCTGCATGCCCGGGAACACCGCCGAATTGATCTTCTTGGCGATATCCTCGTCATTGGTCAGCACCATGCCGCCGCGCGGACCGCGCAGCGTCTTGTGCGTCGTGGTCGTGGCGACATGCGCGTGGTCCAGCGGATTGGGATGCGCCCCGCCCGCGACCAGCCCCGCGAAGTGCGCCATGTCGACCATCAGATAGGCGTCCACGGCATCGGCGATTTCACGGAAACGCTTGAAGTCGATCGTGCGCGGATAGGCGGAGCCGCCGGCAATGATAATCCGCGGCTTGTGCTCATGCGCCAGGCGCTCGACCTCGTCATAGTCGATCAGGTGGTCGTCCTTGCGCACGCCGTAATGATGCGCCTGAAACCACTTGCCTGAGACATTGGGCGGCGCGCCATGGGTCAGGTGGCCGCCCGCGGCCAGCGAAAGACCCAGAATGGAATCGCCCGGCTTGGCCAGCGCCAGGAACACCGCCTGATTGGCCTGACTGCCGGAGCTGGGCTGCACATTGGCGAAGCCGCAATTGAACAGGCGCTTGGCGCGGTCGCGGGCCAGGTTCTCCGCCTCGTCCACGAATTCGCAACCGCCATAATAGCGGCGCCCCGGATAGCCTTCGGCGTATTTATTGGTCAGCACCGACCCTTGAGCCTGCAGCACGGCCTTGGACACGATGTTTTCTGAGGCAATCAGCTCGATCTGGTCCTGCTGGCGCTTACGCTCGCGCTCCATCGCGCCAAAGATGTCGGGATCCTTGTCGGCGAGGTCCTGAGTGAAAAACGTCTCGGCGAGCGAGCCGGTTTCAAGCGCGTCGGCCATGGAAAACTTCTCCGTCTGCGGAACTACAAAATCCAGTGCATAGGCGGCTCCGCGCACACAATCAATCGCTGCGCCCGAGCCCCTTCTTCTTCATTACATAGTCAAGCTTGCGCCGGGCCAAAGTCTTCAGATCAGCCTGCGAGGCGCTGACCGGCCCGATGATCCACGCTTCGACGCCCGTGGCTTCGTCCACGGCGGCGACGCGCACGATGTTTCCGCGCCTGACAAATTCGAAAATGACGCCCCGGCCGGGCATCGCCTTTCCCGCGCCTGCGGGTCAGGCCGCCGCTGGACGGCGCGCCACGTTACACTGCGTCCACAGCGCATCCATGGACGAGACAAGCTTGTCCAGCATGGGGTCGTCGTGCATCGGCGACGGCGTAAAGCGGAGCCGCTCCGTGCCGCGCGGCACGGTGGGATAATTGATCGGCTGCACATAAAGGTCGTGATCGGCCAGCAGCAGATCGGAAACCGCCTTGGTGTGGCGCGGGTCGCCCACGAACACCGGCACGATATGGCTTTCGGACTGCATCACGGGCAGGCCGGCGTCCGCGAAACGCTGTTTCAGCTCCGCCGCCTTGGCCTGATGCGCGGCCCGCAATTGTTGCCCTTCCGCGCCTTGCAGGATTTCCACGCTTTTCAGCGCGCCCGCGGCCAGAACGGGCGAAAGCGCCGTTGTGAAAATGAAGCCCGGCGCCCAGGAGCGCACTGCATCGACGATCGTCGCGTCGGCCGCGATATAGCCGCCCATTACGCCGAACGCCTTGCCCAGCGTGCCCTCGATAATATCGACCCGGTCCATGACGCCGTCGCGCTCGGCAACGCCGCCGCCATGTTCGCCATAAAGGCCCACGGCGTGAACCTCATCCAGATAGGTCATCGCGCCGTACTTGTCGGCCAGGTCGCAAATCGCGCCGATGGGCGCGATATCGCCGTCCATCGAATAAACGGATTCAAATGCGATAACCTTGGGCGCGTCCGCCGGCGCTTCGGCCAGCAGGCTTTCCAGGTGCTCGACATCGTTGTGGCGGAAAATCCGCTTCTCACAGCCCCCGAACCGAACGCCTTCGATCATCGAGGCGTGGTTCATCTGATCGGAGAAAATGATCAGGCCCGGCAGGATCTTCGCCAGCGTCGAAAGCGTCGCCGAATTGGCGATATAGCCGGAGGTGAACAGAAGCGCGCCGCTCTTTCCGTGCAGGCCCGCCAGCCGGTCTTCCAGATCGACATGGAAACGCGTGGTGCCTGCGATATTACGCGTTCCGCCGGCGCCGGCGCCGGTTTCGTCCAGCGCGCCGTGCATGGCGTCCAGCACGTCCTTGTGCTGCCCCATGCCCAGATAGTCGTTGGAGCACCAGACGGTGATTTCGCGAATCTGGCCGTCATTGCCGCGCAGACGGGCGCGCGGGAACTGGCCGCGCAGGCGTTTGAGGTCCGCAAAGACCCGGTACCGGCCTTCCGCCTTGACCGTGTCCACGGCCTCTTCGAATGCTTTCCGGTAGTCCATTGCCCGTCCTGCAAATCAGGTTTTACAGGACCCTATGCCCCAAAGGAGCGCGCGGCGCCAACTTTTGTCGGCGCCGCAAAAGGTCACAGGCGATACTTTATGTGATCTTCCCAATAGCGTTCAAGACGCATCAGGGCCGTGTTCATGCTGTCCAGATCGTCCTGATCGACATTGGCGACCGGCTGGAGCGACTTCAACTGACGGTCGAACAACGTCTTCAATTGTTCGCGCACGTCCGAACCGGCCTGCGTCAGACTGACCCGGACCGCCCGGCGGTCGGAGTCGCAACGCTCGTGACGGATATAGTCCGCCTCGACCAGCTTCTTGAGGTTATAGGAGACGTTGGAGCCCAGATAATGCCCGCGGCTCCGCAGTTCGCCCGCCGTCAGTTCCTGGTCGCCGATATTGAACAGCAGCAGCGCCTGGACGCTGTTGATGTCGTTCCGGCCATGTCGCTCCAGATCATCCTTGATGACATCCAGAAGCTGGCGGTGCAGCCGCTCGACCAGGGTCAGCGTCTGCAGATAGCTCTTCTGAAAGTCAGGCTCTTGCTCGTCCGTACGGCTGGTTTCAGCCGCCGCATTCTGCATGCCCATAATCCCACCTTCTTCCCGGGTTTCACCCATGTTTCAGGTCGGATTAAAATCGAAAATGTCTAAAAGACGTTTAATTCGCTGGAGATAGATTTAACGGAGCGCCTAACGGGTCCATCCCGATTCGCTCAGGGACCCGTCCAGCAGCTTCATGATGCCGGAAAAATCCTTGTTCCCCGCGCCCAGCGCATCGAACATCGCGTAAAGCGCCTCGGCCTGCGCGCCCATCGGGGTGGAGGCGCCGTTGGCCGACGCCGCTTCCTGCGCCAGTTTCAGATCCTTCAGCATCATCGCCACGGCGAACCCGGGATTATAGTCGCGATTGGACGGCGCGGCCGGAACCGGCCCCGGCTCCGGGCAATAGGCGGTCAGCGACCAGCACTGGCCCGAGGCCTGTGACGCGATATCGAAGAAATTCTGCGGGTCCAGCCCCAGCTTCTTGGCCAGCGCAATTGCCTCGCACGTGCCGATCATCGAAATGCCCAGCAGCATGTTGTTGCAGATCTTGGCCGCTTGCCCCGCCCCGGACTCGCCCGCGCGGATAACCGCCTTGCCCATGATGTCCAGGATCGGCTCGGCCTTGCCGAACGCCTCTTCCGGCCCGCCGACCATGAAGGTCAGCGTCCCGCCGTCCGCCGCCGCGACGCCGCCGGAAACCGGCGCGTCGACCATCAGGAATCCGGCCTTGGCCGCCGCTTCGCCGACAGCGCGCGCGGACTGCACATCAATGGTGGAGCAATCGATCAGCAACGTGCCCTCGCCCGCCAGTTCGATCACGCCGCCTTCATTTTCATAGACCGACCGCACATGCTTGCCGGCCGGCAGCATGGAGACCACGACCTCGGCGCCGCTGATCGCGTCTTCCATCCGGTCGACCGGATTGCAGCCCTGCTCGCCGGCCTTCTTGCGGGCGGCTTCGGACAGATCGAAGGCGCGGACATCATGGCCCGCCTTGGCCAGGTTCGCGGCCATGCCCCCGCCCATGTTTCCCAGTCCGATAAATGCGATGGCGGTCATGGTCAGTTGTCCTTCGTGTCGTCGATGAATGTCAGCTCGCGGTCATTGTCCAGCGGCGCAAAATATTGCTCCAGCTCCGCATCGCCCACGCGCTCAAGATCGGAGGGATCCCATTTCGGATCGCGGTCCTTATCGATAATCTGGGCGCGTACGCCCTCATAGAAATCGTGCCCCTTCAGGCAATGCGCGGACAGGCGCAGCTCCCGCCGCATCGTGTCCTCGAATTCTGTCTGCGCGCCCATCTGGATGGCGCGGTGCGTCAGCTTCAGCGATGTCGGGGATTTGGTCCGCATCGTCTTGGCCTGCTCGATCGCCCAGTCGGAGCGGTCATTGTCCAGCGAGGCCAGAATCGCCTCGACCATCGGCGCGGCGAAGTGCGTCTCGATATCTTCCTGGCGCTTCTTCACCTCGCTCTCGCCCGCCTCTTCGGCAAAGGCGGCCAGCGTGTCCTCGATCCCCTCCGGGCCGTTTTCCAGCGCCTCGATCAATGCCGGGCGTTTGTCGCTGGGCGTGTAGGAGGTCGCGATGCCCATGGCCATGGCGTCCGCCGTTTTCAGGCGCGCGCCCGTCAGGCCCATCCACATGCCCGTCTTGCCCGGCAGCCGAGGCAGGAAATAGGTGCCGCCGACATCGGGATAAAAACCGATGCCCGTCTCCGGCATGGCCAGCATCGTGCTGTCCCCGGCCACCCGGTAATCGCCATGCACGGAAACGCCGACGCCGCCGCCCATCACAATGCCGTCGATCATTGCGACATAAGGCTTGGAGTAACGCTTGATAAGCTGGTTGAGACGATATTCGTCGCGCCAGAATTCATAGGCGCGCTCGTCCCCGGCCTTGCCGCTTTCATAAAGCAGGCGGATATCGCCCCCCGCGCAGAAGCCGCGATCCCCGGCGCCGTCCACCACGACCACCTTCACGTCCGGGTCGTTGCGCCACTCCAGCAGCGCCTTGGTCATGTCCAGGCACATCTGGCGGGTCAGGGCGTTCAGCGCCTTCGGGCGGTTCAGCGTGATCCGTCCGGCCCGGCCTTTCTTCTCGATAATCGTTTCGGACTCTTCCGACATTGAAAATTCCTTCCGGCCGAGCGCCGCTCAGCCCTTCATTTCGTGGCGGGCGATGATTACCCGCATGATCTCGTTCGTGCCTTCCAGGATCTGGTGGACGCGCAAATCGCGCACGATCCGCTCCACCGGATAATCCTTCAGGTATCCGTAGCCGCCGTGCAGTTGCAGCGCCTGGTTGGCGATGTCGAAGCAGGCGTCCGTGGCGAACCGCTTGGCCATGGCGCAGAGCTTGGGCGTCGCCGGGTCCGCGGCGTCAAGCGCGGCCGCGGCGCGGTAGAGCATCAGGCGGGACGCCTCCAGGTCCGTGGCCATGTCCGCCAGCTTGAACTGCGTCGCCTGGAAATCAGCGATGGATTTTCCGAATTGCTTCCGGTCGCCGACATATTCCTTGGCGACCTCATAAGCCTCCGTCGCGCCGCCCAGCGAACAGGCGCCGATATTGATGCGGCCGCCGTTCAGCCCGCTCATGGCGATCTTGAAGCCGATCCCCTCCTCGCCCAGACGATTCGCGGCCGGCACGCGGCAATCCTCGAAGATCACCGCCGAGGTCGGCTGGGAATTCCAGCCCATCTTCTTTTCCTGCGCGCCGAACGAGAGGCCCGGCGTGTCCTTTTCCACCACGAAGGTGGAAATCCCGCCCGGCCCGTCATCGCCCGTGCGCGCCATGACGACATAGATATCGCTGGTCCCGCCGCCGGAAATGAACGCCTTGGTCCCGTTCAGGATATAATCGTCGCCGTCCTTCACCGCCTTGGTTTTCAGGCTGCCGGCGTCGGAGCCCGCGCCCGGTTCGGTCAGGCAATAGCTGGCGATCTTTTCCATGGTCATCAGCGGCGGAATCCAGCGTTCGCGCTGTTCGCCGGAGCCGTAGGAATCGATCATCCAGGCGGCCATGTTGTGAATGGAGATAAACGCCGCAGTGGAGACGCACCCCCGGCTCAGCTGTTCGAACACGATGGCCGCGTCCAGCCGGGTCAGGCCCGAGCCGCCAAATTCTTCCTGCGTATAGAGCCCGGCGAATCCCAGCTCCGCCGCTTCGCGCAGCACATCGACCGGAAACGTCTTGTTCTCGTCCCAGCCGGGCGCGTTCGGGCGCATCCGGTCGGCGGCGAATTGCGCCGCGGTGTCTTGAATAAGCTGCTGTTCTTCGCTCAGTTCGAAATTCAAAAGAGGCGCTCCTGCAGTCTTGCCGCCTTGAATTGGCTTGGCCGTGGCGCGAAGTCAGGACAGAACGGAACGAAAATCAAGCGGAGTAACCCACTTGGCCGCATATCCCGCCACCCGCATGCGCCGGCTTCGGCAGGCAGACTGGACGCGCCGGATGGTGCGCGAAACAACGCTCACGCCCGACGATCTGATCTGGGCGATCGTGGTCAGCGAGAGCGCCGATCCGCGCCAGCCCGTCGCCGCCATGCCCGGCGCGGACCGCCTGTCCGTGGCCGAGACGGCAAAGGCCGCCAGGCGCGCCCGCGAACTCGGCATACCCGCCCTCGCCCTGTTCCCGCACATCAACCCGGCGAAGAAAGACGAGGTCGGCAGCGCCGGAACGGACCCTGACGGACTGGTCTGCCAGACGATCAAGGCGGTGAAGGACGCCGCGCCAGAAGTGGGCGTCATGGTCGATGTCGCGCTGGACCCCTACACGACTCACGGCCATGACGGCGTGCTGCGCGACGGCGAAATCCTCAATGACGACACGGTGGCCCGCCTCACCGATCAGGCGCGCGCCTTCGCCGAAGCGGGGGCGGACGTCATCGCCCCGTCCGACATGATGGACGGGCGCATCGGCGTGCTGCGCGGCATGCTGGAGGATGACGGCTTCACCAACACCCTGATCATGTCCTACGCCGCCAAATACGCCTCCGCCTTCTACGGCCCGTACCGGGAAGCCGTCGGCTCCGCCACGGCGCTGCAGGGCGACAAGAAGACCTACCAGATGGACCCGGCGAACATCGAGGAAGCCCTGCGCGAGGTGGAGCTGGACCTGGAGGAAGGCGCGGACATGGTGATGGTCAAGCCGGGCCTGGCCTATCTCGACATTGTCCACGCCGTGAAACAGGCCTTTCAGGCCCCGACCTATGCGTTCCAGGTCTCCGGCGAATACGCCATGATCAAGGCCGCCGGCGCCAATGGCTGGATCGACGAGGACCGCGCCATTCTGGAAACCCTGATGGCGTTCAGGCGCGCCGGCGCCAATGGCGTGATCACCTATTTCGCCGAACATGCTGCGGACATGCTGGGCGCCTGACGAACTTTACCCCGGCCTTCCGCGCTTTAGCTCCCATTACGCACAAACAGGGAGCACTCGATGAGCAAGAAGGCCGAAACGCGTGTCCAGTCCTTGCTGGACGACCTGAAAGAGCGACACCCCGACCAGCCCGAGTTTCACGAGGCGGTGGCGGGCGTGGCGCGCTCGGTCATGCCGCTGGTCCTGGAAAATTCGGCCTATGATGACTGCAAGGTTCTCGAACAACTCACCGAACCGGACCGCATCATCTCCTTCCGCGTCGCCTGGCGCGACGATGACGGCGCGGTGCACGTCAATCGCGGCTGGCGGGTCCAGCACAATCACGCCATCGGCCCGTACAAGGGCGGCCTTCGCTTTGCCCCGCACGTCAATGAAAGCGTCCTGAAATTCCTGGCCTTCGAGCAAACCTTCAAGAACGCCCTGACCAATCTGCCGATGGGCGGCGCCAAGGGCGGATCCGATTTTGATCCGCACGGCCGCTCGAACGGCGAAATCATGCGCTTCTGTCAGGCTTTCATGGAATGTCTCTATCGCTATATCGGCCCCAATACGGATGTTCCGGCGGGCGATATGGGCGTGGGCGGCCGCGAAATCGGCTTCCTGTTCGGTCATTTCATTCGTCTGACCAACACGTTCGAGGGCTCGCTCACCGGCAAGGGGCTGGCCTTTGGCGGCAGCGCCGAGCGGACGGAAGCGACCGGTTACGGCCTGATCTATTTCCTGGAAAACGCGCTGAACCATCACGATCTGGAATTGAAAGAACAGACCGTGGCGATCAGCGGCGCGGGCAATGTCGCCCTGTACGCCGCCGAAAAAGCCATGGAGGAAGGCGCGAAAGTCGTCACGCTCAGCGACTCCGGCGGCCTGCTGCACGTTAAAGAAGGTCTCGACGAGGACACGCTGGACGCCATCAAGCGTTGCAAGCTGAAGAAGCACGGCGCTTTGGAAGACGGCGCAGGCGATATCAAGGGCGCGAAATTTCATAAGGACAAAACGCCCTGGGGCGTGGAATGCGATATCGCCCTGCCCTGCGCCACCCAGAACGAACTGGACGGTGACGCCGCGAAAACCCTGATTGATAACGGCGTCAAAGCCATCGCGGAGGGCGCGAACATGCCCTGCACCGAAGAGGCCCGCGAGGCTTTCCGGAAATCAGACGTGATTTTTGTCCCCGGCAAGGCCGCCAATGCCGGCGGTGTTGCGGTCTCGGGGCTGGAGATTTCCCAGAACGCGGTTGGTCTTCAATGGGACCGTGAAGAGGTCGACCAGCGCCTGCGCCGGATCATGTCGGAAATTCACGACAAGTGCCGCGACGCGTGTCCGGACAAGGACTGCAAACCGCTGGACTATGTCGCCGGGTCGGACATTGCCGGATTCAAACGGGTCGCCGACGCCATAGTCGCCTATGGCGTCGGCTAGGGCGGCGTTTATTGCGCCTGGTTGACGCTGATCTCGCCAATTCCCGTACGGTTGCGGGTCAGATCGCCATCATAGGTGTCGATGCTGATCTCCCCGATTCCCGTCATGCTCAGATCGGGATTCACGGCATGTCCGCCAAAGGACACGTCCCCGACGCCTGACATATCGACTTCCAGCGGATCGGCCCGGCCATCCCGGATCGTGATGTCGCCGACGCCGTTCAGTTCGATCTCCACCGGGCCGTTCACCGACCCGACGGTTATATCGACCACGCCCGAGATATCGGCGGTGAAGCCTTGCGTCTCGCCCAGGTCGATATCCTGAACGCCGCTGATGTCGAAGCGGGTGTCGCCGCGCACGGCGCCGACCTCCAGCCGTCCGCACTCACTGGTTTCCAGGTCAAAACCGGAAACGGTTTCAATATCGGTCGCGGCGATCGAATCCTCGATCCGAAGCAGCACCGATTCCGGGGCGGAGATGGTCAGCGTGTTGGCTTCCCTGGCGTCGTGGAACTTGCCCTTGAAGAACAAGGGGCCGTCCTCGCGATAGCCGGACCGGTCGCCATCGCTGCCACAATCATATTCATCGCCCAGATCGCGCGACTCGCCCCGGACCAGCAGCACGCCGTCTTCGAAGCTGATGGACGCGCCGGGCGCATCTTCATCCTCACCGCGGGTCAGCGTCACGGTGGTTTCCGCATTGCCGCTATTGGTCAGTTCGACCTCGCCCAGGAAGTTGGAAATGACGATTCCTTCGGCTTCGTAAGTGCCGCCTTGCTGCGCGAAGGCCGGCGCCGCGGACAGCGCTGCAACCGACAGGATCAACATGGTTTTCATGATCTTTTCCCCTCAGCGCGCCTTAAGAGCACGAGCCGGCGCAATCGCCGCTGAAATCGCCAGAACCCATGATCCGCTTGTCGACCTTGCCGCTATAGGACGCGACCCAGACATCGCCGGAGCCCATGATGGCGATTTCCGGATTGGTCACCGCCCCGTCAAAACTCACATCGCCGGATCCGGCGATGGTTACCTTGAAGGACGTTGTCTCGCCGCCATCGACCTCAATATCGCCGGAGCCGTTCACGCTGGCTTCCAGCGGTCCATCTATCCGGTCGACATAAATGCCGCCGGAGCCGTCAATGCTCAGATCGCCGCCATTCGCGACCGCGCCGGTCTCGATATCGCCCGACCCGCTGATCGTGAATTTGCCGGACCCGGCAATAGATCCGGTCGCAAGATCGCCAGACCCGGAGATTTTCAGTACGGCGTCGCCGCCAACATCGCCGGTTTCGATGTCGCCGGATCCGTCAATCTTGCCGCGCAAATCGCCTGAAACATCACCTAAGGTCAGGCGGCCGCAGCCATCCATTTCCACATCGGCGGACGACAAGTCGCCAGTCTCGCCGTGCACCATGGAATCGGTGACTTTCAGGCTGGCGCTGGCGGGAGCCGAAACGCGGATGACGGGAAAATCCTCAATCGAGTGATAATCGCCAAATCGCGACACGCGAATCTGCAGGTCGCCGCCGCGGCGGCTGCGGCAGCTATAGCTGCGCATTTTGCGGCGATCGCCTTCGACAGCATATCCCTCGCCCCGTTGTGAAACTTTTGGCGTTTCAACAAGGTCGCCAGGATTTTCAACGGTCACGGAAAGACTGTCCGATTCCGTCCAGACAATCGCGCCGAACACGTCGTCGATTACGATCTCCTGCGCCTGCGCAGCGCTCGCCGCGCACGCGGCAACGCCGCCGAGCAGAATTGTACGGTAAATGGTTTTCATGGGGTCTCCCTCCTCAAGACATCTGATCTTCTGCCCTGTTGGATGCGGGGGAAAGCCCTTCCGGATGCAAACGACCGAATTAAAGTTTCGCAAGATTCAAAACGGGCGGACCGAAATGGCCCGCCCGTCAGAAATGTCACATGGCTGAAAGCCTGTATTATTCTTCAGGCCAGCTCGGCAGGGTATTGAGTTCGGTGACCGACATTTCAGTCACCAGGTCGATCTCGTCATCCCAGATTTCAAAGAAATCATCGTCTTCCCGGGCGACAAGGCCGGCCAGCGGCAGTTCCACAACGCGCTCGGCGTCCAGGAAATCGTCTTCCAGTTCGACCAGCACGGAAACAACAGCGCCCGACTGATCGACCAGAACGGCCTCGACCTCGCCCAGCTCATCGCCAGCGGGATTGATCAGGTCTGCATCCTCGATCTGTCCGGCGGTGACGCCCAGATCGGTCATCACATTATTGTCGGCCCGCATATAGGGGCTTTGCGCAAGCGCCGCGCCAGCCGCCAGGGATGCAGCGGTAGCGAGAATGGCGGTTTTGTTCAGCATTTTCATTGTTACGCCTCCTTCGCGTTCGTCCTGGAGGCATAAACGGGGCGCCCGCCCCCTTCGTTCCGGTCAGTATCAGGGCTTGCGCAGCCGCGCGATCAGGCTGGACGTATCCCAGCGGGCCCCGCCCTGTAACTGCACCCCGGCATAGAACTGATCGACCAGCGCGGCGACCGGCAGGCTGGCGCCGTTCTCGCGCGCTGCGTCCAGCGCGATACGGAGATCCTTGCGCATCCAGTCAACCGCGAAACCGAATTCGAATTCGTCCTTCACCATCGTTTCCCAGCGATTTTCCATCTGCCAGCTTTGCGCCGCGCCCTTGGAAATCGCCCCGATCACTTTTGCCGGATCCAGTCCCGCTTCCTGCGCGAAGTTCAGCCCCTCGGACAGGCCCTGGACGATCCCGGCGATGCAGATCTGATTGACGCATTTCGCCAGCTGCCCGGACCCGGCCGGGCCGATCAGCGAACACGCCTTGGCGTAGGCGTCCATAATGGGCTCCGCCGCGCGATAATGAGACTCTTCGCCGCCGCACATAACTGTCAGCTGGCCGTTCTCGGCGCCGGCCTGACCGCCTGAAATCGGCGCATCAAGAAATCCCACGCCCTTGGCGCCGGCCGCTTCCGCCAGTTCCTGAGCCAGCGCGGGAGAGGCCGTGGTGTGGTCGACCATGATCGCGCCGGGCTCCATCACCTCCAGCGCCGGCTCCGCCACGGCCCTCACATCGGGATCATCGCCGACGCAGATAAAGACAAACTCAGCGTCCTTCGCCGCCTCTTTTGCCGTATCCGCGGCCCGGCCCTTGTGTTTTTCGGCCCAGGCGGACGCCTTGGCGCCGGTGCGGTTCCACACCGTCACATCATGCCCGGCGGCGGACAGATGCCCCGCCATCGGAAAACCCATTACGCCGAGAC
Organism: Euryhalocaulis caribicus; assembly: GCF_000412185.1. GTDB lineage: Bacteria > Pseudomonadota > Alphaproteobacteria > Caulobacterales > Maricaulaceae > Euryhalocaulis > Euryhalocaulis caribicus. The sequence goes on from NZ_ASJA01000009.1 coordinate 62,924, forward strand.
CGAGAAACGCGACTTGCCGAGCCATGGCCGAAACCCTCTAATGCTGTTCAACGAACCTTGCGCGACCATAGGCAAGGCGCGGCGGCCGTGAAACCGGCCTGACCGCAAAAGGGACGACAGGTCGGGGGACAGCTTCAAATGGCGGCACTGGGTCGATGGATTCGTCGCATCATATTGATTGCGATTGCGCTGGTGATCGTCGCGGCGGGATGGTTCGTGTGGCGTCTTTATGCCTCGCTGCCGATGACCGAGGGCGAGATCGCGCTGGAGGGCCTGTCAGAGCCCGCCTATATCGTGCGCGACGCCAACGCCGTGCCGCACATCTTTGCCAGCGACGCAAACGTCGCGGCCTATGCGCTGGGCGTCGCCCACGCGCAGGATCGCCTGTGGCAGATGCACTTCACGCGCGCCGCGGTTCGCGGACAGCTCGCCGCCATGCTGGGGCCGGACGCGGTCGCCAATGACGCCCGCATGCGCATCTATGGCCTTGCCGCCGCGTCAGACGATCTGGCCGCGCGCCTGTCGGAAGATGACCGCGCCTATTTTCAGGCCTATGCCGACGGCGTGAACGCCTTCATGGCGTCAGACGGCTTTTCCAGACCGCCGGAATTCCTGCTGCTTCAAACCAGGCCGCAGCCCTGGACGGTCGCCGACACGATCCTGATCTACAAGGCGATCGCGCTCGACCTCGTCACGGGCGATGCCATGCGCGCCGCGCCGCGGGCCCGGCTGACCTCCGTCCTCGGCCAGGCCAGAACCCGCGCCTTCCTGCCGCCCTACCCGGAAGACGGCGTGCGCGCGCTTTCGGAAGACGAGGTGAACTATTCCGGCGAAGCCGCCGACACCGCGATAGAGGTCGAGGCCGGCCGCGATCCGATGGGGGAAGAACCCGAAGGCTCCAATAACTGGGTTGTTTCGGGCCAGCACACCACGTCCGGCTCCCCGCTTCTGGCCAATGACCCGCATCTGGGCCACCGCACGCCCGGCGTCTGGTATCTGGCGCGCATGACCACGCCGCAAGGCTCGCAGGTCGGCGCCACCCTGCCCGGCGCGCCCAATATCGTGCTGGGCCATAATGGCCGCATCGCCTGGGGCTTCACCAATACCGGCACGGACGTGATGGACCTTGTCACGGCGGAAGAGGCCGGTCTCGACCTCGTTTCGGAAGACACCGAGACCATCCGCGTGAAAGGCGGGGAGCCGGTCGAGCTGAAGATTCGCAAAACTGCGGACGGCGTGGTCCTGCCCCGCGACTGGTTCGACGCCGCTCAGATCCAGCCGCTGGACACCGCCGCCATCCTTGTCTCCCCGCTGGACGATCCGGACGATTTCACCTCCACGGTGGGCCGGCGGATTTCCAGCGCCGAGAGCTGGGACGACCTGAACGCCGCCCTGCGCAATTTCGTCGTGCCGATGCAGAATATCGTGTTCGCCGACACCGCCGGGAATATCGGTTTCATCACGCCCGGCCGAGCGCCGCTGCGCGGCGAATCCGGGGCATGGACCGGCCAGATCCCGTTCGAGGACCTGCCCCGCACCTATAATCCTGAAGACGGCATGGTGGTCACCGCCAATAACCAGATCCCGCCCGACGGCTATCCCTATTTCCTGACAGAAAGCTGGTCGCCGCCCTTCCGCGCGGCGCGCATCACCGACCTGCTGACCGCCGACCGCCGGCTGGACAAGGCCGATTTCCGGGCCATCCAGACCGATGTCGTCTCCGGCTGGGCGACCGACGCCCTGCCCCATCTCTGGGAGGCCCGCCCCGAATCCGCCAACGGACAGGAATCCCTGCGACGCCTGCGCGGCTGGAACGGCGAGATGCGCCGCGGCTGGCCGGAGCCGCTGATCTTCGCCGAATGGATGAAGGAGCTGTCGCGCGCCATCTATGAGGACGATCTGGGCGAGGCCTTCATCGTCTATCACCGCCCGCGCGAGCAGTTCATCGTCAATGTCCTGTCCGGCGAAGCGCCCGGCTGGTGCGACGATTCCCGGACCGAGCTGCGGGAATCCTGCACCGACATCGCCGGCCCGGCGCTGGACCGCGCCGTCGCCGTGCTGGCCGAACAATACGGCCCCGATCTGGAAAACTGGAGCTGGGGCGAGGCGCATCCCGCCTATTTCGCCCATTATCCGTTCGCGGCCTCCTCCTTCCTCGACCGCATCTTCTCCACCCGCGTTCCCGCGCCGGGCGATGGAACCACGGTCAATGTCGCTCACTATTCCTATTCCCGTGAAGACTTCCGCGCCTTCCACGGTGCCAGCTATCGCGCGATCTACGACCTCGCCGACCTCAACGAGTCGCAATTCATCTCGCCCGTCGGGCAGTCCGGCCATTTCCTCTCGAAGCATTACCGCGACCTGGCCGAACCCTGGGCCGACGGCGAATATTTCGAGATCCGTTATGACTGGACGCCGCAGAATGCCCCGGAATCCACCGAAACCCTGGTCCTGCGCCCGGCGCGATAGCCGGTCATTTCACATTCATCGGAGACCGGCATAGTCTGAGACCATGATGAAGCGACTGACATTCGCGCTGACCGCGCTCGCCCTCGTGTCCAGCCTTGGCGCCTGCTCCAACGCCTATTACGGCGCGATGGAGGAGCTGGGTTACGAGAAGCGCGACATCCTTGTCGGCCGCGTCGAGACGGCGCGCGACAGCCAGGAAGAGGCGAAAGAACAGTTCGAGAGCGCGCTGGAGGCGTTCCGTTCGGTCGTGGACATCAATGGCGGCGAACTGGAATCCGCCTATGACCGCCTCAGCGCCGAATATAACCGCGCCGAGGCGGACGCCCAGCGGGTCCGCGACCGCATCAACTCGGTCGAGAATGTCTCCGAAGACCTGTTCCGCGAATGGCGGGCCGAGCTGGACGCCTATCAGGACCCGTCCTTGCGCGAGACCAGCGCCCGGCGCCTGCGCGAGACCGAGGCCCGCTACGCCAGCCTGATCTCTCAGATGCGCGCGGCCGCGGCCCGCATGGACCCGGTGCTGGAAATCTTCGAGGACCGCGTCCTGTTCCTCAAGCACAACCTGAACGCCCGCGCCATCGCCTCGCTGAGCGCCGAAACCGGCCAGCTGGAGGCCGACGTCGCCCGCCTGATCGCGGAAATGGAGCGCGCCATCGCCGAGGCCGACGCCTTCATCGCCGCCAATCGCGGCGCCTAGCGCAGGTTTTCCGCCAGGAAGTTCTCCATCAGCGCCGCAAATTCCTCCCGGCTGCGCTCGCTGGCGAAATAATGGTCGTCGCCCTTGAGGGTGACGAAGTCGAAATCCGCCCCCGCATCTTCAAGCGCCGCCCGCATCACCCCGGCATGGTCATAGGACACGGTCGTGTCGTCCTCCGCATGGACCAGCAGCACAGGCTCGTCATAGGCCGCGGCGTTCAGCGCCGGCGACCAGGCGCGCAGACGCGCATCGTCGGTAATCCGGTCGCCCATATAGAGCTTGAGATAGTTGGTGCCCTCGGTGGGGTTTCCGCCGGCAAGGGTCTCGCTGGCCAGCATCGGCAAATGCGTCACGCCATTGGCGCTGATCACGCAGTCCAGCGCCAGATCGTCCCGCATCCCCAGAGACAGCGCCGCGAACCCGCCATAACTGGCCCCCAGCGCGCACATGCGCTGCGGATCGGCGATGCCCTGCGCCGCCATCGCTTTCGCGCTGTCCACGATATCGTCGATCATCGCGGCGCCCCACTGGCCATAGCCCGCATCGCGGAAATCGGCGCCATAGCCGGACGATCCCCGGAAATTGGGTTGCAGCACGGCATAGCCGCGGCTCGCCAGAAATTGCGCGATCCAGTCAAACCCCGCCGTGTCCCGCGACTCCGGTCCGCCATGCGGCAGGATCACGGTCGGGAACGGTCCGGATGCCGGGTCGGCGTTCAGCGGATAGGTCACATAGGCGGGAATCGTCATCCCGTCCCGCGCCTCGAACTCGAACGCCTCGACCTGCGCCATTTTCTCCGGCGGCAGCATCGGCCGGTTGAACCCGATTACCTCCAGCTGTCCCGTTTCCGTGTCGAACAGGCTGTAGGACCCGGAGAAACGCGGCCCCTCCGCATAGACCAGGAAACGCTTGCGGTCCCGCGTCCATGAGGTCAGCGAGACATGCTCGTCCGGCAGCGCCTTGTCGAGCGCGGCGCGGTATTTCTCCAGTTCCTCGTCAAAATAATGCTGGCGCGAAAAGTCGTCGCGATAGGCATAGCCGGCGATCTCGTTCCGGAACGGGTCGACGATCGCGTAATCCACGTCATGCCCGTCGGGGGCGGTCGCGATCCGCTCGATCATTCCCTCGTCCATATTCAGCTCGAACAGGCCGCTGAATCCGTCTTCTCCATAGGCGTCGACCACCAGGCTGGAATCATCCAGCGCCCCGACAACGGTGAACGGCCGGATCGGGGTGTCTTCCTTGCGATAGACGCTGTCGAACCCGCTCGATCCCCGGAAAATTTCATAGACCCGCGTCTCCGGGTCATAGTTCACCCGCGCGATCACGCTGCCGTCCGGATGGGTCACCAGGTCGATCGTGTTGTCGCTTCCGGTGTCCAGACGCCGGCCGCCGCTATTGCCCAGATTGGCGCGGAACACGGCCAGTTCGAAATGCCCGCCGCTGGCGTTGACCCGCGTGAAACTGCGCGCCGATGACGCGTCATAACGCAGGCCCAGCATGATGATGTGCTCGGGGTCGTCCGGCAGATAGCTGAGAATATTGCCGAGGCTGCCGCTGAACACCCGCTCCCCGCTCAGCAGCACGTTTGCCTTGCCGCGCTCCACGTCCACGGAAACAACGACCGACTCGGTGAAGGTGAACATGCCCTCCATCGTCTGGATCTTGCGCGTCTCCCGCGCCTGCATCAGCACGTAATTGTCGCTGGCCCAGGTCAGGCCGGACAGGAACATGTCCTCCGGCGCCTTGATCACCCGCACCGGCTCGGTCATCTCGCCGGTATTATAGATGAACAGCGCCTGCGTGCCTTCATGGGGCCGATAGGCGGCGATCATCCGGCCATTGGGCGAAATTTCCGCGGCCGCCATGTCCGGCAGATGCGTATAGGCATCGCGTGGCGGCGTCTGGGCGTGCGCGGCGGCGGCCGCGAGAACCGCGCAAGCGGCGACAAGCGTTCTGATCATGATGATGGGCTCCCCTCCCCGGTACAGTCTTCCTGACTAGCCCTGAAGGCGGCGTCCGGTCAAACCGCGATTTAGGGTTGAGCGCACTCCCGCGTTGCCCCGCCCGCGCCTTTCGCGCTAACCCTTTGCCCGAGCGAAAAGAACACAGTCGAGCCGGGGGCCGTACATAGATGAAAGAGATCCTGGAGGCCCTTGAGGCCAAGCGTGAAGCAGCGCGTCAGGGCGGCGGAGAGCGCCGCATCGAAGCCCAGCACGAAAAGGGCAAGCTGACCGCGCGCGAACGTCTGGAGATCCTTCTCGATGAAGGCTCGTTCGAGGAAATCGGCATGTTCGTCGAACATCGCTGCAGCGATTTCGGCATGGAGGACAAGAAGATCCCCGGCGACGGCGTGGTCACCGGCTCCGGCACCATCAATGGCCGCCTCGTCTATATCTTCTCCAAGGATTTCACCGTTTTCGGCGGCTCGCTGTCGCTGGCCCACGCCGAGAAGATCACGAAGATTCAGGACATGGCGCTGCGCAACGGCGCGCCGATCATCGGGCTGTTCGACGCCGGCGGCGCCCGCATCCAGGAAGGCGTGGACGCGCTGGGCGGCTATGCGGAGATTTTCCAGCGCAACGTGCTGTCCTCCGGCGTTGTGCCGCAGATCAGCGTGATCATGGGCCCGTGCGCGGGCGGGGACGTCTATTCCCCCGCCATGACCGATTTCATCTTCATGGTGCGCGGCACCTCCCACATGTACGTCACCGGCCCGGACGTGGTGAAGACCGTCACCAACGAAGTCGTGACGCATGAGGAGCTGGGCGGCGCCAAGGTCCACGCCGCCAAGTCGGGCGTGGCCGAAGGCGCCTATGACAATGATTTTGAGGCGCTGACCCAGATGCGCCGCCTGATCGACTTTCTGCCGCTGAACAACCGCGAAAAACCGCCCAAGCGCGAATCCTACGACGACCCCGACCGGATCGAGGACAGCCTCGACACCCTCGTCCCCGACAATCCGAACAAGCCCTATGATATTCGCGAACTGATCCAGAAGACCGCCGACGAAGGCGACTTCATGGAAATCGCCCCCGAATACGCCAAGAACATCGTGGTCGGCTTCGGTCGGGTCGAGGGCTCCACGGTCGGCTTCGTGGCGAACCAGCCCATGGTGCTGGCCGGCGTGCTGGATATCGACGCCTCCAAGAAGGCCGCCCGCTTCGTGCGCTTCTGCGACGCCTTCAATATCCCGATCGTGACCTTCGTGGACGTCCCGGGCTTCCTGCCCGGCACCCGCCAGGAATATGGCGGCCTCATCAAGCACGGCGCCAAGCTCCTGTTCGCCTATGCCGAATGCACCGTCCCGAAAGTCACCATCATCACGCGCAAGGCCTATGGCGGCGCCTATGACGTCATGGCCTCCAAACATCTGCGCGGCGACATCAACTATGCTTGGCCCACCGCCGAGATCGCCGTGATGGGCCCGAAAGGCGCCGCCGAGATCATCTTCCGCAAGGACGCCGACGATCCCGACAAGATGGCCGAGCACGTCAAGGACTACGAAGACCGCTTCGCCAACCCGTTTGTGGCGGCGTCCAGAGGCTATCTCGACGACGTCATCATGCCCCACTCCACCCGCAAGCGCGTGGCCAAGGCGCTACGGACGCTCGCCAACAAGAAGCTCGAAAATCCCTGGAAGAAGCACGACAATATTCCGCTCTAGGCGCGGATATTCGTCCAGATTTCCCGGGGAGATTTGCGCCCTCCAGACGCCGCCTTCGAGACGCCCTCACGGGCTCCTCAGGCTAAGGGATGGGGTTGGAAGGCGTTGTTCTAACCCACGCTTCCATCACCCTCACCCTGAGGAGCCGCGCCAAGGGCGCGGCGTCTCGAAGGGCCGTCACAGAACAAAACGCGCCCTCCCTATCATCCACCATTGTCATCCCGGACTTGATCCGGGATCCCGGCGAACAAGCGCGCAAGCTTCGCCGAGATCCCGCATCTCCGCTTCGCTCCGTGCGGGATGACAATTTAGGGGGATGAATCAAAAACAATCCGCCCGGCCTCCGGGACGGCGTAAGCTCGTCCCCGTTCACCGTCATGCGAGGGGCTTCGGATCCGGTCGCCCGAGGGACGGAGTGAACGCGGTTCCCGGGATACGGCATGGCTCGACCGAGTCCGTGCGCGTCCCGGCGCACCGCCAGGCGCCAGTCTGAGGCTGAAATGCCCTGGCTATTAAGACTCTGGCGGCAGCGGATGGAGAGGCCGGTCGAGGCGACTCCCGCCCTCCGCAAAAGAACCGCGCGGCGCGTCTTTCGAAGACGCGAAACATACAAACACACGGTAACCGGCGTCCCGAAAGACGCGCCGCAACACCCTTGCCCTCTGACTCGATCAGAGGGGTCGTGTTTCTTCTTCTCTCACCTCTGCGGCCTGCGGGCCGTGGAGGCGAAGGCGCTTACCCCAACGAGTCCCCGGAAATCGCATAGCGATTATCCGGGGTCCAGAGATAGCGGCCACGTTGCAAACTGGATCCCGGACAATGGCTGCGGCCATTTCCGGGAGCTGAAAGAGAGAAAAGCAAAAAAAGAACGTCATCCTCCGACGGACCCCGGCCTTGAGCCGGGGGGAGATCGGAGGACCCAGTTGAAGTCTTTACGCTCCAAGCTCCCTGGGTCCTCCGGTCAAGCCGGAGGATGACGGTGAAGAGAGGCAGAGGGCGAAAAACCGCTCCCGCAGCGCGGCTGATCCGCTAGTCTGGCGTTCCGCCAGATCAGGAGACGCGCCGATGAAACCGTTCGTACTCTGCCTCGTCTTTCTCGCCGCCTGCTCGCAGAACGCCGGCGCGTCCGGTTTCCGCGAAACGCTGGACGCGCATCTGCAAGCCATACAGACGCGCGACCTCGCCGCCTATGAGGCAACGATCACCGGCGGCGACACCCTTACCCTGATCTTCCCGGACGGACGCCTGATCGAGACCCGCGCTGAAGTGATGGATTTTCACCGCGACTGGTTCGCGGACGAGACATGGAGCATGAGCTTCACCCCTGTCCGCGTCATCGAAGGCGCGGAGCTTTCCACCGCGCTTTACCGCACGCGGTTTGAAACCACGCTTGAAAACGGCGACCCTTACTGGTCGGAGAGCTATCTCGCCCTCACCTTCGCGCTGGAGGACGGGCAATGGCGCCTGACTCATGACCAGAATACCCGCATCCGCACCAGCCAGGACGACACCTAAATGACCAGAACCCTTCTTGCCCTCCTTGCCGCAACCACCCTCTCCGCCCCCGCGTTCGCCGACCAGATCGCGGTCGTGAACAAGGGAGAGGACACGCTCGCCCTCGTCGATCCCGAAACGCTGACGGTCACGGCCACCGTCCCGACCGGCTCCAACCCGCATGAGGCCTGGACCGCGCCGGACGGCTCTGCGGTCTATGTCACCGATTACGGATCCGCCGAAGGCTCGACCGTCACCGTCATCAATCCGGCCAGCGCCGAAGTCGCCGCCACATGGAGCCTCGGCCCCAATCGCGGCCCGCATGGCGTGTGGTCCTCCGCCGACGGCTCGAAGCTCTGGGTGACGACGGAGGGCACGGGAACGGTGGTGGAGCTGGACGCCGCCAGCGGCGCGCTCCTGAACACCTGGGAAACCGGGCAGGATGTCAGCCACATGATCGTGCCCCTGCCGGGCGGCGAGAAGCTCTATGTCACCAATATCGGGTCGGGCACCGTCACCGTCATCAACCGCGCCGATGACAGCGTCGCCACCATCACCGCCGGCGCCGGGGCGGAAGGCATCGACGTCTCGCCCGACGGCTCCGAAGTCTGGGTGACCAGCCGCGACCAGGGCGAAATAGCCATCATCGACCCTGCAGCGGACGAGGTGATCGAGACGATTTCCTCGCAAGGCGAAGTGCCGATCCGCGCCAAGTTCACCCCGGACGGCTCGCAGGTCTGGGTCTCCAATGCCGGCTCCAACGCGGTCGCCGTATTCGATGCGGCCAGCCGCGCGCATCTGGGCTCCATCGATGTCGGCGCGGTCCCGGTCGGCGTGTTGATGTCGCCGGACGGCAAACGCGCCTTCGTCGCCAATACGCAGGACGACAGGATCACCATTATCGATGTCGCCAGCCGCGAGGTAACGGGAGAGCTGGTCACCGGCGACGAACCGGACGGCATGGCCTGGGTCAGCAGCGCGGAATAACCATGAAAAAGGGCGGCCGCGATGGCCGCCCTTCAAAGGTTTCAAATCTGGCCGCCTTTAACGCGCGACAACGCGTCCATTGGCGTCCAGCCGCGCATTGCTGGGAACCCAGACCCAGCCCTGTCCGTCGACAAGCACCTGCGCGCCGTGATCGAAATTGCGGTAATCGCGCACCATCAGCGAGGAATCGATATCCGCATTGACCGCCGAATTGGCGTTGGCGCGAACGCGGGCGCGATCATTGGCGTTAACCGCCGCGCGCGAATTCACGCCCGCTCGGGCGCGAGCGTCGCCGTCATAACGGGCATTGGCGCGGGCCCGGCGTTCACGGGCCGCTTCGATGCGCGCTTCTGCGCCCACGCGCGCGTCAGCGCCCGCATCCTGAAGACGGTCGGCGCGATCCTCCGCGCGGTCTTCCAGCTCGTCAGCCCGGCGTTCGGCGCGATCTTCCAGATCGTCCATCCGCTCTTCCCGAAGGTCTTCGGCGTCATCAAGACGCTCCTTGAGCTCGCCGCGCTGAAATTCGCCTTCCAGTTCGGTCTGGCCGCGAACCGCGCCATTGACGGGGCCGTTCACCTGACCGGTGGTCTCGTTCACGACGCTGCCGCCAACAACCTGCGCCTGGGCCGGAACGGCCAGCGCGAACAGGGCCGCCGCGGCGGCGCTCGAAATCAGATATTTATTACGCATGGGTTCGATCTCCTTTTGCGTGATCGATTGACCCGTGAAACGCGCCCCCGCGCCGCCATGTTCCTTTATAATTCAGTCGGCACATCAAATTTGGATCGCTATTTTCACGCTCCCCTAACGCATTTCGTTTATGGCTCGACCACCATCCGGATATTTCAAGGGAGGTCCGCGCCATGGGTCCGATGAGCGATATACTCGCACGCGTCCGTCAATCAGGCCGCGTTTCGGCGGAGGACACGCAGGCCGTGCGCCGCATCGTCTATCCCGACATGTATGTCGACAAGGACGAGGTCGAGGCCCTGTTCGCCATCGACGAGACCGCCCATCGCCGCGACCCGCAATGGGTCAGCTTCTTCCTTGAAGCGCTCAGCGATTTCCTGGTCCGCCAGAAAAAGCCGATCGGCTATATCAGCGAGGCCAATGCCCGCTGGCTCATGAAGCACATCGACCGCGACGGCGAGGTGAAGACAGAGACCGAGCTGATGCTGCTCGTAAAGATCCTCGAAGAAGCCGACCACGCGCCGGAACCGCTTTTCCTGTTCGCTATGGACCAGATCCGGATGGCCGTGCTGGAAGGCCGCGGACCGCTGGCGCGCGACAGCCGGCTTGAACCGGGCCGCGTCAACGCCGCCGAAGCCGCCCTCCTCCGCCGTGTCATCTATGCCTATGGCAGCGACGGCGGCGCGGCGATCACCCGCGCCGAGGCGGAAATCCTGTTCGACATCAATGACGCCGTCGCGGACGCCGATAACGATCCGGACTGGACCGACCTATTCGCCAAGGCGCTCGCCAATTTCCTGATGGCCGCGTCGGGTTATTCCGCGCCGTCACGCGAAGTTGCGCTGGCGCGCGACGAGTGGCTGGGCTCCGGCTCCACCGATGTCGCCGGCTTTGTCGGCCGCATGGCGTCTTCGGGGTTCTCCGGCATCCTGAACGCCTATCGCCAGCCTTCCGCGCGTCAGGTCATGGAAAAACACAATGACCGCATGGCCGCCGATATCGCCGCCTCCGAAACGGTGACGCGGATGGAGGCCGAATGGCTGGCCGCCCGCCTGCGCCGCGACGGCGAGCTGAGCGAGTCCGAGAAGGCGCTCTTGCGCTTCATCAAGGAAAACTCGCCGGACATTCACCCCGCCCTCAAACCCCTTATCGACGCCGCCTGACCCGGCCGCTTCGGGACTGAAGCCGAAATTAGCGAAGTTACCTTGACGTTACATCATGTAACGTATACGTATCACACACCATGTAACCCACAGGTAACTCGGAGACCCGATATGGAAAAGATCGAACGTCTGGCGCAGCGGCGCCGCATTCTTCTGATGGTCAGCGCTGGCGCATTCCTCGCCTGGCAGATTCCGCTCATGGACAGTTTCAGCCAGTGGCAGGCCGGCGGCGCAAGCCTGATCAGCCTCGCCGGTTTCCTGATCTGGGCCGCCGCCCTGATCGCCGTGTTCGTGTGGGGCCGCGCAGCGGGCGTCCGGGACCCGGAAGCGCGCGCTGCGCTTGAGGACGAACTGACAGAGGCCAATCGCGCCCGCGCTTTCAGCTTCGCCTACTGGATCATGCTGATCGGCGCCGCGGGCCTGCTGGCCCTGTCGCAATTCCAGCCTGTCACCGCTACGGAAGTTGCGCACATCATCGTGGTTCTGGGCGTCGCCGCCCCGCTATTCCGTTTCGCCTTGCTGGAGCGCGGCTGATGGCGGCGCCCGTGCGATTGCTCAATCGCCTGAAGGAGCACAGAACCGCCGCCGACCTGACCCAGGCCGAACTGGCGGCCAAGGTCCGGGTCAGCCGCAAGACCATAAACACGGTCGAGAATGGCGTCTTCGTCCCCTCGACCGAGCTGGCCCTGAAACTCGGCCGCGCGCTGGGTGTCAGCGTGGAGACCCTGTTCCAGCTGCCGGACTAGACTTTACGCTTGGGCATGATGCGGCCTTCAACGGCGGCCGCCAACGCCGCCCAGATCGGAATGCCCGCGACCAGCCCGGTCTGTCCCGCCAGCGCCAGGGCCCAGGCGGACACAAGAACGACGAGGATCGAATAGGAGAGCCGCGCCCGGTTCAACGGCTCTCCAGTCGCGTCACAGACTGAAACCGGCGCGGGCTGGGTCATCGCAATCAACAGGACCCCCAATGTCAGGGCCACGGCGAGTCCCAGATACTCATAAGGCGCGGCGGCGATGTTCACCGCATCCGCCCCGCCAAACAGCACAAACCCCGCCACGGTCATCACCAGAGAGGCCAGAACGAATAACCAGCGGCGCGGCTGCGGCCGGAACAGGGTCGCGTCCAGCGCGAAAGCCAGCATCGCCGCCACGCCCAGCGCCCAAGCCCCGTCCCGCCACATGGCCAGCGCCAGCAGGATCAGGGTCAGGACGCAATCAGCGCCTGTCGCCGCGGGGCCTACCGTCCGGTTTACAATCCGCGCAAGAAAAAGCGCGACGGCGGCGCTGAGGATCGCCGCCGGTCCCAATAAAAGGCCGAACGGCGCGGCAACCAGCGCCAGGAACGCCGCGCTTTCATGGTCCGGCGCCAGCTCCCGCGCCAGCGCCCAGGACAGAAAAGCGACCAGAAGACCAAGGATCGCGGTCAGCAGCGCCGCGAGCGGTCCGGCGTCGAACCAGACAATGTCCGCGGCCGCCACCGCAATCCCGGCCAGCGGCGCCAGGAACAGGACGGCGCGGTTCGTGGGGTAGTTGGCTTCAAGCGGCCGGGCGATGCTGGAATATTTATGGACCCGATGCGTGGTCATGGCCGCGCCCCTTCCCTAATCTGCCCCGGCCCCTGCGGCGGAGACTCGCAAACCAGCATGCTGATTTCCCTCCACATATCCAAGACCGCCGGGACCGCTTTCCGGATTTTCCTGGAATCCAATCTCGGACGCGCCGCCGCCTTCGCCTATGCGGGAGAGCGCGGCGCCCGGCCGGAGATCCGTCAGGCGATGGAGCTTTTGAAACACGGAGAAGCCGCACAGGCAAAAGAGACAATCCAGCAAGGCGGCATCGAAGCGATCCACGGCCACGTCGCCTATGAATTTCTGCAGGCTTTTCCTGACGCCGCGACAATGACATGGCTGCGCGACCCCGTGCAGCGCGCGGTCAGCGAATGGCTGACCATGAAACGATCCCCCGACCCGGAGAATCCCGAAAGCGTGGCGGTTGCGAACGGCGAAGCGAAATTCGAGGCTTTTCTTGAAAAGCGCCGGGGTTTTTTGAGCCATTGCGTCGGCCTGCTGCAGGACAATGACCGTCCGCTGGCCCTCTTCGCGGCTGAGCGCGCCGCAGAAGCGGCGGAGGTGATGAGGCGCGAACTTGGATGGCGCGGCGCCGCGCCCAACCGCAACCGCACGCCCGCTTCGGCGCAGGATGAAGCCGTGGCGCTCACAAAGACCCACGCGGACTCCGCGCGGGAGATACTTGGCGCGGACATCGCCCTGCACCGCCAGCTCCTGGCCGACTGGGATTCAGGCGCTGCGGCGGAGCGCGCCGCCTTGGCGCTTAGCAACGCCCCGCACAGGCGCGCCGCATCTCCTCTCCGGCGGGCGCGGCGGGCGGCGGGGGTCGCGCGTGAGCGCGCGGGCCGGTTTCTGAGACGGGATTGGGCCTGAACGCGACGGACGGCATTGGTAACGCCGCCGCTTCGGGCTAAACCTTTGAACCAAGACCAATTCATGGGGAGAACCAACATGACACGCTGGATGACCGCCGCCGCCGCCATCGCCTTGCTGACCGCCTGCTCGCAGGAACCGGCCGCTGACGATGCCGCAATGACTGACGCCGCCCCGGCCGATGACGCCGCCGAGACCGGCGCCATGGACGAGCCAATGGACGATGCAGGCGATGACATGTCCGACATGGATGCGGATATGGACGCCGACAGCCAGATGGCGGACTCCGCCCTAAACGCCGAGGCGCAGGAAAAACTGGACAGCGTGCTCTCTGACGCCCGCCGCGACGACGACCGCGCGCGTGACGAATTCCGCCACCCGGGCGAGACGCTGGCTTTCTTCGGCATCGAACCTGACATGACCGTGGCCGAGGCCCTGCCGGGTGGCGGCTGGTATACGCGCGTCCTCCTGCCCTACCTGACGCCCGAGGGCCGTTATATTGCCCTGAATTACCAGACCGGCGTCTGGGAAGGCATGTATGGCGACAACTGGAACGATGACGCCGCGGCGGAAATCGCCGGCTGGACGGAAACCGCGCCAGCCAAGCTGATGGAGAACGGTCCGGACGGCGCCGAGGTCGAGGCCTATGTCATCGGCGAAACGCCGGCCTCTCTGGACGGGCAGGTCGACGCCGTCCTGTTCGTGCGCGCCCTACATCATCTCAACCGCTTCGATGTTGCCTATATGGACGAAGCCGTCGCGGACTCCTTTGAAATGCTGAAGCCGGGCGGCGTTGTCGGGGTGGTTCAGCATCGCGCGAACGCCACGGCCTCCGATGACTACGCCAGCGGCGATAATGGCTATCTGCGCGAAGCCGATGTCATCGCCGCTTTCGAGCGCGGCGGGTTCAAGCTGGACTCTCAATCCGGCATTAACGCCAATCCGGCCGACACCGCTGATTATGAAGACGGCGTCTGGACGCTTCCGCCCTCTGGCGGCGGCGGAGAGGAATACGCCGATATCGGCGAGTCCGACCGTATGACCCTGAAATTCCGCAAGCCTGAATAAAGCCTCTTTTTTACGGGCGTCTTGCCGGACAATACGGGGCGGACGGCGCGAAAGCCGTTCGCCCCGATCCGTTGGAGTTTCAGCGTGAAAATCATTCGAGATTTCCTGCTTTGCCTGACATTTTTATGGCCAGCAGGGGCCGCTTTCAGCCAATCTTCGGGCGATGCCGGGCAAGCTCTGGAGCCCTATGCCGCCGCGTTCTATGGCGTCGTTCGCATTGAACGCGGCGGAAACAGCATTTTCGAACAGGCCTACGGGCGCGCCAATTATCAATTGGATGTCGCGAATGCGCCGGATACGCGCTTTGCGCTGCAGGCGCTGACCCGTCCGCTTGTCGCCGCCGTATTTCACAGCGCGGCCGATCAGGGCGTGATCGATCTGGAAGCCTCGATCTGCGCTTATCTGTCGGCCTGCCCGGAGAGCTGGAACGGCGTGAAGATACGTCACCTGCTCAACCAGACTTCCGGCCTGCCCGACCTCTCGGCGGCGCTGGAAGCAAGCCCGCAGGGCGGGCCGCGCGAGCGTCTGTCCGCCATTCTGCAGGCTGATGAGCCGTCAGCTCCGCTCTATACGCCCGGCTCCCGCTATCGCGATTCCCGGTTCGACTACGCCCTTGCGGCGGCTGTTCTTGAAGCCGCTTATGGAGAGTCCTTTGAAACCATCATGGACGCCCAGCTTTTCAATCGGGCGGGCATGAGCAATGCCGGCATCGCCGCGCCGAACGCCGCCATCGCAAACATGGCGGCCGGCTACGCCATTTCAGACGGCGCGCCCGAGATTGTCTGCGCCGGAGAAACCTATCTGCCCGGCGCGGAAGGCGCCTATGCCACGGCGCGCGATCTGGCGGCCTTTGCAAACGCCTTGTTCGGGGAACGCCTCACCACGGCGAAAATGCTGGACGCCATGGTGACCCCGGATTACGCGCTTTCATCCAGCCACGCCTATGGATTGATGACGGCGGAGCGCGGCGGCCTGCTCAGTCATTTCTATGGCGCGCGCGGCGACGGCTATGCCGCCTGGCTTTCGCGCTATCCCGACCATGATGTGACCATTGTCATCCTGTCCAACCAGAATGGCGCGCCGGTGAACGATATGCGCAAGGCGCTGGAAGCTGCATTGTTCGGGAACGGAGCCTGATCGCCCCCGAATTTCAGGGCCATGACCTTGCAGCGACTCGATTCAGCGGGTTTGCTCAACTCATGCCACTGGGCCGCGCCACGCCAATCGACAGAGTCCGCCAGACGGTGAACGTCATCGCGGCGCTGGCGAATTTCGCGTTGCCGCAAATCCCCCTGATCTTCGGCGTCGGCAAGGAGATCGGGCAAAACCCCGGATCGGACGCCAACGCAGTGCCGCCGGGCTGGGCGTTTTCCATCTGGGGTCTGATTTTCGCCTGGACCATTCTATTTGCGTTCTGGCAGGCGCTGCCCGGCAAGGGCCGGTCCTCCTATCTGCGCAGCGAAGGCTGGGGCACGGCGCTGGCCATGGGGCTGGCCGCGCTCTGGTCAGTTTTGTCGATGTTCGCCCCCTTCTGGACCACCCTGCCCGTCATGGCCGCGCTCTATGTGACGCTGGCCTGGCTGGCGCTGAGCCTGCTAAGCCGGCCGGAGTCCGATACCGAGGCGGTGCGGTGGCTGGCCATCTATCCGTTCCAGCTTTTCTTCGGCTGGATCACTTTGGCGCTGATGGCGAATTTGGCCGCGGTACGGCTGGAATACGGGATCAATCCCATCGGGGGCACGGAAGATACCTATACGCTGATCATCATGGCGTTCGGCGGCGTTCTGGCCTTGATCGGACTGAACCTGACCCGCGGCGCCGCGGCCTATGCCCTGCCCGTGGCGTGGGGCGTCGGCGCGCTGTTGCTGCAACACGCATGGGCTGACTGGAATCCGGCCCCGGCGGCGGGCAGCGCAACGCTGTTCCTGTTTCTGCTGGCCGCGGAGCGTTGGGTCGCCCTGCGCACCCGTCCGCGGCCCCGGTTCTCGCGATAAGCCTTGTCGGCTTGCCTTGGCGGGCGCGCTTGCTTACCGCTTCGCCCATGAAATCGCTTCTACTGGTCGCCACGGGCGGCGCCGCGGGCGCGGCGGCCCGTCACCTTCTGTCACAGGCTTCCATGCGCTGGCTGGGGCCGGCGTGGCCATACGGCACGATGGCGGCGAATATTCTGGGCTCGCTTCTGATGGGGGCGCTGGCCGGATGGCTGGCCTACAAGGTCGATGGCGGGCGCGATCTGCGCCTGTTTCTTGGCGTCGGCCTGCTGGGCGGCTTCACGACATTTTCCGCGTTTTCGCTGGAGACCGCGCTGATGATTGAACGCAAGCAATTCGCCAACGCCGGCTTCTATGCGGCGGGCTCCGTCATCCTTTGCCTGATGGCGTTGTTTGCAGGGCTGTATCTGGCGCGAAAGGCGTTCGCATGAGCGAGGTGAAGCACCTGCCTGTGGATCCGTCCGAGGACGGCGTGCGTCTGGACCGCTGGTTCAAGCGGCGCTTCCCGCACATCAAGCACGGCCAGCTGGAGAAGATGCTGCGCAAGGGCGAGATTCGCGTCGATAGCGGCCGTGTCAAATCAAACACGCGGCTGGAGGCGGGGCAGGAAGTGCGCGTGCCGCCCCTGCCGGCGCCGGAGGAAACGCCGGACCAGCCGGGCGTTCCGGCCAGGGATGCGAAGCTGATCCGCTCGCTCATCCTCTATGAGGACGAGACGATGATCGCCCTCAACAAGCCGTCCGGGCTGGCGGTCCAGGGCGGCTCCAAGACCACGCGCCATATCGACGGCATGTTGCCCGCGCTGGAGCGAAACGGCGAAACGCCGCGCCTTGTGCACCGGCTGGACCGCGACACGAGCGGCGTCCTGATCGTCGCCAAAACGACGCAGGAAGCCGCGAGGCTGGCCAAGCTGTTCAAGGGGCGCGACCTGCAAAAGATTTACTGGGCGATTGCGCTGGGCGCGCCCCGGCCGCGCGAGGGCGTGATCAAGGGCCATGTCAGGAAGGCCGCGGGCATGGGCGACAATCCCGACCGCGAGCAGATGGTGTTCGCCGAACATGGCGATGAAGGCGCGCGCTATTCCCTGACCGATTACGCCGTCGTCGCGGAAGCCGGACGGCGGGCCAGCTGGGTGGCGCTGAAACCCATGACGGGGCGCACGCATCAGCTTCGCGTTCACATGGCCGCGGCCGGTCACGCCATACTGGGCGACGGAAAATATGTTTGCGACATCCCGACCCCCGAAGGGCTCGACAAGCGCCTGCACCTGCATGCGCGCAGCCTGACCCTTCCGACAGCGCGCGGCGGGACAATCGAGATCACGGCCCCCCTGCCCGATCACATGGCGAACACGTTCAACACTTTCGGATTCGATCCGGCCGCCTATATGGACCCGTTCGCCTAGGGCCTGACACACTGGTCCTTTCAAACGATTCGGACGCGCCGGAGGGGGCCATGCCGGGATTGAAACTCGCCATTTTCGATATGGACGGAACGCTGATCGACTCCCGTCAGTCGATCGCCCACGCCATGAGCCAGGCGTTTCAGGGCGAAGGCCTGACCACGCCGCACCATGACGACGCGCGCAAGGTTGTCGGCCTGTCGCTGGACGAGGCGCTGCGCCGTCTTGCGCCGCCCGATATCGGGCAGGAGCGCGCCGCCGCCCTGTCCCGCCGTTACAAGGCGGCGTTCGTGGCGCACCGCAACAGTCCGGATTTCCACGAGCCGATGTATGACGGAGCCCTGGAAACGCTGACGCGGCTGAAGGATGAAGGCTGGCTGATGGCGATCGCCACGGGAAAATCCAGGCGCGGCGTGCGCGCGGCGGTTCAGGCGCACAATCTGTCCCGGTTCTTCGATACGATCGTCTGCGCCGATGACGGGCCGGGAAAACCGCACCCGTTCATGGTGCGCGAATGCATGGCCGGCGTCGGGCTGGAGCCCGCCGGAACCCTGATGATTGGCGATTCAGAGCACGATATCGGCATGGGCCGGGCCGCCGGCGTTCATTGTATCGGCGTCAGCTGGGGCTTTCAGACCCGGGATGAACTGGAAGCGGCGGGCGCGCACGCGGTGTTCGACAAATTTCCCGATCTGGATGTTCACCTGGAAGGTTTTCCGCACGGGCTGGCGGCATGAGCAAAGGGTTCAAACGCTTCTATAAACACGCCGAGGCCTCCGACGCCGAGGGCGGGTATAACGTGCTGCTCGACGGCAAGCCGATGATGACGCCCGACGGCGCGAAACTGACCCTGCCCACGCGCGCCGCGGCGGCGCAGATCGCCGATGAGTGGAATGCGCAGGGCGAGCAGATCAAGGCCAATGACCTGCCCCTGACCCGCCTGGCCAATCTGGCGCAGGACCGGATGGGCGCAGCGCGGGAAGCCACCGCGGACTGGCTGACCCAGTACGCCCAGACGGACGTGCTGTGCCATCGCGCGGAGCATCCGCAAAACCTGACGCAGAGGCAGGCGGAGCAATGGGACGCCGCGCTTGAATGGGCAAATCAGGAACTCGGCGTAAGCCTTTCAACTGTTTGCGGCATTCAGACAGCCAATCATCCGCCGGAGTCTCTTGAACGGGTTCGCGATCTGGCCCTCGAGCTGGATGATTTGCGGCTTACCGGCCTGGCCCACGCAGCCGGGATGATGACCTCCGCCGTGCTGGCCTTCGCCCTGATCCGCAACCGTTATTCGGCGGAGGAAGCCTATGCGCTGGCGACGCTGGAAGAAAAATTCCAGCAGGAGCAATGGGGCGTGGATGAAGCCGCGGCCAAGCGGGACGCGGAAATCCTGAGCGAGCTGAAAACACTGCAGGACTTCATGAATTCGCTTTGACCCCCTAGTGACTCTCCGCCCGGCCGTAATTTGAGCGGTAATAGGTCAGGGCCGGTTTGTCCCTGTGATCATAATCCACGACCTGTCCGATAATGATCACGTGGTCCCCTGCCTCGACCCGCTTGTAAGTCTTACAGGCCAGCCGCGTGACCGCGCCAAGGATCCAGGGCGCGCCGTTCTTCGCCGGCTCCCACGGGGCCGCGGAATCCAGGCTGGTGGTTTCAGCCATTGTTTTCGCCAGCACTTCCTGTTCGTGCGCCAGCACGTTCACGGCAAAATTATCCGCCTTGCCGAAAAGCTCGAACCGCTTGCTGTCCCGGCCCAGCGACCAGGAAACAAGCGGCGGGTCGAGCGAGATCGAGCTGAAGGAATTGACGGTGATCCCCGCCCCGCCGCCATCTTCGCCCGCCGCGGT
This sequence comes from Euryhalocaulis caribicus, assembly GCF_000412185.1. Classification (GTDB taxonomy): domain Bacteria; phylum Pseudomonadota; class Alphaproteobacteria; order Caulobacterales; family Maricaulaceae; genus Euryhalocaulis; species Euryhalocaulis caribicus. Next base: position 82,845 of record NZ_ASJA01000009.1, read on the forward strand.
TACGACCGTAACGCCCGTGGTGTAGCGCGCCAGCGCGTCGCGATAGTCGCGATCCGTGAAGTCCATTCAGCGATCCTCAAAACCGTAAAAAAGAGCGGCAACGCGCTCTTAACCTCGTTGGCGGCATATAGACCGCTGAAAACAAGGGCAAGCGCGGCGATTCACATGGCGGGCGATCAGGCAATCATAATCAAGAAGGTCAAGAAAGGCGGCGGCCATGGTCATCATGGCGGCGCCTGGAAGGTCGCCTATGCGGACTTCGTGACGGCCATGATGGCGTTCTTCCTGCTGATGTGGCTGATCAATACCACGACGCCTGAGCAGAAGCGCGGCATCGCCGACTATTTCGCCCCCGCCAGCGTCAGCCCCTCTCAATCAGGTTCCGGCGGCGTGCTGGGCGGCACGTCCATCGGCGAAGACGGCGCAAAAGGCAGCGGCGCGTCTTCCGTGATCGAACAACTGGCGCCCAAAGCTCGCCAGCGCACCAATGAGGAACAGCGTCAGGCCGGGGTGGGCGACAATCAGGGCGCGGACGCGCCGGAAGTTTCCCAGAGCGCCGAAGACCGCGCCCGCGCCATTCGTGAAGCCGCCGCGTTCGAAAGCGCCGAAATGTCGCTGCGTCAGGCGATGCAGGACATGCCCGAACTGGCCGAGCTTTCCAAACACCTGATCATCGACGAGACCCCGGAAGGCCTTCGCATTCAGATCGTGGACCAGGAGGGCCGCCCGATGTTCGAGCCGGGCTCCGCCGAGCCGCATGAGCGCGCACGCACCCTTCTGCGCGCCGTCGGCGAAATCGCCGCGCGCCTGCCCAACCGGGTCAGCGTATCCGGTCACACGGACTCCAGCGTTTCCCCCAACCCGGCCTATACGAACTGGGAACTCTCATCCGACCGGGCCAATGCGTCCCGCCGGATGCTGCAATCGGCCGGCCTTCCCGGCGACCGGGTTTATCAGGTCACAGGCAAGGCGGGTTCGGAGCCGCTTTTCCCCGACGATCCCTATCAGGCGGGCAATCGGCGCATCTCCATCACCTTGCTGCGGGAGGCGCCGGTCCTTCCCCCCGGCTACCAGCCCTAGGCGCCGCCGCGCTGTATTTGAGGGCAAGAAGCGCTTGCCGGACGCCGGGCATTTGCTAGCGTCGGCATGGCGATGGGAAATGAGGGGCTTGTAATTTGATGGATCTGGCCGCTGGCGGCGGCGCCCTGATGTGGGCTGTTATGGCCTCCATCGGCGTGATCGTCGTCCTGTACGCGACCGAACGCTTCTCGATCGAGCTTATCTCGGCCGGGGTGATCGCTTTCTTCCTGCTGCTGTTCCAGATCTTCCCGGCGCCGGTTCCGGAGGGTCAGAGCTTCGGCCCGGCGGAATTGCTGTCAGGCTTTGCGAACCCGGCGCTTATCACCATCATGGCGCTTCTGGTCATCGGCCAGGGCATGTTCCAGACCGGCGCGATGGACGGCCCCACGCGGCGCCTGACGGCCAGTTATGAGCGGCATCCGCGCCTGACCCTGCTGACCGTCTTCGGCTTCATGTTCGTGGTGTCGGCCTTCATCAACAACACCCCCGTCGTGGTGATGTTCATCCCGATCATGGCCGCGATTGCCCAGCGCATGGGCGGCACGCCGTCCGGGCTGATGATGCCGCTGAGCTTCGTGGCGATTTTCGCCGGCGCGACCACGCTGATCGGTTCGTCCACCAACCTGCTGGTTTCCGACGTTCTGCGTCAGACGCGGGGCTTCGGGCTGGAATTCTTCCAGCCGACATTGCCCGGTCTGGTGCTGGCGGGCGCGGGCATCATTTATCTTCTGGTGGCGGGCCGTTTCCTGATGCCCCGCCGCGTGACCATGGAGGGTGAATTGAAAGGCGCCACGGGGCGCCAGTTCATCGCCCAGATCGAGGTCACGCCCGGTCATCCGCTGGTCGGCAAGAAGCCGGTCATGGGCATGTTCCAGGATCTGCCGAACATGACCGTGCGCATGATCCAGCGCCGCGAACACGCCATCCTGCCGCCCTTTGACGACGCCGAGCTTCAGGAAGGCGATCTGGTGATCGTCGCGACCACGCGGAAGAATTTGACGGAATTGCTGTCTTCGCGCGCCGAGTTCCTGCGCGGCATGATGCAGCTTGGCGACTTCAAGATCGAGGAAGGCCGCGACGAAACCCTGATGATGTCGGAGGCGGTTATCGCCCCCGCCTCCCGCTTCATCGGGCGCACGATCGAACAGGTCGGCTTCCGCTACCAGACCGGCTGTATCGTGCTGGGCGTGCAGCGCCGCAGCCGCATGATCCGCACACGCATGGGCGAAATCCGGCTGGAAGCCGGCGACACGCTGCTGATCTTCGGCCCCGAGTCCGCAATCAAGTCCCTGCGCAACAACAAGGACGTGCTGATCCTGGAATGGGCGACACAGGACGTGCCCGATATTCGCCGCGCCGCGCTGGCGCGGCTGACATTCGGCGGCATCATTGTCGCCTCGGCGCTGGGGCTCGTGCCCATTGTCGTGGCGTCTGTCGTGGGGGCGACGATCATGGTGGCCGGCGGCTGTCTGAACGGCCGTCAGGCCATACGGTCGCTCGACATGCGGGTCTTCATGCTGATCGGGGCCGCGTTCGCCATGGGCGGCTCGCTGCAGGCGACAGGCGGGGCGGGATATCTGGCCAATGTCGTGGTCGACATTTTTGCGCCTTATGGATCGGCGGTGCTGATTTCCGCCCTGTTCCTGCTGGTCGCCATCCTGACCAATATTCTTTCCAACAGCGCCACGGCGATCCTGTTCGCCCCCATTGCGATACAAGCCGCGCAACTGGTCGATGCGCCGCCGGAGGCGTTTGTCCTGACCGTGCTGTTCGGCGCCAATTGCTGTTTCGCCACGCCCATCGCTTATCAGACCAATCTCCTGGTCATGGGGCCGGGCCATTATCGCTTCATGGATTTCCTGCGGGTCGGCGGGCCGCTGGTGCTGGTTTTCTGGATTGTCTACAGCCTGTTTGCGCCGTGGTATTTCGGGCTGTAGCCGTATCTCCTAGACTTGGCGCGGAGAACGCGATTCCGCGCGAGACGACAGACCGAGGCCAGCCGAGTTGAGCCACCCATTTCAGAGCCAGCAGCTGCAGTTCTACATGACGCGGCCCGCGCCCTGTCCTTATCTGGACGGGCTGCAGGAACGGAAGGTCTTCGCCCATCTCGACCCTCTGGCCGGCCCCGGCATGCACGACGCGATGATCCGCGCCGGCTTTCGCCGTTCCCAGAACGTGGTCTACCGCCCGGCCTGCGAGGGCTGTGACGCCTGCATTTCCGCCCGTGTTCTGGCCGGCCGCTTCGAACCGTCGCGTTCGCAACGACGCACATGGCGGCGCAATCGCGACCTGCGCGTCGAGGAAAAACCGGCCGAAGCCACGCGCGAACAGTTCCAGCTTCTCAAGCGCTACCTCGATCATCGTCATCCCGGCGGGGGCATGACGGAAATGACGTTCGGGGATTACGCCGCAATGACCGAGGAAGTCTGGGCCCGCACCCGTGTTTTCGAATATCGCCTGCCGGACGAGAACGGTCAGCGCGGACGCCTGATCGCCGCGGCCTTGTCGGACTGGATGTCGGACGGGATATCCATGGTTTATTCCTATTTCGATCCGGATTTGCCCGCGCGGAGCCTGGGCGGTTTCATGATCCAGCATCACATCGAAATGACGCGGCGGCGCGGCCTGCCGCATGTCTATTTGGGCTATTGGGTGCCGGGCAGTCCGAAGATGCGCTACAAACAGGATTACCAGCCGCTAGAGCTGCTTCGCCCCGGGGGATGGGCGGAAATCGATGAAAACGAGTTTTCGGGGGAGACATAGATGGACCGCAGGAAATTCCTGAAATTCGGAGCCGCGGGCGCCGCAGCGGCGACGACGGGCGCCTGCGCGGATAGTTCGAACGCCGACAGAGAGGCGGAGAGCGCCGCCGAATCCGCCCCCGCGCCACGCCGCGGCGCCAAGGAATTGTCCATGGTCACGACGTGGCCAAAGAATTTCCCGGGCCTGGGCGACATGGCGACGCGCACCGCGGACCTGATCGGACGCCTCACAGAAGGTTCGGTGACCGTGAAGGTGTTCGCCGCTGGCGAGCTGGTGCCCCCCTTCGAATCCTTTGATGCGGTCTCGACCGGCGCGGCGGACATGTATCACGGCGCGGAATATTACTGGCAGGGCAAGGCCAAGGGCTTTCCCTTCTTCGCAGCCGTTCCGATGGGCCTGACCGCCGACGAAATGCTGGGCTGGATCAAGTATGGCGGCGGACAGGAGTTGTGGGACGGCCTGTCGGCGCAATTCAACATCAAGCCTTTCCCGGCCGGCAATACCGGCCAGCAAATGGGCGGTTGGTTCAAGCGCGAGATCAAGACGCTTGAAGATTTCCGCGGCTTGAACATGCGCATTCCCGGCCTTGGCGGCGATGTATTGCGGCGGCTTGGCGGCGCGGCCGTGGCCATACCCGGCGGCGAAATTTTCCAGTCCCTGCAATCGGGCGCGATCGACGCGACCGAATGGGTGGGGCCGTGGAACGATCTGGCGTTCGGCTTCTACCGCGTTGCGCCGTTCTATTACGGCCCCGGCTTCCATGAACCCGGGCCGATGCTGTCCTGCGGCATGAATCTGGATGTCTGGAACAGCCTGACCGCGCACGAACAGCTGGCCGTCAGTACGGCCTGTGACTGGGCGACCAACCAGTCCATCGCGGAATACCAGCATCAGAACGCCCTGGCGCTGAACACGCTGGTCAATGACCACAAGGTGCAACTGAGAAGCTTCAGCGACGATATCTGGCGGGAAATCCAGCGGGTTTCCGCCGAGGTGATCAGCGAAATCGGCCAGTCGGACGCCACCACAAAGGCGATCTATGAAAGCTACATCGCCGCCCGCGGCCGCGCGATGCGTTGGAGTTCGGTTTCCGATGGCCCGTACTTGCGCGCCCGTACGCTGGGCACCGAATATGAGCGCAAGCCCGCCGAGACGCCCCGGCAACCCGCCTCCCCCGCCCAGAACGCGCCCGGCAACGAGCCCCCGGCTGACAACGAGCAATGAGCTATGACGCCTGGACGATGGTTGGCGCCGCGCTGGGCTGGCTCGGCTGGCTGACCAGCTGGATTCTGTTGCTGCCGCTTGTCGCCGTCATGTTTGGACTGGGCGGCGCATTCGGGAACAGCCTGCGGAGCTTGCTGGCGCGCCTGATCCGGGTTTCTGAGCGCATCAATGACGGGCTGGGCTGGCTCGCCAAGTGGCTGGCCGTGGCTCTGGTCGCCGTCGTCGCGATTGTCGTCGTGCAGCGCTATGTCTTCGGCGTATCCCTGACCCGCATGCAGGAGGGCGCGACCTATCTCCATGCCGGCCTGTTCATGCTTGCAGCGGGATCGACGCTGCTGGCGGACGGGCATGTGCGCGTCGATCTTTTCTACAGCAAGCTGTCGGCGCGCGGGAAAGCCCTTACCGATTTCATCGGGGTCTATCTGTTCCTCTACCCGATGTGCTGGCTGATGCTGAACATGTCGCGGGATTATGTGGCGCGCGCCTGGCGCGTGTGGGAGGGTTCGCCCGAAACTGACGGCCTGCCGCTGGTCTTTGCGCTGAAGACGCTGGTTCCGGTGACGGCCCTCCTTCTGGCGATGGCGGGATTCAGCCTGTCCGCCCGGGCGGCCCTGACACTGCGCGGGCGGCCGATCGAAGATCATGAACATCACGAGGCGCTGACCGGGACGAGGACCGCCTGATGCTCCTCGCCGAGATCTTCGCCATCACCATGATCGTCGTGACCATCGCCGCCCTGCTACGCGGATTTCCGGTTGCTTTCACCCTGGCCGGGGTGGCGTTAATTTTTGCCGGCGCGGGGGTGCTGACCGGGGCGTTCGAACCCGCCTTCCTGCGCGCATTTCCACAGCGCATCTATGGCGCGGTGATGACGAACGAGCTGCTGATCGCCGTGCCGCTGTTCGTGTTCATGGGCGTGATGCTGGAGAAATCCCGCATCGCCGAGGAATTGCTGGAGGCGATGGGCAAGCTGTTCGGTCCGATGCCGGGCGGGCTTGGCGTATCCGTTATTCTGGTCGGCGCATTGCTGGCGGCGTCCACCGGCATTGTCGGCGCGACCGTGGTGACCATGGGGCTGCTCTCCCTGCCCACCATGCTCAAGCGCGGCTATGCCCCGGAACTCGCCACGGGGTCGATCACCGCATCCGGAACGCTGGGCCAGATCATACCGCCTTCTATCGTGCTCATCCTGCTGGGCGACCAGATTTCCAACGCCTACCAGAACGCCCAGCGCCAGCTTGGCAATTTCGCGCCGGAGCCTGTCTCGGTCGGCGACCTGTTCGCCGGCGCGCTCATTCCAGGCCTGATGATGGTCGGGCTGTATATTCTCTATGTCATGTTCGTAGCCTTTACCCGGCCCTCCAAAGCGCCGCCCGTCCCACGCGAGCGCGGCCAGAGCGGCCCGGCTTTCGTCGCCGAAATCCTCAAGGCGCTCGCCCCGCCCCTGATTCTCATCGTTGCGGTTCTTGGCTCCATTCTGGCGGGCCTGGCCACGGCGACGGAAGCGGCGGCGCTGGGCGCGCTCGGCGCGACCCTTCTGGCCGGTTTCCGTAATGCCGGGGAGGCTGACAATCCGGCTTTCGGCCGCTGGGCGATCGGCCTGGGCGCGCTGGCGTTGATCCTGCTGATCCTCATGGGTGCCTTCCTGGATTTGCGGCTGGGACGCGCCGATGTCAGCGCCGGGGAAGCCGCGGCCACGACACTGGCCTATGTCCTGTCCGCCCTCGCCGTTCTCAGCGCGCTCTGGTCCGGCATGCGGCTGCTGTCGGGCGGCAAGCTGGGCGAGGTCTCGCGCTCCACGGCGGAAATCAGCGCCATGGTGTTCATCATCCTGATCGGCGCGACCCTGTTCAGCCTGGTCTTCCGCGGCTTTGGCGGCGACGAGATGGTTTCGCAGTTCCTCACCGGCATTCCGGGCGGCCAGTGGGGCGCGCTGATCGCCGTGATGGCAATGATGTTCGTGCTCGGCTTTTTCCTCGACTTTATCGAGATCACCTTTGTGGTGGTGCCCATCGTCGCGCCCTCACTGTTCATGATGGGCGTCGATCCGGTGTGGCTGGGCGTATTGATGGCGCTGAACCTTCAAACTTCGTTCCTGACGCCGCCCTTCGGCTTCGCGCTGTTTTATCTGCGCGGCGTCGCGCCGCCCGAAGTGACGACGGCGCAAATCTATCGCGGGGCGATTCCGTTCGTGATCCTGCAGCTTCTGGCGCTGGCGCTGGTTGCCGCCGTGCCCGCGACTGCGACATGGCTGCCGAACCTGATGGCCGGCTAGCCCCAGGGGCCGGCGGGCTGTTCCGCCGTTTCCGGCTCCAGCGCCGAAACCTGGCCGCCGGCAAATTTCACCAACGCATCTATCCGCTTCTCAATCGGCGGGTGCGTCGTGAACATCCCGGAAAAACCCTTGTGCGGGTTATAGAGAAACATCTCCCGCACCTCTCCGGGCGCGCCCTTGATATCCGCCTTGCCGGAGATTTTCTGGAGCGCGCGGATCATCGCATCCGGGTTCTTGGTCAGTTCAACCGACCCGGCATCGGCCAGATACTCGCGTTTCCGCGACAGGGAAAACCGGATCAGGATGGCGAGGATATAAGCCACGGCGAGTATGCCGATGGCGATCAGGATCAGGACGCCCGCCTGTCCGCCGCCCGACCGCCGGCTGCGGTCCGTCCGCCCCATATGCCCCCAAAAGAAGCTGCGGGCGACGATCTCCGCCACGAAAGAGATAATGCCGACAAATATGACCGAGATGATCAGCAGCCGCACATCCCGGTTACGGATATGCGTCAGCTCATGCGCCATGACGGCCTCGACTTCGTCTTCGTCCAGCGCGTCCAGCAGGCCGCGGGTGAAGGTGATCGTGTAGTCCTTTTCCTTCAGTCCGCTGGCAAAGGCGTTCATCGCGCCGGTTTCGATGATCTTGAGCTTCGGCATGGTCATCCCGCGCGAAATGCACAGGTTTTCCAGCATGTTGTAGAGTTCGGGCTCATCGGACCGCGTGAGCGATTTTGAGCCCATCGCCATGGAGATCATGGCGTCATGCCCTACCCAGGCAATGCCGAACCAACCCGCGGCCGCGATCAGCGCAAAGGGGGCGACGAAGGGCAGCCGGGAGAGCGCGATGGCCGCACCCTCCCCCACGCCGTAACCGTTCATGCCGGCCCAGACGAGCGTGCCGGCATAGGCCAGCGCGATCAGAAGCACCGGGAACATCGCCAGAAGGAAGATGCTGGCCCGGTTATTCTTCCAGATATGGGTTTTCAGGCCGAAGGCCTGCATGGCTCAGCCGTCCCTAGAAGCTGACGTCCGGCGCGGCCTCGACCTTGGCGCGGTCGTCCACGTCGACCTCGAAATATTCCTTCTTCGAGAAGCCGAGCGGCGCGGCGAACAGCACGGCCGGGAATTGCTCGACCGCGGTGTTCAGTTCCGCCACGGAATTGTTGAAGAAGCGGCGGGCCGCCGCGATCTTGTTTTCCACGTCCGACAGCTCGCGCTGCAGCTCCAGAAAGTTCTGGTTGGCCTTCAGGTCCGGATAGGCCTCGGCCACGGCAAACAGCTGGCGCAGCGCGCCGGTCAGCAGGTTTTCGGCCTGTTGCTGGTCCTGCAGAGAGCTGGCGTCAATCGCCTGCTGGCGCGCTTGCGTGACCGCTTCCAGCGTTTCCCGCTCATGGCTGGCATAGCCTTTCACGGTCTCGACGAGGTTCGGAATGAGGTCGTAGCGCTGCTTAAGCTGGACGTCGATATCGCCCCATGCCTGGTTGACCGCCTGGCGCAGAGCCACAAGGCGGTTGTAAATCGTGATGCCGAAAATCGCGACGACAACAACGATCGCGAGCAAGATCCAGATAAAGGTCACGGTGTCTCTCCCGGTGAAATGGCGTTGCGTCTAGGAATACCGCCCGCGGCCCCGAGCTTAAAGGCGGAAATCGGGGCCGAATTTCCCGGTCCGCGGGAATCCTTTCGGCGCAAGGCGTCCCGCCTGGGCGCGCTTGCCTTCATATTCCTTCCATTCGGCAATCTCGCGCCGCCGGCCGGATGTGTCGATCACGGTAAAGCCATCCTCGGCGTTGAATACCGCCACGTCGGCCAATCCGCCGTCGCGGAAGGTCTGTAGCTTCACGCCCTTGCCGCGCGACAGCTCGCTCACCTCTTCCAGCGGATAGATCAGCAGCTTGCGGTTATCGCCAATCACCGCCACGCGGTCACCGGTGACTTCGCGGGCCGCCGCCGCTTCCACGTCGCCGCTGACCGTCATGACCTGCTTGCCGGACTTGGTCTGTGCGACCAGGTCCTTCTCCGAGGTCACGAAGCCATAACCCGCTGACGAGGCCAGCAGCAGCTTCCGCTCGGGATCGTGCCGGAACAGGGCAATCGGCTCGTGGTCTTCTTCCAGGTCCAGCATCAGGCGCAACGGCTCTCCCGCGCCGCGGCCGCCCGGCAACTTGTCGCCCGCCAGCGTATAGAAACGGCCATTGGAGGCGAACAGCATGATCTTGTCGGTCGTTTCCGCCTGCACCACGAACTTCGCGCGGTCGCCTTCCTTGAATTTCAGGTCGCTGACGTCATCGACCTTGCCTTTCAGCGCACGGATCCAGCCTTTTTCCGACAACACGACGGTGATCGGTTCGCGGACAACCAGCGCCTCGCTGACCATTTCGGCCGCACCTTCCGGGGCTTCGCCAAACTGCGTGCGGCGGGGATCGTCCTTGAAGGCGTCGCGCGCTTCGCGGATCTGATCTGTGATCCGCGCCCACTGCTTGTCCTCGCTGCCCATCAGGGCTTCCAGCTCGCCCTTCTTCCCGGACAGCGAGTCGTGCTCCTTCTTCAGCTCCATCTCTTCCAGCTTGCGGAGAGACCGGAGGCGCATGTTCAGGATCGCCTCGGCCTGCCGGTCGCTCAGCTTGAACGCGGCGATCAATTCCTTCTTGGGCTCGTCCTCTTCCCGGATGATTCGGATCACCTCGTCCAGGTTCAGATAGACGATCAGATAGCCTTCCAGCACCTCCAGCCGGTCGGCGATGGCGGCGAGGCGGTGACGCGTGGCCCGCTGCAGAACCTCACGGCGGTGATCCAGCCAGTATTGCAGCACATCGCGCAGGCCCATGACGCGCGGCGCGCCATGCGGGTCCAGCACATTCATGTTCAGGCTGACCCGGCTTTCCAGATCGGTCAGCTTGAACACCGACTCCATCAAGATTGCCGCCTCGACCGTCCGGCTGCGCGGCTCCAGGATCAGGCGCACGTCCTCGGCGGACTCGTCGCTGACCCCGCCCAGCAGCGGCAGCTTCTTGGAATCCACCAGTTCGGCGATGCGCTCGACCAGCTTGGATTTCTGGATCTGGTACGGAATTTCCGTAATCACGATCTGGTACTGACCGCGCCCCAGATCCTCGGTCTCCCATTTCGCACGCAGGCGGAAAGAGCCGCGCCCGGTGGCGTAGGCCTCGGCAATGCCGGCCGGATCATCGACCAGAATGCCGCCCGTCGGGAAATCAGGCCCCTTCACATGCTCGATCAGCGTGTCGGTGCGGGCATTGGGATGCTTGATCAGGTGCAGCGCCGCGTTGCACAGCTCGCCCGCATTGTGGGGCGGAATGGACGTCGCCATGCCCACCGCGATCCCCGCCGCGCCATTGGCCAGCAGGTTCGGGAAACCGGCGGGCAGTACGACGGGCTCTTCATCCTCGCCAGAATAGGTCTCGCGGAAATCAACCGTATCCGCGTCCAGCCCCTCAAGCAGAAGCTTGGCGGCCTGAGTCAGGCGGGCCTCGGTATATCGCATGGCGGCGGCGTTATCGCCGTCCAGATTACCGAAATTCCCCTGCCCCTCGACCAGCGGGTACCGCGCCGCGAAGGTCTGCGCCAGACGAACCATGGCGTCATAGACCGCCTGATCGCCATGTGGATGATACTTACCGATGACGTCGCCCACCACGCGGGCGCACTTCTTGAAGCCGGATTTCGGATCCAGCTTCAATTCCCGCATCGCGAACAGCAGGCGGCGGTGAACCGGCTTCAGGCCGTCGCGGACATCAGGCAGCGCACGCTGCGTAATGGTGGACAGCGCATAGGCCAGATAACGGGTGGAGAGAGCCTCGGTAAGCGGCTCGTCCTGTATGCGCCCGGCGTCGGGCGGAGGCGTCAATTCGGTCATGACGGCATTGTCTCTGATTCGAGCGAAATCGGTACGCCGGGGAGCGGCGTTTTATACGGCGGGTCAGGCTGTCTTGCGCATCCAGAACGATCCGCCGCCATATTCGATCATGCCCGTGCGCCGCATGAAATGCACCGGCAGCAGCACGTCCCAATGATCGGAGAATTGCAGCATCGCCGCCAGGGCGTGCTGCTCATTGAACTGCTTCACGCGGATCGCCGCCGGATATTCAAAAGGCAGATAGATGTCGTGAACGTGCACCAGAACGCCCGGCTTGAGCACCGGGAAAACGTTCAGCAACGCATGGGTCACGTCCGTCCCCTGCAGCATGACGTGCGACCCGTCGAGGAAGAACACATCCCCGGCTTCAAGCGCCGCGAAGGCATCCAGCGGCACGTCCAGCAGGTTCTGCTCGATATGCTCATCGGTCTTGCCCTCGATCTCCGCGCGGGGCGACGGGTCGATCGAGGTGATCCGGGTCTGTAGCCCGTGTTCCTCTATGGCCTTTCGCAAAAACCGGGTGGAATGGCCAACCCCCACCTCGACCCAGCGTCTGGGATCATGAACCGCGGCGATGGCATAGAGCGCGCGGGCGTCGGCGCGGGAGAAATAACCGTTCTTCCAATAGACCGCCTGCGGATCGTCGTCCGGGGCGTTCTCCGGAACCGCGTTCAGCGCCTCGGAATAGAAATGAGGCTTCAGTTCTTCGAAAAACGCCTCGAAATGGGCGCGGTCGCGTTCCAGGCGCGCTTCGACAGCCTCGAAACGGTAATTTTCGGGCAATTCCTTCTGGATTTCGCCATAGGGCGCGGCGGGAATGAAAGCGCCGTGTTTCGAGAGAAACTCCGACAGCGCGCCGGACATGGCGTCCTGCAAATCGCGCCGGACTGCGGGGCGTTGCGCCAGAAAATCGATGATATCACGTGATTTGCTCACCTACCCGTCCCTCGCGAAGAATAGAAAGCGCGGCATATCAGGGCCCCGCGCGACGGCCAAGCTTTCGCCTCTACAGGCGTCCGGCTTTCTCCAGCCGCTCCAGCATCTCGGCGCGCGCCTCCGGCAATTGCTTGTCAGAGGGCCAAAGCACCCAGCGCTCCAGAAAATGCCCGGTCAGGGCGAACGCCGCCGCCACGTCGCCCTCCTTCAGATTCGGCGCGCCGCCGCGCATATATTCGGGTAGCAGGAACAGCTTGTCCTTATAGGGCTCGCCAGCCGCCTCGCTGACCGCCCGGCCCGATTTCGGGCTGACATAGATCAGGTCTTCCTCGACTCCGGTCGCCGCGCACCGCCGCAAATCCAGCCCGAATCCCAGCTCCGCCAGCAACCCGGCTTCGAACCGCGTCATCAGGGCCGGCCAGATGTCGGGCTGATCCATATTGGCGATCAGCGTGGAAAAGGCGTCGAACAGTTTGGGATGCGCTTCGCGCTCAGGCGCCACCTGGGAAAGCAGCGTGCAGGAGGCATTAAGGCCGGAAATGGCCAGCCGGTCATCCAGCAATTCCGCCGGAAACGGATCCGCCGCATCGATTTCAAAATAGCCCAGATGGTCTTCCAGCCGCGCCCGCCAGGTTGCCCGCACCTGATTGCCGGGCTGCAAAACACCGCGCAGACGCTTGGATCGCCCGCCGCGGACCAGCCCGGCATGACGGCCCTTTTCCGGGGTCAGCAATTCTATAATGGCGCTGGATTCGCCATGGGGACGGACCCGGATGACGATACCCTGATCGGTCCATTCCATGGCGTCAGACGTCGAACTCCAGTCCCAGCGGCGTGTAGAGACTGCGCTGTTCGGACCAGTTTTCCTTCACTTTCACATGCAGGAACAAATGCACGCGGCGGCCGAGGATTTCTTCCAGCTCTTCCCGCGCACGCTGCCCGATTTCACGGATGGCGCGGCCCTGCTTGCCCAGAACGATGGCGCGCTGACTTTCCCGCTCCACGAATATCGTCTGCTCGATCCTGACCGAGCCGTCGCGCTTTTCCTCCCAACTCGCTGTTTCCACGGCGGTGGCGTAGGGAAGCTCCGCGTGCAGGCGCAGGAACAGTTTTTCGCGCGTGATCTCGGCGGCCAGCAGACTTTGCGGCAGGTCCGCCGCCTGATCGGGTGGATAGAGATACGGGCCTTCCGGCATCGTTTCCGAAACAGCTTTCAACAGATCGCCTACACCGTCGCCCTTGGTCGCTGACAACATGAATATCTGGCTATAAACACCTGTATCATTGAGTGTTTGCGCTAACTCAAGCAGCGGTTCCCGCTTCATCGCGTCAATTTTGTTCAGCGCCAGAAACGCCGTCCGCCCCGCCTCCTTGAGGCCGTCAATAACCCGCGCGACATCATCTCCGGAGCGGTGGTCGGAGCCGGTTTCATCAGGCGTGCCGATCCGCGTCTGGGCGGCGGCGTCGACCACATGGATGATCGCGTCGGCCTCCTCCGCGCCCGTCCAGGCCGCGCGCACCATGGCGCGGTCCAGCCGGCGGCGCGGGGCAAAAATGCCGGGCGTGTCGACAAACACGATCTGGGAGTCGTCATGCATGGCGACGCCGCGCACCGGAAAGCGTGTCGTCTGCACCTTGTGCGTCACGATCGAGACCTTCGTCCCGACCATCTGGTTTACCAGCGTCGACTTGCCGGCGTTCGGCGCGCCAATAACGGCGGCAAATCCGGAACGTGTGCTTGGGTCAGCCATTATCGGTTTCTCGCTTGAACAGGGCTTCGGCAGCGTTGCGTTCGGCGGCCTGTTTTGAACTCCCCTTCCCCCGCTCGGGTTTCACGCCCTCCAGGCTGACTTCCACCTTGAATTTCGGCGCGTGATCGGGGCCCGACCGGCCCACGATCGTATAGCGGGGAACGTCGTAACCCTGCGCCAGCGCCCATTCCTGCAGGGCGGTCTTGGGGTCGCGCGGTTTATCGATGACCTTCTTCAGTTCTTTCTTCCAGAAGGAATCATAGAAGTGACGGGCCACCTTCAGCCCGCCATCCAGATACAGCGCGCCGATCATGGCCTCGCAGGCGTCGCCCAGGATGGAATCCTTTTCCCGGCCGCCGCCCCGCTCCTCCGATTTGCTGAGCCGCAGCGCCTTGTCGATACCGGCGTCCAGCGCCACCCGGGCGCAGGTTTCCCGCCGCACCAGCGCGTTCAGGCGCGGCGCCAGTCCGCCTTCGGCGACGTCGGCAAATGTCTCATAGAGCTTTTCGGCGGTCAGAAGGCCCAGTATCCGGTCGCCCAGAAATTCCAGACGTTCATTATTGCTGCGGTCGCCCGCGCCATCGCCAAAGCTGGAATGAGTCAGGGCGCGGATCAGCAGCTCGCGATCCTTGAACCGGTGTCCGATCCGGTCCTGCAGTTCGGCGAGAGCCGGGTCCTTGCTCACAATTCTTCGGCGTTGGCCCTGACGCCGTGGAAGAAGCGGCCCAGCCGGAAATTGAACCAGGTCCAGGGCCGCAGCAGGCGGAAATTCTCATTGACGGAGAAGAAGATGATCTGCGCCTTGCCGACCAAATTCTCCGCCGGAACCGCATCGAAATAGCGGCTGTCGCGGCTGTCGTCCCGGTTGTCGCCCATCATGAAATAATGGTTCTCGGGCACGAAGAAGACTCGCGTATTATCGGCCGGGCCGCCTTTGCGCTGATCGAAAATGATGTGCGTATCGCCGTTCGGGAAGGTTTCCCGATAGACCTGAGTGGCGCGGCGGTTTCCGAAATCGTCCGTCGTATTGAGGCTTTTCACGAATTCATGGCCGACCGGCTGACCGTTGATGTTCAGCACGCCGTCGATCATCTGGATCCGGTCGCCGGGCAGGCCCACAACCCGCTTGATATAATCGGTGCGGTTGTCGCGCGGATATTTGAACACCACGACATCGCCGCGATCTGGCTGCCCGCCCAGAATCCGTCCGTCAAAAATGGGCGGCGACAAAGGCAGGGAATGGCGGCTGTAGCCATAGGAAAACTTGGACGCAAAGATGTAGTCGCCGGTCGCCAGCGTCGGCACCATGGACTCAGATGGAATATGGAAAGGCTGGAACAGCAGGGTGCGCAGGATCAGCGCAATGCCGAGCGCATAGACGATCGTGCGGACATTCTCGCCCAGCGCGCTTTTCGAGCCCTTCATATTCAAAACACGATCCATCATTGTCTTATCCGCGCGGCGCCGGTTGAGCAGGCGCGATGGCGGCTTCAATAATCACAAAAGCCTGCGCCAGCGGGAAGTCGTCCGTGATCGTCAGGTGAACCTGCACCGTATGCCCGTCCGGGGTCATCGCCGCAAGCCGTTCCGCCGCGCCGCCCGTCAGGGCCAGCGTCGGTTTTCCGCTCGGCAAATTCACCACGCCCATGTCTCGCCAGTGCACGCCGCGCCGCGGCACGCCGGTTCCCAGCGCCTTGGCGCAGGCCTCTTTGGCCGCAAAACGCTTGGCGTAACTCGCCGCACGCTCCCGGCGCTTGTCGGATTTGGCCTGTTCGATCTCGGTAAAGATGCGCTGCACGAAACGGTCGCCGAACCGGTCCAGCGAATGTTCGACCCGGCGGATATCAATCAGGTCGTTGCCCATGCCAAGGATCATGCGCGCGCCTCCGCAATCAGCGCCTTCATGCGCCTGATCGCCTCTTCCAGCCCGATGAAGATCGCCTCCCCCATCAGGAAATGCCCGATATTCAGCTCACGCATCTCCGCGATGGCTGCGACCGGCTTGACCGTGTCGAACGTCAGGCCGTGTCCGGCGTGGATTTCAAGCCCGCGCCCCGCCCCGTCAGTGGCGGCGTCGCGGATCCGCTCCAGCTCGGCTTCCGAGTCTTTCGTTTCACCTGCGAAAACGTGCTCGACATAGCGGCCGGTATGAAATTCCACGACCTCCGCGCCCAGCGCCGAAGCCACGGCGACCTGTACCGGGTCCGGCTCGATGAACAGCGACACGCGAATGCCGCCTTCCTCGCGCAGCCGACGCACGACGGGGGCAAGCTGGTTGTGATGCCGCGCGGCGTCCAGCCCGCCCTCTGTCGTCCGCTCCTCGCGCTTTTCAGGCACGATGCAGCAATGGGGCGGGCGGTGGCGAAGCGCGATCTCCACCATCTCGTCCGTGGCGGCCATTTCCAGGTTCAGGGGCAGGTCGATCTCGTCCACCAGCCGCTGGATATCATTGTCCCCGATATGGCGGCGGTCTTCCCGCAGATGGGCCGTGATGCCCTCGGCGCCCGCCTCCGCGGCCAGCCGCGCCGCGCGCACGGGATCGGGATGGTCTCCGCCGCGCGCGTTCCGGATGGTCGCGACATGGTCGATATTGACCCCGAGGCGCGGCAGGTCGCTCACGCAAGGCCCCGGCTGCCCGGTTTCACCGGCGGAATGGCTTTCAGTTCTTCAGGAAGTTCGTCTTCCTTATAGGCCGGGAAATCGACCTGGGCGAGCGAGATGAGTGGCGCGCCAATATCCGCCTTGCCGCCCGACCGGTCGATCAGGCACGCGCCGGCAAGGATTTCCGCGCCCGTCTTGCGCAGCGCGTCCAGACATTCGCGGGAAGACAGCCCCGTGGTCACGATGTCCTCCACCATCACCACGCGCTCGCCCGGCTGCAGCGCGAAACCTCGACGCAGCTGGAATTCACCGTCCTCGCGCTCCACGAACAGGGCGTCGCAGCCCAGATGCCGCGCTGTTTCATACCCCGGGATAATTCCGCCCACGGCGGGCGAAACAACGGCGTCGACCGGACCGCCCACGGCGTCGCGTATCTTCTTCGCCAGCGCCTTGCAGAGCTTCTCTGTCCGGTTGGGATCCTTGAAGACCTGCGCCTTCTGCAGGAAGACCGGGCTGCGCAGCCCGGAAGACAGAATGAAATGGCCTTCAAGCAGGCCGCCGGCCGCCTTGAATTCGTCGAGTACGTCCTGGGTATTCACCGTCGCTTGGTCTCCTGTGCGCGTTTGGCCTTCACCACGCTGCGGCTGGCGCGCAGGGCGGCGATGATGTGCGACAGGTGTTTGGCGTCCAGAACCTCGATATCCAAGCGCATGTCGAAGAAATCTGTGGACCGATTGAGGGTGGAAACATCGGTAATGTTACCGTTGTTCTCGCCCACGATCTGCGCGATCTCGGCCAGCACCCCGGCCTCGTGCACCACGGTCACCAGAACCCGGCTCATGGCCGTCGCTTTCTCGGCCTCCGGCGTCCAGTCCAGGTCGACCCAGCGGTCCTTGTCCTCGTCAAAATCGGCCAGCGTGTCGCAATCTATGGTGTGGACCTCCACGCCGATTTCCGGCTGCAATATGCCCACGATGCGGTCGCCCGGCAGCGGCGTGCAGCACTTTGCGAAATGCAGCGTCACGCCAGGCGTCAAATCCTTGTCCTTGCCGCGCACGAAAAGCTGCGCCTTCTCCTCGCGGATCAGCCAGCGCGGTCGTCCCCGCAGGCGCTTGGCGTCCTTGCGGCCGGGGAATACGGCGTCCAGCAGGTCCGCCCCGGTAATGCGATTGCGGCCCAGCTCTTCATAGAGGCGGTTCTCGTCATCCACTTCCAGCCGGCGCAGCGCATCGTTGAGATTGGACTTGCGCAGTTCCTTGCCCTCGCGCCGGAACGCGGATTCGGCAATTACCCGGCCCAGCTTGACGAATTCGTCCTTCTCGCTGGTCCTCACCAGACGCCGGATGGCGGACCGCGCGCGCCCGGTGATGACCAGGTCTTCCCAGCCGGAAATCGGCGCCGGCGACCCGGCGCGCAGGATTTCCACCACGTCGCCGTTATTCAGCGTGGTGGTCAGCGGCCGCTCGCGGCCATTGATACGGGCGCCGACCGTGGTGTCGCCCAGATCGGTATGGATCGCATAGGCGAAATCCAGAGGCATCGCGCCCGCCGGTAGCGGAATAAGCTGGCCGCGCGGAGTGAAGGTGAACACCTGGTCGGTGAACATCTCCAGCTTGGCGTGCTCCAGGAATTCGTCCGGGTCGCCGCCATGCTCCAGGATTTCCACGAAGGGCCGCAGCCGCGCCAGCGGGTCGCCGCCCGCGCGCTTGGCCGCATCGGCGTCGAACCGGTAGGCGTCATCCTTGTAGCGCCAGTGCGCGGCGACGCCGTGTTCGGCGACCGTATCCATTTCCTCGGTGCGGATCTGCAGCTCGACCCGCATCTGGTCCGGGCCGATAATCGTGGTGTGCAGGGAGCGGTAATTGTTCGGCTTGGGGACAGAGATGAAGTCCCGGAAACGGTCCGGCACGCAACGCCAGCGCTGATGGATGATGCCCAGCGTTCGGTAGCAGGTATTCTCCTCGTCCACGACCACGCGAAAGCCGTAGATATCGGCCAGCTCCTCGAAGCTCAGCGACTTGCGCTCCAGCTTGCGCCAGATCGAATAGGCGCTCTTTTCACGGCCATAGACCCGCGCGGACACGCCTTCCTTCTCCAGCATGTCGACAAGGTCGGCCGTGATCTGGGCGATCTTGTCGCCAACCTGCTCGCGCAACACCGCCAAACGCCTGGAGATCGTCTCGAACGCCGCCGGGTTGAGATGCTTGAAGGACAGCTCCTCCAGCTCGGTACAGATGCGGTTCACGCCAATACGCCGCGCAAGCGGAGCATAGATTTCCAGCGTCTCGCGGGCGATACGTTCGCGCTTCTCCGGCTTGGAGATGAAATGCAGCGTCCGCATATTGTGCAGCCGGTCCGCCAGCTTCACCAGCAGGACCCGGACGTCGTTGGAAATCGCCAGAATGAACTTCTGCAGGTTTTCGGCCTGTTTCGTCCGCTCCGAATTCAGCTCCACCTGGCCCAGCTTGGTGACCCCGTCGACCAGCTTGGCGACCTCCACGCCGAACATCTCGGCAACCGTGTCGAAACTGGCGTCGGTGTCCTCGATTACGTCATGCAGCAGCGCCGTCGCGATAGAGGCGGAGTCGAGCCGCAGGTCTGTAAGAATTTCCGAAACCGCGACCGGGTGGGCAAAATACGGATCGCCCGAAGCGCGCATCTGGTCACCGTGCATTTTGACGGCGTACACATAGGCGCGGCTGATCAGATCTTCATCGACATTCGGGTCATAGGCCCGGACCCGGTCGACAAGCTCATATTGACGCAAAAAACCGCGCCGGTCCGCCGGCGCGGTTTGCTGCGTCGTTGCTGCTGTGTCTGCGTGCTCGCGAACAGCTTCGGCCAAGGCGGCTCCTTAGAACCGGTTATCCGGCCCGGCGTCGCGGTCGGTCTGCAGAGCGCGAAGCATGTCTTCCTCGCTGATGCCCTCGTCACCGCCGCGGCTGGCGATGGCCGCGCGTTCTTCTTCGTCCTCGACATCCTCCAGCGGAATAACGCGCTGCAGGCTGGAGACGAGGCTTTCTTCCAGATCGGACGGCTTGACCGCCTTCTCGGCGATTTCGCGCAGCGCCACGACCGGATTCTTGTCGTTGTCGCGGTCCAGCTTCAGTTCAGCGCCGGCGGAAACATTCCGGGCGCGATGTGCGGACAGCAGAACAAGCTCAAAACGGTTCGGAACCTGTTCGATGCAATCTTCAACGGTGACGCGGGCCATGCGCCCTCCTGGAAAACGAAAAACCTAGACGAAACTTCTGTTTAGGGGCCCCTGCCCTTGTATTCAAGACCGCTTGTGCGTCTGCGAAGGGCTCAAGCGCAGTCGCGACAGGCCTTCACGCGCCTCGCCGGGCAGGCTTTCCAGCACGCTCCGCGCCCGTCCATGCGCCGGATGCGACCATTCCGGCGCGATGTCCATAACCGGCGCCAGCACAAAGGCGCGCTCATGGGCGCGCGGGTGCGGCAGAGTCAGGTGTTCGCCCCCTGCCGTCCGCCCGTCATAATCAATCAGGTCCAGATCCAGTGTACGGGAGCACCATCGCGGCTCGCCCGCGCGGTCCCGCCCGAACGCCTTTTCCACCTCCAGCAAGCGCGTCATCAGCGCCTCCGGCGCCAGGCTTGTCTCGATACGCGCCGCGGCATTGGCGTAGGGGGGATCAGCCGGATCGGGCCAGGCCGGGCTGCGCCACAGCCCCGACCGCGCAACAACCGCAACATCCCCCTTCTCGGGTAACGCCCGTATGGCCTTCAGCAAGGTGATTTCCGGCGGACGTCCTTGAAAAGGACGGTTGCCGCCAAGGGCTATGATGATCATGCTACGCGCTTAGTCTTCTATATTGATTGCAATTACGGGATTTGATCATGGCATTCTATCCGAATGAACGTCTGGCGCTGATGATTGATGGCGCGAATTTCTACTCCGCCGCCAAATCTCTCGATTTCGACATCGACTATCGCAAGCTTCTGGAAGAATTCCGCAAGCGCGGCCGCCTGATCCGCGCCATCTATTACACCGCGCTGGTGGAGGATCAGGAATATTCCCCGATCCGTCCCCTGATCGACTGGCTGGATTATAATGGCTTCAGCGTCGTCACGAAGCCCGCCAAGAGCTATACCGACCACCAGGGCAATCGCCGGATCAAGGGCGATATGGATGTCGAGATTGCAGTCGACGCCCTGCAGCTGTCAGACAATCTGGACCACATCGTCCTGTTCTCCGGCGACGGCGATTTCCGCAAGCTGGTCGAGGCGGTGCAGGCCAAGGGCGTGCGGGTCTCCGTCGTGTCCAGCCTGAAGACCGATCCGCCGATGATCTCCGACGATCTGCGCCGTCAGGCAGATTCCTTTATTGACTTGGCGGATCTGGAAGGCCTGATCGGCCGCGCGGGGGGCTCCAACAACCACGATGACGACGACGATTCGTGAGCGCGGGAACCTTCGCGCCTGAAGCGCCTCGCGACTGTCCGCTCTGTCCGCGCCTTGTCGAATTCCGCGAGGAATGGCGGGCGAAAGAACCTGACTGGTTCAACGCCCCGGTCCCGTCTTTCGGAGCGGAAGACTGCCGCCTGCTGGTCCTCGGTCTGGCGCCCGGCCTGCGCGGGGCGAACCGGACGGGGCGGCCTTTCACCGGCGACTGGGCGGGCGACCTCCTCTATCCCACGCTGCAGAAATACGGCTTTGCGAAAGGCGAATATGACGCGCGGCCGGATGACGGCCTGAGCCTCACTGACTGCATGATCACCAATGCGGTGCGGTGCGTGCCGCCCCAGAACAAGCCGACGGGGCCGGAAGCCAAAACCTGCCGCAACTATCTGGGCGCCCGGCTTGAGGCCCTGCCCCGGCTTCAGATCATCGTCGCGCTCGGCAAGATTGCCCACGACAACGCTTTGGCGACTCTCGGCTACAAGCTGTCCGCAAAGAAATTCGCGCACGCCGCTGAACATGAACTGGAGGGCCCCAACGGCCCGCTTCTCATGATCGATAGCTATCACTGCAGCCGCTACAACACGAACACCGGCCGCCTCACCGAGGCGATGTTCCACGACGTGTTCGAGAAGGCGAAAAAACGTATGGAGTCGGCTTAACGCCGGGCCAGCATCGCTTTGCGGCGTCCATGTCGCCAGCGATACATGAAGCCCGCCCATGCCGCGTAAAGCGGCGTCATGGCCCCTGCATCAACCTCAATAGTCTCTGACAAACGCACGCCGTCCTCATAGGGAAACACGTGCAGGCTATGCCGCCATGCCTTTACCGGACCGCCATGCTCGAAACTGCGCAAAACGCGACGTCCCGGATCGTATTCCAGAACCTCCATTACCCATGGCGAACGCGGAAAAAATCCAAACAGCGAAAATTCGCTCTTGATGACTTGTCCGGTCTTTAAAGGCGCATCCGGGAGGCCATGAAATCTGACCAGCCCTCTCATCGCCGCTTGGACACTCGCCCAGTCTGTAGCCGTTTCCCATAACGCGTCCGGTGAAGCTGCGTAATCATGGTTTAGCTCCACGGTCTGCATGGCGCGTCAGTTATGTTCGCGCAGGATGCGGGCTTTCTGGCGTTCCCAGTCCCGCTTCTTGACCGTCTGGCGCTTGTCGATGGTCTTCTTGCCCTTCGCCAGCCCCAGCTTCAGCTTGGCGATGCCGCGATCGTTGAAATACAGCGTCAGCGGGACCAGCGTCATGCCCTCGCGCTGGGTGGCGGCCGATAGCCGGGCCACCTCGCGTGCGTGGAGAAGCAGTTTGCGGTGCCGCTTGGGCTCATGATTGTGCCGGTTCGCGGCGGCGTACTCGGGAATATAGGAATTGATCAGGAATATCTCGCCGCCCTCGTCGCTGGCATAGGATTCGGCAATATTCGCCTTGCCTTCGCGCAGCGATTTCACCTCGGACCCGGTCAGCGCCAGTCCGGCCTCGATCTCGTCCTCGATCTCGTAGTCGAACCGCGCGCGGCGGTTCTTGGCGATCGTCTTGCCCATGCGTCCTATCCGTCCAGCAATCCTGCGCGGCTCATCGCCGCGCGCACCGCGTCCTTTGCGGCCTCGCCCGGCTCCGTGATCGGCAGGCGCACATCCACGCCCGACCGGCCCAGCAGGGAGAGCGCGTATTTGGCGGGTCCGGGGCTGGGATCAAGGAACAGCGCCTTATGAAGCTCAGCCAGACCGGAATCGATGCTGCGCGCTTCGGCCAGTTCACCGGCCGCCGCGGCGTCCCAGATCTGCGCGCACAGGCCCGGCGCGACATTGGACGTGACGGAGATCGCGCCGTCGCCGCCATTCGCCGCGAACTCGACCGCGGTCGAATCGTCACCGGACAGCAAGGTGAAATCCTCGCCGCAGGCTTCGCGCTGATCGCGCGCCCGCGCCATGTCGCCTGTGGCGTCTTTGACCCCGACGATCCGTTCCAGCCTGGAAAGCGCTGACATCGTTTTCACTGACATGTCGATTACAGAACGGCCCGGGATATTGTAGATAAGTATCGGCAGGGAGACCGCATCATGAATGGCCTCGAAATGGCGATACAGCCCCTCCTGGTTGGGCTTGTTGTAATAGGGCGTGACAATCAGCAGGCCGTCCGCGCCCGCCGCTTCCGCTTGCCGGGAGAGCGCGATGCCTTTTGACGTATCGTTAGACCCGGCGCCGGCGATGACCGGCGCGCGGCCCGCCGCGGCTTCCACGGTCAATTCGATGACCCGGCGTTGCTCGTCCGCCGACAGAGTCGGCGACTCGCCGGTGGTGCCGCACGGCACCAGGCCGTCCGTGCCTTCGTCGAGCTGCCATTGCACCAAACCTTGCAACGCGGCCTCATCGACCGCGTTGTTCTTGAAGGGCGTTATCAAAGCAGTCAGGGATCCAGTGAACATGAACCTTCCTTCGGGCGCAGATCTGACTTTCGCGGCGGACCTTAAGCGGGCCGCCCTTGGCGCGAAAGGGCGCATGCTCATGCTGGCCGCGACAACGGGCCTGATCGCCGGCCCGGCGCTGGCCCAGAGCGTTCCGGTTCCCCGGCCCAAGCCCGAACCTGCGCCTTTCACACAGACCCTGCCGCCACAGGAATTCAACCGGCTGGAGGCCGCGTTCGAGGCTTCCCGCGACGGCGACTGGGGCGCGGTGCGCGCGGCGATTCCCTCGATCAACGACCCGGTCGCCCGCAAGCTTCTGCTCTGGCGCATCGCGACCTCGGACGAACAGACCAGCTTCCGCGATCTGGCGAACCATATTGAACAGCTGGACGGCTGGCCGAACACCAACGCGATGAAGCGGGACGCCGAATATGCGCTCAGCGACAAGAACAGCGCCTATATCCCGCCGTCCGAAATCGCCGCCTATTTTTCCGAAAACCCGCCGATCACCGGCGAAGGTCACGCCATCTACGCGTTCGCGCTGTTCGACCTGAATCTGCCGGACGACGCGGAACTGGAGCTGAAGAAAGCCTGGCGCGGCCAGACGCTGAAACTGGAAACACAGCGCCGCATTCTGAACGAACACGCGCAGCGCCTGTCGGCGGACGATCACTGGTCGCGCGTGGATTTCCTGCTCTGGGCGGATCAGCGCACCGCCGCGCGGGATGTCATCCCCTATCTGTCGGCGGAGAAAAAAGCGGTCGCCCAGGCGCGTCTCGGCCTGACCGAAGGCACGTTGTCGGCCGCCAATGTCCCGTCCAGCATGGCCGGCGACCCCGGCATCCTGCACCAGCGCGCCCGCGCGGCGCGCCGCCGCGGCGACGATACCGGCGCCATCGCCAATCTCCGCGCCATTACCGAAAATCCGTCGGTGGAAACCGGCCGGGGCGAGCTGTGGAACATGCGCCACCTGATGGCGCGCGAGGCGCTCGAGCTGAAGGACTATCGCGCCGCCTACGACCTCACCAAAGCAACCGATCTGGAAGACGCCGGCGACCGGTCAGAGGCGGAATTCCTCGCCGGCTGGGTCGCGCTGCGCTTCCTCGACATGCCTGAGGCTGCAGGCGAGCACTTCAAGATCATCACGGAAATCGTCTCGACCCCGGTATCGCTCTCGCGGGGACAATACTGGCAGGGCCGCGCCGCACAGGCCGCGGGCGACACGGAGGCCGCGCAGACCTATTACACACAGGCCGCCGAACACATCACCACCTATTACGGCCTGCTGGCCGCCGAACGGCTGGAAAGCCTGACCGGCGAACCCGCGATGATTGTCATTCCGGCGGATCCTGAAATCACCCAGGCCGATATCGACGCCTTCGAATCCCGCGAGCTGGTGCAGGCCGCCCGGATGCTGGGCGAGCTGGGCGAGGACTGGTGGTTCACCGTGTTCGCCTATCACATCGAGGACACGATGCAGGACGCGGCGCAATTCGCGCTGCTGTCCGACATGGCCAAGGATTACGGCATGATGCGCCCCGCCCTGCGCGTGGCGAAATCGGCCCGCAACCGGCACATCCCCGTGATGGAGCGCGCCTATCCGCTGGCCTTCACCCCGCCGGAAGGCCCGCAATATGTCGAACCGGCGCTGGCGCTCGCCATTTCGCGTCAGGAAACCGAGTTCGATCCGCGCGCCGTCAGTCACGCCAACGCGCACGGGCTGATGCAGCTATTGCCCACAACCGCGCAATCCACGGCGCGATCCCTGGGGCGGCCCTATCGTTATTCCTGGCTGTTGGACGATCCCGATTACAATGCGGAGCTGGGCAGCTCACACCTCAAACAGCTGGTGGGCGATTTCAACGGCTCCTACATCGTGTCGATGGCGGGCTATAACGCGGGCGCGTCACGCGGGCGCCGCTGGATCGCGACCTATGGCGATCCCCGGGCCGGCGCCATCGATCCGGTCGACTGGGTGGAGCTGGTGCCGTTCGGCGAAACGCGGAACTATATCCAGCGCGTGATCGAGAACTTGCAGGTCTATCGCGCGCGCCAGAACGGCAATACCGCGCCCGTGACGATCACCGAAGATCTCAATAAGGGCTCGATCCCGAAAGCCAGCCTGTCTCCGACCTAAAGCCGGGCCAGCGCCCGCTGGTAAATATCCGAATCGACATTGCCGCCGGTCAGCACCACGCCGACGCGGCTGCGCCGCGCGAACGGCTTGCGCGACAACAGCGCCGCCAGCGCCGCCGCGCCGCCGGGCTCGACCACCAGCTTCATGCGGCGGAAGGCGAACGCCATGGCGTCCAGCGCCTCGTCATCGCTGACGGCGAAGCCGCCGGCGACCCGCTCCTTGTTGATCGCGAACGTGATCTCCCCCGGCGCTGGCGACAGCAACGCATCACAGATCGATCCGCCGCGCCGCTCATTCCCGACAATCTTTCCGGCGTCGAACGATTTCATATGATCGTCGAAGCCTTCGGGCTCCGCCGTGTAGATTTTCGTGGACGGGCTCAGGCCCTCCATGGCCAGCGCGATGCCGGCCGTCAGCCCGCCGCCGCCCGCGCAAACGATCAGCGCGTCCAGCGGCCCGCCCGCCGCCTGCGCCTGCCGGGCGATTTCCAGCCCCGCCGTGCCCTGCCCTGAAATCACGTCCGGATCATCGAAGGACGGCACCAGTGTCGCGCCGGTTTCCGCCGCTATCCGCGCGGAAATTTCCTCCCGGCTTTCAGTTTCCCGGTCATAGGTGACGATTTCGCCGCCCAGGCGGCGGACGCCCTCCATTTTCACTTTCGGGCTGTCTTCCGGCATCACGATGGTCGCCGGCGCGCCGAACGCCTTCGCCGCCGCCGCAACGCCTTGCGCATGATTGCCGGAGGAAAACGCCACCACCCCGCGCATGCGCTCTTCGGTGCCCAGCCGCGCAATACGGTTGGTCGCGCCGCGAATCTTGAAGGATCCCGTGCGCTGCACGTTCTCGCATTTCACGAAGACAGTCGCGCCCGCGGCTTCGTCCAGCGCCTCGAAACGCAGGAAGGGCGTCACGCGGGCCAGCGGGCGCACGCGCTCCTCGGCGGCGCAAACATCGTCAAAGCCGGGCGGCGTGGAATCCATGGGGGATTTAAAGAGACCGCGGATCGTATTCGTCAAACTCATTTCAAAATCACCTTCTGGACGGCGGGACAGGTAAAAACTGCGAATTACCTATAATTCAAGCCGGATTGCGCTTCACGAGCGCTTGTCAGGCCGCGCCACGCCCGCTTAACTCGGCTCAACTAAAGGAAAAGCCTGTTTGGGAGGAGCCGCCATGATGCGCGGATTAATGATGGACGCCCCGCTGATGATCAGCGGAATTCTGAGACACGCCGCGCTTAATCACGGGGGCCGGGAAATTGTCACCCGCCTGCCGGAGTCGGGTGAAATCCACCGTTATGGCTATCGCGACGCCTGGAAACGCTCTCAGCAGGCAGCCCACGCCCTGACAAAGCTCGGCGTGGCGCCGGGCGAGCGCGTGGGCACGATCGCGTGGAACACGCACCGGCATTTCGAACTCTATTATGCGGTGTCCGGCATCGAGAGCGTGATCCACACGATAAATCCGCGCCTGAAGCCCGAGCAGATCGCCTGGATCATCAATCACGCCGAAGACAAGATCGTCTTCTTCGACACCACATTCGCCCCGATCGTTGACGGGATCGCGCAGCACTGCCCCGGCGTTGAAAAATGGGTGCTGATGGCGGGCGCCGAACACAAGCCCGAAATGAAGACCGAAATCCTCACCTATGAGGAACTGATCGCCGACGAGCCCGATGAGTTCGACTGGCCGGTCTTCGACGAACACGCCGCCGCCTGCCTCTGCTACACGTCCGGCACCACGGGCGATCCCAAGGGCGTTCTCTATTCCCATCGCTCCACCGTCCTGCACGCGATGAGCTCCATCGCGCCGGACGTGATCGGCGGCGGCGCCGAAGCCTCGATCCTGGCCGTGGTTCCGATGTTCCACGTCTCCGCCTGGGGTCTGCCCTATGGCGCGCCGATGGCGGGCGCGAAACTGGTCATGCCGGGCGCGCAACTGGACGGCGCCAGCCTGTACGAGCTGATCGACGGCGAGGACGTCACCTACATGGTGGGCGTGCCCACCGTCTGGCTCGGCGTGCTGGACTATCTGCGCAAGAACGAAAAACGCCTCGACAAGGTCGAAAAAATCTTGTCCGGCGGCTCCGCCCTGCCCGAGGCGCTGCTGCGCGCCTATGAGGAAGGCTATGGCGTCACCATGCAGCAGGGCTGGGGCATGACGGAAATGTCGCCCATCGGCACGATCGGCACGCTGAAACCCAATCATGACGGGCTGCCGCAGGACGAGAAGGTCAAGATCAAGCTGAAACAAGGTCTGGGCGTTTATGGCGTGGAGCTGCGCGTGGTTTCCGAAGACGGCAAGATTCTGCCGCGCGACGGCAAATCGTCCGGCCACCTTCAGGTGCGCGGGCCGTGGATCGCCAGCCAGTATTTCAAGCGCGACAGCGACGATCAGTTCACCGATGACGGATGGTTCGACACCGGCGACATCGCGCACCTGGACGATGATGGCTACATGACCATTACCGACCGCGCCAAGGACGTGATCAAGACCGGCGGCGAATGGATTTCCTCCATTGATCTGGAAAACGCCGCTATGGGCCATCCCGACGTGGCGCAGGCCGCCGCCATCGGCCTGCCCCATCCAAAGTGGCAGGAGCGCCCGCTACTGGTCGTTGTGCCGAAAGAGGGGTGTTCTCCCACAGAGCAGCAGATACAGGATTACATCGCGGAAAAATGCGCCAAGTGGTGGGTGCCGGACGCGGTCGAATTCGTCGAGGAACTGCCGCTCGGCGCCACAGGCAAAGTTCTGAAGACCGATCTGCGCGAACGCTTCAAGGACTACAAGCTCGGCGAGGACAAGCCGAAGAAAGCCAGGCCGGAAACCTCGGCCGCGCCGGAAACCGATAATGGCGGTGAAAAGCGGAAAAAATTCCTGGGAATTTTCTAGGGGTTTGAGCGCAGACGCTGAAGGTGATCAGTCCGGAAGGACGGTCACCTTCAGGCGCATCTTGGGGTGGATGTCACAGCGGACGACATATTCGCCCGGTTGATCGAAAACGATATCGGTTCGCGATCCGATCGGCTGTGACCCGGAATCGAAGCTCAACGCGTCAGATTCCACATAGGCATGATGCAGGAACTGATCATCATTGACGATGGTCAGCGTTCCCCCTTCTGTGAGCGTCGTTTCCTCGGGGTCGAAAGCCCGTCCCCGCTGGGACACCGTCACCGTGGCCTCGCCCTGCCCGGCCGATTCACCCGGCAACACCGTGGCGGGCTGCGCTGCTGTAAAAACGGGAAAAGCGGCCACAGCCGCGACACATGAAATCAGGCGCATCTTCACTCTCACGCTACCGCAGCATCGGGATTTAGGGCTTTTGCCGGCGGCAACCAGATCGTCACGCATGTCCCCGCGCCCGGCTCCGACTCCACGCGCAGCTTTCCGCCTGACCTTTCGATCAGCTGGTTGGCCACCGCCAGCCCAAGGCCGCAGCCCTCATAGTGGCGCGTAACGCCTGATTCCAGCTGCCGGAAAGGCTCCAGCGCCATCGGGATCTTGTCGGCGCTCATACCGATGCCCGTGTCGCGTATGCGTATTTCCACGCCGCGGGGCAGAGCGGATATCTCGGCTGACACCGCCCCGCCCTCATCGGTGAACTTCACGGCGTTGGATATGATCTCTCCGGCCGCGCGCTTGACCGCGTTCGGATCGGCGTGCGCGCAGACCCCTTCTCCGCCGGAGACGGAAAGCCGGATGGACTTGGCGGCAATCTGCGTCTCGTGCAGTGCGACGGCCTCTTCAACAAGCTCGCTGACAGGCAAGGTTTCGGGCCAGAGTTCTGATTCCTGCGCGCCGGACACTTCCAGAATATTCTCGATAATCGTCAGCAGGTTCATCCCGCTTTCGTGGATCAGGGTCGCATAGCTCTTTTGCTGCTCCGCGTTGGCCGCGCCATGGCCTTTTAGAATACCGGCAAACCCGATGACGGCGTTCAGCGGGGTGCGCAATTCGTGCGTCATCGCCGTCATGAAGTCTGTTTTCGCCCGGCTGGCCATTTCGGCCCGGTCCCTGGCGTCCAGATAGTCCGACTCGCGCTGCTTGGCGTCGCTGATATCGGCCCAGGTGATCAGTGCCCCGCCTTCGCTGGTGGCGCTCCGGTCCATCCTCAACCAGCGCCCGTCCGGCAAACGCATTTCTCCAGCGTGAGCCTCTTCGGAAAACAGCGTGTCGCGCGACACGGAAACCGGCGATCCGTCCTGCCGGAAAAGTTCAGGATAGAAGGCTCCGTGAATATTTTCCTCGCGAAGGTCGGGGAAAAAGTCCTTCACCTTCACATTGGCATGAATAATCCGCTGGTCCGCATCGACCAGAACGATCGCCTCATGCGCGTTCTGAAGCGCGTCGATCAGGCGGATCTGCGCGGTTGTCCGCAGGGCTTTTTCCCGGGCCATCATCTCCCGGATATTGTCCTGCATGACCGACATGGAGCGCAGCAGAGCCCCGGTCTCATCCTGTCCCCCGGCCGGGATTTCCGCCTCGAAATCACCATCGGCGATCCGGTTCGCCGCGCCGGAGGCCGCATCCAGGGGCCGCACGATGGAGCGAGTCAGCAATGCAATAATCAGGATCGACACGGCAATCGCGGCCAGCGCCGCCGCTGTGTTCAGCCGCTGGCTTCTATCCACCGCCGCCACCGCGCTCTCCCGCGACAGATAGGCGGCATTGGCCTGTAGTTCGACGATGATATCGAGCGTTTCGACAATCTGGTCCGCCTGCGCCTGAAGCGTCCGCTCCGGCAAGGCCTCGCCGCCGGACGCCATGACCGCCGCACCCCATTCCTGCGCCTGCAGGCGCACCTCATGCGTCATCTCCCGCGAGCGGGCAGTCAGCGCGCGTTCCTCGACAATCTCCAGATCGCTCAGGAAATCGTCCATGCGCTCTTCAAATTCGGAAAAGTCGGCGCCGTCGGCGCCCTCATACACGCCCTGCCGCAACAGCGCGGCGTCCGCGCGGGAGAAGGACAGGCTCGCGGCCCGGGCAAAATTGATCGCCATCATGGGACGGTCATAGGTTTCCTCGACCACCGCCCCGGCCCGTGTAATCGACATCACGGCGTAAGCGCCCACCGCGGCCACCAGCAGGCACATCGCCAGACAGCCCAGAACCAGCCGGCTGCGAATCGTCGTCAGCAGGCGCGTCTGTTTCAGGGGTTGCGGCATATCCTGTGACACGGCGGTCCTGAAAGTCCTTCTACTCGGTCACCACGTCCCGGTGCATCGGCGCCAGAATCGCCAGCAGGCGGTTCTGGGTGCGGAACCCCACGCCCTCTTCGTCCATCGCGTCCTGAAGGTTCTCGACCAGCGCGTTGAAATCCGCCGTATCCAGCGCCAGCCCCTTGTGCGAGGCCTCCATCGTCTGCCCGGAATATTCGCAAGGCCCGCCCGTCAGATCGCAAATCTGTTCGGTCAGCAGGCGCTTGACCCGGTCGACATTGGAATTTTCGAAGGTATGGCCGATGCGCGGATCAGCGACCGAACGGTCAATCGCGCCATGCGCAATGCGCTCCACCGCGTCCGCCCCGCCAAGGTCTTCATACAGAGTCGCATCCGCCGCCTGCGCCGCGCCGGCGGCCAGCAGCAACGCGGCGAGCGCCGTCATCACCGGTCTCATCATCCTAAAACCCCACTTGCAGAGAAAAATACACGCCGGCCTGACCGCCCTGATTGGCCACCTCGCCCAGATCGACGCCGGCCAGCGTCAGAGACACGCCCTTGTTCGGGAAGAAGACCAGATAGGCCGCCGCGGCGTCCTCTTCGTCCGCGAAAGCCAGGTTGTCCGGCTTGGTCCGATAGTCCGCGCCCACGGCCCAGCGCCGGGACAGCAGCATCACGGCCGATCCGTCGAACTGCGCGGAATAATCCTCGTCAAAGCCCAGCAGGCCGAACTGGTTGGCCTGGGTGGCGCGCACGGTCCCGCTCAGAAGCAGGCTGTGCCGCAGATAGAGCTTCGTGGCGGACAGATAGTAATCCACCCCGGAATCGTCGTCCGCGCCAACGGCCGCCAGAACGGCTTCCTGTTCGGCGTCCTTGTACTGGATGCCGGCGGCCACCTGCGGATACCAGCGGTCCTGGTCATAGACCGCGTCCCCGAACAGCCGCACCTTGGCGCCGAAAACGTCCTGACCGAATTCAAACCCCTCGCCCAGTCCCAGCACGACGCCGGTCTCGCCCGTATCGAAATACTGGCGCGCATAGCTGAGCTCCACGCGGTCGAACAGGCCCGCGGCAAAGCCCACAGTCTCGAACGTGAAATCCGGCAGGTCCAGATAGCTGTAATGCGCATTGGCCCCGACGCCGTTGCGCGAGCCATAGCCCGTGATAACCGACCATGTGGAAAGCCCGGCCCCGCCCGCGCCCTCGATCTGGCTCACGCCGCCCGTGGCCAGAAGCTTGCCGCTGTCAAAGACCGTATCGGCCGCGGCGGGCGATGCGGCCGCGCAAACAGCCGTCATCACGCTGACAAGGTAATTTTTCATGTTCCTGGCCCTTATTTCCGGGCCAGAACACCAGATTTGGCTTAAAATCTCATTACTTGTCTATTCGGACCCGGCATAGAGCTTCTTCACGGTCAGCTTGTCGATTTTCGCCGTCCCGCCGCGCGGCAGGGGTTCGTCGCGGAACCAGAACCGTTCCGGAATCTTGAAGCCGGCCAACCGCTCTGCGGCAAAGGCCCTCAAGGCGTCCTCATCCGCCGCTTCGCCTTCATGGAGATAGACAACCGCGCCCACGGCCTCGCCCAGCCGCTCGTCCGGCAACCCGATTACCGCGATCTCCGCCACGCCGGGATGTTCGTAGAACGCCTCCTCCACCTCCAGCGCGGCAATGTTCTCGCCGCCGCGCAGGATCATGTCCTTCACGCGTCCCTGCACGTACAGGAAGCCGTCCTCGTCAAGCCGGCCCAGATCGCCGCTTCTCAGATAGCCTTCCTCATCGAACACCGCCTTCGTGTCCTCCGGGCGGTTCCAGTACTCGATCATATTGGCGGGCGAGCGGATGCAGATCTCCCCGATCTCGCCCACCGGAAGCGCCTTGCCGTCTTCCCCCGCGATCTTCACCTCCGTAACCGGCGGCACAACCTTGCCGGCCGCGTCGGGACGCGCCTCGTAATCGGCCCGGTTGATGATCGCGCCGATCGCGTTGGTCTCGGTCAGGCCATATCCCGACGCCGCGGCGGCGTTTGGCGTCAGCTTGCGCTGCCGGGCCACATGCTCGGGCGGCCGTTTCGCGCCGCCGGAACTGATATCGATCAGGCTGGCCATGTTCCGGTCGGTTTCCGAACAGGCCTGCGCCAGCTCCGCGGTCATCGTCGGCACGCCGACAAAATGCGTGATCTCCTCCGCCTCGATCAGACGCAGGGTTTCCTCCACGTCCCATTTGCGGATCATCACAATCTTCCGCCCGACAAACAGGGACATCAGGTACAGGCTGTGCGTCGCCGTGACATGGAACAGCGGCAGCGCCAGCAGCACCCCCATCTGCTTGCCCTCGGGCACGGCCGGATATCGCGGGTCGGGGACGGCCAGCCCGCCCGCCAGGATCAGCAGCCAGCTTTTAAGCGTCGTCATGACACCGCGATGGGAAGACAGAACTCCCTTCGGATATCCCGTGGAGCCGGACGTATACATCAGCGTCGCCGGATCATCCCGGCCCACCCCGGTCTGCGGCGGCGCGGTTTCCGCCTCGCCCTCGATCAAAGCGTCCAGCGTTGCCTCGCCGGCCTCGTGATCGCCCCGGACAGAAATGATTTTCACGCCCAGATCGCCTGCAAACGGCGTGATCCGGTCCAGCCGCCGCTTGTCCCCGATCACCAGCTTCGCGCCGGAATCCTCGAACGCGTATTGCAGCTCGCGCGTCGTCCACCAGGCATTCAGCGGCGTGGCGACGGCGCCCGCCAGAATGATCGCCTGGTAGGCCAGAATGAATTCGGGATAGTTGCGCATGGCGATAGCCACGCGATCGCCCGGCTTCACGCCCATCTTCGCGACCAGCGCATTGGCCAGACGGCAGGACAGCGCATAGGTTTCGGCAAAGGATAGCCGCTGGTCCTCATAGACCAGAAACGGCGCGTCGCCATGCATGGCGCCGAACGCAAACACCTCGCCCAGATTGGCCGACAGTTCCGCAAAGGCGCGGTGTTTCACGCCGCGTATCTCTTCCTGAGTCACCGCCCAGGCGGGATCGTTCTCCACCATGTAGCGGATCGCCTGCTCGACGGTTTCGAATTGCGGCGCGTTGGCCATTTCAGCTCCTCCCAAAGCCTGTTTTTGCAATGACTATAGAGGCTGCGCGCCATGAATCGAGAGCCTGAATTGCGTCATATTGCGCCCGGGCCGCGCATTAAACTTGTGTCATCTGGCCCCCTCCTGCTTGCCGCCTTCACACAACCGGCGGTAAATTTCAGGTCATATGAAACACCAATGGTCGATTACACGGGTCTGTCGGGGCGGAACGCTCTGTCTGGCCCTGTTTCTGGCCGGCGCGGGACTTTCGCTGGCCCAGCGAACCGGCGAACTCCCTCTCACCCCCACGACGGACGGTCTCTATCTGGCCCATGCCCGCGTCGCCGGGCAGGAGGGCGCTTTCGTGCTGGACACCGGCGCGGAAGTAACGGCCCTGGAGCCGGCCTTCGCCGCGCGCGCCCGGCTTGAGACCTCAACCAGTTCCCGCCGCATCATCGGCCTCACTCAGGTAGAAGACGCCGGCGTCGCCTCGGTTGATATCGATGCCGGGCCGATACGCCGGACAGCCAGCGACGCCGCCATTCTCAGGGAGGCCCTGCCTTACCCGGCCGAAGCCGACGGCTTGCTGGGCCTCAGCGCCCTGCTGCCGGACGACGCGGCCATCGTGGAGATCGATTTCCGCGACCACGCCTTTCGTTTCCATACGGCGGAAACTGCGCCCGAGCCCAATTTTGAATCGGCCTGGCTGGACCTTCAGCCCTCGCCCAACAACCTCTCTGTCTGGCTTGCGCCGGTGGAGCTGGACCGCGTTTCCGGCGCGGCCCTGATCGATACCGGCGTCCCTTTCCTCGTGATGAACGAGGCCTATGAGAGAGTCCTGAAGGCCAAGGGGCGGCTTGAACCGATCGAGATTACCGGCTTCGACGAAAATGCCGACCGGCCGGAGGTCGTGCGGATCGAACGCCTGAAACTCGGCTCGGTCGTATGGAAAAACGTCCCCGTCTATGTGCTGGAATCGCCCGCCTTCGCCGCGCTGGGGCGAAAGGACGAACCGACGCTGATCCTTGGCGCTTCGGCGTTCAAGGACATGAAAATGGTCATAGACATCAAGGAGGGCCGCTTTGTCGCGGCGCCGCCGGAATATTTCGATGAGGATCGCCGCGCCTGCACCGGCAGCCGGATTTCCTGCGCCGGCAATGTCACGCGCATGACGCGCAGCTAGCGCGCCCTATTCCCAGTCGATAATCACCTTGCCGCTCTGGCCGGACACCATGGCGTCAAACGCCGTCTGGTAATCGTCCACCTTGTAGCGGTGAGTGATAATCTTCGAGACGTCGAGGCCCGATTCCAGCATGGCCAGCATCTTGTACCAGGTCTCGAACATGCGGCGGCCATAGACCCCCTTGATGGTCAGCGCCTTCAGGATGATCTTGGAATAATCGGTGGTCAGCGGTTTGGCCGGCAGACCCAGGAACGCGATCTTTCCGCCCATGATCATATTGTCCAGCATCTGGTCGAAGGCCGGCCCCGCGCCCGACATTTCCATGCCGATATCGAAGCCTTCGGTCATGCCGAGATCGGAAACGGTTTGCTTCAATGCGCCTTGTTCGCCGGCGTTCACGGTCACCACGCTCGGAACCACGGTCTTGGCCAGCTCCAGCCGGTAATCGTTCAGGTCGGTGATCACGATATGCCTCGCGCCGACGTGCCGCGCCACGGCCGCCGCCATGATGCCGATGGGGCCGGCCCCGGTGATCAGCACGTCCTCGCCCACCAGGTCGAAGGACAGCGCCGTGTGAACCGCATTGCCCAGCGGATCCAGGATCGCCGCGATTTCAGTCGGAACCGCATCGGGCAGCGGCACCACATTGAACGCCGGCAATTTCATATATTCGGCGAAAGCGCCGGGCATGTTCACGCCGACGCCTTTGGTTTCAGGGTCGAGGTGAAAGCGCCCGGCCCGCGCCGCGCGGCTGCGATTGCCGACGATATGACCCTCGCCGGAAACGCGCTGCCCCGGCTTCACGCGGGTTACGTCCTCACCGACCGCTTCGATCACGCCGCCATATTCATGGCCGACGATCATCGGGGTGGGGATCGTATTCGCCGCCCAGTCGTCCCAGTTATAGATATGAACGTCCGTGCCGCAGATCGCGGTTTTCTGGATACGGATCAGAACGTCATCCGGCCCGATTTCCGGCTTCGGCTCGTCATCATGCAGCCAGATGCCGGTTTCCGGCTTTTCCTTGACCAGGGCTTTCATAATCGACCTCGTGACCCTTCCGACTTGAAGGGATTAGAATTGGTGCGTCAGGCGTACGAACTCAGCGTCTGGGCGCTTGGTTCCGCTCCAGAATGGGCGTGACCCCGGACATATCCATTCCGCAGAGCCTGTCCAGATGGACCGGCTTCAATTCCATGTTCGCGAACAGTTCGGCCTGATCATTGTAGTGCGGCGAGTCGGGCCGGGATATGGCGGCCCCGAACGGTTGCGCGGTTTGCGAGGCGACATTCCCCGCCTCATCCCATTCCACGAACATCACGAAGGAATCGCCAACATCGGCGATCAGCTTCCCGTCTTCGCGATCCGACCAGCCGATGGCGCGCAGGGCGTCAGGCCCGCCCGTCAGCGGGAAATCCGCCTCGCCGCGCTTCAGCCGCAGCACGTCGCCCAGCGGCGGATCCAGCCGCCCGTGATGCTTTTCCAGAAACTCCGCGGAGTCCCGCAGCAGTGTTTCGTAATCCGGCGGCTCCTCGCCGAAATAAGTCGAGACCATGAGCGGCCCCATGATCAGCACGGCCAGAGCGTCCGACATGCCCTCGCCGTCCAGAGACCAGTCCCAGTTCTTCAAGGTCTCCGTTGCCGCCTTCAGGTCCGCCGCGGTCTCGCCCGCCGCGATGACTTTCTGGAACTCCAGCCCTTCCGGCGAGTCCGGCTCATAGCCGCGGTCATACTTGATCGTCTCAAGCTCCGCCCGCGTGATGCTGTCATCGGCGTCCAGCAGCTTCACAGCCCGCATGATCCGGTTGGTCATGCGCTTTTCGATGCCCAGCCGCTCTGGATAATCCGCGCGGTCCAGATTGTACGCCACGCGGGTGGCGACGAACGGCGTGTTGTTGGAATTGACCACATAACCCGACGCCGGATTGGCCAGCAGCGGAATTTGCGCAAAATCCACCGGCCCGTCCCAGAGCGCCGCCGCCTCATCGCCGGGAAGAACGTCCCGCCAGTCATAGCCCTCCGCCCGGTCCGGGAACTGGGCGTTATAGAGCATGGCGATATTTCCATCCCGGTCGGCATAGATGAAATTGGTCGCAGGGATGGCCTGCATCCGCATCACGTCCAGCCATTCGGTCCAGTCGCCCGCCTTGGTCAGCTCGTAATATTGCTGAACATGACGCGTTTCGTCCTGCGTGGCGTAGCGCACCGCATAGGCGCCATGATCGTTCTCGATCACGGGGCCGTGGATCGACCGCTTGATGGTTTTCGGGATGGGCACCGCCACCGGCCCGAACTTCACGCGCAACCAGACCCGCTCTCGCTCCAGCTCCCGCCATTCGCCGTCATAGCGATAGCGCTTGCCGGACCGGTCCAGCTCCAGCTCATAGATATCAACCAGGTCCGGCCGGTTGACCGTGTTGGTCCAGCCCAGATTGCGGTTATGCCCCAGCAGAATCACGGGCGAACCCGGGAACAGCGCCCCGGCGAAACACATCCCCTCGCCGCTCGCCATGCGCGCCTCATACCACGCCACCGGGCCTTCCCAGGGCTGGTGGGAATTGGCGATCAGACGCGTCGCGCCATCGGCGGAACGGGACGGCGCAATGGCGAACCCGTTGGACCCGCCCGCCTCCAGCGGTTCGAACCGCGCCGGCTTCTCGCCGTCAAAGATCGGCCCCACCGCCCGGTCCAGCCCGAAAAAGAAGGGCGAACGCAGGATGAATCCGGCGACAATATCCTCCCCCGTCGCCGGAAACAGGCCGCGCCGGATCACCTCGTCCGGGTGCGCTTCGGCATAGGCGTTCAGCCCGGCCGCGTAGCCGTCGACCAACGCCTGCGTCTCATCTGAAATCTCGCTGGCATACCCGCGCGCCGCCTTCTCGCGGACATTGAGGAAATGCGCCATGAAGTCGATCTGCGCGCCTTCGCGCCCGTGCACCGTCCCCATCTCGGCGCGCGTCATCAGCAGGACGTCCTGCATGGTCGAAAAATCGTCCTCGGCCTCGGCATAGGCCAGCGCGAAGGCCGCGTCCGCGTCCGTCTCCCCATAGACGAACGGCACGCCCCATTCGTCCCGGACAATGCGCGCGGTTTCGCCATAGGTTTGCGCGGCCGCTCCGCCGGTGAGCATCAGCCCTGCCGCGACAGCCCAGAGAACCAGCTTCATTATCCCTCCCCCGAAGACAGCTTTTGTCAGATGACGCCCAGCTCCTTGCCGACTTTGGTGAAGGCGGCCACGGCCTGGTCAATCTGTTCGGACGTGTGCGCGGCCGACATCTGTGTGCGGATGCGCGCCTGTCCCTTCGGCACGACCGGATAGAAGAAGCCGATCACATAGACATGCTCGTCCATCAGCTTGTCGGCCATTTTCTGACTCAGCGCGGCATCGCCCAGCATCACCGGAATAATCGGGTGCTCGCCCGGCAGCAGGTCGAACCCGGCCTCGGTCATGCCGGCGCGGAAGCGTTTGGCGTTGTCGAACAGGCGCGCGCGCAGGTCGTCGCCCTCTTCCACGATATCCAGCGCCGTCAGGCTCGCCCCCACAATCCCCGGCGCCAGCGAGTTGGAGAACAGATAGGGCCGCGAGCGCTGGCGCAGCATGTCCACCACCTGCTGGCTTGCGCAGGTGAATCCGCCCATCGCCCCGCCCAGCGCCTTGCCCAGCGTGCCGGTCACGATGTCGGCCTTCACGCCGCAATGAGAAGGCGTCCCTCGCCCCTTCTCGCCCATGAAGCCGTGGCTGTGGCAGTCATCGACCATCACCAGCGCGCCGAAATCGTCGGCCAGCGCGCGGATCTGGTCCA
The DNA here is from genome assembly GCF_000412185.1 of Euryhalocaulis caribicus. Lineage (GTDB taxonomy): Bacteria > Pseudomonadota > Alphaproteobacteria > Caulobacterales > Maricaulaceae > Euryhalocaulis > Euryhalocaulis caribicus. The sequence continues at coordinate 121,532 of NZ_ASJA01000009.1, forward strand.
GCTTGGCGATATAGCCGTCCATGGAGAACACGCCGTCCGTGGCGATGATGATGTCCCGCGCCCCGGCCTCGCGCGCCTCGTTCAGCTTGGCGCGCAGATCGTCCATGTCGGAATTGGCGTAGCGGAACCGCTTGGCCTTGCACAGCCGCACCCCGTCAATAATCGAGGCATGGTTCAGCGAGTCCGAGATAATCGCGTCTTCCGGCCCCAGCAGCGGCTCGAACAGGCCGCCATTGGCGTCGAACGCGGCGGCGTAGAGGATGGCGTCGTCAAAACCCAGCCATTGCGCCAGCCGTTTTTCCAGCTCCCTGTGCAAATCCTGCGTGCCGCAGATGAAGCGCACGCTGGCCATGCCGTAGCCGTGATCGTCGATGGCCCGTTTCGCCGCGTCGATCAGGCGCTCGTCGTCCGCCAGCCCCAGATAGTTATTGGCGCAGAAATTCAGGACATTGCCTCGCCCCGCCACCTCGATGTCGGAATCCTGCGGCGTGGTGATGATGCGCTCGCGCTTGTACATCCCGCCGGCCTCGATCTCGCGAAGCTCTTCGTCCAGGCGGTCATAAAAGGACTCGCTCATGTGAGGGTCTCCTTCAGCTTTCCATCTCGGACAGCCGCTTTCCGGGCGCGATGTCCTCAAGCGACTGGATAATGTGGATCAGCGCCGGCTTGCCGCAGCCCAGCGCCTTGTCGAACGCAGCCTCGAAATCCTTGGTCGTTCGCACGCGGAAACCCGCCGCGCCGAAGGATTCGGCCATCGCCTTGAAGTCCGGATTGGTCAGCTCTGTGCCGCTGACACGGCCCGGATAAGTCTTCGCCTGGTGCATGCGAATTGTGCCGTAAGTCCCGTTATCAAATACAAGAAATACAACATTGACGCCATAACGAACCGCCGTGGCCAGCTCCGCCACCGCCATCATGAAATCGCCGTCCCCGGCCACGCCAATGACCGGCCGGTCTGGATATTCCAGCTTCGCCGCAATCGCCGCCGGCACGCCATAGCCCATCGCGCCGGAGGTCGGCGCCAGTTGCGAAGGGAAGCAGCGATGCTGGTAGAAGCGATGCAGCCAGGCGGCGAAATTCCCCGCCCCGTTGGTCAGCACGGCCTCATGCCCCAGCTTCTCGGACAGCATGGCGTAAATCTCTGACGGGTTCAGATCCCCCGTCACCGGCACCGGCGCGATCCATTTTTCATAGTCCGCCCGCGCCGCTGTGCGCCATTCGCTCTCGTCCGAAGGCTGCGGCGCAAAATTGCCCAGCGCAGCGATGAAAGCGGACGGGCGCGCCGTAATCGCCAGTTTCGGGCGATACACCCGGCCCAGCTCCTCGCCGCCCGGATGTACGTGGATCAGCTTGTCCGCCGCCCCGCCGGGCGTCTCGAACAAATCATAGGACTGGGTAGTCATCTCCCCCAGCCGCGCCCCGATGACCAGCAGCAAATCGCATTCCCGCATCCGCGCGATCAGCTCGGGATTACAGCCGATCCCGGCCTCGCCGACATAATGGCTATGCGTGTTGTCCATGATCTGCTTGGCCCGGAAGGCGGATATCACCGGAACGTCGAACGCTTCGGCCAGCCCGTGCAGCGCCTTCGCCGACTCATGGCTCCAGCCCGGTCCGCCGACCATGACCAGCGGTTTTTCCGCTGCGCTCAACGCCTCCGCCACCTCGCGCGCCGTCTCGTCGGAAACCTCGGACCGCGCCTCAACCAGCGCCGCCGCCGGTTCCGCATCGACTTCATCGCGCAGCATGTCCTCGGGGAACGCCACCACGACCGGGCCGGGCCGCCCGTTCGTCGCCGCCGCATAGGCCCGCATCATCTGCTCGGGCACCCGCGCCGCGTCGCGGATCTCGAAGCCCAGCTTGGCGATGCCGTCGAACGCCTTGTTGTAGTCCAGCTCCTGAAACGCCTCGCGCCCCTCGTCCTCGCGCCGGACCTGCCCGACCAGCAGCAGCATCGGCGTCGAATCCTGTTGCGCCGTATGAACGCCCACCGCCGCCTGCGTCGCGCCGGGGCCGCGCGTGACAAAGCACACGCCCGGCCGCCCGGTCAGCTTGCCGTGAGCTTCGGCCATGTTCGCCGCGCTGGCCTCGTGCCGGCAGACGATCAGCTCGATCGCATCCTTCCGGTCGGCCAGCGCGTCGAGCGCCGCCAGGTAGGATTCGCCGGGAACACAGAAAATTCGATTACATCCCTGCGCGATGAGCGCATCGATGAGATGGCGGGCGCCTGTCTGTTTCATGCCAGCGGACTTAACACGCCCCGCGCCCCGCGCAAGCGGCCCGTTCGATTTCGCGTTGACCCCCTCGCAGGGGCGGGCCAGCTTGGCGCCATGCTGCACGTCTCCGTCCTCATAGATTTCGCCGCCCTTCTCTTCCTCGCCACCGCCCTTTTCGGCTGGCTGAACGTGAAGATTTTCAAGCTGCCGCACACGATCGGTCTGGTCGTGGTGTCGCTGCTGGCCTCCATCCTGATCATAGCGGTCAGCCATGTCGCGCCCGGCCTTGGCCTCACGGAGACCGCCCGCGCCTTCCTGGAAAACCTCGAACTTTCGGAGGTGATTCTCGAAGGCATGCTGGTCTTCCTGTTGTTTGCCGGCGCGCTGACGGTGAACCTGCCGGACCTGATGAGCCGCAAATGGTCCGTCCTGATCCTCGCCACGGTTGGCGTCGTCATCTCCACCGCTCTCATCGGCTTTGGCATGTATGGCGTCTTTATGCTGGCGGGCGCGGCGATCCCGTTGAAATGGTGCCTGGTGTTCGGGGCCTTGATCTCGCCCACGGACCCCATCGCGGTCCTCGCCATCCTCAAGCGCCTCGGCCTCCCGGAATCGCTCACAACCGAGATCACGGGCGAAAGTCTGTTCAATGACGGCGTCGCCATCGTCGTGTTCAGCCTCGCCGTGCTGGTCGCCACGGGCGGCGGCGGAGATCACGGCGCGGGCGATGTCACCGTGCAGAGCGCCGCGCTCTTCTTCCTTCAGGAGGCCGGCGGCGGCATCGTTCTGGGAATTCTGGCCGGTCTCGCTTCCTACGGACTGATGCGCCATGTCGATCATTACGAGACGGAGATCCTGATCACGCTGGCGCTGGTCACCGGCATCGCCTCGCTCGGCCATATCCTGCACGTCTCCGCGCCGCTGGCCGTGGTGCTGGCGGGCCTGTTCCTTGGCAATCAGGGCCGCATGTTCGCCATGAGCTCGAAGACCGAGGAACATCTTTTTCAGTTCTGGACGCTGGTGGACGAGGTCATGAACTCCATCCTCTTCGTCCTCATCGGGTTCGAGATCGTGGCCCTGACCTTTCAGGGCTCCTGGTTCATCGCCGCCCTGCTGGCCATCCCGCTGGCGCTGGCCGTGCGCTTCGTCTCGCTCGCCGCGCCGCTCTTCACCTTCAATTTGATGAAGGATCGCCCCAAAGGCGCCCTCCCCATCATGACCTGGGGCGGCCTGCATGGCGGCATCTCGGTGGCGCTGGCGCTCTCTCTCCCGCCCTCGCCCTACAAGGAGCCGCTTCTGCTGGCCTGCTACGCCGTCGTCCTGTTCTCGATCATCGTACAGGGCCTGACGCTGGAACGCGTCGCCAAGCGGTTTCACGGGGAATAATCAGGCTGGACACCTGCTTCGGGACGCGGGCTTCACCCGCTCCTCAGCATAAGAGATCGGATTGTTAGTTCTGAAATCCTCACCCTAAGGAGCTGCGAAGCGGCGTCTCGAAGGGTCGGCGCAAAATAAAGCGCTACCCCAGCCCCCACCGCTCCATCGCCGCGTCCGCGCTCCCGCCCTCGCGGATTTCCCCCGGCGTCCGTGAAAACCGCGGCGCGGGCGCGGGCTGGGTCTGGCCGTCCCGCTCCACCACGCTGCCTCGCGCTTTCATATGCGGATGTTCCGGAACCTCTTCCAGCGACAGCACCGGCGCAAAGCACGCATCCGATCCTTCCAGCAATTGCGTCCATTCCGCCCGCGTCTTCGTGGCGAAAATTTCCGCCAGGCGCGCCTTCACATCGCCCCACGCCGCCGGATCGTCGCGGCGCGCCAGAACCGGGTCGTCTTCCAGCCCCATGATCTCCAGCATCTTCGCGTAGAAATGCGGCTCCAGCCCGGCGACGGAGACGAACTTCCCGTCCGAGCACTTGTAAACGTCATAGAAGGGCGCGCCGCCATCCAGCAGGGTCCGACCCCGCGCTGCGCCCCACAGCCCCTCCGCCTTCAGCCAGTGGAAAATCCCCATCAGGCTGGACGCCCCGTCCACGATGGCCGCGTCCACCACCTGCCCCTCGCCGGTCGTCCGCGCATGGGTCAGCGCCGCCAGCACGCCCATGATCAGGTACAGCGACCCGCCCCCGAAATCCCCGACCAGGTTCAGCGGGGGCATGGGCCGCTCCGGCGTGCCGATGGCGTCCAGCGCCCCGGTCAGCGCGATATAGTTGAGATCATGACCGGCGGCGTGCGCCAGCGGCCCGTCCTGCCCCCAGCCGGTCATGCGCCCGTAAACAAGCGCCGGATTGGCCGCCAGTGCCGCCTCCGGTCCCAGCCCCAGACGCTCCATCACGCCCGGCCGGAAGCCCTCGATCAGGATATCCGCCTTCCCGCACAGAGACAGGCAGGTCTGCCGCGCCTCATCGCTTTTCAGGTCCAGCTTCAGGGTCGGCCGCCCGCGCAGATGCACTTCTTTCGCCGCCGGGTCCGGCGCGCCGGCGCGGTCCACGCGGATAATGTCCGCCCCCAGATCGGCCAGCAGCATGCAGGCAAACGGCGCCGGGCCGATCCCCGCAAACTCCACAATGCGCACGCCCTTCAACGGGCCTTCACGATTTTGCGAACTCTCGGCGGTGGTCATGCGCGGCGCGCCTTCCTATCTGCTTGGGTCACGTCAGGCGAACAAAGAAAGACGCGAAGAATCATGGCTGATCCTATCGAACTTTATTACTGGCCCACGCCCAATGGCTGGAAAGTCTCCATTTTTCTGGAGGAAACCGCCACGCCCTACACGCTTAAACCCGTCAATATCGGCAAGGGCGAGCAATTCGAGCCGGACTTCCTGAAGATCAGCCCCAATAACCGCATGCCCGCCATCATTGACCCCGACGGCCCGGACGGGAAACCGGTCAGCGTCTTCGAATCCGGCGCCATCCTCCAGTATCTCGGCCGCAAGACCGGCCAGTTCTATCCCGCGGATGAGCGCGCCCGCGTTGAAGTCGAACAATGGCTGTTCTGGCAAATGGGCGGCCTCGGCCCCATGGCCGGACAGGCCCACCATTTCCGCAATTACGCGCCCGAAAAGATCGAATACGGCATCAATCGCTACACCGACGAGGTGCATCGCCTCTATGGCGTGCTCGATACGCGCCTGAAGGACCGCGACTACGTCGCCGGCGACTATTCCATCGCCGACATGGCGATCTGGCCCTGGGTCCTGCCCGAAGGCCAGGGGCAGGACATCGAGGAATTCCCCAACCTCAAGGCCTGGCTGAAACGCGTCGGCGATCGCCCCGCCGTCCAGCGCGGCCGCGCCCTCGGCAAGGACCTCCGCAAACGCCTCGACGACGGCTCAAAGGAATCCGAAGACGCCAAGAAGGTCCTCTTCGGCCAGCGCGCGCGGAAATAGCGCCGAGTTTCCGGAGGAAGTTTGCGCTCTCTGGAGTTCGCCTTCGAGACGCCCTCCCGGGCTCCTCAGGCTAAGGCTTGGAATGTGAGGTTCTTGTTTTCCTTGCCCCTTCCATCACCCTTCCCCTGAGGAGCCGCGCCAAAGGCGCGGCGTCTCGAAGGGCCGGAAAGCAGGGACAAACACGGAAATATCAGACCGGGTCTCCACCTGAGCCATACTCCTCCCTGTTCGCCGCCGCGAGGGACCATGAGCTCGGGTCGCATGGGGCGGGGAACGGCGCCGGAGGTGTCGCGGGAGGAGACCTTGCCCGATGACCGCTCCGGCCTGTCGGAAGGGACTGCGAAGGAAAAACGGTCGCAAGGCCAACTTCAGGCAGGTTCAAACGTCAGCGGCGCGCAGCTTCGGTTCGCAAAGCAATCCAATAATAAATACGGCCAGCGTCCGAAACGCGCGCCGCTTCCCTCACCTTACCAAACACCTCCGAGGTCACAGACCTGCGGGGCCTGAACTGTGTCCGAAAAGCCGCAAAAACGAATCAATCCATAGAATCCGCAAAAATATTTTTGGACCCTGTCAAGCTTAACTCTTTTTCAAGTGGACCGATTCAATTCTCCCTATGCGCCTGGAGAGAACAAAGGGCGTGAATTGTTGAAACGGTCGCACTGGCGATCCGAATGAACAGGGCCGGAGAAGCTCGCACGGAACGCCAATCGCAAAACAGCGATGGGATGAGTGAAATGGCTTACACCGACTTTGAAATGCGCGAAGCTTCGCGCTCGCTTTCCGGAAACCCCAGCGGGGAAGACCTCTATCAGCTGGGTCTGATCTACTCCGCCGGCGAAGGCGAATGCTCCGACTATGTCGAGGCGCACAAATGGTTCAACCTGGCGGCCCTGATGGGCAATGACGCCGCGAAGACCTACCGCGCCGAACTGGCTCAGGAAATGTCCTCCAACGAAATCGCCGCAGCCCAGCGGGCCGCGCGTGAATGGCTCTCGACGCGCCCTGCGCGCACGATCGGCCGCGCCCACTAGGCGCGGCCCCATTCCTTCCTTCTTTTCTGGAAGACCGCCTAGTTGTAGGCGCTGCCCGCCGCGTACGAGAAGCCGAGATTGAACGGCAGAAGGTCGCGGATATATTGCTGCACGAACAGGTTCGCATCCGCGATCCCGGACTTCGGTACATAAACAATATCAAAGCGTTGTAGCGGAATGCTGTCGCCGCCCTCGACCCCTCTCAGGGACGCTTTCAGATCCACGGCGCGCAACATGGCGCCGCCATCGGGCGCGCGCCGGATGATGCCCACCTCGCTGCGGTTCGCCGTATCCTCGAAGCCGCCGGCAATCGCCACGGCCTCAAGCGCGCCGATCGGCCCCGGCAAATCATAAAGCCCCGGCTGCCCCACTTCGCCCAGCACCAGCACGCGCTGCGAACCGAAGCTCGCCGGAATGGCTTGGACCTGCGGCCGAAGCAGCTGGCTCGACAAAGCCTGCGCCATCAGGGATTCGAATTCGCCCAGCGTCCGGTCGGTCGCCGGGATCGTCCCGGCCAGCGGAAAACGGACATTGCCGTCCGGCGCCACCGTCACGGTCTGGCTCAGCTCCGGCGCGCTCGGCACCCGGACTTCCACCTCGTCGCCGGGATAGAGCCGGTAGGCCGGCGCCTGCGACGACCATGACTGGAAGGCCGCGGCGCGCGAGGACCCCGCCCCGCGCACCATCGCCTCGCCGCCAACCGGGCGCGGCTGGACGCCTTGATAGGAATAACGGTCCGGACCGGACATGCATCCGGCAAGGAGAAGGGGCGCGAAAAGCAGATAACGCGGGCTCATGCGCGCAAACTTAATCCGAAAGGATAAGGAAAATTTAAACACGGCGGCCTGATTGTCTGGCCTTGGATAAATATCCGCCGATCCGGCTCTGAAAGGCCCGAATGTCCGCCTCGAACCAACCGCCCGCGAATGACGGCTACCGCGTGCTCGCCCTGATGCTGTGGCGGGAGCGCTGGCTGATGATCGCGACCTTCCTGATCGTGGCGCTGGCGGGGCTCATCCTGGTGATGCAGCTGGAAAAATCCTACACGGCCAAGGCTTCGCTGCTGGTTCGGTATGACGACGCCTATGTCTATCAGCCGCTTCTGGGCGATGGCGGCCGGGGCGAGAGCTTCAATCTGGAACAGATCATCCAGTCCGAAATCGGCCTGCTGCGCGCCGACCAGTTGAAAACCCGCGTTCTCAACGAAATCGGCCTGCGCGAGATCTATCCGGAACTCGCCAATGAATATGCTGAAGCCTCCCCGTCGGAGCGGCGGGAGATTTTCGGCGCGGCCATCCGTACGGTGCGCGCCAATCTGGGCGCCGGCGCCGCGCCCAACACCTCGATCATCGATGTCAGCTTCACCCATGACGACCCGCAGGTCGCCGCCGAATTCCTGAACACGCTGATCCAGGAATATCTGCAATACCGCCGCGACGTTCTTCTGGGCGAAATCGAGTCCGATGCGGATACGCCGCGCGATCTCTACGAATCCCGACTGGAGGAAGCGAATAACGAGCTTGAAGTCTTCCTCAGCGATTCCGGCCTTGGTGATTTCGAAGGCGCCCGGCAGGCCCTGCGCGACCGCGAAGCCCGCGTCGCCAATGACCTGCTTCAGGCCGAGGCCGATCTGGCGCAATGGCGCGCCCGGCTTTCCTCCATCAATGGCGATCTGACCGGCGTGCCGCAGGAGATCGAGCAATATGTCGAGAACGATGCGACCGGACGGCTTCTCGAACTGGAAATGGAGCGGCAAGACCTCCTGACCCGCTACAAGCCGGACGCCACGCCGGTCCGTGAAGTCGAACAGCAAATTGAAGGCTTCCGCCGCTTCCTGGCCTCCGGCGGCGGCGAAGGCGCCGGCATGCGCCGCGTCGGCCCGAACCCGATTCGACAGGCGCTGGAGAGCGACAGGCTGGAAGCCGAGGCGCAGGTGCGCGCCCTCGCCCAGCGCGTCACCGCCCTGAACGGCCAGCTCCGCGATATCCGCGACGAACAGCTGCGCCTGCAAAATCTCGCCCCGGAATATGAGCGCCGGGCCCGCCGCGTGCGCGCCATCCAGACCACGCTGGACCAGGTGGCCGAGCGGCAGGAACAGACCCGCGCCCTGCGCCACCTGACCGCCGACGCCGCCGATAATGTCCGCATCGTCGAGACCGCCGAAGCGCCGACGCAGGGCCACAGCATCAAGAAGGTCGCCTTCGCCGGCGTGCTTCTGGTCGCCGGGTTCCTGGCGCTGGTCGCCGGTCTTCTGCACGCCTTCCTGACGCCCCCGCCGGGCGCCGCGCCGGCGCGGCGCAAACGCCGCGACAGCCGTGGATCCCATCGGGAAGACGTCACCCACGTCCATCATTACGAGGCCCCGCCGAAAGAACGCCTGCCCGTTCTTGCGATGGTTCGCCGCAATCCCGCCTGAACGGACTGTTGCGATAGGATCGCGTTAACCACGCGGCCCTAGCCTGTGCGGCGTGGAGTTTAGCCCTTGATCGACCTGACCGAAGACCTCAGCCAGCTTGTGCACAGTCTGGAACGCACGCGCCCCGATACCGGGCGCGGCTGGGTGATTCTGTTCACGGCCCCCAATCGCCATGCCGGACTGTCGCTGATCACGCGGGAATTTGCCCGGCTGGCCGCCCGCAAGTCACAGCGCGGCGTCTGGCTCTATGATCTCGATTTCCTTGCAAACAGCCAGTATCGCGCCTTCGCCGCGCCCGGCATGGTGCGCAAGTTCGGCCCGCCCGGCGCGCCGCTGGACGCCAGCCTGAACAAGGATGCGTTCTGGAAATTCGACAATGACACGGACGCCAATTCGGCGCTGACGCTGCACCGCGTGGGCCGCTCGCGCCTGTTCGTCTCCCGCTTCAACGCCAGAGCGGCCGCTCCGGGCACGCGAATCAAGGTGCGCGCCGCGCATGACTACTGGGAAGCCGTGCGCGACGTCGTGGATCTCGCCGTGATCGACGCCCCCTCGCCCGAACGCTCACGCGCCGGGTTTGCGCTTTACGGGGAGGCCGATGCTGTTGTTTTCGTGGTCGATGGAACGGAAAAGAGCGCCGAACAGGCTCACGTTCTGGCTGAAGAGGTCGAAGCCCGCGGCGGCTTGCCCGCCGGGCTGGTGGTGAACCAGCTGGCCAGACCGCGCCGCGCGGCCTGAGGCGTCAGGCAGACTTTCGCGGCTTCACCGAAGGTCAGAACATCCAGCCCGACCGCCCGCGCCGCCCGCAGGCATGTCCACAGCTGATCCGGCGTACAAGCCCAGTCGCCCTCCGAATGCTCCACGCCATGTGCGAACAGGACGACCCAGGCCGGGTTGCGCGCCGCGGCGGCGATCAGATCCGTAGCGCGATCGATTTGCGCCTCGCCGCCATCAATGCAGGCTGACTTCAGCAGTCCGCGATCACATGAACCGCGATTGAGATCGGCGCGCACGCCCCGGATCGCCGTGAATTTTTGCACCAGGGCCCGTTTGGCCGCCGGCGACGCTTCGCCATAGGGAAAAGCGAAGCTTTCCAGATTCCTGTCCAGCCCCATCGCTTGCAGAGCGCGGGCATTCCGTTCGACATCGGCGATAACGTCCTCGATGCTCGCCTGCGCGCAATCGAGATGAGAGAAGGTATGACAGCCGATTTCGTGGCCCCGCCGCGACAGGCCGATCACATCCCCGGCATCGAACATCGGCCCGGTATGATCCTGGCCGCCCGCGAACCCGCCGGACGCAAAATACGTCCCCCGCGCCCCGAATGCCTCCAGCGCCGGAGCGCCATTGGCGGCAGCCGACTTGGGAAAGTCGTCAAAACAGATCGTCAGCACCCCGCGCGCCGGACGGCACAGCGCATGGCTGCGGCCCAGCGCATAGCGGCCGCGCCGGGCTATCTTGGCGCCAACGCCGCGCGCGGGCTGATAGACCCCTTCGCTCACGGCAATGCATCCCCGTACCAGCTGGCGCGCCAGAGCTTCAGCGCCGCGACGCGGACATCCACCGGCGCCGGGGCGCGCACTATGCGGGACAGGACCGGACGGCAGGCGCGCTGGCCCGGCGTGCGGCGCAACAGCTTTGCCCAGCGGTAAAGCGGCATGCGCGCGGCGATATCCGGGTGAAGGCTGACAAAACGGGCATAGTTGGCGCCGGAATTCTGATAGCGGTCCAGCAGACCTTCCTCGGTCTCGAGTCCGGCATGAATGGCCGGGTTCTGGATATGCAGGATGGTAAAATGGTGCGCCGCACGGGCCGCCCACTCCATGTCCTCCCATCCCCAGCCCGCGAAACCCGCATCAAAGGGCTGCGCCGCCAGAACCGATTTTCGGACCAGGAGATTGGACGTGTAGAGGTGCCGCGCGGGGTCTTCGGCGCGGACAACCGCCGGGGCGCATTCCGCCGAACGCGAGAACGCCTGATGAAGCTTGTATTGCGGCGCGGAGGCGTCGTCCGGCGCCTCGAACCCGCCAAACGCAATATCCGGATCGTGATCGACAATCGCGCTGGTCCAGCGCGACAGGAACTCGTCGTCCGGAAAGCGCATGTCGGCGTCCAGGAACAGCACCTTGTCCGCCTTCGCGGCCCTGACCAGCGCGTTGCGCGCCTCGGCCCGGCCGCGATTGGCCTTTTCGGTCACCAGGCGCGCCGGAAAGCCGCAATTGGCAATGGCGTTCTCGATCTTTTCGGTCAGTGTTTCGTCCGCGGTCCCGTCATCATAAAGGACAAGCTCCACGCCCAGCTCGCAAAGCGGAATCGCGCGCCCCATGTCCGCAATCAGCGGCGTCGGGTCGTCCTTGTAGAAAGGGACCAGAACGGAAAGCCGGATTTCACTCATGCTGCAGCCTCCTTCACGCCAAAGCGCCCGGGCATGATTTCGCCCGCAAGCGCCCGGATTTCCCCTGCATCAATGGCCCAGATGGCGGCGGCATAGATCACTGCGCCGACCACCGCCTTGGCCAGAAGCGTTACAAATGCGGCCCCGAACGCCGGAACCAGCCACACGCCCAGCGCCATCACGCCGCACGCCGCACCCACCTTGGCAAATTCGCCCCAGGGCAAGGGCAGCGGAAAATAGCGCCGCCCCATGACACCACTGAGAACAGCGCCAAGACCATAGGCCGCCACCGTCGCCACGACCGCGCCCATGACGCCCATTCGCGGCAGCAGGATCAGGTTCAACGCAACGTTCAGCACTGCCGGCGCGATCATCACCAGCGGAATGATCCGCGTGCGTTTGGCCAGAATGAACGCCTCATGGAGGTAGTAGACCATGAAGCCGTTCAAAAACCCTGAAATTGCGATCCATGGAATAATTCGCGCCGCCTGATCGCGGAACGCCTCGCCCGTCATCACCGCCGCCAGCGGATCGGCGACAAGGCCCAGCCCGATGGCGGCGGGCGCGCCCACCAGCGCCATCATCATGGCGTTGCGGCGGGCCGCTTCGCGCGCCTTGTCCCGACCGCCCTGTTCCAAAGCCGTGATCGCCAGTGGCGCGGCGGCGAGGCCGATCCAGATGAACAACACGTCGATCGTGCGGTCTGCCAGAGCATAGCCGGCGGAATAGACGCCTACTGACGCATCCCCCAGAATCCAGGCGATCAGAAAGCGGTCTGACGTCGCCACGGCATGCGACAGGATCAGCGAGAGCGAGATGGGCAGGCCATACAGGGCGTAAGTTCTGGCGCGCTTCCAGTCCGGCGCCGCATCGGCGCGCCTGATCAGCTTCGGCGCTTCGAACGCCAGAACAATGACAGCGGCGCAGAGAAGCCCGGCGAACGGTCCGGCGGCGCGCAGCGGCGTGAACATGATGAAGGCCAGCCCCAGCCCGAAGCCGCCCAGCAGGTTCAGCGTTTCTGTCAGGCCATAGCGCCGCACCCGGTGTTCGGCGCGATAGGATTCCAGCACCAGCTTGACGAGCGACCGGAACAGGATGGACGCCGCCATGAAAGCGAACGCCATACGCATCGTTTCCGGCATGGGCGCAAAGACCGTGATCAGAGCCAGAATGAGACTGGCGGGCAACGCCACGGCGGCATAGATCGCCAGAAGCGTTGCAAAATGGGATCGCGTTTCGCCGCGCGACGCGGCGCGCGCATAGAACCGCGCAGCCCCCGCTTCTATCCACGTGAATAGCGGGACGTGTAGAAAGCTCATCGCCGCCATGATCACGGCATACTGGCCGTATTCGCCGGTCTCCAACAGCCGTGTCAGGGCCCAGACGCCGCCGAATCCGACGATGACCTGGGCGAGATTGACCGGCAGATATCCCAGAAGGTGGCGACCCAGCATTCCCTGTCCTTTTCCCCTACAGGGTGAATGAAGCAAGTTCCGGACCGCCTGACAGGCGAATTCAGCCTCAGCGCGGCGCCAGCCGGTCGCCCAGCAGGCACGGCACGGTCATCAACATGATCCAGAGGTCCAGCCAGACATTCTGGCGCTCGATATATTCGATGTCATAGGCGACCCGCTCGCGCACGGCCTCAGGCGTATGAACCGGCCCGCGGGAGCCATGAACCGCCGCCCAACCCGTGATCCCGGGCTTCACCCGGTGGCGGTGCGCATATTCGGCCACCAGACGATGCGACTCCACATCGCCCGTCTTCATGTCGATGGCGTGCGGGCGCGGTCCGACCAGCGACATGTCGCCCCGCAACACGTTGAAAAGCTGCGGCAACTCATCAAGGCTGGTCTTGCGCAGGAAACGCCCGATGCGCGTGACGCGGGGATCATCCGCTTCCACCTGCCGTGTCGGGCGGGAGGCTTCCTCGGGCCGCATGGTCCGGAATTTCCAGACCTCGATAATCGAATTATTGAATCCGTGGCGGAACTGGCGGAAGAAGACCGGGCCGGGTGAATCCAGCTTTATCAGAAGTGCGATGACGGCCATGGCCGGCGCCACGGCCAGAAGGCCCAGCGCGCCAATCGCCAGATCCTGCGCGCGTTTGGCGACCGCCGCGCTGCGGCGATCCGGTCCGCCGGACAGATAGGCGATCGGAGAGTCGGCCAGGCAGGACAACGTCGTGGCGCGGGGATCGGTCCCCTCCACGTCCAGGAACAGCGCAATACGCTGGGGCAAGGCGTCCAGCCGCGACACAAGCTGGCGGACCCGCGTCTCGGCGTGGCTTGTCACGGTGATGATGATCTTGCGCGCTTCCGGCAGACGCGCCCAGCTTGTCATATCTTCAAGCGTGCCAATCACGGGCGCATCGCCAATTACTGATGGCGTGCGTTCATCCATGCGGTCGTCGAAGACCCCGATTACGTCCAGATCGCCGGTTTCCGCGTTGGCTTCGATCAAGGCGCGCGCATTGGGCGTCGCTCCCACGATCACCACTTTCGTCCGCAAGGCGCCGGAGCTGCGCAAATGCGCGGCGGTCAGGTATAGCGCCGCGTGAACGGCCAGCAGGGCCATAGCCGAAGCGCCGCCCGTAAGAATCACCGGCCGCATAGGCGCGCCTGAAAATGCGATCCACAGGGCCGCCAGCCCTCCCCCGAGGGCAAATCCCGCGGAGGTCTTGGCCAGATGCGCAAACAGGCTGCTGGACTTCAGAAAGTCATAAATTCCGGTGAGCGTGAAAATATAGCTGACCATGGCCGGAGCCAGAAACCAGGGCGCGGCGAGATAGAATGGCGCGCCCCAGAACGGCCCGCTGACAGATGCGGCCAGCCCGGAGGCGGCCAGCGCGTAGAGAATGGCAAGATCCAGAGTGCGCGCCGCCGCCATGAAACCGGTCTGGCGCAATAGCTGGCTGGAATTGTCCACCCGCGGCGCCGAGGATTCGTTCAGCGCGTCTTCAAACGCCCGGCAATCCTCCGGCGACGCCGTTTCAATCCGCCGTGGCGGCGCGTCGCCGGCGCGCGGACTGCGCGGCGGCGATGACAGGGTGCGGGCGGCGCGGGCCATGGTCATCGACGGTCCTGATCATTCAAATTCGATCATTTCATTTAACCGATGACCGGTAAGGGCGCGTTAAAGGCGATGGTGAAGAAGCGGTTACCGTGCGCGCGCTGCCCTCAAGGACTTGATCAGCATGACCAGAAACGGCTAATCCCGGCGACGGAGAGGTGGCCGAGTGGTCGAAGGCGCTCCCCTG
>NZ_ASJA01000010.1 GCF_000412185.1 Euryhalocaulis caribicus
GGGTGAGCCCGTGCGGATGCAGGTTCCCAAAATCGCTTGCCGGATCGCTGGCGCGGCGGCACCAGAGAACCGGGCCTGTGCTCTCCCGGGCCGCCGCCGACGCCAACGCGGCAAGAAAGGAAAACGCCGCCGGCGTATCGAAATAGGCGCGCGGCCGAAGTTCGATCAGCTCGCCCGGCGAGGCCTTGAGTCCCGCCAGCCCCGTCACCTCGCTTCGAAAGGCGGGTTCCTGCGGCTCCAGCTTCCGGAGCCGCCACCGCAATGCCTCCAGCGTCGCGGCGCGGGTGGCGCTGACTGAACTCATGTTCTTCTTTTGTTCTATGTTTGGGCAAGGAGAGTCAAGCACGCGATCCCGCGAGGCTGGACGCGCTCCGCACCGCCGCTAGGGTGAGGCCCATGTGCGGACGTTTCGCAGTCGGAAAAATCACCTGGGAGGACTACCAGCGCTGGCTGAAACTCATCAGCGGCGCCAAGGCCCCGTCCAACCTGGAGCCGCGCTTCAACATCGCCCCGACCGACACCGCCCCGGTGGCGCTCCGGACCCGGCATGGCCACGAGATGCGCGAGATGCGCTTCGGGCTGGTGCCTTCCTGGTGGAAGAAGCCGCTCAAGGAGATGCGGTTCTCGACCATCAACGCACGCGCCGAGACCGTGCAGGAGTCAAAGCTTTACCAGAAGGCTTTCCGCAGCCAGCGCGCCCTCATCCCGGCGATCGGCTTCTATGAATGGACCGGACCGAAGGGAAAGAAACAGCCCTGGTTCATCACCACCAAACCTATCGCCCGCATGCTCAAGGGCGAGGGCCCGCCGGCCGAGCCGCCATTCCTGTGCTTTGCCGGCTTGTGGGACGAGGCGGTGATTGATGGCGAACCGGTCCTGACCTTCTCCATTCTCACCGGCGAGCCCAACGATAAGGTCGCCAAGCTCCATGACCGGATGCCTATCATTCTTCCGACCGGGGCTTGGGACGCCTGGCTTGATCCGGCGACCGCCGATCCGCGTGAACTGATGACGGTCTACCCGGCAGACGACATGGCGTACTGGAAAGTCCCGAGCACGGTCAGCAACCCACGGTCGGAGGGCGAGATCCTGATCGTGGCGAGCGACTGAAACAGCGGATCTTTCGTAAACGGCCTTATCCTGCACAAGGTAAGCTTGACGGGATTCTTAACTTTGCGGACCGAGAGCCGAGGCCGGACATAGAGCATTACCGCGAGGCGAATCCCTTCGGGCGATGTCTTGAAATAGCGGAAGGGATTGAACATTCGAAAATGCTATTAAAGCTGGCACAACCGCTCAAGTCGATTTCCTCTGACAATGCCCCAGCGCGAGCTTAACGAACTGCCCGTACCTCAGCATACTGGGAGCTGAAGTGATGTTGAGTTTTGCCACTACATTTGACGAACGCAAAAAGAACAAACATCGGGGGAAGGATGACCGAACCGGGCCAGAGGGATGATGTTGCGCGAATATCGAGGGATACGCTCGCAGCGTTGACAGACGTGGCGTCCGCAGCGCGCGCTCGGCTTACCGAAAACCGCGCCTCCGGTGCAGACTCTTTCGCAAGCATCAATACGTTTACGTCCGGTGGGGCACTGAAATCCCTCGGCGATATCGACGACGCGCGCACGCGCAGTCTCGTCTCGCTTGCGCAGGAACCAGCCATCGCTCGTATTGTGGTCGAACTCGAAGACGGTGAAACGGCAACTTACTATATTTGCCGAAACACAGCGGAGAGCTTCGGTAAGGCGACTATCAGACTCGCCGGTCGTAACTCTCCCGCAGGCCGCCTGGCGTCGCTGGACGTCGGCGACGATTTTGAACTGCGGCTGCCCAAAGGCGAAGTCACCGTCACGGTACTCGAGAAAGGAATCCTGTATCCGGGGTTCACGGACGCGCTTTGGGATTCGCACAATTCAGTTCTGTCCACAGAAGCTTACGGCCCGATCACCGTGCCGTCGATGCGAAAGCTGCTGATCGAGCCGGGCGAAGCCCCGCTGACCGAGGAAGATATTCTCGCCCATATCCTGGCTGAAGCGCAGCAAGCCGATGAGATCATCGAAGGGATCAAGCGCACGGTCATCACCAAAATGGGCCTGCGCGATCAACCCATTCTGGACCGCTACCAGGACGAGATTTTCCGGCTGTCGCTCCAGAAGCAGCTTCTGATTATTGGACCGCCGGGGACAGGAAAGACGACCACGCTGATCCGAAGGCTCGGCCAAAAGCTGGATCAGGCCTATCTCGAAGACGACGAGAAGCGTGTCGCCGAGGCAGCCGAGGCCGAGAGCGGGCTGCCCCATAAAGACAGCTGGCTCATGTTCACGCCGACCGACCTTCTGAAACAGTACCTTAAAGAGGCTTTTGCACGTGAGGGCATCGCGGCTCCTAACCAGAAGATATCGACCTGGGACCGGTATCGTCTGGAGCTTGCCCGCAACCATTTCCGCATTCTGAAATCGAGTACAGGCGGCGGTGCTTTCGTGCAGCAACGTGGCGCAAAGATTCTCCTTCCGCAGACGATTAGCGCGCAGACCGAGTGGTTCCTTGACTTCGACGAATGGCAGCTTGCGGAGTTCTGGTCCGACCTCACCGCCGCTGCCGAGACACTGAAAAAATCCAAGCGCGCGGATGTCGCTCGCATCGGTAATGAGGCTGAAGACCTTCTCGCCCGTCTACAGCGGCTTACCACTGCCAGCGCTCTGCTGGAACTTGTCCACTTCATTGAAACGGTACAAGGACCGCTGTCGACCTTGCGAACGGAGTCCGATGAACGCATCCGCCGTCACATCAATTTCCGGCTCAACCATGACCGCGGGCTGCTAACAGACTTCGCGCGCTTCCTCGATACGCTCGCGCCAGAAGAGAACCCTGAGGAAGGCGACGGCGAAGACGATGAAAATGTGTCGGCGCCGCAGACCCCAGTAGCAAAGGCCTTGGCCGCATTCACCTCCAACATCAAAAGTCAGGCCGTTGCTGCCGCCGCCGGCCGAACGGCCCCGCGCGGCGGCCGGGCAGCCAACATAGCTACCTGGATCGGCGACAGAACCATGGAACGCGCCGACCTGCGAGAGCTTGGCGAAAGTCTTCAACTCCAAGCAGCACTGCGGCGTTTCACAAATCCCATCCGGCGGTATGTCAACGGCCTTCCGGCTCGCTACCGTCGTTTCCGTCGGGCGCGCATCACGGAGGCGCAGTGGTACGATGTTGCTGTCACGTCGGCGGCAGATGCCCATCCGCTTGAGGTCGATCTGATGCTGGCGGGCACGCTCGGCGTTATGGCAGAAATCGTAACGGAACCGGCGCTTGCCCGATTGCCGGACAGCGGAGTGCTCGAACCTGTGCGCCAGTATCGGACGCTTGTCCGCAACCAGATCATGGTGGACGAGGCAACGGATTTCTCGCCGCTCCAGCTTCGCAGCATGGCGGCGCTTTCCAATCCGGCCATTCGT
Organism: Euryhalocaulis caribicus; assembly: GCF_000412185.1. Taxonomy (GTDB): domain Bacteria; phylum Pseudomonadota; class Alphaproteobacteria; order Caulobacterales; family Maricaulaceae; genus Euryhalocaulis; species Euryhalocaulis caribicus. Next base: position 3,453 of record NZ_ASJA01000010.1, read on the forward strand.
TCGTTCTTTGCCTGTGGTGACTTCAACCAGCGCATTACCCAATGGGGCAGCCGATCGAACCACGACATGAACTGGGCGGTTCCCGGCATCGACGTGCGGCCTATCGAAGTAACCTACCGTCACAGTCGACAGCTCAGCCACCTCGCGTCTGAAATCGTTCGCCTCTGCTCCGGCCAAACGGTTCATATGACTCTGCCCAAAGACGTCAACAGCGACGGCATCGATCCCGTGCTTGCCAAAAACCTCAAAGGCCACGATGCCATCGCAGACTGGCTGGCAGCGCGGCTGGTCGAAGTCGAAGGACTCACGTCGCCTCTGCCCTCGGTCGCGGTGCTGGTCAACAACGAGCAGGATGTCGGGCCGCTTGCCGAGGCACTCCGTAGGCGCGTAGAAGCCCACAACATGAATGTTGTTCCGTGCTACGAAGGCCAGTTTGCTGGGCAGAACAACGATATCCGCGTCTTCGATGTCCAGCATATCAAAGGCTTGGAGTTTGAGGCCGTGTTCTTTGTCGGCGTAGACGAACTGGCCGAACAGCATCCCGATCTCTTTGACAAGTATCTCTATGTCGGCACTACGCGCGCTGCCACATACCTCGGGCTAACCTGTCACGGTGCTGCGTTGCCTAAGAAGCTCGAACTGATCGAGCCTCTTTTCACAGAAACATTCATTGCCTGACGCCTGCTTCGTCTAGTGTTGTCAGTGCTGTAGGCCAATGCAGGCCGGCTGACGCCAATCGGCAAGGGTGGTGGCGCGATGTTCCTTGAAGACTGACCGGCGCTTGACATGGCGGTCGCGATTCAAGTGGTTGACGATCGGCGAATGGACGGAGGCGAACTTCTGCAGACTTCAGACTCGCTGGAAACGCTGCATCGCCCGCTCCCGTCTTCGTAACGGAAGATTTGAATTCTCGGCACGACCACTAAGCCAGCGGCCGACCTCTTGCCGGCCGCCCATTCCCACGTCCCTCAACGCCGCGCCATGGGTTTGAGCTTGCCGGCGAAGATGGATCTCGGTTCGCCGTAGCGCTTCATTCCTTGCCGCAAGAAGGAAGCGCCGCCTCACGAGCGCGCGTCTACGAAACATACGCCTCCGGCGCTAAGCCTTCGTGATCGACCGCCAGCCAGATATAGTACGTCGCTCTGCGAATCTTCAAGAATATCTCGTTCAGATGCCAGCGCCATTGAGTGAAGCTTTGCATTTACTGGATCCATTCCTGATTGATCTCGCCTGCGAACATCGGACCGAACCGGTTCCACCTGCAGCCAGTTACGAACGTGGAGGATCTGCTGCACGAGCGCCGCTCAAACCGGTTACTCTGACATTGTCAATTGGAGAGGCGAAAAAGCCAACGATTGCACTAGTTTTTTCAAGCCGTGTGTTTTGACAATACCACTTTGGATTTTAGAAGCGTAAGAAAATGTTGGACGACATCTATCTCGGCCCCGGCTTTCCAGAATGGACCGAACTCGGGCAGGAAAGCGGGCTCGACCCGTTGGGAATGCAGAGGCCCATCGAACTCGTCTATCAGTCATTGCTGCCCGGCATCAGCACAATCACCTTGCGTCTCAGATACTATTCTTTTTTCACGTGGCTATTGGAGGCTTACGCTAAGACGCCGGACATTAAGAATGAATATGAGGCATTTCAACGATTTCAACGCCGAGCGGAGGCTCTCTATGCTTTGACTTGCGCACGCGGTGACGTTGAACTCGGCGTAGCCGGTATCGAGTGGGCAAAGCGACAGCTTGGTTTGGTTGATCCAGAGAACGCGGATGCGCTGGTCGATTTCAGAACTAGCGCCGACCCAGAATCGGACGCAAACCTTCGCTATCTTCGCGACAAGAGGGGCGCATTTGGCGGCATCTACGCCAGCCAAATGCGTGAGATGGGACTAGTGAAGACCGACGATCGCAACCTGCTTGTTCCATTTTGCAAGGACGCTGCACTGGCTCTGGCTGATGCTTTCCAACAAGCTATTGGAGATCTGGCTGAGGTATTTTTGGAAACGGTGGCGGCCGGTAAGGTAACGCTCGCTACACTCGACCGCCTCGCTCCAATGAAGCCGTCCAAGATCAATTCCGGAAGCTCGGAACAGCGTGAACTCGCAACTATACTTTTTGGACGGCGTGCATCGGCGGCGGAAAGCGACCAGAACAGAGGTCAAACTCTCAAAATGTTACTGCGCATAGCAGCCCAGCGTGGCAGGCCTCCGAAATCTGAGGAGTCAAAGTGGGCCTGGTTTGGTGCCACCACCGGAGCGAAGGACGGGATGGATTCGTCCGAAGTTCGACCCATCTGGGCGCTTTACCAGGCCAGTGACCTCTTCCGGTTGGCGTACGAGACGTTACTTTACGCGGGCTTACGCATTCTGAAAAATGTCCCACCCAACAGCATGTCACTCGAGGCCATGATTGCGGGTGTGGTGGATATGGCTCGCCTCGCAGACAGCGGATCGTTGCAGGATTGGATCCTTGACCAGGCCTATGATTCCGACCTTGAAAATCATGCGAAAGCCGCCGCACACGCGATGCAGGATGCGCTGACCGCTGCAGAGGATGAGCAAGCAGTTAAGTCGGCGTGGTCGCTGATTGCGGTACTATCGTTGAAAGGTACACAGCTCGACCGTTCCGTTTTGGAGTGGCTAGGAAGTGCCGACCATTTTCAATCACTGGCAAGCGAAATGAAGTATATAGAGTTGCGCTATGATTTGCCCGTCCAAACAGCTTTCGCCGAACTGCTAAGGGAACGCATTTTTCGCCGACATCTTTGGGTCGCTTCTCGAAAATTTCGCAACCAGAAGGCCTATACTTTTCTCTTTGAACCAGACGACGGCGCGCTTCGCTTCCGTGACTTTTTTCGGGTCTCACCGAGCAGTCCTCGGATCGACCAGGCTGTACAGTTCCTCTGCGATGTCAAATTTCTTGACGAAAGTGGTGTGACTCCGGTTGGCCTGGATGAGCTTGAGCGCGGATGAAGTATTACGATGTCTTTGGCGAGGCGGGCTTCCATTCGGCGTTCATGACAACCTATGCGTTTTCCGCGCAGGCCTTCGAGGATGTGCCCTTTCCGAAACTGAGAGGCGCTGGCTGCCGAAACATCGCCATACTAGCAGACAAAGCGATGCTGAATGTGAGCTTCGCCGAATATGGAACTCCGAGATACGCTGGAGCGCTGTATCATCTCGCGAAGGTGTCAGTAGGGGGCGCTTTTCATCCCAAGATGACCCTATTGGTCGGCCCTGAAAAAGGACGATTGTTAATTGGATCAGCGAACCTGACCGCACTCGGACTGGCAGGAAACAAAGAGCTGGTCGCAGATATCAGGTACACAGCTACTCACAAGGACAATGCTGCTCTCTTTGGCGAGGCGCTAAACTACCTTCGAAGCTACATACCAACGGAGGATCCTTGGTTTGCGGACGCTCTGAATCGCGCCCTTCGGTATTCGCCATGGCTCCGCAAGGCCGCGGAGATGGAAGTCCTTGGCGATCAGTCGGATATCCGTCTTCTCGCCGATCAAATTGAACAGTCGCTTCTCGAACAGATCAAGGCTGCTGTGGCCGGTGACAAGATTGAGCGGCTGGTTGTGCTATCGCCCTATTGGGATGCTAAGCTACAAGGCCTTACGCGCTTGCGTGAAGTCCTTGGAATGCCTCCCACGGATATCTTGATCGACCCGCGGGCCGCGCAGTTTCCCCTGTCCGTACTGGACAGCGCTTCAGTAGAACTCTTTGATCTTAGAGAAAAACAGTCCTCACGGTTCGTCCACGCCAAGGCCTACATCGCCTGTGGCAAAGAATGGGACCACGTGATTTCAGGCAGCATGAACTGCTCACTTCCGGCTCTGCTGGGACCGACTATCCCAAGGGGAAACGCTGAAATGGGCCTCTACAAACGCGTACAACGCGGAATGGCCTTGCGCGTTTTGAAACTTGAAGGGTATCGGCAGACCCCACTGGATCGGACCGAAATCCTCCCGCGGCTGATCTCAACCAACACCAATGATGGTTCACAGTCACGCGATGGCGGCGCGTTCATCTTAAGGGGACATCGACTGACCTGGACGCCGCCTGCCCCCGCCTCGGATCGCGCCTTGTCACTGCAGTTACATGATCGAGACGGCGTAGAGATAGGTGACCCAATCCAGATAGACGCATCGTCTCGGTTTGAATGGGACCTTCCCAATCCAGACCTGCGCCCTCGAACGGCAAGGGTGCGATATGAGGGTGGACTTTCAGCGCCGACCACCATTGTCGATCTTGACGCGCTCCTGATCCGAACCCTGCCTCCGCACCGGGGCAAGAAGCGTAAGATTGCAGATTTCCTTTCGGAGACGACTTATGAGGACCTGTTCCTGCTCCAGGCCATCAACGAGTTGGAAATGCTTGATATTGGAGAACAACCGGTCTCTGCGGAGCATGTTGGCAGGACCTTGGTTGAAGCCACTGGTAACGATGAGCAACCCGAACTCCGGGTTCTCTCCTATGAGGCATTTGTCCGGGCTCGCAACCGAGCAAAGGCCGAGGACGGTCGCAATGCCTTCTTTTTGAAAAAGCGCCAGAATGGAGCCGCCGATCTCGTTAGCATGTGCTTGAACAGACTAATCGGCTTCTTGGCGAGTGATTTGTCGAGCGAGGATGAAGATGATCTTCGGCGACAGTCAGCAATCGACCTCCGGAATACCGAGCCTTTATCCGAAGGCTACGACGAACCGGAAACAGCTCAGCTTGCAAAGGCTGCAGAAGCAAAGGCGGCGAGACAGCGCGTGAAGGCGACAGCAAAGAAGATCGAGGAAGCTGTAAAAGCCTTTGAGGTGCGTAGCAAAAGTTTGGCCGGACGGCGCGTCACCACTACAGAGCTTGTGCGGTTGAGAACCTTGCTGCAAATCATTCTGGCATATGCTCAGCCTGCAGGAGGCGGCGACAGCGATCTTCACGTTCTACCAATCAGCGAAAAAAAGGGCGATTGGCCACGTTTGGTTGGGCGTCTGCTCAACCAGCATTTCAATGCGCTGCGCGCTCTTGATGCCCTCGACGTCGAAGCGGACGAAAGCGAACATCACCGCGTCCTAGAATACCTCGCCTTTGCGAGGTATGCCGCGCAGATTGCCGTTTCTGGCGCTCGATCAACTGGACTCGACAATCCCATCTTGAAAGCCCTTGATCAGCTGGCGAAAGACGTCGAGACCCAAGTTCGTGCGATGATTTCCCAACAAGAAGATGACACTCTCGCAATTGGCAAAATCAATGACCGGCTGAATGAGCGCTTCACGGTCAAACTGATGCTCGATCCTATTCCTCCTCCATAAGCAACCCAAATGCCGCATGGGTTTTCGGTATCTTGAGAAGAGCGCCGGTGCCGTCAGGCTAATGTGAATTAGTCACCACTAGAGCATCACCGCGAGGCGGATCACCTCAAGCGATATTTTGATGCAGAGGAACAGGTTGGACATCCCAAAACGCTATTGAGGCGAAGTTGGTCACTCCAGACGGCTTTCCATGGCATCACCCGAATACCGGCTGACAAAAGGCCTGCAAGCCAATATCTTTGTTCTATCAGTCCGTTATGCCAAAGGTCCCAAACGTTCCCATGTCCGATTCTTTGCGTGATCTTATCCTCGAGCTGGTCCCGGTTGACGGCTCCACCATTGGCAATCAGGCGCTAATCGCCGTGCTTCGCAATCATCTGCCAGACCTTGACGACGCCCAGTATCACGCGGCGAAGGACGCGCTAGTCGCCGAAGGGCTGTTGGCGAAGGGGCGCGGTCGGGGTGGTTCGGTATCGCGCGCGGACGGGAAGGCACCAGCGCCCGCGGCCTCCACGTCGGCAAAACCAAAGCCTGCCGCCATGCCGGCCGGGAACGGGTCGGCCGCCTATGCGCATGCCGATGAGGCCGTGTTGCGGCCGGATGTGGGGGTCGAGGCGCAATTCTCGCATCGCAAGCCGCCGAAGACCTATCGCTACGATTCCAGCCTCGGGCCGGAGCTGGCGTGGGACGAGAACGGCGAGCGGCCATTTGCGGAATGGCTGCTCAACCTCGTGGCCGAGGCTGCGGAAAAGGGAGAGGCCACGGTCTTTGCCGAGCCGCAGGTCTGGCAGGGCACGGAGGAGCGGTTCACCTCGCTCTCGCAATGCGCGGCGCGGCTGCGCAGCCTGACCAAGCCCTTCCTGAACTGGGCGGGCAAGGCCGAGCGCCAGCAGATCACCGTGCCGACGCTGCCCCTATTCGTGCACGAGCGGCATTCGACGCAGGCGATCCTCGAGACACTGAAATCACACAAGGCGCGCGGGCAGACGCTCGACCTGTTCGGCGATCTGGACCTCGACATCGCCGACCGGCTGGACGCCTACGAGCACACGGGCCCCTGGACCAACCGCCTGATTCTGGGCGACTCGCTACAGGTCATGAACTCGCTTACCGAGTACGAGGGCATGGGCGGCCAGGTTCAGACGATCTATTTCGATCCACCCTACGGCGTGAAGTTCGGCTCGAACTTTCAGCCTTTCGTGCGAAAGAACAGCGTAAAGCACAACGCCGATGACGAAATGATCCGCGAACCCGAGATGGTGAAGGCCTATCGGGACACTTGGGAGCTCGGACTTCACTCCTATCTCGCATATCTTCGTGATCGGCTAGCTTTTGCTAAAGAACTGCTTTCAAATAGCGGCTCGATTTTTGTGCAGATTTCCGATGATAACCTTCACCATGTTCGCGAGGTGATGGCGGAAGTTTTTGGAGCAGAAAATTCTTGCGGCCTCATTGCGTTTAGAACCACAGGCGGGCAGAGTTCGTCGCTCTTGTCCACATCGACTGACTTCTTGCTCTGGTTTGCGAAGAACAAAGCAGAGGCAAAGTTCGAACCTCCTTCGATTCCCAAGCTTGGCGGTGGGGGCAGATCAGGTCAGTACGTTCTCATTGAGCCTGATGATTACTCCGACGAACCGAGGCGGATGACGACAGAGGAGCTTGAGGGCAGCGCGCCAATTCCAGAAGGTTATCGCGTGTTGTCCCACGATACGCTGTACTCGCAAGGCTCCCCTTCGGACCCCGAGGATGAAGTTTTTGAATGGCGCGGCCGAAAGTTCCGCTGCCCACCGAACACTCACTGGAAGCCGGGCGTTAAATCTGGAGGCATGCAAAGGCTTGCCGATGCCAATCGGCTGATGCTGGTGGGTAATACCCTCCGCTATAAGCGTTACGTCGACGATTTCCCGGTTTATCGCATAGACAATGTTTGGAATGACACGGCTCGAAGCGGTTTTGCTCGGAAGAAGCAGTATGTTGTCGAAACCAGCGAAAAGGTAGTTCAGCGCTGCATGCTGATGACGTCTGAGCCTGGCGATCTTGTCATGGACATCACGTGCGGCTCGGGAACGACGGCAGTTGTTGCAGAGCAATGGGGGCGTCGATGGATCACCGTTGATACTTCAAGGGTTCCTATTGCCCTCGCACGGCAGCGCCTTCTCACCACGACTTTCCCCTATTTCAAACTGAAAGACCCACGGCGGGGCCCGGCTGGTGGCTTTGTTTACGAGAGAAAGCAGAACCGGAAAGGTGAAGAGGTCGGCGGGCTCGTTCCGCGAATAACCTTAAGCTCAATCGCCAACAATGAAGACCCGGAGACTGTGACGTTGGTAGATCGCCCCGAGGTGGCGAAGAATATCACCAGAGTGAGTGGTCCCTTCACCGTCGAGGCCACGATCCAGGCGGCGATGAGCATGGAAGAAGAGGCCGAGGGCACCTCCGCGCAGCCGCAATCCTCCAGCCCGCGCGCGTATCTCGACCGGATGATCGAGGTGCTGCGGCAGAGCAAGTCGCTCAGCTTGCCAGGGAACGAGACTCTGCACCTCGACAACGTCCGCCCGCTGGCCGACCGCGAGTATCTGCACGCCGAGGCCGTAGCGAAGAATAGCGGCGAAAAGACCATCGCCATCGCCTTCGGCCCCGAGGACGGCGCCATCGGCTCGGACTATGTGTTCAACGCCGCGATAGAGGCGATGAGCCAAGGCTTTGGCCAGCTGTTCCTGTTCGGGTTCGCGATCCAGGCCAAGGCGCGCGAGATCCTGGAGAAGATGAAGATCCCGACCGCCTACATCTCGATGACGCCAGATGTGGTGATGTCAGACCTGCTCAAGACAACGAAGGGCAGCGAGATCTTCTCGATCACCGGCCTGCCGGATGTGCGGCTGGAGAAGGCGGGCAAGCGCGACGACGGCAGGCCGCTCTATCGCGTGGTCTTGCGCGGGCTCGACATCTTCCTGCCGCACCTGATGGACACGGACCACATCGACGCCGAGAACCTGCCCTGCTGGATGCTCGACACCAATCACAACGAGATGGCGTTCTACGCGAGCCAGGTGTTCTTTCCCAAGACCAGCGCCTGGGACAACCTGCAGAAGTCGCTGAAGGGTCAGTTCGAGGACAGCGTGTGGTCGCACCTCGCGGGCACGGTCAGCGAGTCCTTCGCGCTGGGTGACAAGAAGCGGATCGCGGTGAAGGTGATCGACGAGCGCGGCAACGAGCTAATGGCGACCCGCAGCGAAGAGGATGCCCTCTGATGCCCGAGGCCGCACAGCAGGACGCCCCGCTCAGCGTTGCCGAGGTCGAGTCCCCGATCATCAACTCGCCCTTCGAGGAACCGAAGTGTCACTGGAAGATCGAGAAGGCCAAGCCGCCCTACAAGGCTGATAGCCGCCGCCGCGCGAGCTACTTCTACCGCGTGCCGGAACATGCCGGGCGGGGGCGCGCGAACAGGGACCAGGCCGAGCTCTTCGAAAGCCACGCGGGCGAAGAAGTCGAGCTCGAGATCGTTAACGCGATCCGGGCTCGCGTGAAGGACTGGCGGGCGGGCGTTCACAGCGGTGGCGTCGCGTACGATGGCGCGTCCCCGGTGACGCGCGAGCTTCTGGATCTGTGGCGCAGCGATCAGCGCATGCAACGCCTGTTCTTCGCCCAGATCGAAGCAGCCGAGACGATCATCTTCCTCGTCGAGGCGAAGGACGTCTATCGCAAGGGCCTTCCCGAAATCCCCAGGGACGCGCCGGGGCTGGAGGCCAAGGCGGCCGGTGTGCGCGCCTTCCTTCGATATGCGTGCAAGATGGCGACCGGCACCGGCAAGACGACCGTAATGGGTATGCTTGCCGCTTGGTCGATTCTGAACCGCGTGGCCTCCTCGCGGGACGACCGGTTCTCCGACACCATCTTGATCGTCTGCCCCAACGTGACGATCCGTGAGCGGCTGCAGGAGCTGGATCCGGCGCTCGGCGACCTGAGCCTCTACCGAACACGGCAGCTGGTCCCTCCGCACCGGATGGAAGAGCTGCGGCGTGGTGAGGTCATGATCGCGAACTGGCACCGGCTGGCGAAAAAGGAGACTAACTCTGTCAATAGCGACAGCGCCAAGGTGGTGAAGACCGGTGAGCCGGTCGAGGTGGTGAAGAACGCGGGCAAGACCAACGAGAGTGTCGAGACGAAGTACTACGAGTCCGACCAGGCCTGGTTCAAACGCATCCGGCGGGAGCTTGGCAGCGGCAAGGGTCGGAGCCTCCACTGGCTGATCTTCAACGACGAGGCGCACCACGCCTATCGCCGCGGCGAAACGGCAACCGAGGAAAGCCTCGACGAGGACAAGGACCTCGCGAAGAAGAACGCCCGTGAGGCCACGATCTGGATTGAGGGCTTGGACCGGATCAATAAGCTCGCGGGAGGAAGCCGGCGGCGCGGAATCAACCTATGCGTCGACCTGTCGGCGACGCCATTTTACATCCAGGGCTCGGGAAACGAGGTCGGCAAACCATTCCCTTGGGTCATATCGGATTTCGGTCTGCTGGATGCGATCGAATCCGGGCTTGTGAAGATTCCGCAGCTGCCGGCCCGCGACGTGTCGGGCGCCGAGGAGGCCGCCTATTTTAACATCTGGCGCTGGGTCCAGGCGAAGGCCAAGGAAGATGGCCTCGGCACAAACATCACGCCCGAGATCGTGATGAACTATGCGTCCGCGCCCATCAACCTGCTGGCGCAGGAGTGGCACGAGCGCTTCCTCGAGTGGAAAAAGCATTCCAAGCAGCAGCAGAAGCATCCGGTGCCGCCGGTGTTCATCGTCGTGTGCCGAGACACCGCCGTTGCCAAGGAAGTCCACGACTGGCTGGCGAATGGGAACGACAGCTACGGGGTTTCTCCAGCCTGGTTCCGCAATGCGCCCGGGCAGGAGGTCACTGTCAGGATCGACTCGAAGGTCATAGAGGACATCGAGGAAGGCGGGTCAAAGGACGAGACTAAGCGGCTTCGATTCATCCTCGACACGGTCGGCAAACCGGAATGGCCGGGCGGCAAGATCCCCGAGGACTGGTCCGAGCTGGTGCGCAAGCACAACGACAAGGTGGCCAGCGATGACAACGACGGTTCACTGAAATGGATCGATGAGCGCATCCCGCCGGGGCGAGACGTCCGTTGCATCGTCTCGGTCGCGATGCTGGCAGAGGGCTGGGATGCCAACACGGTGACGCACATTGTCGGGCTCCGTCCGTTTGGCTCACAGCTCCTGTGCGAGCAAGTTGTCGGGCGGGCATTGCGTCGCAAGAGCTATGCGCTCGACGAGGAAACACAGATGTTCGCCGAGGAGACAGCGAAGGTCTTCGGCGTCCCGTTCGAGCTTATTCCGTTCAAGGTGAAGCCGGTTGGTCCGCAACCGCCGCAGCCAGATCCGAACCACATTTACTCGGTCCCGGAGAAGGCGGAGTACGAGACCACCTTTCCCACCGTGACCGGCTACCATCAGTCGGGCCAGTTCGATGTGCATATCGACTGGAGCAAGGTCGCCAAGGTGACAATCGACCCGATGAAGATCCCACAGGTGGTTGAGCTGACCCCTCTGACAACACCTGACGGGACATTGGCGGCATTCGGGCCGGGTGAACGCCCGATCCTCTCGTTGAAGGACTGGCGCGCCCGGTTTCGCGATCAGCAGGTTGCATTCAGGCTGGCACGTGAGATCTGCGACCGCTGGCTCTCGGACAACGGCGCCGAAGCAGTTCCAGTCCAGCAGCTTTTCCCGAAGGTCGCATTCGCAGCGAAGCGCTTCCTTGAAGGAAAGCTTGATCGAAAGGGCGATAGTCGGCCGTGCGACGTGCTGCTAGTCGGCGAATACACGCAGGCTGCCATCGGCTCCCTGCTCGAAGCCATCAAGAAGGGATCAGCAACAGGCGGCGGTGAGGTTGCCATCATTCCCCAAGGTGCAGCCGGTAGGGGAAGCACGCTCTACGTCGATTTCCACACGACGAAGCCAATCTACCCGGTCACGAGGTGTCATCTGAATGCAATGGTGGCTGACACGAAGAAATGGGAGCAAAGTGCCGCCTTCCTTCTCGACAGCCACCCGGGCGTGAAAAGATGGGTCAAGAACGACCGACTGGGGTTCACCATCCCCTACCGGCATCGTGGCCTGCTGGCGCGCTACATCCCCGATTTTATTGTTGTAACGGATCGGGACGAGAACGTCATTGTCGAGATTAAGGGTCAGGTCACTGACGACGCCGATGCCAAGGCGAAGGCGGCTGAGCGGTGGGTCGAAGCCGTTAATCGCCTCGGTGAGCACGGTGAATGGAGATACGTCTTGGTAGAGGACCCGGGAAAGCTTGGTATTCAGATAAACGCTTTCACCAAGCATCGGTCGGACGAAGAACCTTACCGCTTATCGTAGGCTACGGGGTTAACTGCATGAAGATAGAAGGCCCTCCTAACAAATCTCCAGCAAGGTCATCGCGTAACCGCCTCTTTGGTAGAGCGTTTGAACATAGATTTGCTCGGACGTGGGATCCTTGAGCCATTCATTGGGCTCAGCATTTCCCGCCGCGATGAATCCGGAATTGCCACCCGGACCCAATAAAGGCATCTGCTGATTTCGCCTTACCAGAGGTGGGGGGAACTCGTCGTGACGCGCCCAATAGCGCAGGCGACCATCTTTGCTGAACGCGATCGCCACCGGATTGTCATTGACCTCGACAAAACGCCGGGCCGCAGCCTCCCGGCTGAGTTCTAGCAGATTGGCTATTTCAAGCACGGCCTGCATGCCGTCTCTGCGTCTAATAATCGGCCGCACGAGTTTTCGCGGCGCCAGCAATTCAATCGCAAACCGGTTCGCTTGCCCCTCCTGTCGATGATGCCGGTCGTTTATTTTTCCTGCGCCATAGCTGAATCTCCGCAAGTCCGCTTTAGTGCAACTTGAGGAGCCGTCTGGCGCTGGCGCGTGCCATGGATTCAGGAAGTGGCCCAGCTCATGCGCAATCGTAAATCGCTGACGTTTGTAGTGGGAGCACCGGTTAATCAGGATTGAACCCTCGCCGCGTTCAGGCGGTGCGATCAATGCACCCTCAAAATTATCCAGCACCTCTTCTCGAATCTCGAAAATATCAAGGGCATGAGCGACGCCGCGAACGTCAATGGCGCGCTCCGTTTCGCCCAGCTGCTCATGAATGGCCGCGGCGAGCCGGGCCGGATTGGCTCCTGCGTCCTCAATGATCATGCGATCCAGATGGATATCGCCAGCCAGACCGGCCAATTCAGCCAGCTTTCGGGGTGCTGCGGTTCTTGAGAAGGGACTGCATCATTTCATCGAGAATGCGCCGCTCGCTTTCGTTCAGATCCTTTGCCTGGCGAAACATGCGCTGGAGTTGGACATCCTCGTCCAGCGCCTCGGCGTCCTCACCAACGAGATAGGCGACCGATTTCCCGAAATGATCAGCCAGGCGGCGGACCAGGTCCATGGACGGGTTGGGCGCACGGCCCTTCTCGATCTTCCAGATATGGGTCTTGGAGACCCCCACCGCGTCCGCGACCTGTTGCAGGGACTGGTTTTTTGCCAGGCGCAGCTCCGTGATTCTTCTTCCGAACGCCATGACGCCCTCTCCCCTCTCCGCCGAGCCGTTATCTGTAGAGAACGTTTTCATACCACAGCTATTGCCAAGGTCGAGCGTTTTCTGTAGTTAACGATAACGGCAACCCACCAGAACTCGGAAGGAGATCGCGTGACAAGTTTTCAGATCGATCAGATCGAGGCGGACCGCTTGCATCCGTGGAAGCGCAATGCGCGCACCCACTCGAAGAAGCAGGTGCGTCAGATCGCAGACAGCATCCAGACATTCGGATTCACCAATCCGGTGCTGATCGACGCCGACAACTCAATCCTGGCCGGACATGGCCGGGTCGAGGCGGCCAGGTTGCTCGGGATGGAGACCGTCCCGTGCGTCCGGTTGGAGCACATGACGGCCGAACAGAAGCGGGCCTACGTTCTGGCCGACAACAAGCTGGCTCTCAACGCCGGATGGGACGAACAGCTCTTGGGCGAAGAGCTGGGCGCGCTATTAGAGCTCGATCTTGATTTCAGTATCGAGGCGACCGGCTTTTCCATTCCCGAGATTGATTCCCTTGTCGAAGGTCTTGCGCCCGAGGAACCGGGGGATCCACAAGACGATCAATTGCCGACGCTGGAGGACGGCCCGCCCCGATGCCGTCCCGGCGACATCTGGGCGCTCGGGCCACACCGGCTGATATGCGGGGACTCGCTGGATCCTCAAACAGTCGCCATGCTTATGGACGGCCAGTCCGCGCAAATGGTGTTCACCGATCCGCCCTATAACGTGCCGATTGATGGTCATGTCGGCGGATCGGGGCAGATCAAGCATCGCGAGTTCGCCATGGCGTCCGGTGAAATGACCGCCGCCGAGTTCACCGCGTTCCTCGCAAGCGCCTTTCAAAATCTCGCCGATCACAGCGGCGACGGGTCCATCCATTTCATCTGCATGGACTGGCGGCATATGAACGAGATCATGGCGGCCGGCGGCGAGGTCTATGGCGAGCTCAAAAACCTCATTGTCTGGGCCAAGGACAATGGAGGAATGGGAACCTTCTACCGCTCGCGTCACGAGCTCATTTTCGCCTTCAAGAAGGGATCAGCGGCGCACATCAATAATTTCGAGCTTGGCCAGCACGGGCGGTATCGCACTAATGTCTGGCAATATCGCGGGGTCAACACGATGAAGACGGGGCGCATGGACGAGCTGGCGCTTCACCCCACCGTCAAGCCTGTGCAGATGATCGCCGACGCCATCAAGGACGTTTCGGGGCGTGGCGGCATCATTCTGGACCTGTTTGGCGGGTCCGGGTCGACCCTCATCGCCGCGGACAAGACCGGCCGCCGTGGCTTTCTTTGTGAACTGGACCCCATCTACTGCGACCGCATCATCCGCCGCTGGGAAATCTACTCCAAGGATGACGCGGAGCAGGTCTTCTGCGGAACGGCGGACGCCGCCCCGACACTGGAGGCCGCTGCATGACCGGGTCTAACAAGAAGCCGGCACAAGCCCTGGAGCCGTCTTCGGTTTCAGCCGATTACGACATCGGGTACGGCAAACCTCCCGTCCACACGCGGTTCAAGCCGGGCGTTTCCGGCAACCCGCGCGGGCGGCCGCGCCGGGCAAAGAACCAGGCCCCGGCCCTTAATGAAGAGCGGCTGAAAGACATTATCCTGCAAGAAGCCTATCGCTCCATCACGGTTCGCGACGGCGCGCAAAATGTAAGCGTGCCCATGGCCCAGGCGGTCATGCGATCCCTGGCGGTCAACGCCGCCAAGGGGGACCATCGCTCCCAGCGGCTCTTCTCCGAGCTCCTGAGCCATACCGAGCGGCAGAACAAAGCGCTTCATGATGAATGGCTGGAGACAGCGATCAACTACAAGGTCGAGTGGGAGCGCGAGCTGGACCGCCGCGAGAAACTGGGAATCGAGGTGCCTCTGCCGATACCTCATCCTGACGATATCGAAATCGACATGCGAACCGGCGGCGTGCTGGTGAAAGGTCCCATGACCAAGGAGCAGAAGGCCGAGCTCGACAAGTGGAAAGTAAGAAAAGCAGAGGCCGAGAAGGATCGCGACTGGCTGGTGGGCGAAATGGCGAAAACCCGGGACCCTAAGAGGCGGTCGATCATCGAGCGCGATATGGCCCATAACGACAGGATGCTGGAGATATACCGGCGCGTGATCCCAGACTGAGGCTTCCCATAGGCCACGCCTGGCGCGGCGGTCTGGCTGGCCCTGATAATCTCACGCCAACCGACTGGACTTCACGTGCAAAGGACGCATGAATGTTCCTCGCGGACCGGCGCCAGCCGCAGAGTCCGCACGCCCTGCCCTAGAGCGGGGCCTGTCCCGGTACAAGCGAAAGGATCTTCCTTGCCGCAAAACACTGGAGACAGAAATGACCAAGACCAACGCCGCCAAGACCAAACCGGCCAAAGTCGGGGCCGCCGCCACGAAACCGGCGCGCAAAACCAAGAAAAGCCAGCTCTTGGCTTTGCTAGAGGCGTCGAAGGGCCGCAGCGTCGCCGAGCTGAGCGAGGCGCTGGGATGGCAACGCCATACAACCCATGCCGCGCTGACGGGATTGCGGCTGTCCGGAAACACCATTGAAAAGCTCGATGTCGAGGGGGAGCGCGCAGCCCGCTACCGCCTGACAGGGGCGGACTGATGGCCGACGCCGAAAAGGTCGCCGTCCAGCTCGCCTCGCTGGAGACGATGGGGCTGTATGACCTCAAACAGGAGTGGGAGCGCCGGATCGGCGCTCCCCCGCCCGGGCGTACGAGCGAGACCTTCATGCGCCGCGTCCTCGCCCAATGGATCCAGGAGCAAGCGTATGGCGGTCTGAGCCCCGCCGTGCGCCGCAAGCTCAAGGCGATCGCAGCCGGAGACGAAATGCCGGCGAGGCCTTCGCTGAAAAAAGGCGCGCGCCTGGTGCGTGAGTGGAACGGCGTCACGCACCAGGTGGAGGTCGCCGAGAGAGGCTTCTTCTGGCGCGAAAAACACTTCCGATCACTCTCAGCCGTGGCGCGCGAGATCACCGGCGCACGTTGGTCGGGCCCGCGCTTCTTCGGACTGGATCGATGACGAAGAAGGTCCGCTGCGCGATCTATACGCGCAAGTCGTCGCAGGACGGGCTCGAGCAGGATTATAATTCCCTGCAATCGCAGCGCGACGCCTGCGCCGCCTATATAGCCAGCCAGGCGAGCGAGGGCTGGACGCCGCATCCCGATCACTATGATGATGGCGGCGTCTCAGGTGGAACACTGGACCGTCCGGCCCTGCACCGCCTGCTGGAGGACGTGGAGCGTGAGCGCGTCGATCTGATCGTCGTTTACAAGGTCGACCGTCTAACGCGCTCGCTGTCTGACTTCGCCAAGCTTGTAGAACGGCTGGATGCCGCCGGAGCGTCTTTTGTCTCGGTCACCCAGTCCTTTAACACCTCGACCAGTATGGGCCGGCTCACCCTGAACATGCTGCTCTCATTCGCGCAGTTCGAGCGGGAGGTGACCGGCGAGCGCATCCGCGACAAGCTTGCGGCGTCCAAGGCCAAAGGCATGTGGATGGGCGGCGCGACACCCTACGGCTACCGCCGCGATGGCCGCAGCCTCGCGATCGATCCAGAGGAAGCCATAATCGTCCGCGCGCTCTACAGTCTCTATGATGAGCTTGGCAGCATCCGGCGGGTAAAAGAGGTAGCCGACGAGCGAGGCTATCGCACTCGATTGCGGATCTATGACAGCGGCCAAAACCGCGGCGGCGTACCCTTCACGCGTGGCGCGCTGCACCACCTGCTCACGAACCCGGTCTATGCTGGCCGCATCAGGCACAAGGCCGCGGTCTATGGGGGCCTGCACGACGCGATCATCGCACCGCAGGAATGGGATCGATTCCAGGACCGGATGGGCAAAGGCCAGCGCCAGCGCGGGTCCACAAACTCTGCTGGCGATGCGCTCTTCGCCGGGCGGGTTTTTGACGAGACCGGAGATCGCCTGACCCCGACCCATGCCAAGAAAGGCGACCGGAGATATCGCTACTATATCTCACGACGCCTGGTGAAGCAGTCGGGCGAGCGGGACGTGTCAGGCTGGCGCTTGCCGGCCGGAGTGCTGGAACGCGCGGTTATGGACGCGCTGGTTATCCATTTTAAGGATGCGCAAACGCTCAAGCACTTCGCAAAAGATCTGGACGCCAGCATCGCAAAAGGCCTCGCGGCCGGGTTCACGGAGATAAGCGACACTCTGGGCCGCGATCAGCGCGCCGCGTCATCCCTTGTTGAACGGATCGATCTGCAGCCTGGCGCGCTGCGGATAACGCTCGACGCCGGCTCGGTCTCGAAGGCGGTCAGGCTGGATGCCGAATTGATCCCGGCCGAAGCGCTAAGTGTGGAGCAGGGTTTTACCCTGCGCCGCCGCGGCGTCGAAACGCGCTTCGTATTTGGCGACGCCGCTCGTGAAGCGGACCAGACTCTGATCCGGGCGATCGCCAAGAGCCTGGACTGGCTGGACCAGGTCAAATCAGGCAGGTCCATCGCGTCCATCGCGCGACAGGAAGGCGTCGGCAGCCGCCATATCCGCATCCGGATCAAGCTCGCCTTCCTGTCTCCGGTCATCGTCAAGCGGATTCTCGCCGGGGAACAGCCGATCGAACTAACCACCGAGCAGCTGGCGCGCCATATCGAATTCTCCGATGACTGGCGTCAGCAGCCACGTGAACTGGGCTTCGTCTCCTGACTACGCCTGCATTAACAGGGAAGCTGTGTTCCCGGTTTTAGAACTAAAATTCCCTGTTATCACCGACTAAATTCCCTGTTCCGTTGAGCAGGGAATTTTGGCGTAGGCAGCTGTTTTATCAGGCGAAAAAGACGTCTGAATCAGCGAGAACAGGTTGTAATTGAACAATTTCCCTGTTCTTGGGCCAAAACAGGGAACGCGGACCGTCGAAAAAGCCAAACAGAGACGCTAGCCGAAAATGCCCCCGATATCGCCGATCCGGGGTCTCTCTGGCGCGGATACATAGGGCAAACGCTCTTTAACCCGCCGAAATGTCGGCGGGTTTCGTCAGGTCTGCAATTCTGGGAAGTTTGGCGTGACTGGATGGCGGTGCTGTCAGGCGAATGCGAACCGGTCTCCGTAGAGTCAGGATGCGTCAGCATTAGGCCGCGCCAAGCTGACGCCACTCGGCAAGAGCGGCGGCGCGATGATCCTTGAACGCTGAGCGGCGGTTGATATGGCGGTCGTGGTTGAAGTGGTTGAAGACGGAAGAATGGACGGCGGCGAATTTCTGCAGACTTCGCATCCGCCGGAACCGCAACATCGCCCGCTCCCGTCTTCGTAATGGGAGGTGCGAGTTTTCAGCGCGATTGTTGAGCCAGCGGCCGGCCTCGTGGCGACCTTCCAGGCCCAGCTCCCGCAACGCAGCACCGTAAGACCGAAGCTTGTCGGTGACGATGGCGCGCGGTTCGCCGTAGTGCTTCATTGCCTTGCGAAGGAAGCGAAGCGCCGCCTTGCGATCCCGCGTCTTCGACACATAGGCTTCCAGCACCTCGCCCTCGTGATCGACCGCGCGCCAGAGATAATGCGTTTCGCCACGAATCTTCACGAACATTTCGTCCAGATGCCATTGCCACTGCGGAAACGAGCGCATCTGCTGCGCCCGCTTCTTCCTGATCTCGCCGGCGAACATCGGGCCGAACCGGTTCCACCAGCACCGCACCGTCTCATGGCTGATATCAATGCCGCGTTCGTGCAGGAGATCCTCTACGTTCCGCAGCGAGAGCGGAAACCGGACATAGAGCATCACCGCAAGACGGATCACCTCCGGCGAGGTCTTGAAATATCGGAATAGGTTGGCCATGCGGAAACGCTATTGGCATGCAGTCAGTCGATCAACCTAGTTTCCTCTGACAATGCCCCTCTGACACTACCCGTGTCACACAATAAATCTGTCCCATCCTCCATAGTGTTCGTTGCTACGCGCACCCCGCGGCAGGCTCAGCGCGATCAGGGCTAGGCCAGAGACCACATCGTTTATTGAAACCGGAATTGCACCGCCCTCAAGCATCCAGGGCGCGGCGACGAGCCAGACGCCGAACACGATGTTAAGGAAACGCACAGGCCGGGCGACTTCCGCCATGGCGATTATCGCCACGGTCATGACAAGCGCACCAACAAGATGGTCGCTGTCGGCCAAGGGGGATTGAACATCGAAAACGAGACGGGAAATCATCACCCACCCACCGAGGAAGGCGCTGATAAGAAGCGGCCAAGACAGACTCACGCCCCGCAGCGCCGAAGCGAAAGATGAGCGAAAACCGGATTCAAAACCGGGCAGCCGGTCCTTGCCGCTGCCCGGCAGAGCGTCGCCGCGAAAGAAGACGCGCCAGAAGGGACGCCCGCGCTTGGTGTTCCAGACCAGGAACTGCCCCATCGCCACAAGTTCGTCGAGCGAATAGGGAATCATGATTAGCATCGCCAAAGCCGCCATCAGACAGACGGTGCAATACGTGCCGATCACGATGGGCTGAATAATAATGAAATAGATGCTGATGACGCCGAGAGGAACCACGACGATACCGAACAGCGTGACCATCCACGGCATGGTGCGCCAACGGGCGCGTCCGCCCATCGCGCCCATGAGAATCTCGAACATATAGCTCATGGCCCCAATGCCGCCATCTGCGACCGGCCATGCCTTGGAAACTTCCGAAGTAATGATGTCCTCGCTGCCGTTAAGCGGTCCCGGCACATCAAAGAACGGCTCCCATACGGTCTCTACATGACCGAGTTGATAGGCTGTCAGAATGCGGGAGAGCGTAAAACCGACAGCGCCTAGTGCAATAATTGGCAAGCGCTGAAGATAGGTTGATGGCGAATACGACCAACCCGGCGGCACGTCGGTATCGTCCATCATCCCTTCCGGGGCCATTCCCGGCATCATCGGGATAAGGATAGTCAACGCGATGATCAGGGCGCCAACGAAAGTGTCGTTGGCGTAGACCGCCGCGTGGGGAGTCCAGAAAAGCAGCGGCGCGCCTAGCAGCCATATTCCGATGCAGGTGTTGGCCCATTGGGCCCAGCCATTCCCCGGTTTCAGCGACAGACCGGCAAAAAACATGATTAGCACGCCGGCAATTACGTTATTCCAGCCGGTCAATACGCTGCGTGTCGCCGGCTCCCATAGATCTCGCTCGGCGGTGACCCGTAGAACGGCCGCTGAGAATTCGGTCTGGTTGAAAAGTCCGAAGACGAAGGGAACGGTCGCAAGCCACAGGCCAAGCCCCATCGTCAGCCAGTGAACCCAGAGCATGTTGAAGTGCATGCGCCGCATGTCTTCGTTATGTTGTTTCATATCCGACGTCTTTGAGGCCGTCTCGGCCTGTTGGGTCGCTGTTTCGACTTTGTCCTCGGCGACCCGCGAAGCGTTAAGTCCGTTCTCGCGATACCAAGCGAAAGGGTCGGATTTCAGATTGGCGATTATTTCCGGGAGTTTCTTTCTGAGGCTGCGCTTCGGCCGCCAGTCGAGGTTCTCCTGCGCTGCGGAGAGATCGAGTTCATAATGGTGATCCGAAATTTCCACCATCCAGGGTCGGATGAAGGCGTCCTCATCAAAGATTTCATGTTCTGCCCAAGCCCCGGCCTTGGCCGCCGCTTTAGGAAGCGTTTGCGTTTTCCAGTCCTCATCGTGGATCAACCGGCCCAGAGATTTCTGGACTTCGCCGTAGGTCATGACGTCATCTTCGCCCAGCAAAACAGGAAGTTCGGGAGGCAGCGACGCCCGACGCTGGATGACCGCCATAATCGCATCCAGTAGATCGTCTATATGCAGGTAGGGCTGACCGGCGGATAAATCGCCAGGATAGACGCGTGAACTCGTACGCTTTTCGTAAATTCGAGCGATTTGTTGGGCCAGAAAAGCCGAGTGTCCCTGCCCGTCATACAAGCCGGCGGGCCGGAGAAAGACCGCGGGAATGTCGCCCCGCTGTTCCCGTATCAATTTTTCGGTCTTGATTTTGGATTCCCGGTAAGGGAGCTCGTCGTCCATCGGCGCGCCCTCATTGATCGGACAACCCGGTCGCGTGGGCGCATGAACGAGCATCGTGCTGGCGAAAACGAATTGCTCGACCTGGAAGTCCTGAAGCGCGGCGAGAAGACTTTCCGTTCCCTTCACCGTCACGGCGTCATATTTCGGGTTAGGCTCGCCGGTCAGATCGAAATAAGAGGCGAGATGGATGACCGAAGCAATGCGATCGCCATAAGCGGTCCGCACCCGCTGGAACGCGGCCTCAATGCTGGTTTCATCGGTAATGTCGAAACAGACGCATTCAGCCTCGGCTGGCGGGTGTGGCGGCGTGTCTCTGTCAAAACCTATAACCTGATAATCACCTGCTAACCGCTTTACGACCTCCGAACCGATATATCCACTGGAGCCCGTTACAATCACTATGTCTTTTCGGTTCTCTTCCAAATGATTTGCTCCCGGCTGAAGCCGTCCTGAAATCCGGATCAGCTTCTATCGGCGCGTCTGACCCGACTCGTTAAAAATCGTACAGTCGCAATTACGCCGATGACAGCGAACACAAACACCAGCGTGACAAACAACATTCCCAAAGGCGCCATCATCATACAACTATTCATCATTGGCTTGGTTCCTTTGACTAATTAAACTTGGTGGGATTGCTTACTGTTCCGGTCTCTCCACCGGTCCCAATCCGACTGAAAGCGCCCGCCGCCGCCACAGCAGATAGACAGCCGGCACTACGACCAACGCCAATAACGTAGCGCTGACGATGCCGCCGATCATGGGGGCAGCGATCCGGCGCATGATCTCCGAACCCGTCCCGTGGCCGTACATGATGGGCAGGAGACCGGCGACGATTACTGAGAAGGTCATCATGATCGGACGCAGCCGGCGAAGGGCGCCCCGACGAATTGCCTCCACCAACTCCCCGGCTTCCAGTTTGCGGCCTTGGGTGGCGGCCCGCTTTTCCGCAGCCGTCAGCTCCTGACGCAGGTACATGATCATCAGGACGCCAATCTCGACGGCGACTCCCGCGAGAGCAATGAAACCGACCGCGACCGCGACGGAGAGATTAAAACCGGCCAGGAACATCAGCCAGAGCCCGCCCACCAGCGCCAGCGGCAAGGTCCCCATGATGATCAGGACATCGGCGATGTTGCGGAAATTAAGGAAGAGCAACAGCATGATGATCGCGACCATCACCGGCACGACCAGGGCGAAGCGCTGCTTGGCGCGCTGCATATATTCATACTGTCCCGACCAGACGATGGAGTAGCCGGCGGGAAGCTCGATGTCGCTGGCGACCGTTTCGCGAGCATCGGCCACGAAGGAACCGAGATCGCGGCCCGCGACATCGATATAGACCCAGCCGGTTTGACGGGCGTTTTCGCTGCGGATCATGCCCGGCCCTTCCGTTACCTGGATCGCGGCGATGCGGCCGAGCGGAATCTCCGCTCCCATCGGGGTGACGATGGGAAGACTTCGCAAGTCCTGCGGAGAATCACGCATCTCGCGCGGATAACGCAGATTGATCGGGAAACGCTGAAGACCTTCCACGCTCTGGCTTATGGTCATACCGCCAATAGCGGTGCGAACGACATCATGCGCATCGGACACATTCAACCCGAAGCGGGCCGCCGCTTCCCGGTCCACATCGATATCGATAAAACGCCCGCCCGTGACGCGTTCGGAATAGACCGAGGCGGTTCCGGGAACCTCGCCGACAACATCCTCGATGCGCCGGCCAATTTCACCGATCGTTTCCAGATCCGGACCGGCGATCTTGACTCCGACCGGAGTCTTGATGCCGGTCGCCAGCATATCGATGCGATTCTTGATCGGCATGGTCCAGACGTTGGTGAGGCTGGGCACCTGCACCAGTTCGTTCAGCTCCGCCTTCAGCGAGTCCAGCGTCACACCCTCGCGCCATTCTTCACGCGGTTTGAGCTGGATGGTCGTCTCGATCATGGTCAGAGGGGCCGGATCAGTCGCTGTCTCGGCGCGTCCTGCTTTGCCGTAAACCGTCTCGACCTCGGGGATTGTCGCGATCAACTTGTCCGTCTGTTGCAGGATCTGGGACATTTTGCCCACGGATACCGCCGGATAGGCGCTGGGCATATAAAGAAGATCCCCTTCATTGAGGTCGGGCATGAACTCTGCGCCCAGCCGGCTCGCCGGAATCAGGGCGGTGGCCATAACCAGCCCCGCCAGCCCCAACGTGATCCAGGGGCGCGCCGTGGTAAAACCGATCACGGGCCGGTAGGCCGCTGTTAAAACACGATTGACTGGGTTTTTGTGCTCGGGCGCAATTTTTCCCCGAACCAGAAGACCAATCAGTACTGGAACCAGGGTTACTGACAGCGCGGTCGCCGCAGCCATTGCATAGGTCTTGGTGAAGGCGAGCGGTTTGAACATCCGCCCTTCCTGCGCTTCCAGAGCGAAGATCGGCATGAAACTCAGCGTGATGATCAGCAGAGAGAAGAAGAGCGGCGGGCCGACCTCCACGCACGCTTCGCCGATGAGGCGCCAACGCTCGCGACCCGAAACCTCCTTGCCCTCCAGTCGAGCGTGAACATTCTCGATCATGACGATGGTGGCGTCGACCATGGCGCCGACAGCGATGGCGATGCCGCCCAGCGACATGATGTTGGCGTTGAGCCCTTGTGCGTTCATCACGATGAAAGCGCCCAGGACGCCAAGCGGCAAGCTGATCGCCACCACCAGCGCCGAGCGCAGATGAAACAGGAACAGGGCGCAGACCAGCGCCACAATGATAAATTCCTCGATCAGTTTCTCGCTGAGCGTATCGATGGCGCGCTCAATCAGACCGGATCGGTCATAGGTCGTGACGATCTCAACACCATCCGGGAGTCCGGTTTCGAGCTGTTCCAGCTTCTCCTTGACGCGGTCGATAGTCGCCAGCGCATTGCCACCCCATCGCATGATGACCACGCCGCCGGCCGCCTCTCCCTGGCCATTGAGTTCACCAACGCCGCGTCTCAGTTCCGGCCCCAGCCGGATGTTCGCGACATCTTTCAGAAGCACTGGCGCGCCGTCTGCGCTGACTTTCAGCGGTATCTGCTCCAGATCCTTGATGGAATTGATATAGCCGCTGGCGCGGACCATATATTCCGCCTCGGCCATTTCGATCACCCGTCCGCCAGTCTCCATATTGCCTTGCTGGATCGCTTCGCGGACCCGCGACAGCGGCAGGCCATAGGCGCGCAACTTGTTGGGGTCGGCGACAACCTGATACTGCTTCACCATGCCGCCGATGGCGGCAACCTCGGAGACACCCTCCACGGTCTGAAGCTCGTATTTCAGAAACCAGTCCTGAATGGCGCGCAGCTCGGCCAAATCGTGGTGTCCGGTCCGGTCGACAAGAGCGTATTGAAAGATCCAGCCCACGCCGGTTGCGTCCGGACCAAGCGCCGGTTCGGTTTCGTCGGGAAGCTGTGGCGCGACCTGACTGAGATATTCCAGAACGCGTGAGCGCGCCCAATAGAGATCGGTCCCCTCCTCGAAGATCACATAGACATAAGAATCGTTGAAAAATGAATAGCCGCGCACGGTCTTCGCGCCGGGGACCGCGAGCATGGCGGTGGCGAGCGGATAAGTGACCTGGTCCTCCACCACTTGCGGTGCCTGGCCGGGATAGGTGGTCTTGACGATGACTTGGACGTCGGAGAGGTCGGGAATGGCGTCCAGCGGCGTCGTACGCAACGACTGAACGCCCCAGCCCCCGATCAGCAGGGCAATGACGATCACCAGCAAACGGTTGGCGATCGACCAGCGGATCAGTGAGCCGATCATTGTTCCGCCTCCCCTGCGACTGCGGGCGCTATGGCGGTGACCGTGTAGCTCTCGCCAGTTTCTTGCAGACTGAACTCGACCTGGTCGCCAGTTTCGATGTCGCCCAGGACCACATCCGGAGCGACCTCAAAGTCCATACGCATGGCGGGCCACCCGATGGCGGGAATCGGCTCGTGAGAAAGATTGACGGTCCGGGCTTGCGCATCGACTGCGTTTAGCACGCCAACGCCCTCCGCCGCCGCGGAGACGTCCATTCCCATGCCGCCTGAATCCGGCTGATCCATGTTCATCTTGTCCATGGACATCTCTCTCGGAAGACCGGACTTCTCCCCGGGTTCCTCGAAACCCGGCGTATCGAGCCGCATCAGGGCGGCGTCCAGGCTGGCTTCGGAGTCGATCAGGAACTGGCCCGAGACGACGACCCTCTCGCCCTCAGCGAGGCCGGAGAGGATTTCCACACGATCTCCGGCGCTGGCGCCGGCTGTAACCTGCGCTGGCCGGAAGCGGCCCGCGCCCAGCGCTAAGATAACCCGGTCGCCGTCAGCGCCACGGATCAAAGCCGCTTGCGGAATAGTCACTCCGGCGCCTGCCGGCGTGTCGCCGCTCTCCAGCCTGATATTGGCGTACATATTCGGCTTCAAACGGCCGTCAGAATTCGAAAACCGCAGGCGGACCCGTACGGTCCGCGCGTCGGCATCGGCCGTGGGATAAACATAATCGACCTCGCCGGACCAGCGCTCGCTAGGAAACGAAGCCAAGGTCATGGTCGCGTCCTGCCCTTCGGCGACTGTTCCCGCCGCGCTCTCGAAAACGTCGGCGATCACCCAGACCGTGGAAAGATCAGCCAGACGCATTGCAGTCTGACCCGGCATCAACTGCGCGCCTTCGCGGACATTCATTTCGGTGACCACGCCGTTTTGCGGCGCATAGACCGGGATTGACCGGCGCGTCGCGCCGGATGAGGCTAGGCTTTCGATCTGGGCTTGCGTCATTCCGAGGGACCGCAACCGCTCGGTGGCGGCCCCGGTCAAGGCCGGTCTGCCAAGACGGCGCGCCTGGAGATATTCAGATTGCGCACTGACCAGCTTCGGCGAGTAGAGCTGGAACAGCAGGTCGCCGCGCTGGACGCGCGCGCCCATCGACGCCACGGTCAAGCGCTCTACCCAGCCTTCAGACCGCACAGTGACGACCGATTCCTGATCTTCGTTGGCGGTTACATAGCCCACTGTCTCGATGCGTTCTGACAAATCCTCCCGCGCGGCAGTCGCGGTGCGCACGCCGATATTGTTGACCACGGCCGGATTGATGCGGAGCGCCGGTTCATCGCCCTCCGCCGCGCCCGCTTCATCGGCATAGACAGGAACCAGATCCATCCCCATGGGCGACTTGCCCGGCTCATCGCGCCGATAGCTCGGATCCATCGGCGCTTTCCAGTACAGAATTTCACGCGCTTGTGGTTTGCCGCCGCCGGGGCCTCTATCGCCGCCGTCCGGCTGTTCATCCATTTCCATCCCGGAAGACTGAGGTACACCGCCGGTCAGACGCGCGGAGAGGTATCCGCTCGCAGCCGCGGCGGCCAGCAAGACTGTGATCAAGGTGATGCGTGACGGGCTCATGGCGCGCCTCCCGTGAGATAGTCGATCTCGGCCCAGGCTTTGGCCTGATCGACGCGGAGCTTCAGTCGATTGAGTTCCGCATCGAGCTCGGCGAGCTGGCTGCGGATCAGTTCGGGGAAATCGGCGTTTCCACCGCCATAGGCGGTTATCGAGGCCTCCGCGGTTTCCCCGGCGCGAACTGTCACTGCCCGGTCATAGAGGTCGATGCGCGCCTGCAGCCCGGTCCAGTCCGCATAGGCGCGGCCCAGATCGCGGCGCAGATCAAGCAGTTCCGCCGAACGGGCCAACTCGGCCGCGCCGCGTTCCTTGATCTCCGCCGAAAGTTTTTTGTCTTGCCGCTTGTTGGTGAAAAGCGGAATCGAGACGCTGACGCCGACGCTGGCAAAATCAGCTCTTCCGCCGCCGCGCAAACCGTAGCCGCCCTCCAGCGCCCACGATGGCTTGTAGGCTTCCTCTGCAATCTCGGTATCAATGTCCTGCGCCAGAACTTCAGCATTTTTCAGACGTATGGCGGGATGACCAGCCAGTGCGGTTTCCATGATTTCGAGAGATGGCGGTTCCGCAAGTTGGGGCATCGCGGCGGGCATGGGCCGCGCCGTAGCCTCGCCCACATATCGGGCAAGCACAGCCTGCGCGGTCGCCTCCTGCCGGCGCAATTCCGCCAGACGGTCGTCAAGCAGGGCGAGCTCCAGCTCCGCGCGCAATACGTCCTGGCTGGTCATAAGTCCGGAGGCGAACGCCGCGCTTAATGAATCAATCAGCTCATCCACCGCTTCACGGCTCTGGCGGATATAGTCCTGCGCCTTGGTCCAGTAATAACGGTCCAGCCAGGCCAGCCTGGTCTCAAGCTCGATCCGGCGAAGGGTCAGCGCTTTACGCTCTCTTTCGCCCTCGGCCTCGGCGCGGCGGCGTTCGCCGTTGAGCGCCAGCGTGCCGCCCTTGGGAAACTCTTGCCGAAAACCAGCCTGAATTTGCGTCATCGGTTCCTGATCAAAAGCAAACGTATCGACCGGGAAATTCGCAAGACCGACGCGTGCGGTTGGATCGGGAAGCTGGGCCTCGGCGACGGCGCGGTCTTCCAGCGCCTCGGCTTTCGCTTCAAATCGCTCAGCAGCCGGGTCGCGGGCGCTCAAGGCGATGGCTACAGCCTCCTCAAAGCGCAATGGCGGCGGGAATTCCGCCGCAGGCGCGGCGCCGGCGAGCGCCCAGGCGAGCGCCGCTCCAGAAAACATAGTCATGGTGGTGTCCTGCACTGATGACCGGGCAAGCTGCATGGACGCGCTTCAAAGGCGCCCTACGCAGCCATCGTTCAGATCCAGAGACTTTTTTCGGATGTCCTGGACCGGAGGGGCGCCTACTGACGAATCCCGTTTTCGTGATCCTCAGAACCGGACTCCGACATCGCCATCATCATGCGACGGCAGCTCTTCATCATGTCGGACATAGCCTGACGCCCCTCCTCGGTTATGGCGTCCGAATCCATCATCATACCGGACCCGTTCGTCATCCCGTTATCGGTCATCCGCTCCATCATGCCGGAATCGCCGTCCTTCTTCATCGTTGGCGCAGGTGCATCGTTCGCTTGTGGCGCGCGTTCCCGCGCATTCTCGGCAGCGGCGTCCCGGGCGGAAGCGTCCTGCGCCGCCGCTTGGACTGCGAAAATCGTAGTCAGGGCCGCCGCAGCGGCCAGCGTGATCGTGGAGTTCATGGTTCGTCTCCTCATGCCCCGTCTACGGAGCACATTCAGTTTCCAGAAAGTCGGTTGAATCCGGGACGGAGGCTAAAGCTCGCGGCCTGCGGACAAAGATCACGACGTCTGGAGTCGAGGAGGCGGTGGATCAGTATTTAATAGTGAGTCGCCCCGGCGAGTCGGACCGGGCCAATTAAATGAATGGGGCGCAAAGAGAATATCGTCCGAAGAAGCGGAAAGAAGCGCGGCGGACCATAAGCCGCCAGTGCAGCTCAACAGACACGGTGTCGCGCAATCCGGCATCGAGGCCCTGACATCGCATTTATCGCAATGATCGCATTCCTCCATGGATTCCATAGCGCCTGAATGGCCTGAGAGGACCGGACTTGAGAATGTAGATATGAACTCCGCACGCGCCTGGAAAACAGGGGCGCTGGCGAAAACCGCCGCCAGAAGCAGGGAGAGAACAAGCCGGATCATATCATCACTATATCGGATGCGAATGCGTGAAGCATTAACACCTGCAGTGAAGGAGGAACATCGACTCGGATGCGCCTCCTTCACGGGGTTTCATTCACGGACAGAGTGGACAGCCCGTCAGCATTGGCCCAGCGAATGCTGCAACCGGAATGGCGAGCGCAATCAATGCGCCAGCGGCAATGGTGAATTTACGCATGTTCACCTCCTTTTTGATCAGTGATGTCTTTTTATACAGTCCGTACCGTCATACGGGGTCAAGCCCGAGGCTTCATTTTATGAGCGCCCGCCATCACGCTGCAGCCTTACGGCATATATCGGCGCAATGACGACAAGCTTCAGCGCAGCGCTGACAGGCCGCCTGATCGTGCTTATCGCATTCAGCGGCGCATGCTGCGCAAATCTCTGCGCAAAAGGCGCGCCATTTGCCGGCTAGAGGCGAATGACGCGCAACGGCGCGGGCGGTCGCCTGGCAAATCTCTGCGCAATCCAGGCACAAACGCAGACAAGCCGTCATTTCGCGCTCGCCAATGCAGCAATCGACACAGGTTTCGCAAGACTCCACACAATCCAGGCACGCCTGGACACACTCGTTTAGTATCGGTTCGTTCATCGTCATCTCCAAAATACCTAATCAGGAGTTCCAACTCCTAACGTCCGTACCGTGGACCGGAGTCAAGCGACGTCCGACAAACCTTCTGAATCAAGAAATTTTAGTATTGTGCAGCGATCCGAGGCGGCCCCTTCTCGCGGACAAGACTCAACCATGGCGACAAGCGCGTCCCTCATTGCTTGAAGGCGAGCGATCTTTTTCTCCACATCCTCAAGCTTGGTCTGGGTCTTGGCGCGAACTTCGTCGCACTGGGCCGCAGGGTCGCTTCTCAATGCAAGAAGGTCATGGATTTCGCGTAGAGAAAAACCCAAGCCCTGAGCCTGTTTGATAAATTGCAATTTACGGATGGCGTCAGCGGGATAGGCGCGATAGCCCCCACCCGCAGGGCGCGCCGGCTGTTCGAGCAACCCTTTGCGTTCGTAAAACCGAATTGTCTCGACGCTGACACCAGCCTGTCTGGCGGCTCGCCCAATCGTCAGTGACTTAGCCATTGTCTGCTGCTCGTCTTCATCGGATTAATGTCGTCAATTTTGCTCAATTATCCTTATAATCCCTTGGGGCTTTGAGTGAGGAATCAATTTAATCCACTGTTTTTAGAGAGCGGCGGCTTTTATGGGGCTTAGGGGCTATGAGCATCGACCCTAAATCCGATCCCACGGACGGATAGGCGCTGGTCAATCTTTTCAGATCGGCCGATTTCAATCCCGTTTGCATCGCAAGCGCAAAAATATTGATGAGTTCGCTGTAGCCGGGACCCAATAGATGGGCGCCAAGAATTTCATCGGTGTCATCATCAATGATCACTTTGGCCGCCGCGCAGGTTTCTCCGACCCGGAGATTTGAATACCAACCAGACGTATCGTTGAACTCGGTCCGGGCGTTACCGCGCGCCTGCGCTTTCTTTTCCGACAAACCCACTCTGGCAAGCTCGGGGATCGTGAATACGGCAGACGGAACGCCGTGATAATCCGGTTTGGTCTGATTGCCTTTCAACATGTTCGAGGCGGCGACCTTGCCCTCTATCACTGCGACCGGAGTCAAGGGCGCGCCCGCCGTATCCGCCGCGTCGCCCGCCGCATAGACTCCGGGATTTGAAACGCTTTGCAGATGTTCAGTCACCGATACGCCGCTTTCGGTCCATTCCACACCGCCCTTTTCCAGATCCAAGGCGTCGAGCATGGGAACCCTGCCCGCGCCGTGCACGACAAGGTTGGCGCTGACGGTTTCTTCATGTCCGTCCTTTGACAGCGTGACCCGGAAATCCCTTCCCGACGCTTCGACAGAGCAGATTTCGGTTTGTGACTGAAAACCAACGCCCGCCTTACGCCCACGCTGAACCAAGCGATCCACCAGATCGGGATCAAAGGCCTTCAAGGGGCGGTCGCCATGATCGATTATTAGCGTCTCCGATCCAGCGCGGGCCGCGATATGGGCGGACTCAAATGAAACAAACCCGCCGCCTACAAAAACTATCCGGTCAGGCAAGGTATAGAGCTCCATGAACGCCGTGCTGTCGACAAGATGCCCGGCGCCCTCAAAGTCGAGGGAGCGTGGTTTGGCTCCAGACGCAATGAGAATTTTGCCGCCTCTGATAACCGAACCGTCCTCAAGCTCCAGAGCGTCTTCGGCGCAAAAGCGCGCCCGGCCATGGAACGTTGTTATTCCCTGAGATTCCAGCCCGGTTTCGATGCGGTCCGGCATTTTGGCGGTGAAGGAATTTTTGAAGGCGACAAGTTCCGGCCAATCGATTTTCAGGCCCGATGGCGTTACGCCGTTGCCTTCCATGCGCGCGGCCCCGTCGATGATTTCGGCGCCCCGCCGCAGCATTTTCTTCGGATCACAGCCCCGAAGTGCGCAGGTTCCCCCATAGGGAAGTTCATCAATGACAGCGACCGACCATCCGGCTGAAGCGCATTTACGCGCCGCATTCACCGAGGCCATACCGACGCCGATGACGACAAGATCGAATTCCCGAGTCATGAATTTCCCTCCGCGGGGCAGCATGCCGGTTCCCCTCCCGCCCGCGCGGCCTGGATCGGCGGGCAGGGGACCGTTCCGTAGGAACAAAATACGCAGCAATCGCCATTCTCAGGCCGAAGAAGCGCGCCGCACCCCTTGCAGTCATAGAAAAACTGGCATGCATCAAGAGGCATGGTTTCCTGCTCCGGATGACCGCAATCAGGGCAGGTGATGGTCGACAGGCGCGTCATCAGGTTTCGATCGCCTGCGCCGGATACCCGGCCTTCGTGGAGGCGCTGGCGATATCTGAAACGGTCGCGACAGACGGGTCGAAAAGGACAATGGCGGTCTTCTGCTCGAAATCGATTTCGACAGATTGCACGCCGCGCACCCGTTTTATGGCGGTTTTAACCGTGATCGGACAGGTGGCGCATGTCATGTTTTCAATCGCGAATTTGACCCTTTGAGTTTGAACGGCTGCGCTCGCCTCAAGGCCCGCAGCGCTGGCTGGAGGCGGCGCGGCTGCCAGAGCCGGAGCGGCCAGCGCAAGTGGAAGAATGAGCGTTTTGATCATCGGGTTTCCTTTCTCAGTAAAAGAACGGAGCCCACCAGCCAATCGTGGCCGAGAGGCTGACGAGAAGAGCTGATAGCCATAGAACGATTTTCGTTATGCGGCGGGCCGACGGCCGCGCGCAGCGACCATCCTCTGGGCAGTCGTTTTTCTGAACGAAATAGACCCGCCAGAATCCAAGGCCGATGAGCGCCAGAGCGGCGGTAATGAAATAGGGTTTATAGGGTTCGAGAGCCGTCAGGCTGCCAATCCAGGCCCCGCTGACGCCGGTCAGGACCAAAGCCAGCGGCACGATGCAGCAGGTCGAAGCCAGCGCCGCGCCCGCCGCGCCGCCAAAGGCAAACCAGACATCCCTTGTCTTCCGTCCGTTCATGTACTCAGCTCTGCGCTTCCATGGATTCCATCTCACTTCTAAGGTCTGTAGCAGCTACAGGTTCAAGCGGGAGAATCAGCGATGGCGATCACGAAGTCGCGAGAGGCGATGAAGCGGGGAGAACTGGCCCGGCGCAGCGGCTGCAATATCGAGACGATCCGCTATTACGAGAGGATCGGCCTTCTGTCGGAACCTGACCGGACAGATAGCGGCCACCGGCTCTATTCGCCCGAAGATCAGGCCCAATTGGGATTTGTCATGCGGGGCCGTGAGCTGGGCTTTTCTGTCGCAGAAATTCGCGCCTTGCTGTCGCTGATGAACTCGAGCGAATTTACCTGCGGAGAGGTCTTGGACATGGCGAGCAGCCATCTGGCCTCGATCAAGGCCAAGATCCGCGATCTCAGGAAGCTTGAGAAGAGTCTGACGCGATTGGTCAGGGATTGCGAGGGCGGAGAGGCCAAAGACTGCCCGGTTATTGACGCTCTGGCGGGCACGCGATTTTTATAGATTCCCAATATTTTGAATCTGACTGATATTTACACTTTGACCTGCAAGTGAAAATAAATAATTCCAGCCCCCCCCCAAAAAACGAAAATATTTTACGTATATCACAGAATAACAGAGAATAAAATTCCACTTTTCCATATCTCGCGAGTGCCAGTAATATGGCCCATGATTTCATCTGCATCATGCGTTTGGCGCAAAATTTGCTGAGCTCTCCTCATGAGGCAGAAAACGATCGGCAATTCCGCGACCACACGCGACAACTTCTTCACGCCCATCCGCTTATGTCTGGCCGGCGCGGTCGCACTATCCCATTCATGGATTGTTTTTTCAGGGCGATCAGCACCGGATCCGTTCGCCTATAACGATCTGACGCTCAGCTATATGGCGGTGAACGGATTTTTTATCCTGAGCGGCTTCTTCATCGCCAAGAGTCTGGATGATCGTCAAAATCTGACTTCATATTTCGTGTCCCGCGCACTGCGGATTATGCCTGCGCTTTTGGTGCTGGCCGCCGCCGCTGCTTTCATTATTGGTCCCGTTACCTCAGGCGTGCCGATCTGGGAGGCGCTGTTCCGAGCCGATACATACCGCTATCCGCTCAATGTAATCTCATTTTTGGATACGCGCGGCGGTCCACCCGGTTTTGCGCCCGCCAATCCCTATAGCGGAGAATTTTCCGGC
This sequence comes from Euryhalocaulis caribicus, assembly GCF_000412185.1. GTDB lineage: Bacteria > Pseudomonadota > Alphaproteobacteria > Caulobacterales > Maricaulaceae > Euryhalocaulis > Euryhalocaulis caribicus. The sequence continues at coordinate 36,622 of NZ_ASJA01000010.1, forward strand.
TCGCTCTGGACACTGCGCTACGAAGTCATCGCCTATGCAGCGGCGGCAGGCGCTTTTGCACTAAGCTTGCTGTTTCGACGCTGGGTCATTCTTGGTTTTCTTATTTTTGGCTGTGTCAGTTTTATCTATCTGACAAGAGCCGGTGTTCCCGCATTCCTGCCTGACTCCACTTGGCTGTTTAACCGGCTGGGGATCGCCTTTCTAATCGGGTGTGCGGCTTACGCGTGGCGGCATTGGATCCCCTTGCGGTTCGATTTGGCCTTGCTGATCACTTTGCCGGCGTTGTTCGTTGATTACCGGGCTGAGAGCGAAATTTTCGCCAATCTTGCGCTTGGTTACTGGCTGTTTTTGATCGGCACGGCGCATGCGCCCCGATTCAATGGCCTGAAGCGCATCGATGACATCTCCTATGGCCTGTATATCTGGCACTGGCCCGTGATGCAGCTCCTTCTCTGGAAGGGCATCATCGACCAGCCGCTTCATATGGCGGTAACCGCCATTCCGTTGGCAATCCTGATCGGATTTGCGTCATGGACGCTCATCGAAAAACCTGCCCTTCATCAAAAAAGCCGGTTTTCCAAGTTGCTCAAACAGGCGGCTTTTTTCCTGGGCGCCCGACTTTTTAATCCAACACAAAAGTCTGCGCTTCATCACACACGGTGATCGGATAAGCCAATTCACCCCCTTTAATGAAAATAGGAACCGTTTGAGAGATTCCGGCGTTTGGGAGAAAATCGGACTGATGACGAATCAGTCTGGCAGCCAACAGAACCAAATGGGGGATTTATGAATAAATATCTCAAATTCGGGGCGATGATCCTGACCGCCACACTGGTCATGTTCGGCCTCAAATATCTCAATACCTATGACTGGGGTCACGTCTTCTTTAGCGAAACGCGCTTTTATATGGCCTTTATGATGGGCGCTGCGATGGCCATCATCATGCTTGTCTTCATGCTGGACATGTACAAGGACAAGAAAATAAATATGGCGATTATCGCGGGAAGCGTCGTCTTGTTCGGCCTTACTTTGTGGCTGGTCAGAAGCCAGCAAACGATTGAGGACGAAGCGTGGATGAAAGCGATGATCCCCCACCACTCAATTGCTATTTTAACCAGTGAGCGGGCCAATATCAGCGACGTCCGCGTTCGCGAGCTGGCCAATGAGATTATCCTCGCGCAGCGCCGGGAAATCGAGGAGATGAAATTTCTCCTTGAGGATATTGAGGATAATGGCGAAGCGGAAACGGAAGAAGAAGCCGCAGCACGACCCGTTCCCGAGTTCAACGTGTCGCTCAATCCCGAGCAGTAAGAGCGGCAACACCGCTTCCGGGCCGAGGCGGCCAGCCTCTTGAGTTCGCGAGTGTAAGCTAACCTCTTGCGCAAAAAGATGATACCCCTTATGGGTATATCCATGATGGATCATAGCGCATTAAAACCACGACTTGCCCGAATTGAGGGTCAAGTTAGAGGTGTGGCGAAGATGATTGAGGAGGAACGATATTGCATCGATATCGTCACCCAAATTCAAGCCATTCGCGCCGGATTAAGCCGGGTTGAGGACGTTGTTCTGCAAGATCATGTTGCCCACTGCGTACAGGAGGTCATCGAGTCTGGCGATCTGGAGCAGCGCCAGGCCAAAATTGATGAACTCATGCGCGTCCTCCCCAAAAGCCGTCGGGAGTAACAACCATCGCGGCCTCTGTTTTTCTGTCGATCATATTGGTGGGCCTCACTGCGGCGCTCCATCTCTGGGGTCTGGCCATGCTCACGCGCAACTCCGTCTGGTTCGAAAAACGGGCCATGCTTTGGATCACCGTCTTAATGACCGGCATCATCACGCTGCATGTGCTTGAATCCACTTTATATGCCGCCGGCTACTGGATCGGGCTGAATTATCTGGATATTGGCGGCTTCGAACGCATGACAGACGTCAATTTTATGAATGTCCTCTATTATTCGATCGTTACCTATTCGTCTCTGGGGCTGGGAGATGCCTATCCGACAGAGCATCTAAAATTCATGACCGGCATTCAGGCGCTTAATGGCTTTCTGGCGATCTCCTGTTCCGCCTCGGTCATGTTTGTCTGGATGAAAGGCTATTTGCCGCAGATTCGTCGGTGACATTGTGTAATGAACCGATTTCACCCTATAACGCTCCCGTGAACCTCTCACGGCTTCATATCGTTTCACGCCTTTCCGGGCGTGTGATGCTGGTCATGCTATCAGTGCTGCTGGCTTTGCCGGCCCCATCGGCTGGGGCGATGGCGGTTTCGCAGATGACGCATGATCACATCATGAATGCCGCAATATCCACGGCCGCGCAAAACTCTGCCTCAATCTGCGTGGCGGATACGGCTGATCACAACATGACTTGTGATATGAGTGCCCAACGGGGCCATGACGAGGAATGCTGCGCCGAGGATTGCGACGGATGTGTTTGCACATCCTGCCTGACTCATCTCTCAGGCCTCATGATGGCCTCGGCGGGCTCTATGGATCATAACAGCGCATCAAAGCTGAGCATCTTTGACCGGGTTGTTGAGACGCGCGTCACACAAGTTCCAAAATCGCCGCCCAAACACCACTCCTGACCCCTTTGCCGCCGGGCTCGCTTGCCCGGCGCTGACCGGATCGTTTTTCGGGCGTTCGCGCCCGCAAAGGAGTGAGCAGACATGTTTTCCAGACGACAATTCCTGCAAAACGCTGCTGGCGGCGCGGCCGCCCTTGGCGCGACGCAACTGGTCCCGGCGTGGGCGCGGGCCGCATCCCTGCAATCGGGGGCGCAGCAGGCTTTTGATTTAACCATCGCCGAAACGCCTTTCGAGGTTGGCGGACGCCGTGCGGTGGCCACCACGGTGAATGGCGGCATTCCCGGCCCGCTATTGCGGTTCCGCGAGGGCGAGGATGTGACGCTGCGCGTCACCAACCGGCTTGCCGATACTTCGTCCATCCACTGGCACGGCCTGATTCTGCCCAATGATCAGGACGGCGTCCCGGGCGTGACATTTGACGGGATCGCGCCGGGCGAGACCTTTACCTACCGCTATCCGGTGCGCCAGAGCGGCACCTACTGGTACCACTCCCATTCCCGGTTTCAGGAACAGACCGGCGTTTACGGGCCGATCATCATCGACCCGGCGGGCGCCGACCCGGTCGCCTATGATCGGGAATATATCGTCATGCTGTCGGACTGGAGTTTCGAGGATCCGGAACGGATCTTCGCCAAGCTGAAAAAGCATTCCGACTATTACAATTACAACAAGCGCACCCTCGGCGATTTCCTGAACGATGTGCGCGACAAGGGGCTGGGTCAGGCGGTTTCCGACCGCAAGATGTGGGCGGAGATGCGTATGATGCGCACCGACATCGCCGACGTCACCGGCGCCACCTACACCTATCTGATGAACGGGACGGGGCCGGATGCGAACTGGACCGGCCTGTTCAACCCCGGGGAGCGGGTGCGCCTGCGCTTCATCAATGGCTCGGCGATGAGCTATTTCGACGTGCGCATCCCCGGCCTTCCCATGACGGTGGTCGGCACGGACGGACAGGATGTCAGCCCTGTCGAGACCGATGAATTCCGTATCTCGACCGCCGAGACCTATGACGTGGTGGTCGAGCCGCGCGAGGACCGCGCCTACACGATCTTCGCCGAATCCATGGACCGCTCCGGCTATGCCCGCGGCACGCTGGCCCCGCGCGCCGGGATGCAAGCCGAGGTGCCGCCCCTGCGCGAGCCCTTCCTCCTGACCATGCAGGACATGGGCATGGGCGGCATGAGCCACGGCGCAATGGGCGGCATGGCGGGCGCGAAAGCCGGCAAGAAAGCGAAATCGGGCATGAACCACTCCGGTCATGACATGTCCGGCATGAAATCCGGTCAGGGCGGCATGTCCGGCATGGACCATTCCGGCCACGACATGGGCGGTATGAAGATGCAAGCCGGCGCGGCCGGCGCCGGCGCCGGCATGGCGATGGATGATATGAGCGGCATGGACATGATGGATATGGGCCATAACCACCCCGGAGGTCCCGCCGTCGCCATGGAAGCGATGAATCCGCAGGAGCGCCTGGACGATCCGGGCAACGGGCTGGGCGATGACGGCTGGCGGGTGCTGAGCTATTCGCAGCTTGAAAATCTCCGCCCCAACAAGGACCCCCGCCCGCCGGCGCGGGAGGTGGAGTTGCACCTGACCAGCAATATGGAACGCTATATGTGGTCCTTCGACGGCGTTAAATTCAACGAAGTCGATGGCCCCGTCCTGTTCCGTTATGGCGAGCGGCTTCGCCTGACGCTGGTGAACGACACCATGATGGCGCACCCCATCCACCTGCACGGCATGTTCGTGGAGCTGGAGACCGGGGCGGCGCGGCGTCCGCTGAAACACGTGGTGAACGTGGAGCCGGGCACGAAGCGGTCCATGCTGATCACCGCCGACGAACCCGGCGACTGGGCCTTCCACTGCCATCTTCTTTATCACATGGAAGCCGGCATGTTCCGCGTCGTGCGCGTGACCGATAACGTTGCGGCGGACGATCCCGGTTCTCACTCGAAACACGGCGATCACGGGGAGGTTCTGTGATGACGCGGATTACGCAACTGGCGCTCGCCTGCGCCTTCACTCCCTTGACCGCGTTCGCCCAGACCGGCGACGATCACAGCGAAAGCCGTGGCGACGTTCGTCACGAAATGGGCGGCCAGGCGCAATACATGATCCTGGCCGACCGGCTGGAATGGCAGTCAGGCAATGGCGATGAGATTTTCGTCTGGGACGGATCGGCCTGGTATGGCGGCGACTATAACCGGGTCTGGGTCGAGACGGAGGGCGAAACCCTGATCGACGGCGAAACGGAGGCGGCGGAAATCGAGCTTCTCTATGGCCGCGCCATCAGTCCGTATTTCGATGTTCAGGCGGGCATCCGGCAGGACATTGAACCCGACGCCCGCACTTATGCGCAGGTCGGGATTCAGGGCCTCGCCCCTTACTGGTTCGAGGTGGATCTGGAGGGTTATCTCAGCGAGGAAGGGGACTTCACCGCCGCGTTCGAGGCGGAATACGATCTCCTGCTGACCCAGCGCCTGATCCTGCAACCCCGGATCGAAACCGGTTTTGCATTTCAGGACGCGCCGGAGCGTGATCTTGGCGCGGGCTTCACCGAACTGGAGACAGGCGTGCGCCTGCGTTACGAAATCAAGCGCGAAATCGCGCCCTATATCGGCGTCTCGTGGTCGCGGACGCTCGGCGAAACCGCCTCCATCGCCCGGTCTCTGGGCGAGAAGGAAGACGCTGTCTCCGCCGTTATCGGCGTGCGGCTCTGGTACTAAAAAAGGATATGACAATGAAACGCTTCATCATTCTGCTTGCCGCGGCGTTGCTGCTCCCCCTGACCGCCGCCGCACAATCGGCGACCATGTACAAGGATCCGTTCTGCGGCTGCTGCACCGGCCACGCCGAATATCTGCGCGAGAACGGTTTTGACGTGACCATCGTTGAAACGCCGCCGGAGAAACTGGCCGCGATCAAGGAGAAGCATCAGGTTCCGCCCGCCCTTCAGGGGTGCCACACGCTTCTGGTGAAGGGGTATGTGGTTGAAGGTCATGTTCCGGTCGAGGCCATTGAGAAATTGCTGGCCGAAGAGCCCGACATCATCGGCGTCTCCCTGCCGGGGATGCCGCTCGGCTCCCCCGGAATGGGCGGGCTCAAGACCGCGCCTTTCCAGATCATGACCATTGGCGGCGATGGCGGCGTGTTCGCCGAAATCTGACCGCTTGGCGCTGAATTCACGGGAGGAGACATCATGTACGACATCATCGGACCCCACTGGCACCCCATCGTGGTGCATTTCACGATCGGGCTTCTGGCCGTGGCGGCGTTTCTTTACGCCGTCGCATTGGCGCGCAAACAGACCGCGTCAGCCCGCATCGTTGCGGACTGGACGTTCGCTTTCGGCCTTCTGGCGCTCATAGTGACCGTGGGCTTCGGCTTCATGGCCTATTACACCGTCGCCCATGACGGCCCTTCCCACGCAGCGATGACCGATCACCGCAACTGGGCGCTTGTCACTGCGGCGGTCTTTCTGGGCCTGGGCCTCTGGCGCTGGCTGTCGAAAGGCGCCGGCGCGCTGTTCACCGCGGGAATGATACTGGCGGCTGTTCTGCTGGGCGTCACCGGCTTCAAGGGCGGGCATCTGGTGTTCCAGTACGGCCTGGGCGTTCAGTCCATGCCGGAGGCCGAGGGCGGCGCCGGACATGACCACGATCACGGCGACGGCGCCGGACATGGCGAAGAGGAAGCCGCAGCCGGAGCGGAAGACGGCGGGCACCCGCATGAAGAGAGCGGCGAGCATGCGCATGACGCCGCCGGCGCTGGATCCGAACCGGTGGAGGCGGCGCTGCCCGGCTCGCCTGAAGCCGCCGCGGCGGCCCTGCATCAGGCGCTTGTCGCTGGCGACGAGGCGGCCGTGCGCAATCTTCTGGCTGAAAATGTGTTGATCCTGGAAGGCGGCGGCGCGGAGCAGTCGCTCGAGGAATACGCCAGCGGCCACATGGTCTCGGACATGGCCTTCCTTGGCGCAATCGAGACGGAGACGCTATCGCGCCGGTCTCGCGTCCAGGACGACAGCGCCTGGGTGGCGACCGAGACCCGTATGGAAGGCGAATTCCGCGACAGCGAAATCGCCATCAAGAGCCAGGAAACGCTGGTCATGGCGCGCCAGGACGGCGGCTGGCGGATCACCCATATCCATTGGTCAAACGCGCCGCTGGACAGCGGTCACGCCGCCGAAAAGACGTTAACCGCAGATGACACCGCCAGCGACGACCACAGTGATCATGAACACTAAAGTCCATTCATGACACCGGTCGCCCGCCGGCGCTGGTTTTCGAAGGTCCATAAGTGGCTGGCGCTTTTTGTCGGCGTACAGCTGGCCATCTGGACGGCCAGCGGCCTTATCATGACGCTCTATGATATCGAGATCGTTCACGGCGAACATCTGGCGGCGCGAGGCGCCAAAACTGAGCCGCTCAATATAGACGAGGTGCTTCCCCTCAGCGCTTTAGTGGGCGTCAATACGGGCCCCGTCTCTGCCCGACTGGTTAACAACTCCGGACGCGCCTTCTGGGAATTGAGTTATCCAGACGAAGTCCAGCTGATCAATGCACGAACCGGGAAATCGCTAACACCGCTCTTGAAAGCCGAGGTCCGCGAAGTCGCTAAACAGGCCTACAAAGGACAGGCAAGCATCAAATCGGCGCGATTGCTAGATAGCGCGCCGATCGAGTGGCGCAGATATACCCCAGTCTGGCAAGTGGAGTTTTCCGATAAGGATGCCACCCGGCTTTATATTCACCCCCGGACAGGTGAGGTGGAAACCGTGCGCACCCGCCTTTGGCGCATCTATGACATCGCATGGATGCTTCACATTATGGATTACCGCACGCGGAATGACTTCAACAATCCACTCATCAAGATCGTCGCCTCCCTCGGGCTGACGATCGCACTCACAGGCCTTGGCTTAGTGTTTTACCGTGTCCTCCTGCCGTTTTGGAGAAAAAGAGATCTCTCCAAAACTGGATACCCTCGATGAGACCAAAGAATATTCAAGTGAAGCGACAATGCTTGCCTTATACCCTATGGGGGTATAGGCTACCCCCATAGGGTATAGGAGGTTGCCATGACTAAATCTGATAACCGTTTTCATATTGTGGCGCTCGGATGGGCGCTCTCTGTCACGCTCGCCAGCATTTTCATCCTGTGTGCGCTGCTCGCTCTCGCGCTTCCAAGCGTTCCTATTTCCCATCATTGGGTCGGTCTTTTCACATTACGAGCTGTCAGCTCTCCCATCGCATGGGTCGAGGGAGTTGCTGGAAGCGTGGTGTTTGGCTGGATTGCGGCATTGGTTGCCGCACCTATCTATAATCGCATCGCGGGGAAATAACCGATGGCTGATCACAATCACAATTGTTGCAAGACAGGCGATAAGGAAAGGCCGGATGACGGTCGCTATGACCTTGTGCCGCCTGACTATGACGGTGAAGTCTATACCTGCCCGATGCATCCACAGGTACGCCAGCCCGGACCTGGCTCGTGTCCGATTTGCGGTATGGCGCTGGAATTCGAAGGCGTGCCGCGAGGAGAGGCGGACAGGACCGAACTCAATGACATGTCGCGGCGCTTCTGGATCAGCGCGCTCTTCACCATTCCGCTGGTGATTTATGCGATGGGCGACCTGATACCAGGTCGCCCTCTTGAAACTATTCTGGACCCTGCACTGGGGCAATGGGCCCAGCTCGTGCTGGCCACCCCAGTCGTACTCTGGGGCGCGTGGCCATTCTTTGTCCGCGGACTGGCCTCGGTACGCAGCATGAATCTAAACATGTTCACGCTCATCGGGCTGGGCGTGTCCGTGGCCTACGTCTTTTCGGTTATAGCCGTGTTCTTTCCGGATATTTTTCCGGACTCGTTTCGAGGCATGAACGGCCATGTCGCGGTTTATTTTGAAGCCGCCGCCGTTATCACGACATTGGTGCTTCTGGGACAGGTGCTCGAATTACGCGCCCGCAACAACACCTCAAACGCCATACGCGCGCTCCTTGAGCTCGCACCGCCGACAGCCGTGCGCGTTTCAGACACCGGCGAGGATGAAGAAGTCGCTCTTGATACGGTCGAGGAAGGTGATCGCCTGCGGGTGCGCCCGGGTGAAAAGGTACCCGTAGACGGCGTAATAGCCTCCGGACGGACCGTCATCGATGAATCAATGATCACCGGCGAAGCCATGCCCGTCGAAAAAGACAAGGATGACCGCGTAACCGGCGGCACCGTCAACCAGACCGGCGGCTTTGTGATGATCGCCGACCGGGTCGGTAATGACACGCTGCTTTCCCAGATTGTCAAAATGGTCGCCGAAGCCCAGCGCAGCCGCGCTCCCATTCAGCGTCTGGCCGATCTGGTCGCGGGCTACTTCGTCCCGGCGGTCGTTCTGATCGCTCTTGTCACCTTTATCATCTGGGCGATTTTTGGACCGCAGCCGGCCATGGCCTACGCACTGGTCAATGCCGTCGCCGTGCTGATCATCGCTTGTCCTTGCGCGCTGGGGCTGGCTACGCCCATGTCAATTATGGTGGGGGCGGGCAAAGGCGCACAGTCCGGCGTTCTGATCCGCGACGCCGAGGCTCTGGAAACCTTGGAGAAGGTCGATCTCCTTCTTGTCGATAAAACCGGCACCCTGACCGAAGGCCATCCCGAACTGGTGGACATACAGGCGGAGAACGGTATCGACGAGGACGCGCTTCTATCTCTTGCTGCAGCTCTGGAGCGCGGCAGTGAACATCCCTTGGCGGCAGCGATTGTGCGCGGCGCCGAGGCCCGCGGTCTTGATCTTTCCTCTCCTGATGATTTCGAGTCCGTCACCGGAAAGGGCGTGAAAGGCCGTATCAACGGTCAGGAGGTCGCTCTAGGAAACCGTGCGATGATGGAAAGCGTCGCGGCGGCCCCGGCGGAGTTTCTGGCCAAGGCAGATGACGGACGCGCCAAAGGCCAGACGGTGATGTTTGTCGCTGTTGCTGGACGTCCGGCCGGATTGATTGCTGTGGCGGACCCCATCAAGGAATCAACGCCAGAAGCGCTTGATCTGCTTCATCAGGCGAGCGTCACCGTCATCATGCTGACCGGAGACAGCAAAGGAACCGCTCAGGCCGTTGCCGATCAACTCGGCATTGATGACGTTCGCGCCGAGGTGCTGCCCGAAGACAAGCACGCCATCGTCCGGGAATTTCAGGAACAGGGCCACAAGGTCGCGATGGCCGGGGATGGCGTGAATGACGCTCCTGCGCTCGCGCAGGCCGATGTCGGCATCGCTATGGGAACCGGCACTGATATCGCCATGGAAAGCGCTGCGGTCACGCTGGTCAAAGGAGATCTGCGCGGCGTGGCGCGAGCCAAGCGGCTCAGTCATGCAACCATGCACAATATCCGGCAGAACCTGTTTTTCGCGTTCATCTATAATGCGCTTGGCGTCCCGGTCGCGGCGGGCATTCTCTATCCCTTCACCGGAATTTTGCTCAGTCCGATGATCGCAGCAGCCGCAATGAGCTTTTCTTCCGTGTCGGTGATTGGCAATGCGCTGCGGCTTAACCGGTTGAAGCTCTAACGCCGTGATGGCGCCACATCTGAACAAGGGCGTCTGCAATCCCGCCCTGGTGCACAAGGCGCTGCAATCAGAGACAGGATCGGCGTGTTGCTGCCCTGCAATGTCATCGTACAGCGCAGGAACGACAAAGAGATTGAAATAGCCGCCGTTGATCCTGTCGCCTCCATGTCCTCGGTGGAAACTGCTTATCTCGCAGATATCGCGCAAAGCGTGAGGACCAAATTGAGCGCCGTTATCAACGCGCTTTAACCCCGGCGGTCGTTACCGTCTAGGCTGAAAGGAAAAGACCATGAAACCCCAGATCTCCGCTATATTGGCGATGGTTCTCTTGGCAGCCGCCCCGGCGTGGGCGCAAGAGGCCAGACACGGTCATGACGCTGCGGTCGAAGAGCCGGACGCGCAAGATTCTGATTCAATGATGGCGGCCCATAAAGTAAAAATGGAGCAGATGCGCGCGCTGATGGAACAGGCTCGGGCCGCGGACCATGCCAATGAGAAAGCGCGTCTGATAGCTCAGCATCAGGAAATCATGGAAGAACGCATGGCGATGATGATGGCCCATGAAGATCACAAGGTCATGATGAAAAAATGCCATCAGCATATGGCGATGATGCAGGACATGATGGGGCAGATATCCGCACGTTATCAAATGATGCAGCAGAACGAAATGGATGGCGCATCTCTCACGAGTAGGTAGCGCTTTTAAATAACCCGTGATGACGCGCTGGGTGCCTGTTTGCCCGCTGCGTCATTACATCCGGCGCTTTTGGTTCGGCGGACCAGAAACCTAATGCGCCGGGGCCAACTATGAAAACTGTCAAGACGGCTTTGGCCAAAATGAAAACAGACTACAAAAAGAACAGCATCAGCCTGATTGATGGAATTTCGATGGGCACAGGCGTGATGATCGGCGCGGGCATTTTCGCGCTGACAGGTCAGATCGCCGAGCTGGCCGGTCCATGGTTTCCTTTGTCATTCATCGCTGGCGCAATCATCACCGGTTTTAGCGCCTACACCTACGTCAAAATGTCCAACGCGTACCCGTCAGCCGGCGGTATCGCGATGATCCTGAAGAAAGCCTATGGACCTGCGGGGCTCGCCGCCGGCGCATCCCTGCTTATGGCCTTCTCCATGGTGATCAATGAAAGCCTGGTTGCGCGCACCTTCGGCACCTACGCGCTTCGCCCTTTTGATCTGCCCGACGACACGTTTCTGGTTCCGCTTCTGAGCGTCGCGTTGATCATTTTTGCGTTTCTTGTAAATGTCGCCGGAAACCGTTCGGTCGGCCTTTTCTCCTTCATTATGGCTCTTATCAAGATCGGCGGCATCGCGATCTTCGGCGCTGCGGCGTTATGGGCCGGTGGAATAAGTTTCGAACCTGCCTCGGCCAGCTCGGACCCCGTTCCAGGATTTGGATTTGTCGCCTCGATCGCCCTGTCGATACTGGCGTTCAAAGGGTTTACCACCATCACCAATAGCGGCGCCGAAATGGTCGATCCCCATAAAAACGTGGGGCGAACCATTATCGCGTCGATCGCAATCTGCGTGGTGGTCTATCTTTTGGTCGCCTTCGCCGTCGGCTCCAATCTGTCTTTGGATCAGATTGTGGAAGCGAAAAACTATTCTCTGGCGCGCGCGGCCGAACCCGCTCTTGGGCGCACTGGCTTTTACTTCACGATAGCGCTGGCGGTTGTGGCGACCGCATCTGGGTTGCTCGCCAGTATATTCGCGGTTTCCCGCATGTTGGCCATGCTCACGGATATGAAGATGATCCCGCACCGGCATTTCGGCATGCCGGGGCCGATTCAAAAACACACTCTAGTTTATACGGTTGTTCTCGCCGCCATCCTGACCGTCTTCTTTGATCTCACGCGAATCGCCTCGCTCGGCGTATTTTTCTATCTGATCATGGACATGTTGATTCATTGGGGCGTATTCCGGAAATTGAGAAATGAAATCGGCGCGCGCGGATGGATTCTGCTTATGGCGCTTGCTCTTGACGCTGTCGTCCTGGCAGTTTTCGCAGCCATGAAGCTGAGATCGGACCCGATGATCGTGGCGATCGCGGTCGTAAGTATCGCCGCAGTATTTATGTATGAGCGTTTCTTCCTGTCCTCATGGATATCGGAGGAAGAAGCGGCCGGCGGCCGGGAACCGCATGACGCTGCGGGTTAAGCGCTTAACACCCCCGGCGCCGGTCCCTCTGATCTCTGATTTTTCAGCTTATTCGGAAGGACGATAGTCGCGTGACGAGGAATGGGTGTGGACCACTTTCCAGTCGTCGCCTACTTGCCTGAACAAAAAGGTCTGGCGGCCCGCCTTGTCCAGAACCCGTCCCGACCGGACCAGTTCGCCCTTGATGCGGGTGTCGGCGATTGCCCAGGCAAAGCCGGGTTCGAAATGTATCTCGATATTTGAATAATCGAGCTCAAAATCGCGTATGGCGTCCTTCTCCGGTTCGACATGGTTTTCGATCAAATCGTCAAGCCCCTCATTCTGCCCGCCGGATTCGATGTAGCGCGCCCCCTCGAAGTCCAGAAAATGATCTCGGAATGGCGTTCCATCGCCATGCTCCCAGCCATGCTCGATATCGGAGATAATCTGCCTGATCTGCTCCTCATCGGTGGGATGAGCCGATGCCAACGTCACCGAGACAGCAATCATAACTGCACTGAATGAAAACGTCTTCATATCAAACCTCTTTGGTTTAAGCCCTCTTATTTTGAGGGTGCTCTTTATAATATTATGCTGCAACATCTAGAGACGCGGAATGCACCGCGATATTTTCAGTGTAATGCTTCAAGATCTTGTCAGGCGACCTTCCTTCCTGATTTTTCTGAAGCTTCCAATCCTGGCAAATCCAGTCCTTTCTCCCGGGCACAGTCCTGCGCGACCTCATACCCGGCGTCCGCGTGACGCATCACTCCGCTGGCCGGATCGTTCCAGAGGACCCGTTCCAGCCGCCGCGCCGCGTCCGCTGTGCCGTCGGCGCAGATCACCATGCCGGCGTGCTGGGAAAAGCCCATCCCGACGCCGCCGCCATGATGCAGGCTGACCCAGGTCGCCCCTGAAGCGGTGTTCAGAAGCGCATTGAGCAGCGGCCAGTCGGAAACCGCGTCCGAGCCATCCTTCATGCCTTCGGTTTCCCGGTTGGGACTGGCCACAGAGCCTGAATCGAGATGGTCGCGGCCGATCACGACCGGACCTTTCAACTCGCCCGAGGCCACCATTTCATTGAACGCCAGGCCCAGACGGTGGCGGTCGCCCAGCCCCACCCAGCAGATGCGGGAGGGCAGGCCCTGAAAGCGGATGCGCTCACGCGCCATGTCTAGCCAGTTATGGAGATGCGCATCGTCCGGCATCAACTCTTTGACCTTGGCGTCGGTCTTGTAGATGTCCTCCGGATCGCCGGACAGGGCCACCCAGCGGAACGGGCCGACGCCGCGGCAGAAAAGCGGGCGGATATAGGCGGGCACAAACCCGGGAAAGGCGAAGGCGTCCTCCAGCCCCTCCTCCAGCGCCACCTGGCGAATATTATTGCCATAGTCGAGCGTCGGCACGCCGGCGTTCCAGAAATCCACCATCGCGGCGACATGAATTTTCATAGATGCGCGGGCGGCTTTCTCGACCACTTTTGGATCGCTTTCGCGCTTGGCCTTCCATTCGCCCAGCGTCCAGCCCTGCGGCAGATAGCCGTTCACCGGGTCATGGGCGGAGGTCTGGTCGGTCACCATGTCGGGTTTCACGCCGCGGCGCACCAGCTCCGGGAAGACATCGGCGGCGTTGCCGAGGAGGCCGACGGAGACGGCCCGCTTCTCAGCGGCCGCGCGCTCGATGATCGCCAGCGCCTCGTCAATTGTCTCCGCCGATTCGTCGACATAGCCGGTGCGCTTGCGGAACTCGATCCGGTTGGCGTCGCATTCCACGGCCAGACATGAAGCGCCGGCCATCGTCGCGGCCAGCGGCTGCGCGCCGCCCATGCCGCCCAGCCCGGCGGTCAGGATCCAGCGGCCCGAGAGGTCGCCGTCATAATGCTGGCGTCCCGCCTCCACGAAGGTTTCATACGTGCCCTGAACGATCCCCTGACTGCCGATATAGATCCAGGATCCGGCCGTCATCTGGCCGTACATCATCAGGCCCTTGCGATCGAGTTCGTTGAAATGATCCCAGGTCGCCCAACGCGGCACCAGATTGGAGTTGGCGATCAGAACCCGCGGCGCGTCCGCGTGCGTGCGGAATACGCCCACCGGCTTGCCCGACTGGACCAGCAGGGTCTCGTCATTTTCCAGCCGCTTCAGTGTTTCAACGATGCGGTCGAAATCCTTCCAGCTTCGCGCCGCCCGCCCGATGCCGCCATAGACAACAAGCTCCTCCGGGTTTTCCGCCACATCCGGATCCAGATTATTCATCAGCATCCGCATCGGCGCTTCGGTCAGCCAGGATTTGGCGTTGAGCTCGGTTCCGTGGGGGCTGCGGATCTCGGGGGCGTTAGATCGGACAGACTGTTTCATACGAAATTCCAATTATTTTGTGGCGTGGAAACCGGTTTAGCGTGACCGGCCGTCGTGATTGCGTGGCGTTAGTTTTGACTCACCGAAGGCGACTCCGATCGTACGATCCCGGCGGTCAGCGCTACGGCATCTCTGGCGATCAACGCCGCGGCGGCATCAATATCGCTGGCCATGTATCTATCGTTCTCAAGAACGGAGACCGTTTTGCGGAGCAGACCATGAACTTGCGAGAGCGGAGGGCTTGTCCGGAGAGGCATACGAAAATCGATACCCTGGGCGGCCGCCAAAAGCTCAATGCCGATAATGCGGTTCAGATTGTCGCTCATGGCAAAAAGCCGTCGGGCCCCATGAGCCGCCATCGAAACATGGTCTTCCTGGTTGGCCGATGTGGGTATGGTGTCGACGGACGCCGGATAAGCGCGTTGCTTGTTTTCGCTGACGAGAGCAGCGGCGGTTACATGGGCGATCATGAATCCGGAATTCAGCCCCGGCTTGGACGTCAGGAACGCTGGCAGGTCGGATAGGCCAGGATCGGTTAACAGGGCGAGACGGCGTTCAGCGATAGAACCAATCTCGCACGCCGCCATGGCAATCTGGTCGGCGGCAAATGCAACTGGCTGAGCGTGGAAGTTTCCGCCCGAGATAATTTCTCCATTTTGCAGCACCAGAGGGTTGTCGGTCACGGCGTTTGCTTCACGCAGAAGCACTCCAGTCGCCTGATCCAGAACATCGAAACAAGCTCCTAGCACTTGAGGCTGGCACCGGAGACAATAGGGATCCTGAACTTTCAGACAGTTTTCACCCTGGTGCGCCTCCACAATGTCCGATCCATCCAAAAGCGACCTTAAATGCCTCGCAACCTCGATCTGTCCCGGCTGCCCGCGCAATTGATGTATCTCTGCCCTGAACGGGGCGATGGACCCCATCGCGGCATCCACGGACATAGCGCCAGTGACAAGGGAGGCGGCTGCGGCGCGGCGGACCTTGAATAGCCCCGCCAATGCCAGAGCCGTCGAAAACTGCGTGCCATTGAGCAGAGCCAGCCCTTCCTTGGCCTGCAAGGTAATCGGTTGGAGGCCCGCGCTTTCAAGGGCGCGCGCCCCGGAAACACGTTCACCTTCCCAATAAGCCTCTCCCTCCCCGATCATGACTGCGGCCATATGGGCCAGCGGCGCAAGGTCACCGGATGCGCCGACCGATCCCTGCCCCGGGATCACCGGCAGCACGTCGCGCGCCAGCATATCTTCCAACAGTTGGATAATCCTTAGGCTCACGCCAGATGCGCCGCGGCCCAGAGACGCAAGCTTTAGCGCAATCATCAGACGGGTTTCGGGACTTTCAAGCGGCTCGCCGACTCCGCAACAGTGAGACAGGACCAGATTGCGTTGCAACGTCTCCACCTGACCTGAGTCAATCCTCGTCTGGGCGAGTTTTCCAAAACCCGTATTGACCCCGTACACCGCAACCTCGCCATTGACGGCGGTCTGTACATGCGCGGCCGACATCGTCACGCGGCTATGACACGCCGGAGAGAGACGGAAGCGCGGTTGTTCCCAATAGAGTTTTTCGAGGTCTGCAAGCGATAGTTTGCCTGGCATTAGAAACAGTTCTGTCATTGGCGCTCCAGATGGAAAAATAAAAGTGACCAGCCCCGGTGCGGTTGATCATTCAGAAGAATGGGCAGTGTCATTTACAGAGAGTCCTCGAAACATCTGCATCTTGAGATGCGGCGGCTGAAGACAGAACGGCGCCTGCAAAAAAACGCTGAGCAAACGGCCTTCGAGCCCATCTATTGCGAGGCGTGCTTTTCCCTGCCCGCCAACCTGTATATACATGTCCTTAATGGTAGGGAGTGGATATGCGCAAGCTGTTTTTCCGAACCGCGCTGACTGCAGAGGGCTGGCAGGACAGTGTAGCGATTTCAGTCGACCGGAACGGAGACATATCCGATCTGGAGTACGGGGTTTCACCGCCTTCCGCCTGGGATGGAGATATTGCTCTGCCCGGACTGCCCAACCTGCACAGTCATGGGTTTCAGAGAGGAATGGCGGGTCTTGCAGAATATGCCATGCCGGGCCAGAACAGCTTCTGGTCATGGCGCGAAACCATGTATCGGTTCGTCCAGAGTGTCGAGCCGGAGCAGCTATCGGCAATTACTGCGCTCGCTTATGCCGAAATGCTCGAGTCCGGTTTCACATCCGTCGCCGAATTTCATTATTTGCACAATCAAAAGGATGGAACATCCTATAAGGATCCGGGCGAAATGGCCTGTGGCGCAATAGCTGCGGCCGAGTCCGCCGGGATCGGCCTGACGCTGCTGCCCGTTTTCTATGCCCACTCCGATTTCGGCGGAGCCGAACCGAACCCGGACCAACGCCGGTTTGTAAACTCCATTGATAATTTCCAAGCGCTGGTCGCCTCATGCCAGCATGCTATGCGGGATAGCGATGGCGTGGTTGGCATTGCCCCTCATTCCTTACGAGCAGTGAGCATAAAAGACCTGGAGCATGTAAGTTCGTTGGCCGAGGGGCCTGTGCATATTCACATTGCCGAGCAGGCCAAGGAGGTCGAGCGTTGTCTGCAATGGTCCGGAATGCGGTCAATCGATCTTTTGTTTAACTCCGCAGAGATCAACTCGCGCTGGTGCCTGGTGCACGCAACCCATGCGAGCAATGCAGAATATGCAAAGATTGCCCGTAGTGGCGCTGTTGTTGGCCTATGTCCTGTAACGGAAGCCAATCTCGGAGACGGTTTGTTCGACCTGCGTGGATTTCTGGGACTTGGTGGACGGATCGGCGTCGGCACCGACAGCAATATCCTCATTTCCGCAACAGAGGAGCTTCGTTGGCTGGAATATGGTCAACGCCTAAAACACCAAGCCCGGAATATTATTTCAGACGAAATTCGCTCTTCCGGCGCAAACCTTTTTCATCACGCACGACTTGGCGGAGCCCAGGCCTGTGGACGGCCCATCGGTTCGCTGGAACCGGAAATGCGGGCAGATATCATTGTTTTGAAGTCAGAAGCTGTCAGCCTCGCACATAGAAAGGGCGATTCACTTCTGGACACTTGGATATTTGCCTGCCCGGGAAGAGAAGTGGACAGCGTATGGGTGGGCGGCGTACAGGTTGTGTGCGATGGAAAACACGTGAGACGCGCGGAAATTGAAAAAAATTCCGGACTGCAATGGATCGCTTGCTCACAGACTAGGTCTTTAACGTGCCGCTACCGGCCATTATCAAGCCCAAGGTTCTAACATGGTTCCTGATGTTCAACCTGAAGCCCCCGACACACCGCTTTATGCACGAATCAAGCGATATATACTTGATCGGATTGAACGTGGATTCCTTAAACCCGGTGACAAGGTTCCTTCTGAACATGCCCTGATGAGGGAGTTCGGCGTTTCGCGCATGACTGCGCACCGTGCGCTCAAAGAACTCAAGGATGCGGGCATTCTTCATAGTGTGATGGGCGTGGGAACCTTCATCGCCACGGCCAAACCCCAAGGCAACCTGATAACACTGAGAAATATTGCCGAGGAAATCAGGGGCCGGGGCCACGAATATCATGCGGATGTCATCCAGAATACGCGCGAGAAAGCCAGTCCCAAGATGGCTGACCGGTTGGGTCTTGCAACCGGTTCTCACGTTTTTCATTCGATTATAGTCCACCGTGAAGCTGGCATTCCTATTCAGCTTGAAAACCGTTATGTAGTTGCGTCAATTCTACCAGCTTATGGCGAACTGGATTTTAATACTACGACGCCAAACGAATACCTGATGAAAGCGGCCCAGTTGCAGAGGGTTGAACATCGCGTGCGCGCGGTGCTGCCCACATCGGAATCATGCCGCCTGCTTGAAATCGAGCCGGATGAACCCTGTCTGCTCGTGACGCGCCGCACATGGAGCCAGCAACGCATCGTATCACTGGCCCGACTCGTGCATCCCGGAACCCGTTTCGAGTTCAAGGATAGTTTTGAACCGGGCGGTTGATCACACGCCAAAATCCTCAACATGAATATGCTCGGACGGAACATTGAGTCCCAGCAGCATTTTTGTGCTCGCTTCAACCAGAGCCGGCGGCCCGCACAGCAGGAATTCCGCTTTCAAAAGATCCTTGTCCCAGACTTTCAGATCCCTTTTGGCTGTCTCGTGGATCAAGCCTTTCCGCCCCGACCAGGATTCATCGTCACCCGGATCTGACAGAGCGACGACCCATCTGAATTCCGGCCGCTGCTTTGCCAGGGTCTCGAATTCCTCCGAGTAGAGAATGTCTGCGCCCGTCCGGGCGCCATAGAAAAAGGTCACCGGGCGGCCGGCGCCATATTGCGAGTATTCATGACGGATGAGCGAGCGCAGCGGCGCCATGCCAGAACCACCGCCTATCAACACCAGTTCAGAAGCTCTTTCGGTCGGACGGAACCGCCCGAAGGGGCCATGCAGAACTATTTCATCTCCAGGTTTCCGGGAAAAAATGTAGCTGGATCCAACGCCCCAGGAATGCTTGTCGCTGGCAGGCGGAACAGCGCGCACGTTCAGCACCAGCAGTTTGGGGTCCTCATGCGGTGCTGTTGCCATTGAATATGACCGTCTTTGAGAAGCCGGCGCCTCAATCCGCGCCGGAAGACCATGTTCAAACCAGCGGGCGCGCCACCCTTCCGGAATGTCGAAAGAAGCCGATTCCATCGCCCCCTCGGGTATTTCCACCTGGACGTATTGTCCGGAGACTGGCGACCGCGCCGGGCGGTCATTGAGCTTTACCGTGATTTCCTTGATAAAAGGCGCAATAAAACGCGTTTCGGTTACCCGCCCTGTCAAGGGTTTCGCCCCCAGTACGCCTTCGGGCAGCTCAAGCCGGTCGTCATTCCGCGTCCTGTGTTGGCACGCGAGCCGGGCGCCGTTTCTCAGCTCACTGTCTGGCAACAGGCGCCGCTCAGTGGCCGTGGGTGGTCGGTCCGGCTCCACTCGAACCACGCATAGACCGCATGTTCCCGCCCCGCCGCAGTTCGAGGGCAGCTGGATGTCGCGCGCCGCCAAAGCGTCAAAATAGGACAGACCCGGCGCTAGAGCTTGCGATGCAGGCGAGGCGTCAGGAGCTTCGAGCGTGCACTGGATCCGCCTGCCCCGCCATCTCCGCATAGCAGAAATCAGATCAAAGTCCTGCAAACGGAAGCTGGAAAACAGGGTGATAAAGCCCGTGAGAGCCAGCCAGAGCGCACTTATCCCCGCGATGATAATAAGCGGGTTATTGAAGTTGTCCCGCCCTGCATAATCCATTGTATGCAACATCCAGAACACGTCGAAGACGCGCCACACGTTATTGCGGCGGCTCAGGATCCGGCCTGTTTCGCCATCAACGTAAAGGGTGGTTTCCCGCCCGTCGTCAAAATCGACTCTCCAGACAGGACCATCGTGAGTTCTAAGCTCCAGAAAGGGGGCTTCCCGTAATATCACGCGGGTTACCGGAGCGCTTCCGGAAAAATCCTCTCTCGCAATTTCCGCAGCTCTTTCGGAAGTAATGTCGAAGGGGGCGCCAGTTTCGGCTGAAACGAGCGACAATCCGTTTTCACCAACGATTTCATAGACTGACTGACCAAGAATGGTCCGCAATCGGACAATTCGCGCATCTGGCCCGGATCGCGCCGCTGTTTCAGCGTCCAGAGTGGCGGCGCTGGCCGGCAGCAAGTCATTGTCTCCTCTGACGCGGTCAGCACCTGAGACGGTTTGCATATTGAAGGCGGACATCATCAACCCGCTCAGGAGCCAGATCGTCATCTGAATCCCGACGATCAGGCCCAGCCACTTATGGAGCCATCGCATCGCGGCCATCAGCCTGTCTCTCCTGAGGCCGAGCTCCGGCGACGTCCGAAACTGAAGAAAAGAAGACCGATTCCGGCGAATGCCGCCAGCAATCCCAGCGAGGCGGCGGCACGCAACAGCCAATTGTTCACGTTCGCCCGATCTTCATAATCCATGATGTGCAACATCCAGACGAAATCGAAACCTCGCCAGAAATTATGGCGTCGCGACAGGAACTCGGCTGTATCCGCATCAAAATAGAAAGTCGGTTCGTTGGCGCCGGAAAAATCCACGCGCCAGAGCGGAGGATCAGCCGCCTGGATCTCTTGCGGCAGATTGCCTTCCAACAACGTCACTTGTTCGATTACACCCTCGCCAGCGTAGTGTTCTACAGCGAGCATACGCACCAGATCTTCGTCGACCGGAGAAATGTGGCCTCCGGAAGCCGCATCGACCAAGGTCTGTGAATTAGCTGACTTTACCCGGTAAACCGGGCCGCCGGCGAGCATGATCAGCTCGATCGACTGCGCCGAGGGATAATTCTGGCTGACCCGGCCCGGGCCGACAGAAACCCGATTCCAGTCGATCTTTTGTGACTCCACCGGTCGCACCAAGTGATCGCCGTGAATGAAGTCAAGCGGAATGACTGTCATGTAAACGCCGCTCAGGGTCCAGAGCACGGCCTGAACCCCGACAATCAACGTCAGCCATTTATGATACTTCCGGAAGAAAGATACGGCGCGCATTGAGGACAAAGCTCCGCTTCAAGAAAAAAAGGACCGGGCGCGCGGGTGGAGGATCGCGCGCGCCCGGTTCAACTCGCCCTAGTAAAGGGAGTACCGGAGACGAGCGTAGAATCGACGACCCAGAAGATCATAAGTCATCGTGTCGGTATTGGCGTCCGTCCAGCTCTGGATGTACGGCGGTTCCTCGTCGAAAAGGTTATCAACGCCGGCAGCCAGGGAAACTCGTTCCGAGACAGCATAGCTCAGCTGGGCGTTATGATAGAAAACGTCCGGTGTCTGGTAGCCGATATCTCCCTTCGCGGCGTTGAAGTCAGTCGCCTCGCCAATCCACTGGATCGAGTAGGCTCCGCTCCATTTCTCCCCAGCCAGGGCAAAGCTCGCATTACCGCGCCACTCCGGATATCCGCCATTACCACCGCCGATGAAGCCATCAAAAACGATTGGGTCAGCCCCCTCAAACGGCGTGACCTCGTATTTCTTGAGATAGGTCACGTTGAGGTCGATGCTGGCGTCCAGTCCACCAAGATCAAATCCGTAGATCGTCGCAAAATCGATGCCCTCGACCTCTTCACGACCCGTGTTCACCGGTTGGGCCGACAGGAAGTCGATTTCCCCGCTGATCGGATTCCGGGTGAAGCTTTCAGGGCTACAGAAGGGGTGACTCAGCCCCTGGGATTCGTAACAGGTCGCGAGCTTGGTCGATCCCGGGATAGCGCGAATAGCGTCCTGAATGTCGATATTGAAGTAATCGACTGTGAAGGTGAGACCTTCGGTGAAGACGGGCTGCCAGACAGCTCCGATCGTATAGGATTCTGCGCTTTCCGGTTTCAGGTCCTGGTTGCCGCCCACCGTTGTCAGGATGGTGTTGCTCAACTGGACAAAGTCTTCCGGCACGCCATCGGCGCGGCAATTTACCGCCACGGTGGAACTGGCGGGAAGAGTGCCATAACCGCTGCAAGGATCAGTTGTCGTGAGATTGCCTTCGGCTACGCCCCCGAACAGCTCCGGTACATTGGGAACCCGGAATGCCGTGCCGAGGGTAGCGCGCGCGCGGAACTGCGGAACGACCTGCCAGTCAACACCCAGCTTGTAGTTGGTATCGCCGCCGAAAAGGTCATAATCGGAATAACGTAGAGCCGTATCGATCGTCAGGCGATCAAAAAACGGCTTGTTTTCAAGCACTGGAATGGAAAGTTCGACGAAGCCTTCCGTTGCGGTGGTCTCGCCCGAGATCGGGTCCTGCTGATTGGTGTTGGCCACGCCAAGCACCGTCAACGGATCAGGATCACGCCAGCCCTTCTCTTTGCGGTAAACCGCCCCAAGCGCGAAGGCCAAGGGCCCCGCAGGCAACTCAAACAGCTCGCCGGTCAGATCCGCACTAAGGCTGAGCTGCTCGTTGCCGCCCGTATCCCGCATTGTGAACAGAGCGTAATCGAGCGCCTCGTCGCTGAGATCTCCGAATCCGAGATAATCGCCGCAAGGAATGCCATTGCTTCCACAGATCGACGTATCCAACGTGTCGGCGACGCGCTCGAGATTCGCAATATTGGTTGCGCCGTCCACAGCGGTGTTGCGGCCATAATTCGCCGCGGCCTCCCAACTCCACCCGTTTGGCAACTGACCATCAAAACCGCCTACGACCCGCCAGGTATCGACATCCTGAAAGAATTCCCGCGGACCGGCTTCAAGCAGACGGCGGCGTTGCAGCAGGATATCGTCACCCGTTGGATTGGTCGGATGACCCGCGCCGATGGGAATATCGATCAGGGTGCCGGGTGTGGCGATCTGGTCGGTTTCGCGGTGTGTGAAAAGGAACTCGGAGAAGAAATCGATGTCATCGGTGACATTCAGCCGACCGAACGAGGTCACCGAATATCGCTCGATCGGGCTGACCGCATTCAGGTAGGGGAAGTAAGCGAAATTATGCTTCGCAGGATCATAGGTCTCGTAGAAATCACCGTCGCCACCGGGATTCTGGTTGAAGTTGATGCGCGTACCATCGGGCAACAGGGCACGTCCGCCGATCGTGCTTGAGCTTCCGAAACATTCGAGCGCGCCATTGACCTCTCCCAAGGCGCAAGGCTCGCGATCCGCCATATTGACGGTTCCTGTTTTCTGATAGCTGAACGAGGCAGTAATGTTACCGCGGTCTCCACTCAGCCCCCACAGCAGATCGGCGTTATACTCCTTGCCATCTCCTTCGCCAGTGACGCCATAACGGCCACTCGCCTCAAGCCCCTCGAACTCCCGCGTAATGATGTTCACCACGCCGGCAACAGCATCCGCGCCATAAACCGCTGACGCGCCATCCTTCAGCACTTCGATCCGTTCAATGACAGACACCGGGATAACTGACAGGTCCACCGAGCTGTTTGCACCCGTGCCCCCGCTCACGACACGGCGGCCGTTTAACAACACCAGCGTCCGGTTCACGCCCAGACCGCGCAGGTTAACCTGCGTCGTGCCCCAGCCATTGGATGTCCAGTATGCGCTTGTCTGGCTTCCGGCAAAGCCCGCCGTCGACGGAAGCCGGTCAAGCAACTGATCGACGGCCATAACACCAGTATTGTCGATCTCCGGCTTGCTGACCACGTTTGCCGGTCCAAGTCCGGTAATATCCTGGCGTTTGATACGGCTGCCGGTGACAACGATCTGATCAGATTGCTGCGCCTCGGCGGATTGCCGGGCCTCCATAGCCTCCGATTGGCTCTCTTGCGCGAGGACCGCCGCCGGCCCCAGAAGCGCCCCCGTAAAGGCTGATGTCACCAGTAGCTGAGACAGGCGTTTGCGCGTGTTCATGATATCTCCCCGATCCATACGTTAACTGGAACGCGCAACCTGCTTGAACCTGTATATACATGTCAACAGGGGATGTTTGATTCCGCTATCTTTCTATCGAAAATGTGATGAGCGGACATGCCGAACAATCATGATTATCGAGGACATGACCCCGACGCGTGGTTTGCAGCTTCTATCCCACGCCAAGCAACCTCATCGCTTCCAACAACCGCTTCAGGCCTCGAGGCCACCTGCATAATGACGCGGCATCGGCAGGTAGAGAACGCCGCCGCCCCGGAAAAGCATGAATCCGAGCCGTCCGGTCTCTTCCGATGTCACATCAAGATCAACGAACCGGTACTCCGGCACGGTGATGCCGCGTTTCGCCAGCTCCGCCTCGAGAAAGGCGGCCATTGAGTCCGGCGCTGGCCGGGTTGTCATCTCTGCCAGCGGATAGTCCTCGTCCAGAAACAGGTAGCGACCGTCAGGAAGGTTCTGCATGCTGATATCAATGCCGCGCTGATGGAGCAAATCTTCCACGTTCCTCAGTGAAAGCGGAAACCGGACATACATCATCACCGCAAGGCGGATCACCTCGGGCGATGTCTTGAAGTAGCGGAAGGGATTGGCCATCCGGAAACGCTGGGGGCGTCAGGGCCGCGGCTCAAGCCGGTTTCCTCTGATAATGCCCCACTGACCTCCAGGAGAGCCCCGAAAAACAAGAAAAACTGCGCACCGATCATCGCGCATTTGACAGTTTGGATTATGGCTGGGACAGTGCTCTAAGGTGCTGCATTATGCAGTTTCTTGCACCGCTCTAGCTGGTCCAGCCAAGCCCTCAAAACATCGCGTCTCGGTCAATCTCTCATCGGAAGAATATCGCGAGCTGGAAGCTCTTGCGAAAAAGACGCGGATTTCCAAGGCGTGGCTTGGCCGTCAGCCAATCATTAAGTTCCTTGATCGCTACCGCGACCGGGATCTTCAGTTGCCGCTCGATCTTGCCACGCCACGACAAAGCGGGGACTAAAAACATGAACCGGCACACCCTCTCGGATACGCAGATCGTCCCCGGAATCGCTACCACCGGCGTCTTCAATTCCGCCAACCTTGAGACGGCGCAGGCCGGAGGGCTTACGCTGTTTTGGAGCCACCGGCTTCAGGACCTGGTCGAGTTTATCGGCGCGACGAAAGGACAAACCCCATGAACCAGGCACATGGCGGTCACGCCGGACACATGCCATCCAGCGGACGTGGAATGGCGATCTCGGCCTGGCTCACAGGCATCTATTTCATCATCGAGATGGGCATCGGCCTCTGGACGGGCTCGATTGCGGTCATCTCGGACGCTCTCCATACCTTTTCGGCGGTCGGCGGCGTGCTGGTCGCAATCGTCGCCGCCAAACTCGCCCATCGCCCGGCCGACGAGGATCGCAGCTTTGGCTGGTACCGCGCCGAAATCATCGGCGCGCTCGTCAATGGCGGCTTTCTGCTCGGCATGGCCCTTATCGTCATCGTCATGGGCGCGATGCGGCTCGCCGACCCGATTGAGCTGCCGACCACCCCGATGCTGCTCGCCGCAGCGGGCGGGCTGGTGACGGAATTCATCTCGCTCGGCCTGATCTGGAAACAAAGCAAGAGCGATCTCAACGTCAAGGGCGCGCTCTGGCACATCATCCAGACCTTCATCGGTAGCCTGATCATTATCGTCACCGCCCTGGTGATTTACTTCACCGGGTTCCTGCTGATCGACCCGATCCTCGGCATGGCCTTCGGCTTTGTCCTGCTCTGGGCAAGCTGGGGCATTCTGCGCGACTCCGCCCATCTGTTGATGGAAGGCACACCGTCCGACGTCAGCCTGTCCGATGTCACCGGCGCACTGGAGCAGGTTGAGGGCGTTGCGAACGCCCACCACATCCATGCTTGGGCTCTGACCAGTGGTCGTTACGTCTTCTCCGGTCATGTGCGCGTCGCCGACGGCACCGATCCGCAAGCCGTCCTGTCGGCAGCGCACGCCATGCTCAAGGAAAAATTCGAGTTCTTCTTCGTCACCTTGCAGGTCGAGGACACCTGCCTTGACGAATCCGGGGCCGAGGCCATCGACGTGACCCGTGCGGCCAGAGGCCGGAAATGAAGACCGTTCTCCTGCTTCTGCTGATCACGCTGTCGGAGGCCACCATCGGCGTCTTCGTGAAGCTCACCGACGGGCTGATCCCGATCCAGACGCTGAATTTCTACGCCCTGAGCTTCGCGGCCGCCTTTTTGATGGCGGTCATGCCGCTGGCCACCGGCCGACCCTTGCGCTTTCCGAAGGGCAACCTGAAAGACACCGCCATCATCGGCGTGCTGATCGCCACGCAGATCAGCGTCTTCAACTACGCCATGACGCTGGTGCCCATCGCCAATGCGGTGATCTTCTGGAGCGTCGCGCCGTTCTTCGTGTTCATCTTCTCGGCGCTGTTTCTCGGCGAAAAGGCGCGCAAGAGCTACATACTGATCTTCGCCATCGCGCTGACCGGTATCGTCCTTGCCAAGCCGCTTGAGGGCGGCCACATGATCGGCAACCTCATCGCGCTCGGCGACGGCGCGATCTACGCCGCCATGGTCACCTACATGCGTTACGAAGGAAAGACCGAGACCGGCAACGACATTGCCTGGTCGATGCTCACGGGGGCGCTGATCCTTTCCCCGGCATTCATTCTCGCCGGTCCCGGCGCGCCCGCCGCAACCATCTCCTATGACGCGCTCGGGATGGACCTGCCGGTGATGCTCTGGGCAGCGGGGCTGGGCATTGTCTCGACCGGCTTCGCCTATTTCGGTATCTCCATCGTTCTCAAGACGCTCGACGCCAATGTCTATGCGCTCGTCGATATCATCGTCTCGCCGGTCGTGGCGTCAACGCTGGGCTATCTGATCTTCGCCGAATTCCCGGCACAGGGCATGATCTATGGCGGCGCAATGCTACTCGGGGCCGGTTTCTGGCTGACCCGCGAGATGTCGCGCGGCGCGGAAAACCGGGCCGTGCATCCCTGCCAGTGTGCGTGAACCGAACAGATCAACTCGTGTGAATCCAGTCAGCAACGACACGAGACCAGGCAAAAAATACCAGTAGGTCGTGAAGTTTCTGTCGCGAGACGGATAGAGAATAGGGTGGAAGCCGAGTGACCGTTGGAACCATCGCGCAAATCATTCTGGTCATGTTGCTTTGGGCTGCCTGCTTCCCGCTGATAACCGTCGGCATTGAATTTGCCCCTCACCTGACATTCGCCACGCTGCGCGCGTTCCTGGCGGGCGCAGCGCTGATGATCGTCGCGCTTGCGCTGCGGAAGCCCCTGCCGAAAAGCCGTCGAGTCTGGGCGATGTTGGCCATCGTCGGCGCGGGCGCCACCAGTCTGGGCTTTTTGGGCATGTTCCATGCAGCGGAATTCGTTTCCCCCGGCATCGCCACGGTGATCGCCAACACCCAGCCGCTGCTGGCAGCAGGCCTGGCGGGTATCATCCTCAAAGAACAGTTGACCGCACTGGGCAAAACAGGCCTTGCCTTGGGCTTTCTGGGGATACTCGTCATCACTTCGCCCCAGATACTCACCGGCGGGCAAGAAAATTACATTCTGGGAGTAGTCTATATTGTCCTGGCCGCACTCGGCGTCACGGTCAGCAACGTTGTGATTAAACGAATTGCCGGAAAGGTGGACGCCCTTATGGCAATGGGCCTCCAGTTGCTCATCGGCAGTATCCCGCTCGCTGTTGTCGCCTGGGCTACGGAGGAGCCGACAACGATACGGTGGTCGTTGGAGTTCGTCAGCGCTCTCCTCGTTCTCAGTCTGTTCGGATCGGCGCTGGTGTACTGGCTGTGGTTTTCAGTGCTGGAGAGAATCCCGCTGAATCGCGCGAATGCATTCAGCTTCCTGATCCCGATTTTCGGCCTGACGATGGGTGCGCTGTTTTACGGCGAGACCCTTGGCTGGACGCAGATCGTCGGTATTGCCCTTGCGATACTCGGAGTCGCTTTGGTGACGCACCGAGGAACCAGGTCGGCCAAATTGGCCGGATAAGGACGACAACGATGATAGACAGGGTGCTGTCAGGCAAAAGCGAACCGGTCTCCGTAGAGCCGAGTTAAGCCGACCTCAGGCCGCGCCAAGCTGACGCCACTCGGCAAGAGCGGCGGCGCGATGATCCTTGAACGCTGAGCGGCGGTTGATATGGCGGTCGTGGTTGAAGTGGTTGAAGACGGAAGAATGGACGGCGGCGAATTTCTGCAGACTTCGCATCCGCCGGAATCGCTGCATCGCCCGCTCCCGTCTTCGCAATGGAAGGTGTGAGTTTTCCCCCCGATTATTGAGCCAGCGGCCCGCTTCCTGGCGCCCCTCCAGCCCCAGCTCCTTTAGCGCCGCGCCATAAGATCTGAGCTTGTCGGTCACGATGGATCTCGGTTCGCCGTAACGCTTCATCGCCTTGCGCAAGAACCGAAGCGCCGCCTGGCGATCCCGCGTCTTCGTGACATACGTCTCCAGCACCTCGCCCTCGTGATCAACGGCCCGCCAGAGATAGTGCGTTTCGCCGCGGATCTTCACGAACATCTCGTCCAGGTGCCAGCGCCACTGTGGGAACGACCGCATTTGCTGGGCTCGCTTCCGCCTGATCTCGCCGGCGAACATCGGGCCGAACCGGTTCCACCAGCACCGCACCGTCTCGTGGCTGACATCGATGCCACGCTCGTGGAGCAGATCCTCCACGTTCCTCAGTGAAAGCGGAAACCGGACATACATCATCACTGCAAGGCGGATCACCTCCGGCGATGTCTTGAAGTAGCGAAATGGATTGGCCATCCGGAAACGCTACTGCCGCGAGGTTGGCCGCTCAAGCCGGTTTCCTCTGACAGTGCCCTCGCCCTGGCTGGTCGGCGAAGGCACCGATGTCTGGAGGCTGCTGCGCGCCATCGCGGCGGGCTATGTGTTCTACGATCCCGCCGACACGATCTACGCCGACGGACGGGCCAAGGTGCGCTCCCAGTGGCGGGTCAACGCGAAGGACCTGAAAGGTCTGATGTCGCTGCTCTACGGCAAGGTCTCGGAAGTCGGCGTCTAGCCGCGGACCTCTCCCCGCGCCTCGCCGCTCTCCAGCCATCGCGCTGCCAGCTCGACCGGCTCGCCGGGCTCAAGACGCGTCTTTCCCTTCAGGGCGCACTCCCAGACATCCAGGACGCGCCATCCGCCCTCCAGAAGCGCCTGCCGCGCCTCGGCGTCGCGCGCCCGGTTGCGGCCGATCTTCTCTTCCCAGAACCCGGGACGCGTCGAGGGCATGCGGAAGAGATGGCAGTCATGTCCGTGCCAGAAGCATCCGTTGACGAAGACGGCGGCCGAGTATTTCGGGAAGACGAGATCCGGCCGGCCCGGGAGGGTCTTCTCGTGAAGCCGGAACCGGTATCCGAGCGCGTGGAGCCCCCGCCGCATGACCAGCTCGGGACGCGTGTCCTTGCCCCGGATGCGGCTCATCATCCGGCTCCGGGTCGCCGGATCGACAATGTCAGGCAATGAGCGGTTCCACCCGCTCGGGTCGGATCTCGTCGGCCCTGCCGGCGGCGTCGATGGCCAGCGCCTTTGTCAGCCAGGGCTGCATGTGCCGGGCGACCGCCTCGACGACCGGAACCACCACGGCGTTGCCGAACTGGCGGTAGGCCTGCGTGTCGGACACAGGGATCTTCCAGTCGCGGCCGCCATATTCGAAACCCATCAGGCGGCCGCACTCGACCGGCGTCAGGCGGCGCGGCCGGTCGGCGTGGCGCTGCCCGATCAGGATTTCCGAGCCGTCCTTGTGATAGCGGGCCGACAGCGTGCGCGCCACGTCCCCGGGACCGCACAGGCTGAAGCCGAAGCCGTTGCCGGCCTTCGTATGCTTCTCGCGATAGGCCTGGAGATAATCCCAGAGCCGCGGGGTCAGCGTGTATTTCGGGTCGATCTCGTTGTGCGACTGGAGAATGTCGCCGAGCACCGGCCACTCGCTCTCGGGCGGGATCTGGCTCCCGAAGCCGTCGAAGCTGAACTCCACATCCTCGCGGAAGCCCACGATGAAGATGCGCTCGCGCTTCTGGGGCACCCAGGGACGCGAGCTGATCACCCGGAAGTCGATATTGTATCCGAGCTCTCCCTCCAGCGCCTCGCGGATCACCGCGAAAGTCTTGCCGCGGTCATGACGCTCCAGATGCTTGACGTTCTCCAGCACGAACGCCGCGGGGCGATGGTGGCTGAGGATGCGGGCGATATCGAAGAAGAGATTGCCCTGCTGCTCGCACAGGAAGCCGTGCAGGCGGCCGAGCGAGTTCTTCTTGGAGACGCCGGCCAGCGAGAAGGGCTGGCACGGAAACCCGGCCAGCAAGACATCGTGCTCCGGGATTCTTTCCGGCTCGTCGCCGTAGGGGCGGATATCGCCGGCGAATATGTGCTCGGCGTCATCGTCGGGGAAATTGGCGCGATAGGTCTCCTGCGAGAACCTGTCCCATTCGCTCGTGAAGACGCACTTCCCGCCGATCGCCTCGAATCCCAGCCGGAGACCGCCGATGCCGGCAAAGAGGTCGATGAAGCGGAATGCAGGTTTGTCGACGCTCTTCGCCCTCCGGCGTTCGGACGCCAGACGCTGGAGCTCCTTCATGACCAGACCGGGCGGCGTGCACTCGTCCGCGTCATAGCGGCGGACCTGCCGCTCGGACAGTTCCAGCGCGCCGGCCGCTTCGGCCAGCGTCAATCCGGTCTGCTCCCTCAGCCGTGCGAACCGGTTGCCCGTAACCTGTGCCATCCTGTTCCCCTGATCCGTTGCTGCGCATTCTCTGGGATGATTCGTGACAGGATGGCATCCCGAGTCCCAGGGTCAAGTCGTTTGTTTCTCGTTTGTTCCACTCACCGTAACAATTTCGGACGAGATTCTCCTGATGATGGACAGAGCTCCGATTATTGTCGGCTCGGTCGGTTGTCCTTATACATCCCTGCCATGGAGCGCTTCCGGCCGAAAAGAGAAGTTACCCCTGCAGGTGTCGAGCAATCGAAGCCTACATTCAATTTATACCTCGCCACAGCCGTTTCCGGGCCCTTTCATGCCTGCCCGATTCGGTATTGAGACCCCGCAGAGCAGACGTTCGCTCCGCGGCAAGTCTGCCCCCCCTTGCGGAGGTTGGAACATTGATACCGTTCATGGCAGAGAGCGCTCGAACCAGCCGGAGGACATCTCTGTGAAAATATACTTCGACGAGAGCGGCCAGACTGGAACCCATTTGTTGGATTCCGAACAGCCCTACTTCACGCTGGGCAGCACGAATATCGAGGAGGAAGAGGCGGCTGAGATCTTGGGGCGATGCTTCCCTCACCGTCAAGGCAGGGAGCTCAAGTCCCAAAAACTGCTCCGCCGACCACAGGGTCAACGCGGATTTCTTGACTTTGCTCGGGAGGTTGGCAGAACTCCTGAACGCTTCTGCACAGTGAAAATCGACAAGCGCTTTGTCATTGTCTCTAAGATGGTCGACTTCCTTGTCGAGCCACTATTGCGTTCACAAGGCTACGATTTCTATGCGGGTGACTATGCGGTTCGCTTCGCGAACTCGGCCTGCTTTGTCTTTGAGCATCTACTAAAGAAATCGGAAGCCGAGAACCTAATGCGGTTGTACAACAAGTTCGCACGGGAACCGAGTATTGCCACGCTGCGCCCGTTCCAAGCCGCCCTAGAAGCCGCGGAACGCAGCGGGCCTCACGGCAGCGAAGTTACGCTCGGTTTAATGGCTGAGGGTGCACGACGATTCAATGCGTTGCAGGATTTAAACGCGTTCCAGGACAGCAACGATGTCCACGTCACGGCTGTCGTACGATGTATGGCGCACTGGCAGGCGCTGAGTCCGGGTCCGTTCGATGTCGTTCACGATGAAAGTATACATTTTTTCAACCGGTCAGAGCGTTGGAA
This sequence comes from Euryhalocaulis caribicus, assembly GCF_000412185.1. Taxonomy (GTDB): domain Bacteria; phylum Pseudomonadota; class Alphaproteobacteria; order Caulobacterales; family Maricaulaceae; genus Euryhalocaulis; species Euryhalocaulis caribicus. The sequence goes on from NZ_ASJA01000010.1 coordinate 68,550, forward strand.
ACTTCTGATCAAACCAGATATCGAACCCCAAGCTCTCACACTGGGTGAGAAAACGCTTACTTTGCCCATCCCTGTCGCCTCTACCATGAGTGCCCGTAGTCACGAATGTCCTTCTCTTCAGCTCTGCGACCTGATCGCCGGGTTTGTAAGTCGGGCATCGGCTCCACGAAGCTTGGATGAAGAAAGAGCTTTCTTTCAGCAAGCGATTGAGGCGGGCATCGGCGAGCTAACGATCTTCCCTGTCGACGCCGGGACAGAATTCGCAAATGGCCCTCCCGAGCGTGCGTCCGGCCCGGACATTGTCGACAGGATCACGCGACTGGTTGCATCCCCTCCAGAACTTGAGGGCTGAACTGGCCTCCGACATCCGATTCGAAGAGACGGACCGTGCGACATGCAAGTCTCGGTCGGGCGCGGGCTCGCCCTACCGATCGGAACTCCTCAACTTCACATCGGGGAGTCGAGGAGTTCCGGATTTGGTCAAACGTCTGTCCGCTCTGAAAGGGTCAGGGCATCTTCTATGTCGACACCGAGATAACGAACCTTGCTTTCGATCTTGCTATGACCCAGCCAGTTCACGGCGTTCGCCTGGACCGACACCCTCAAGCGGGCCGGCGTGCGCGTCTCTATGGACGGCAAGGGACGTTGCATCGACAACATCTTCATCGAGCATCCGTGGCGGTCGCTTAAGTATGAATGCGTCTACCTGCATGCCAAGGAGACCGGTTCGCAGGGTGCTGTCAGGCTAATGCGAGCCGGTCTCCGTAGAGCCGAGTTACGCCGATCTCAGGCCACATCGAACTGACGCCACTCGGCAAGCGCGGCGGCGCGGTGTTCCTTGAAGACTGAGCGGCGGTTGATATGACGGTCGTGATTGAAGTGGTTGACAACGGAGGAATGGACGGCGTCGAACTTTTGCAGACTTCGCATCCGCCGGAATCTCTGCATCGCCCGCTCCCGTCTTCGTAATGGAAGGTGTGAATTCTCCGCTCGATTATTGAGCCAGCGGCTCGCCTCCTGGCGGCCGTCCAGGCCCAGCTCCCTCAGCGCCGCGCCATAGGATCTAAGCTTGTCCGTAACGATCAAATGGGGCTCGCCATATCGTTTCATCGTCTTGCGTAGAAAGCGAAGCGCTGCCTCACGATTGCGCTTTTTCGAGACATAGGCTTCCAGCACCTCGCCCTCGTGATCGACCGCACGCCAGAGATAGTGTGTCTCGCCGCGGATCTTCACGAACAACTCATCAAGGTGCCAGCGCCACTGCGGAACCGCCCGCATCTGCTGCGACCTTTTTCGCCTGATCTCGTCGGCGAACATCGGACCGAACCGGTTCCACCAGCAGCGCACCGTCTCATGGCTGATATCAAGGCCGCGCTCGTGGAGGAGATCCTCCACGTTCCGCAACGACAGCGGGAAGCGGACATACATCATCACCGCAAGGCGAATTACCTCCGGAGATGTCTTGAAATAGCGGAATGGGTTAGCCATCCGGAGAGGCTGCTCACGCTCGGCGGCGTGCTCAAGCCGGTTTCCCCTGACAATGCCATATCATAGACTTATCATCAGCATTGCAATAAATTTGAATAGGGAGGAGACGCCATTGATTTTAAGTTTATTCAGCGGTTGCGGCGGACTCGATCTCGGATTCGAGTCAGCAGGGTTTGAAACGGGGTTAGCATACGATCTTCGTCAGTCGGCCGTCGACTCCTGGAACGCTAACCGAATGGACAATCAATGCGCACATGTCGCCGATATCGCAGAAATCCGGCTGTCCCGCTTCGACAAAGATTTTGGATCGAAATTTGCCCCGTCGGCCGTTATCGGCGGCCCGCCCTGCCAGAGTTTCTCACGCGCCAACACTTGGAAAAGGGATGATGATCCGCGCGAGAAGCTGGTTAGCAAGTTTATCTCGATTGCACTTCGTTTGCACCGCCATCGGCGTTCCCTTGATTTCATAGTTATGGAGAATGTCCAGGAGCTTGCTGCCGGAAAGTACCAACACATACTTAACCGTCAGGTGGAGCGGCTTGAAGCTGCGGGCTTTAATGTTGCGACGCATGTCCTTGATGCACTCGATTATTCGGTGCCTCAACGAAGAAAGCGTCTGATTCTGGTCGCGTACAACCCTGACGCTTTCAGTGAGCGATATTGGAAGCCGCCGCCAAAGGCCGAGGATCAGCTCAATGTTGAAGACGCCATAGCCGGATTGGAGCAGCCGGCATTTTTTGCGGTTAATATTGAGCCCGACGATATTCCTCTGCACCGAAATCACTGGTGCATGGTGCCCAAGTCTAAGAAGTTTTTTGATGGCAGCCTGTGTCCGGGGACGAGCTATGGCCGCAGCTTCAAGACCCTGACGTGGGACAAGCCCAGCTACACCGTCTCGTACGGAAACCGCGAAGTGCATGTCCATCCCAGCGGAACGCGCCGTCTGAGTGTCTATGAAGCGCTGTTGCTTCAGGGATTCCCCAAGACCTTCCATTTGGAAGGCAATCTCTCCGACCAAATCACGCAAGTCAGCGAGGCAGTTCCGCCTCCTTTGGCAACGGCCATCGCGGAGCAGATTGAGAGCGACCTGAACTCCTCCGCAAAAGCAAAGGAGAGCGATCACTTTACCGCATTGATGACTGACGCCGGATAACCAGCATCTTCAAGCAAAGCCTTCATCCCTGCCACCACCGCGGCGTTCAGATCTGGATCGTTGCTTAAGCGACGATCGAGGTCCTCCATCTCCGCCACCTTCTTTACGGCACGCATCGATAAACTGACCGGAGCGTCGTTGTGTGCGGGAGTCGCAGGCGCTACGGCGATCCCATACCGGTCCTCTAGATGGTCATCGGGCGGAATGAACTCGTACGCAAGGCAGGGCATTGATGGCTGGCGTGTGGGTTTAGGCGTGGTCGCGTAGTAAAACGAGCTGTGGACTTTCATCTGCCAACCCTTGCTCTCCGCAAGATGCAAAAGCCATTTAGATAGGCCCAGCGAAACTAGCTGCACGAAACGTTTTCCTGTTGCTGCCGAGGCGGCAGCAACAGCCTCGGGCGCATTGCTCGCGGACTTCTTGAAAAGCTCGATGGTTTCGGCTCTGAAATCCGATTCTGCCTTTGCATTGGCAATAATGGCCTTGTTCAGCTTATCCAGCGTGTCCTCGGCGATGTTGCCCTTTCGGGCATCGGTCGTCACAAACAGCAACCAGGGTCCGCGTGAAGCGGCGAGCTGATAAGCAACAATGCGATAAACAGCATCGATCAATCGTGGCGGCTTCTCCGTCCGGGATAGCGATCCACATGCATCGATATTGACGATGTGGAATGGACCCTTGTTCCGCAAATCTTTGTACGTCGTGCTCGTCTTGGCCCAGACCTCTTCAATACGCTTACCGTATGTATGGGAGTTGATCGTTATCAGTTTTCTGTCGATCAACTCTTGCTGGCGCATCTCGGCGCGCGCGCGATAAGGATTATCCTCACCGCCGGCCAAAAAGCCTATCGATGTAAGTTTGAAACCCTTGTCTACGCAGTGTCGGGCGAGCACCTCCACATCGAAATAATCAGCTCCTGGCAAGGTCAGGTATTTGACCTCCTTTGCGCCATCGGCTTGAGCGCTAAGCGCGTGCGTACCATCGACTTTTTCCAGGAGTCGCGCGGCGTGATAAAGCCATTGCTTCTCGCGAATGAACTGCTTTCGCGGACTGTGCCATGGCTGCGTCGCGTTCAGCTCTACCGGCACCGCAGGAACGACAACCTGAACTGGCAGGACGTCCTTGGCGATTTGCCTGTCTGATTTTGAATCTCCCCCCGCCATAATCTCACTCGAAAATCTTAAGCAGGTCGGAGATAAGGCGGGCTCGATCCTTTGCGTTGAGCGAGGAAAGCAAGCCGTAAGCTTCCAGGACGATTGCCACTGCAGTTGCTACATCGCGATCATACGAATCTTGGGCGGCGGACCAGTCTATCGCTAAGCCCGCGATTTCCCCCGATGACCCATCTGGTGCCCCGCCAGACGGGATAGGCGGGTCGGCTTCGACTCCATACCGTCGTCCCCAAATTGCTATCGCCTTAGATTCGCGAGCAGCGCGGTTCTCCTGCTGCCTCGTCTCTTTTTCCCGTTCCAGGTCTTCCTTTGCGATCGCCTTGAGGCGATTGACTAAGAGTCGCAGTGCTTTGTGAAGCCACTGCTGAATATAGAGATAGTGAGGATGGCTATAATTGAATGACTCCCTGTCAATATTTATAGCACTATCAAGGCCCTTTTTTACAAAAATCTCGGCCGTGATCTGGCGAAGCCGGGTTTGCTCTGAAACCTGATAATTCATAAAGCTCGCATCAAAGAGAGTGCCACTAGCCTCACGGATGCGCACCAAAGCCCCTACGGTGTCTTTCGGAACAATCTGACTGTTCCAGTAAAGATACGCTTCGAATTCCAGCTCGCCCCCAGCCAGCTTCAGGTTGTTTTTTCCAAAGGGGGCTTTCTCGGAAGTCACCATCATCACGGGTGCTCCGACGCGAGATTTTTTTCGCAGATGAGTTTGCAGATGAATCGGTCTGCGTAACTGTACCCCATCGACAATTACGTCGAAAACTCCAACTGTCGATTTCTTTCCGGCGCTGAGCCTTAACCGATGCCGCAAAGTTTCATCGTAGCCGATCTTCAGCTGCTCGGCCTGCCCCTTATTCTTCGGTATATTGAGAAAAATTAGGCCGCTGGACCCTGTCAAATCAAATGGATGTCCGTCCACGTAGTCCAACGGGAGGGACAAACTCAGTTTCCAAAGCATCCGCAGATACTCGTCAAAGTGCTCCAGCGTGGCGGCTTTCCGAGCGTGCGCGGCAGTATCACCCGCAGCCTCGACGAATTTTTCGAACTTGCAAGTGGGACTTTCGCTATCATCCCAAGGAAGATGCTCCTTCAACGCACGGCTGCCATCATCCAGCACACCCGGCAACAGACCGATGTGATAGGTGGGGGCTTCAGCAACGGTATCTCCATCGACACCAGCCGCCTGAGATGCATCCCAGAGACGGACACTTTGCATTACCCGCCGGACTTCCGGCCGCAGATGATACAATGTTACCGAGGTGCCGTGTGTATCGATCTCGTCCTCAGGCACCTCCTCCGATATGATTTTCACAATACCGGCGACAAATTCCTCGTCCGGGTCTTTGTTTGCTAGTACATCCTCATTGTGCGTTTCGAGGAGAACCGTGGCGGAGGAACGGAAGCGATCTCCTTTGGCCTTAGTGATGATCTGGAAATGCTGGGTTAGCTGGGCGACGGCGAACAAACCGATACCGATTTTGCCGATGAGCTGTCGTCCACCCGGGCTCTGATCAGGGTTGCCGCTTTTTGCTGTGTGAAGATCGACTCCCTCAACTGTTCGCTTGGAGCTGCCACCGATGTTCTTGATGACATACGCCAAGGTTTCCGGCGTCATTCCGTTGCCGTCGTCGCGGACGACTACTTTCTCAAACTGAGGCGCGCCCGTTTCCACGACGACATTCTTGGCGTCCGCATCATAGGCGTTAGCGATGAGCTCTCGAAAAGCAGCCCAAGGCTCCCGATAAATCCCATCCGTAACCCGCGCGATTATGCGCTGACTCGTCGCTAGCTGAGTTTGTATCGGAGTACCGCTTTTCGCGCTTGTCCGGATTCCCCGCGCCAGCTCCTCAGCTTCTATTTGCTTGCTAGCCATAAGCCCATATAAACAAAGTACTGTCTTCCCCAACTTGGCATAACGCGAAATCAGTGCAACGTGTCAGATAAGTATGATCGAAACTCCCGCAAATAGATATTCTTAGTTTTGCCCCAACAAGCGCTCCGATAACCCCACTCTCCGCCCATGCAGTCGTCAACGTTAGAGAGTTACGTTTCGAAACGGGTGGGGCCAAGAAAGCGAACCAGCCGGTCCGTCAGCCGCCCTGTAGATTCGAGTTCGCATTCCCATATCGTCATTACCTCCCAACCCGCTCGACGTAGCCAATTCACATATTTCCGATCACGCTCGACATTACGCGTTAACTTCGCATCCCAATCGTCGGTGTTCGATTTTGGGCTTCGTCCATCCAAGCATCCCTCGGCCTAGTGTTGATGCCAAAAGCATCCATGGACAAAGATGACCGTACGGCGCGCTTTGAAGACAATTTCAGACTTACCTAGCAAGTTGGCAGCATGAAGTCGGTAGCGATATCCTGATCCATGGAGAAGCCGAACAGCCCATTCGGGGCGACTGTTGCGAGAGCGAATTTTACGCATGTTTTCGCTACGCCTGAAGGGCGAGAGCTTATCGGCCATTTAGGACGGTTCCTCGATTCTCTCCCGCCGTATGTGTCTCGTCAGAAAGATAGCGTAGGAGACGAGGATGTAAGATAGCTGCAAGAACGATCACCACTGCCTCTCAATGAGGGTTAGAGGTTGAGCTTTCGGCTATGAGGCCGACGAAGGCACCATTCGTTATCCTCCTTGCAAGTTTGAATCATGCGACGGCGACCGCTGCAGGAACGGATTTTCAAGGCGCTAAAGCGACCAGTCACATGTCCTCTGGCGGTCTTATGGACTTCGATACGGGGAGACGTCCGCTATTGAGCGCGACAAGCGACAGCCCCAAAGACCGCAATGGGCACAGAGCGGACAATACGGGTTCAAAAGCAATCTTCACGATTCCAGCTTGGAATGGCTTCAATTCGCGTCGAGCCCAAGTGGAAATGGTCTTCAGATCCGTCTGAACAGGTCCGCCTCATCGACCTCCAGCGCCTTTGCGATCCGCTCGACAATATCGATCGTCGGATTCCGGACGCATCGTTCGATGCCCGAGACGTAGGTCCGGTCAACGTCCGCCTCATGACCAAGCGCCTCCTGAGACAGGCCCCTTTCCTTGCGGAGCCGGCGCACATTCATTGCGAGTCGCTTGCGGATTCCCATGCCCCAAGCGCACGCTGGTGTAGACAATCAATCCACGGACTATGAGTCTCATTTTCCTTGACTTCCCCTGCGCCGCAAGCGTGTCTGGAAGCATGGGAACTGCAGCCGGATATTCACCCAGCCCTTCATCCGCCCAACTCGGGGCGGCGGCAGAGATTCTCGTTGCCGGCCGTCTTATGATGGTCTCGGGCGGACGGCTCTCCTGTTACGCGCCTCTGGTGGACGATGACGCGGTCGACCTGCTGATCCTGGACAAGGTGACAGGAGAGACAGTCGGACTGCAGATCAAGAGCCGAACCTACAAAAAGGGGGAAGCGCGGCCGCGCACTGTCCAGTTCGATGTCCAGAAGCCCAGCTGGAGGGAACACAGCCGCCTCTTCCTCATGGCGGTTACTGTCGACGGCGTTTCAGGCCAGACCGAGACGATCTGGCTTGTTCCCTCTAACAAGGTTGCGGAAGTCGGAGGCGACAAAGAGCGAAAATGGGCGCTGACTCCCAATCCGCGCCCCCAGAGCAGCGACCGCTATTCCCCCTACCGGTTCGACGACATGAACGCGGTCGTCGACCGCCTCATCACTCATCTGGAGCGTGTTGCCTCGGCGACCGACTGACCTGCCGCACGTGCCGGGTTTCGGGCGATTCAATCCTGAAGCACACCCTCCTCGCGGCCATGTGCATATACCAGGCTACGCGCGCTTGACAGTCCTATAAATGGATAGCCTCCGAAAACTATCTGGAGGCTGACATGCCTTTCGAAAACACAGAAATCCCGCAGTATGCGGGTCTCACCTTCTTCGGCGTCATGCCGGTATTCTTCAGCGATGACCGCACGGGCGAGCGCATCTCGTTTCCGGTCTTCCTGTACGTGGACGACGCGTCCGGCGAGCTGGTGACGGTTGCCGAGGACCGGTACGAACCGCTCCTCGACCGGCTGATCGCGTCGGGCGCGTTCGCCGGGGAGCCGCTCCTGTGAGCGCCCGGATCCGCGACCTGGGCGTCGAGACGGTTTCCGTCTCGACGCTCTCGCCCCGCGCCTCGAACCCGCGGACGCACTCGAAAAAGCAGCTGCGCCAGATCGCGGGGTCGATCGAGACGTTCGGCTGGACCAACCCCATCCTGGTCGACGCCGGTGGCGGCATCATCGCCGGCCACGGTCGACTGGAGGCCGCGCGCATGCTGGGGCTGGAGACCGTGCCGGTGATCCGCATCGAGGACATGAGCGAGGCGCAGAAGCGCGCCTATGTCATCGCTGACAACCGGCTCGCCGAGACCGCCGGCTGGGACGAGGAGATGCTGGCGATCGAGCTGCAGGGCCTCCTCGAGATGGACCTGGACTTCGACATCCAGGTCATCGGCTTCGACGCCCCGGAGATCGACGGCCTGATCACCGGGCTGGACGAGGGTGAAGCCGACGACGAGGCCGACGCGGCGCCCGAGCCCGACCCCGGACCGCCTGTCACGGATCCGGGCGACCTCTGGCTCGCCGGCCGTCACCGCCTCCTCTGCGCCGATGCGACGCTCGGGGACTCCTATGCGCGCCTGATGGATGGCGCGAAGGCGCAGATGGTCTTCACCGACCCGCCCTACAACGTGCCGATCGCCGGCCATGTCTCGGGCCTCGGCAAGCGGACCCACGCCGAATTCGCGATGGCGTCAGGCGAGATGACCGCGAATGAATTCTCGGCCTTCCTGAAGACGGTGCTGGCGCATCTGGCGGCGCAGAGCGCGGACGGCGCGATCCACTTCGTGTGCATGGACTGGCGACACATCCGGGAGCTGCTGAACGCCGGCCGCGAGGTCTACAGCGGGCTGAAGAATATCTGCGTGTGGAACAAGACCAATGGCGGGATGGGCTCGCTCTACCGCTCCAAGCACGAGCTGGTGGCCGTCTTCAAGGCGGGCGACGCGCCGCACGTCAACAACGTGGCGCTCGGCGCGCACGGCCGCAACCGCACCAATGTCTGGGACTATGCCGGGGTGAACAGCTTCGGCTCCGGGCGGGACGACGCGCTCGCCATGCACCCGACAGTCAAGCCGGTGGCGCTGGTCGAGGACGCCATCCTGGACTGCTCGGACCGCGGCGGAATCGTCCTCGATCCCTTCATGGGGTCGGGCTCGACGCTGATCGCGGCCGAGCGCGCCGGGCGGACCGCCTGCGGGCTGGAGCTCGACCCCCGCTATGTCGACGTGACCCTCCGGCGCTTCCGCCAGCAGACCGGCGTGGAGCCCGTGCACGCGGCCAGCGGACTCACATTCGGCGAACTGGAATAGAGAAGAGAGGAAACCTGTAAATGACAAGGAAGCACAAAAAACGCGACTACGAGATCGGCTATGGCAAGCCGCCAAGGCATTCCCGCTTCAAACCGGGGCAGTCAGGGAACCCGAAAGGCCGTCCGAAGGGGGCGCGCAACGCCGCCACGGTCATCCGTCGTCTGCTTGATACGAACATTGCAGTACGTGAAGGCGGCAAGACGCGCCACGCGCCATTTATGGAAGTCATGTTGCGCAAGATGTCCCACGGGGCGATCAACGGCAGCATGAAAGATCAGGTGCTTTTTCTGAAAACGGTACAGACCTACATGCCGGAAGCGCTGGAAGAGCCCAAGGTGCCGCTGGATGTCCGGGTCCGCTTTGTCGAAGCCAGAAACGGACGTCCTGTAGAGGTTCCGGAAGAGGATCTGGTCACCTACACACAGGAAGAATGGCTGGCCCGGGCCGAAGCGGAAAAGACGACCGGGAAAGGCCAGGCCGATGACAAGGCAGCCGAGACTGCAGGGTCGGCAGAAGCCGACGAGGACGACGACATGTCATTCCTGGACTGAGCCCATCCCTCTCCTTCACTGACGCCGCGATGGCGCCGATGGCGCCAATGGCGCGTGGACTTGCCGCGCCGCCGGAGCGTCAGTGCGCGGAACGCCGGAGTTCACAAAAAGGAGAGGAAGCCATGTTTGTCGAGGACAAGGCGATCGCGGCGCGGCTCATGGCGGACGCGACCGCCCGGCTGGAGGAGGCCGCCGGACGCGCCGCCGACGGCCAGAACCGCAAGCGCGAGACTCAGGATCTTCGCGCCATCGCCGCCGAGACGGCGGACCTGGCGCGCAAGGGCGCGGATCTCGCCAGCGCCGCGCAACTGATCCTGGAGTTCCGGGGCCGTTGAGCCGGAACCCGGCGCGATCAGGCTATGCGCCCTGCCGGCCGGCCTTGGCTGCCGGTTTGCGGCCGAGCCCGAGGCGGCGCGCCATTTCGGAGCGGCGTCTGGAGTATTCCGGCGCCACCAGGGGGAAGTCTTCAGAAAGCCTCCACTTCTGACGATATCCGTCCGGTTCCAGATCGTGCTCGCTGGACAGATGGCGCTTCAGCGCCTTGAACTCCCGGCCGCACTCCAGACAGACAACTGCGCGCGGCTTTACCGCGTCTTTCACCGGGACAGCCGGGACCGGCTCCAGGGCCCCGCCGGCTCCTTCCGCTTCCGCCAGCGCCTCATGCACGCTCCCCAAGAGCGCCGGAAGTGCTGACGCGGGAACCGTGTTCCGGGCCACATAGGCCGAGACGATGCCGGCCGACAGACCGGTCAGGTCATTCATTTCGCGGTCCTTCATGAATCTGCTCCCCCGGATGGTTCAGGTTGTTCGCGACAGACAGGATAGGGGTCCGGCAATGAAAGTCACGGCCCGCCCCGTTCGCGGCCACTCTGCGTGACCAGACGCCAATCCCTGAGCGGATATCATGAAAGAAGCGGATTTTCCGACTGGACTTCCGCGGCCACAGGAGCGTGCATGCGGAGACGGCGGACGGACCGGAATCCGGACCGCCGAAGCCCGGGCGAACGCATCGCCGCGCCGGGCTCTCCGGGGTGCAGGCCCCGGCATGCCGCCGGCGCTTCGAACCGACGGAGAAAATCCATGAGCAAATCTGAAACGAAAAAGAACCGCACCCGCAAGACGCCAGCCAAGGCGACCGGGACGGCAAAGGCGGAGATCGCACCGGCGCAAACCGGAAAGACGCCGCGGCCGGACACCACCCGCGCAAGGCTGCAAGCGCTTCTCCGGTCCGGGGACGGCGCAACTGTTGCGGAGCTCGGCAAGGCCATCGGGTGGCAGGACCACTCGGTCCGGGCGGCGCTGACAGGATTGCGGAAGGACGGCATCGCCGTTGAACGGCTGGCGCCGCGCAAGGACGAGCGCGCCAGCCGCTACCGCATTGCATCTTCTGCCGGGTGAATGTCGCGATGGCCAATCAGGAATCCATCGCAGAGCGACTTGCAGAGCTGGAATCGCTGGACCGCGACCGGCTTTGTGAGCTCTGGTCGCGGGAGATGGACGCGCCGCTGCCGCATCGTCTCAGCCGCACATGGATGATCCGCTTCATTGCGGACGCCCTGGAGGCGAAGGCATACGGGGCTCTCCCGCTGCGCGTTCAGAAACGTCTTGCTGCCGCAGCGAAAATGCACTGTCGGTCCACGCCACGCCTGAAACCCGGCGCGCGGCTTGTGCGCGAGTGGAACGGGATCGTGTATACGGTCGATGTGCGCGAGGCGGGGTTCGAATGGCGCGGAGAGCGCTACCGGTCCCTCTCGGCCGTCGCCCGCGCCATCACCGGCGCCCGATGGTCGGGACCGCGCTTCTTCGGGCTGACCGACCGGAGCGGCAGGGCGTGACCGGGCGGCGCGCCGTTCGCTGCGCGATCTATACCCGCAAGTCGTCCGACGAAGGGCTGGAGCAGGACTTCAACTCCCTGGATGCGCAGCGCGAGGCCTGCGAGGCCTATGTCGCCAGCCAGCGGCACGAGGGCTGGAAGACGCTTGGCGCGCGTTACGATGATGGCGGCCTGTCGGGCGGGACCCTGGAGCGCCCGGGCCTGCAGCGCCTGCTGGATGATGTTGACGCCGGAAAGATCGACATGATCGTCGTCTACAAGATCGACCGGCTGACCCGGTCTCTCGGCGATTTTGCCCGGCTTGTGGAAAAGCTGGATGCCCGGAACTGCTCCTTTGTCTCGGTCACGCAGGCGTTCAACACCTCGACATCGATGGGCCGGCTGACCCTGAACGTGCTGCTTTCTTTCGCCCAGTTCGAGCGCGAGGTCACAGCCGAACGCATCCGTGACAAGATCGCCGCCTCGAAGAAGAAGGGCATATGGATGGGGGGCATGGTTCCGCTCGGCTATGACGCCCGGGAGCGCGCGCTTCATGTCAATGAAAGCGAGGCCGGAACGGTCCGGACAGTCTTTGATCTCTATCTCCGGCACGGGTCCGTCCGCCTCGTGAAGGAGGAAGCTGACCGGCTGGGCCTGGTCAGCAAACATCATGTCTTCGAAAGCGGAAAGACGTTCGGAGGCAAGCCGCTTTCCCGCGGGCGCATCCATCATCTCCTCATGAACCCGGTCTATGCCGGCATGATCCGCCACAACCGCACCAACTGGCCCGGCCGGCACAAGGCCATCATTGACCGCGAAAAGTGGGACCGGGTCCAGGCGATGTTGTCCGGCGGCGCGGCCCGCAAGCGCCGGGTGGGGCGGCGCAACCAGAAGCCTGAAAAGGTCCGGCACGGCTCGCCGCTCGCCGGCACGCTGTTCGACGGGACGGGCGACCGGCTGACGCCCTCCCACGCGCGATCGGCAGGATCACGCTTGCGCTACTATGTCTCCAGCCGCCTTCTCAGGAACGGCGCGAAATCCGACCCGGCCGGCTGGCGGCTGCCGGCGGCGGCCCTCGAGACCCTGGTGGCCAGGGAAGCGGCTGCGGCCCTGGACAGAGCCATCGCAGGACAAAGACTGTTTGCGAGCGGCGAGGACAATCTGGACAGCGGGTTGAAGGAGCGCGCAACCCGGCTTGCGAGCGCTCTGGAGTCCGACCATGACCGGCTCTCTTCATTGCTTGATCGCGTGACGGTGAGCCGCGGCGAGATCGGCATCTCCATTGACCGCGGCGCGCTGGCGGAAACGATCGGAATCGATGAGGCGGGAATTGTGGAAGAGGCGCTGGTGGTTTCCGCGCCCTTCCAGCTGCGCCGCCGCGGGGTCGAAGCGCGTCTCGTCTCGGGCGAGACCGAACCCGAGCCCGATCCGGTGATGCTGAGGATGATTGCGCGCGCCCGCCTCTGGCGTGAGCGCATCCTGGCCGGCGACAGCTTTGATCACATTGCGGAAGAGGAAGGCGTGACGTCGGGATTTATCCGTACCCGGATGCTGCTCGGCTTTCTGTCACCGGACATTACCAAGGCGGTTCTCGAGGGGCGACAGCCAGTCGAGACAACCCTGGAGCGGCTCGTCCGGACCGAACTGCCGCTGGACTGGCGCGAGCAGGAACGCGCTCTGGGCTTTACCCGGTAACAGCGAATTCAGCTTCCCTGTTCCGCTCCCTGGAACTCCCTGCAAGGCTCCTGAAATTTCCCTGTTATAGCTTTTAGGGAATTTGATGCTTAAGCCCCTGAAATAGCAATGGGAATTCCTAGAGCAATGGCCGGAATCGCCCCGATTTAATCAATTTTCCCTGCAGATTCCCTGTTTATCAGGGTAAGGGAACCGATGCGGAAGCCTGACAGAGACCAAGGGCCACAGATTGCAGATTTCAGGCGTAGAGACGCGTCTCCGTCCGATCGGGGTAGAGGTAAGCGCCGGAAATTCCGGCGGAATTTCCGTGAAATCAGAGGACGGGGGTTTTCCAGGTGACTGGATGGCGGAGAGAGAGGGATTCGAACCCTCGGAACGCTTGCGCGCTCAACGGTTTTCGAGACCGCCCCGTTCGACCACTCCGGCACCTCTCCTAATCCAAGCGATCGGGCGCGGAACCTAGCGGCGACTTTTGGCGGTTTCAAGCAGGGCGCTGCGCGTGGTATCGGACGTGTAGCGGCGCTGTATGCGGGGCCTGCAATTCCTGTCCCCTCCAATTGACTCTGTGAGGGCGCGGCGATAGCTAAGCGCCTTCGAGTTTTCGCCGGTGCGTCGTGACGCGCCGGCTTTCGCGTTTCCTCCGCGCTTATGAAGCGGGAAAGGGACGCGGGCCAAGAGAATACGGACGAATTTACGATGTTTGCAGTCATCAAGACCGGCGGAAAACAATACCGTGTGAACGAGAACGACGTGATCGTCGCCGAGCGCCTGGAAGGCGAAGTTGGCGATTCTGTCGATCTGGACGTTCTGATGAGCGGCGACGGCGCCGATGTTAAATCCGGCGGCTCCGTCAACGCCGAGATCATCGAACAGCGCAAGGGCGACAAGATCACGGTGTTCAAGAAGCGCCGCCGCTCCACCTATCGCCGCACCAAGGGCCATCGTCAGTTCGAGACGGTCCTGCGCGTGATCGGCATTGGCGGCTCCAAGGCCAAGGCCAAGCCGGCCGCCAAGAAGGACGAAGAAAAGCCCGCCGCCAAGGACGCGCCGAAAAAGGCTGCGCCCAAGAAGGAAGCCGCACCCAAGAAGGACGAGGCCAAGAAGGCTGACGCGCCGGCGAAGAAAACCGCTGCGAAAAAGGGCGTCACCGGCAAAGCTGACGATCTGACCAAGCTGAACGGCGTTGGCCCGGCCTACGCCAAGAAGCTGAACGCGGCCGGCGTCACGACCTTTGAACAGGTCGCGGCCTGGAAAAAGGCGGACATCGAGAAGCTGGACGAGCAAATCAGCGGTCTGCAGGCGAAAGCCGAAAACGAAGGCTGGGTTGCCCAGGCCAAAGACCTGGCGAAGGAGAACTAGAGATGGCGCATAAAAAAGCTGGCGGTTCATCGCGCAACGGCCGCGACTCAGCAGGCCGCCGCCTCGGCGTGAAAAAATCCGGCGGTCAGTCCGTGATCCCTGGCAACATCATCATTCGCCAGCGCGGCACGAAATATCGTCCGGGCGAGAATGTCGGCATCGGCAAGGATCACACGATCTTCGCCAAGATCGCCGGTGTTGTGACCTTCGGGCGCGGCAAGAACGACCGTCCGACCGTGTCGGTCATGCCTGCCGAAACCGAATAGGCGAACTGCGGAAAATTCTCGGTTTGCCTCAATGAAGGCGAACCGTAACGCGAGAAGCGAGGGGAGACGGGCCGCCTGTCTCCCCTTTTTCTTTGCCCCTCCGCCAAGGAACGCCGAAACCATGAGTCCCGTGATCACGACCGAGCAGCTGTCCCTGCGGCCCTTCCGGATCGAGGATGCGCAGCGAGTCTCGAAACATGCCGGACGCCCCGCGATCGCGCGCATGGTGCAGAACGTCCCCTGCCCCTATCCGCAGCTTGCCGTGGAAGGCTGGATCATGCTGCACGACTCCCTGCGCCGCCGCCGCCAGGCATTTCCGTTTGCCGTGGCGACCGATGATGACGGACTTGTGGGCGCGGCGGGGCTTCACCGCACGCGCGGGGGCTGGATTCTCGGTTACTGGATTGGCGAGCCCTGGCAGGGCCGCGGCTATGCCAGCGAAGCGGCGGGCGCGCTCCGTGACTTTGCCGCCGGCCAACTGAACCTGCCCGTCATCAGCGCGGAGTGGTTCGAGGACAACCCGGCCTCGGGACGCGTTCTCGAAAAAGCGGGTTTCACGCCGACCGGAAAAACCGCCGAACGCTTCAGCCTCGGCCGCCGCGCCCGCGCGCGTTCGGTCGAAATGGAGTGGCGCTCCGGCGCGGCTCACTGATAGAACCGGAACCGACATGAAATTTCTCGATCAGGCCAAGATCTATATCCGTTCCGGCGATGGCGGCGCGGGCAGTGTTTCGTTCCGGCGGGAGAAGTATGTTGAATTCGGCGGGCCGAACGGCGGCGATGGCGGCCGGGGCGGCGATGTCTGGGCCGAAGCGGTGGAGAACCTCAACACGCTGATCGACTATCGCTACCAGCAGCACTTCAAGGCCAAAAAGGGCGAGCACGGCATGGGCAAGGACCGCACCGGCGCCGATGGCGAGGACGTGGTCATCAAGCTGCCCGTGGGGACCGAGATCCTGGAAATGGACCGGGAAACCGTCATCGCGGACCTGACCGAACCGGGCCAGCGCGTGCTGCTGGCCGAGGGCGGCAATGGCGGCTGGGGCAATGCGCGCTTCAAGAGCTCCATCAATCAGGCGCCGCGCCGCGCCAATCCTGGCGCGGCGGGCGAGGAGCGCTGGATCTGGCTGCGCCTGAAACTGATCGCGGACGCCGGGCTGGTCGGCCTGCCCAACGCGGGCAAGTCCACCTTCCTGGCGGCGGTCAGCGCGGCCAAGCCCAAGATCGCCGATTATCCGTTCACCACACTGCACCCCAATCTGGGCGTCGTGGAATACGCCCAGAAGGCGCGTTTCATTCTGGCCGATATTCCCGGCCTGATCGAAGGCGCGCATGAGGGCGCGGGCATTGGCGACCGTTTTCTCGGCCATGTGGAGCGTTGCGAGACCCTGATCCATCTGGTCGACGCCACGGGCGAGGACCCGGCCGGGGCCTGGCGGACCGTGCGTCACGAGATCGAGGAATATGGCGGCGGCCTCGCCGGCAAGCCGGAGATTCTCGCCCTCAACAAGATCGACGCGCTGGACGCGGAATCCATCGAGGAGGCGTCTGCGGCCCTGGAGGCCGTGGCCGGCGTAAAACCCAGGCTCGTCTCCGGCGTCTCCGGCGAGGGGGTGACGGAGCTGCTTCAGGACGCGGCCCGCCTGATCGAAAACCGCCGGGACGAGGCGCGTAAAGCGGCCGAGGAACCCGAGCCTTGGACTCCTTAAGCCATCGCCTGCGCCGTCCCAGCATCGCCCCGATGACGCACGGCGCGCCCGGCGGGCCTCCGCTGCGCAGCGAACTGCTCTATCCCGGCATGTCGGTGGGACTGTTCGGCGGGTCGTTCAACCCCGCCCATGCCGGGCATCTCCATGTTGCGCGCACCGCCATGCGGCGGCTGCAACTGGACCGGGTCTGGTTTCTGGTCAGCCCACAAAATCCCTTGAAAGACGCTTCCGAGACCGATCGCTACTGGCGGCGCGCCGCCGGCGTCTGGGCGCTGGGCGACTATCCCCGCATGACGGTCAGCGATGTGGAGCGCCGTCTGGGCGCGGCCTATTCCATGGAAACCGTGCTGGCCCTGAGCCGCCGCTGGCCGGAGGTGAATTTCGTGTGGTTGATGGGCTCCGACAATCTCGCCGGGTTCCACAGATGGCGCGGCTGGCAAACCATCATGGAAACGCTTCCCGTGGCGGTCATCGCGCGCCGCGGAACCGCGACCGGCGCCCGGCTGGGCCGCGCCGCGCGGCAATACGCCAATCACCGCGTCCCGGAACAGGGGGCAAAAAATCTGGCCCTTATGCGGGCGCCGGCATGGACATATCTGACCGCGCCCTTACATCCCCAATCCTCCAGCGCGATACGGGCCGAGGCCCGTTCTTGAGAACCGGGCCGAAAAAGGACCCCGCACCATGACCGACGCAGCCTCGTCGCCGGATCAGGCGGGGGATGACCTCGCCTTCTTCATCGACCTTGAGCCGCAGGATTCCGACATGATGGCCGAGGTCGTGGAAGGCCTGTCCGCCACGCCCAAGGGGCTTTCGCCGAAATATTTCTACGACCAGCGCGGATCGGAACTGTTCGACCGCATCACCATGGTCCCGGAATATTATGTCGGCCGCACGGAGATCGCCCTGTTACGCCAGATCGGAGCGGAACTGGCCGCCGATATCGGCCCTGACGCCACCGTCATTGAATATGGCTCCGGCGCCAGCGTGAAGATCCGCACGCTTCTGGACGCGCTGGAAAAGCCGCACCTCTATGCCGGCGTCGATATTTCCAGGACTTTCCTGCTGGAATCCTGCCGCGCGCTGAAGGCCGACTATCCCGACCTTCCCATCGGCGCAATCTGCGCCGATTTCACGCGCCCGTTCGAGATTCCGGCCGAGCTGTTTGGCGATCACTGGCGGCTGGCCTTTTTCCCCGGTTCCACCATCGGCAATTTCACGCCGGATCAGGCCGTCGACGTTCTGAAAGCGATCCGCAGCGAATTGCGCCCGGACGACAGCCTGCTGATCGGCGTCGATCTGAAAAAGGACCGCGACGTGCTGGAGCGCGCCTATGACGACTCGCAGGGCGTCACCGCCGCCTTCAACCTGAATGTGCTGCACGTCATCAATCGCGTGTTGCAGGCCGATATTCCGGTCGAGAATTTCAGCCACCGCGCGGTCTATAATGAAGAGAAGGGCCGGGTGGAAATGCACCTGGTCGCGGAGGAGGCGGTCAGCTTTACGATTGGCGGGCATGATTTCTCGCTGGAGAAGGGCGAGACGATCCACACCGAGAACTCCCACAAATACAGCGAGGAAGAATTCAACGCCCTCGCCGCCCGGGCCGGATTCAAGCCGCACCGGATATGGATTGACGATAACCGCCTGTTCAGCGTCCGCCTGATGCGGGCTGTCTGACGCGCATGGCAAGAATCGGGCGTCCGTGTTAGAAAGCGGATGCTTTTTGGGTTGAACTGAAAAAGGATTAGACGCCCTGAACACCGAAGCGGAAAGACAGTCTGCACAGGCCGGCGATACGCCGGACCAGGCTGGCGCCCTTGAACGGGCCGAGGGTCTCGCCGAATTGATCCTCAACAAGCTCGACGACGACAAGGCGCAGGACGTCGTCGCCATTGACCTCACCGGAAAATCCAGCGTGACCGATTTCATGATCGTGGCGAGCGGCCGTTCGCAGCGGCACGTCAACGCGCTGGCCGATCACGTGACCCGCTCCCTCAAGGAGAGCGGCTACGGGAACGCGCGCGTGGAGGGCATGCCCGCCTGTGACTGGGTGCTGATCGATGCGGGCGACGTGATCGTTCACATCTTCCGGCCCGAAGTGCGCGAATTCTACAATCTGGAAAAGCTCTGGAACGTCACCAGCCCGGCCGACGCGGCAAACTAGGCTGACAAGGCCCCATGCGACTGGACCTGATCGCCATCGGCCGGCTGCGCGGATCGCCCGAACGCGCGCTCATAGACGACTATCTGAAACGCGCTGAGGGCCTTGGCCGCGGTCAGGGCCTCGCCCCGCTGGACGAGCGGGAAATCGAGCTGAAGGGCCGCGTTAGCGCGGCCAACGAAACCGCAGCGCTGGCGCGCGCGGCGGAGGCAAGCGACCGCATCTGCCTTCTGGATGAACGCGGCGAGCAGATGGGTTCGCGCGATTTTGCGAAAATGCTGGCGGACTGGCGGGATCAGGGCGCGTCCGGAGCAGCCTTCCTGATCGGCGGCGCGGATGGATTTGACGCAGGCGCCGCCCCGAAAGCCCATAAACGCATCGCATTTGGAAAGCTGACCTGGCCGCACCGTCTGGCGCGCGTCATGCTGGCCGAGCAGATTTACCGGGCCATGACAATTCTGGCCGGCTCCCCCTATCATCGCGACTAGATGCTGACCGCCCTCCTCTTCCTTCTGGCGCAGACCGCCGCCGAGCCGCCGGACCCGGACCGGCTGGAGCAGGTTCGCGAGGAACAGGCCGAGGCCGAGAAGCGCGCAGAACAGCTGCGCGAGGAAGCCGAGGCGGCGGCCTCCGAGATCGAGGATCTGGAATCCGATCTGATCGCCTTGGCCGACGAAATCGCCGCCGCCGAGAAGCGCGCGAACGATCTGACCGGCCGCCTGTCGCGCCTGTCGGTGGAAGAGGCCGTGCTGACCGACGCGCTGAAAGAGGACCGCGCCACCTTGATGCGGGTCATGGCGGCCCTGCAGCGGGCGGAGATGCAGCGGCCGCCACCGCTGGCCGTCTCTCCTGACGACGCCTCTGACGCCGCCCGCTCCGCCGCCCTTCTGGCCGCTGTCGCCCCGCAGCTGGAGGAACGCGCCGCCGAACTTCGAAACCGCATCGATTCGCTGGCCGAGATCCGCGCACAGATTGGCGAGGACCAGACGGCGCTGGCCGAGGAAGAGGCCGAGCTGGAAAGCCGCCAGACCGAAATCGCCGGCCTTGTCGACGAACGCCAGGACCGCCGGGCGCAGCTGGACGAGACCGCCCAGGCCGAGGCTAAGGAGGCTGCGCGGCTGGCGGAGGAAGCGGAATCTCTGGAAAACCTGATCGCCGAGTTCATCAAGCGCCAGGAAGAGGAGCGCCGCCGCGCCGAGGCGGCAGCCGCCGCCGCCGCCGCGGCTCAGGCCGAAGCGGAGGCGGAAGCCGAGGCAGAGGCCGGGCGTCAGGTCGCATCCCGCGAAAATTCAGGTCCCGCGGTCAGCTTCGCGGCCGCCCGCGGCGCGCTGCGACCGCCCGCACAGGGTCAGGTTATCGTCGGTTATGGCGAGGATGACCGCATCGGCGAATCCTCGGGCCTCAAGATCGTGACCCGCGCCCAGGCGCAGGTCGTGTCCCCGTTTGACGCAAAGGTGGAATTCGCCGGCCCGTTTCAGGGCTACGGAGAATTATTGATCTTAAGCGTCGGCGACGGTTACCATATCGTGCTTTCCGGCCTCGCGCGCCTATATACCGTGTCAGGACAAAGCGTTCTGGCGGGCGAGCCGGTGGGCCAGATGCCGGATCGCGCTGATCCGGCGCCGGAATTGTATTATGAAATCCGGAAAGACGGCGCGCCCATTGACCCGGCCCCATGGATGAGGCCGGGTTCCAGGTCCGGTTAGAACGGGCTGCGGGGATAAAGAAGGTGAGGAAGACAATGCGGAAATGGTTTTTGGCTCCTGTGCTGGTCGCGGCGGCGGCCGCTGGCGCCCTCGCCTTCTCGGCCGAGGAAAGCGACAAGTCCGAAACATTCCGGCAGCTTGAGCTGTTTGGCGACATCCTGGCCCGCGTCCAGAGCGACTATGTCACCGAGACCGACGATCCGGAGCTGATCGAGAACGCTATCAACGGCATGCTGCGGTCGCTGGACCCCCATTCCAGCTACATGCCGCCCGACGCCTTCCGCGACATGCAGGTACAGACCAGCGGCGAGTATGGCGGCCTCGGCATCGAGGTCACGCTGGAAAGCGGCGTGGTGAAGGTCGTCGCCCCGTTTGACGACACCCCCGCGTCCCGCGCCGGGGTCGAGCCCGGCGATTACCTGACCGCCATTGATGGCGAGAGCATCGTCGGCACGACGCTGGACGAGGCTGTCGAGCAGATGCGCGGACAGGTGGGCGAACCCATCACCATCACCATCGCGCGCGAGAATGAAGACCCGTTCGACGTCGAACTGGTGCGCGAAACGATCGAAGTGAAACCGATTGCATGGCGCGTGGAAGACGGCTTCGGCGTTATCCGCGTTTCCACCTTCAACGAGAAAACCACGGACTCCCTGGCCGCCGCGGTGAAATCTCTGCAGGCCGAGCTTGGCCCCAACCTGCCGGGCCTGGTCCTGGACCTGCGCAGCAATCCCGGCGGTTTGCTGGATGAGGCCGTGGGCGTTTCCGGCGTGTTCCTGAATGGCGGCGAAGTGGTTTCCACGCGCGGCCGCGACCCGCGCGACACGGAACGCTATAACGCCGATGGCGGGGACATGACCGATGGCTCGCCGATTGTCGTGCTGATCGACTCCGGCACCGCCTCCGCCGCGGAAATCGTGGCCGGCGCGCTGCAGGATCGCGAACGCGCGACCGTTGCGGGCATGACCTCCTTCGGCAAAGGCTCCGTCCAGACCGTGATCCCGCTGCGCGGCGGGCGCGACGGCGCCATCCGCCTGACGACCCAGCGTTATTACACGCCGTCGGGCCGTTCCATTCAGGCCACCGGCATCGTGCCCGATCATGAGATCGCCAACGAGATCCTTGACGAATCCGCCCTCAAGCGGCTGCGCGAATCCGATCTTCCCAACGCCCTCAAGGCGGAGCTGGAATCGATGGCCGAGAACGAGGAAATCGAGCACGATATCGAGGAGCCGCCGGCCGATTACGAAGGCGAGGACTTCCAGCTTCAGCGCGGTCTGGAGATTCTGGCCGAGCTGAACGCCAGCCGGAAAACCGCCGCGGTCGCGCAATAATTCGCAAACGGATCAGTTCTGACGCGGTCTCTGCGCCGCGTTAGACTAATCTTTACCCTGTTATGGTTAATGCTGCTGGCGCGGCGCTGTATACCGGCGTCTGCGCCAGTAGCGATCTAGGAACCATGTCCGCGGCAATGCGATCCTCTTCATCCGTGAACCCTCATTTGCTGGGCGCCCTGGGCCTGACCCTGGCGACGGCCGCGGTGCTGGCCGCGATCCTGCTGTTTGGCGATCCCGATGGCGGCCGCCCGGCCGTACAGGTCAGCGTGCCGCCCGCCCCGGAAATCGATGTCGCCGAGAACACGCCCGTCGCGCCCCTGCGCGGCGATCAGGTCTCTCTGGACGATCCGTCACTGGATCAACTGGCGCCGCCGCCTGAGAATGCCTCTGACGTCTCGCTGGACGGTCTGGACCCGATTGATCCTGACGCCCCCGTCCGCACGCGCGCCGAACTGGCCGCCGCGCAGAAAGCCAACAGCAATGCTCTGCCCAACGCCCCGGTCGCCGGTCTGACGGAACCCGGCCCCGGCGGCCCGCTTCCGGTTATCGGCCCCAATGGCCAGAGCCCGGCTGACGCCTATAAGCGCCCGTTCGAAAATAACGGCAAGCCGGCGATCGCCCTGGTCGTCGGCGGTCTTGGCATGTCGGAGCAACGCACCCGCACCGCCATTGAAACTCTGCCCGCCGAAATCACGCTGGGCTTCGTTCCCTATGCGGAAAATCTCCAGAACTGGATCGATCTGGCGCGCGAGAACGGTCACGAAGTGATCCTCGAACTGCCCATGGAGCCGTTCGACTATCCGCAGAACGATCCCGGCCCCCACACCCTGCTGACAGAGGCCGATTCCGGCGAGAATATCCGCCGTCTGGAATGGCTGCTCTCCCGCACCACGGGCTATTTCGGCGTTACCAATTATCTCGGCGCGAAATTCACCGCCTCGGAAAGCGCCATGCGCCCGGTCTGGGATGCGCTGGCCGATCGCGGGCTGGTTCTTGTGCATGACGGCGCGCAGTCGCGCTCGCCGCTGGGCCGCGCCGCCGAGCAATCGAATCTGGACTGGGCGGCCGCTGACCGCATCGTGGATTCGCCGCCCGCCCCCGATCAGATCGACAAGCAGTTCCTGCAACTCGAGGCGCTGGCCCTGCAGAACGGTTCGGCGCTGGGCATGGGCTTCGCCTATCCGGTGACCATTGATCAGGCGAAAGCCTGGTCGGAGGGTCTGGAGGCCAAGGGCTACGCCCTGGCCCCGGCTTCGGCCATTCTGGAAATGCGGGCCAACTCTTCCTGATGCAGCCGCCTGAAGGCTACCGCCCCAATGTCGGCATTGCCCTGTTCCATCCGGACGGGCGCGTTTTTATCGCGCGCCGCGCGGGCGAGCGCGGCGATTATTGCTGGCAGATGCCTCAGGGCGGCGTCGACAGGGGCGAAGACCCCGCGCTGGCGGCAGAAAGGGAGCTGCGCGAGGAAACGGGCGTCGCGCCCTCCCTCATCACGCCGCTGGGCCGCACGGAAAACTGGCTGACCTATGATTTTCCGGCGGAGATCCGCGACCTGCCCAAATTCGCGCGCCATAAAGGCCAGGCCCAGCTCTGGTTCGCCTACCGCTTCAACGGCGCTGACAGCGACATCGACCTGGAAGTCCACGATCCCGAATTCGACGCCTGGGAATGGGCGGCGCTGGCTTCGACCCCGCAACTGGTCATTCCGTGGAAGCGGAAAGTCTATGAAGCCGTTGCGGAGACCTTCGCGCCGTTCGCGGGCTGAGTTTCAGGCCGCGGCGCGCCGCGGCCCCCATTGATCCATTTCAGCCCGTCCGGCCAGACCCGCGCCGCAATCTCGACAATCGCAAAAGCGCCCGCAAAGGCGATCACCGGGCCAAGCGCGAAGAACACCGGGTATAGCGCCCCGTAATAACCGCCAAACAGCTTCTGCCAGACGAACCAGACGGCGGTGGTCACGATCAGGTGGCTACAGAAGGCAATGAAGACGTAAGGTTCCACGGCGCGCACGCGCGCGCCGGCAGAAGAACGCGACAACCATCCCGCCGCCATCCACGCCGCCGGGGCCGCCGCCAGTCTCAGGACGTCATATCCCGCGGCATGAAGCCCGGCCCAGGCTTCGCCCCGCCCCAGAGCCAGCTGAACCTCGCCCCAGGCCAGCAAGCCGCCGCCCAGTATAAACGCCGTCCAGACCAGCACCGTGAACGCCGGGCCGAACCGCGCCGGCGCATAGCCCTTGCGGCCAAACGCCAGACCCAGCGTGAAGAAGAACAGGATATTCGCCGAAACCAGAAGATCGATGGATACCGGCCCCACCATGACCGCAAACAGTCCGGTCAGCATCAAAGGCGTGGAAAACCGCAACCCCGCCGCCAGCAGCGGACTCAACAGCGCGCAGACAAACACGTCGCGCAGAAAGGCCAGCGGCCCGTTCGCCGGTTCGCCGCTCAGCCCGAACAGCCAGTCAGGCAGACCGCCCAGCCCGAAATCCCGTCCGAAAGTCTGCGCGAAATAGCCCGGCGACACCGCCTCGCCCAGCAACACAAAGCCCAGGAACGCCGCGCTCCATAACGCCATGGGTATCACCAGGCTGCGGATCCGCTTGGCGACCAGCCGGCCATAAGGGGTAACCGCCACGGCCCGCGCGGCCAGAAACCCCGATACGATAGACAGCAGGCCGATACTGGCCCGCCCGGCGGAGTCGGCAATCCACAGCCGGATCCAGTCGAAAGCGCGAACGCCGTGAACCGCCGGCTCGAACGCCGCCGACCCCGGGTTCACGTGCACATAGATCATGAAGAAAATGCACAGCACCCGCGCGACCTTGATCTGGTCGGACAGGGCCGCGCTGACACGCGGCGCGGCGGCCGCCGCGCCCTGCGCTGGCGCATTCTGGAACAAAGAGACGGGCCGGAACCGGTTGAGCGCTTTCATGCAAGGCGCGAAGCAAGTTTCGTGCGAGGCGCGAAATTTGTCCGTGAAAGCGCGTTTCATCCGCGCGCGCTGTCATCGCCTGCATCCATAAGCGCGCCGCTCCGCATCCTTCTTGAAAACAACACGCGACCCTTGCGGAGAAAATGATGCACTTCCCCCGCCCAGCCGTATTTGCCGCCTTGATCCTTGGCCTGATATGCGGCCTCGCCGCCTGCACGGCGGAGAACCATGCGCCTTCTGACACGTCTGAACAGGCCGCCGGGGAAACCTTTACCCGGGATCAGATCGCCGCCGTCATCGCCAATGGGCGCCGCATCGTCACGCCTGACGGGTTGGAGGAAACGCTGGAAATTCCGGTCGCCGAAACCAGGCAATGGATCACGGTTCGCGGGCGCGACCGCGATAACCCGGTGCTTCTGGTCATCCATGGCGGGCCGGCATCGCCGGAAATGCCGGCCAGCTGGGCGTTCCAGAACGGGTGGGAGGATTATTTCACGGTCGTTCAATGGGATCAGCGCGGGTCCGGCAAGACCTATAACGCCAACGATCCCGAAAAAATCGCCCCGACCCTGTCGCTGGACCGGATTACCGAGGACGCCGCGCTGGTCGTCGACTATCTGCGCCAGCGTTACGGCAAGGAGAAGATTTTCGTCATGGGCCATTCCTGGGGCAGCCTCGTGGGACTGAGTCTGGCCCATCGCCACCCGGACCGCCTGCACGCCTATATCGGCATGGGTCAGGTGATCAACGGGCAGGAGAACGAGCGCCTCAGCTACGCCCACGCCCTTCAGGCGGCGCGGCAGGCGGGCAACGCCGTGGCCGTGGAGGAGCTGGAGTCCCTGCTGCCTTATCCGGAACCGGACGGGACCGTGCCGTTGGAAAAGATCGATACGCAGCGCAAATGGTCGGTGCGCTATGGCGGCCTGACCTATGGCCGCGACAGCATCGACTATTATTTCCAGCTGGCGAAATTCTCGCCCGATTACACCGCCGATGACTATGCCGCGATCGGGAAAGGGTCAGCCCTGTCGCTTCCCCGCCTTTTGCCTGATCTCGCCGGGTTCAATTTCAGCGATGTCACCGCCTTTGATTGCCCGGTCATCCTGTTTGAAGGACGGCACGATTACACCACGCCGTCCGTGATCGCGGCGGAGTGGCTGGAGCGGGTGGACGCCCCGGCCACGAAGCTGATCTGGTTCGAGAATTCGGCGCACATGATGATGCTGGAGGAGCCGGGCCGCGTCCTCGTCCATCTGGTGAACGACGTGCGGCCGCTGGCGGATTCGCAGCTTTAGGCGGCGGGCAGGCGGCGCGCCTTGCGGCGGATCAGGAACGACCAGACCAGCATCAGGGCGCCGGTGATCAGCGTTACCGCCGCCGGCGATTCATGGCCCAGCAGCGCCGCGCCAAGGAAGGCGGTCAGGGAGATCAATATGGCCAGCGAGACATACCAGCGCGTGCGCTGCAGCCAGGCATGGGGCAGGAAATGCGCGCCCAGAACCGCCGCCCACACCGCCGGAGAATAGCTTGGCTCCACGAACCACATGATCAGCGGCGCCGGCAGGCCCAGCACCAGCACCAGCGAAAGCGCGGCCGCCAGTAGCGGAAACGGGTTGGAGGTCGAGGGCGCGGGAAGGTTCAGCGCGGCCTGCATGACGAAGGCGAGCGGCATGGTCACCGCGCCGGTGAAAAT
Source organism: Euryhalocaulis caribicus (assembly GCF_000412185.1). Classification (GTDB taxonomy): domain Bacteria; phylum Pseudomonadota; class Alphaproteobacteria; order Caulobacterales; family Maricaulaceae; genus Euryhalocaulis; species Euryhalocaulis caribicus. Next base: position 94,966 of record NZ_ASJA01000010.1, read on the forward strand.
CAGCGCCAGCGCCGGCCAGCGCACATCCACGCCCGCGGCATTCGTCCAAAGGAAAACGCCGCCCATGATCAGCCATGCGACGGCGTTTACAAATACGAACGGGAACCCGCCCAGCGAGCCCCGGACGAAACCGGTTCGTGCGTCTTCGAGATCAATCCCCATAAGGGACGATTGTTACGCGGCTTTGGCCGCTTCCTGCAAGACCAGCAGGTATTCCAGACGGTCCTGAGCGGTTTCGCGCTGTTTGTCCGTGTCGGCGTCGGCCGCATCCTCACGGGCGTTCTGGATCGCCTGCGCGATTTCGTCGGCGTTCAGCTCGCTGGCCACCGCCGCCTCTTCCGCCAGCACGGTCAGACCTTCCGGGGTGACTTCGGCGAAGCCGCCGCGGATCACGATCTTCGTTTCGTCGGACCCTTCAATCACGGTCAGCCAGCCCGGACGGATGGTGGACATCAGCGGCGCGTGTTCGGGCAGGACGCCGAAATCGCCCTCCGTGCCCGGAACCACAACCTGGTCCACCTCGCCCGAAACGACTTCGCGCTCCGGCGTCACAAGAGAAAAGTGAAGCTTGTCGGCCATTAATTTTGTCCTGTCTGGAAGTCTAACGACGCATCGATAGCTTGCTTCGTATCATCAGTGCAGGAGACCCCATTATTGGCTGGAATTGCCTGTCCCAACCCGTGCAACGCGCCCAGGATCGCCATCCGCCGGTTAGGCCAGCCCATGTCCCGGCGAAAATAAGCCATCATCGGGAGAAAATTACGGGCCTGCCAATCCAAACCACATATCTCGCCAACGCCAGAGGTCATGCCGCGTGACACGACAAATGCGGCGACCTCGTCAGGCACCGGCGGGTTTCGCAACTCTTCCCGAGTGGCTGGCGCGCACGCGGTCTCACCACACATCAACTTATCCATATTCTCTAGAACCATCGAGCGGTAATCGACGGCCAGCGAAAGCAATTGCTGATCTGTGTTCTGCTGCGCGGAGACCGGAGTGGTAATCGCAACCACTCCAATCAGCGCGAGCAGGAAGCGAAACATCTTACGCCGCTTCCGCAGCCAGCTTCTCGGCCTTCTTCACGGCGTCTTCGATGGTGCCGACCATGTAGAACGCCTGCTCCGGCAGGTGGTCGTAGTCGCCGTTCACAAGGCCCTTGAAGCCTTTGACGGTGTCCTTGATGTCGACCAGCAGGCCCGGCGAGCCGGTGAAGACTTCGGCCACGTGGAACGGCTGCGACAGGAAGCGTTCGATCTTCCGGGCGCGCGCCACGGTCAGCTTGTCCTCTTCTGACAGCTCGTCCATGCCCAGAATGGCGATGATGTCCTGCAGTTCCTTGTAGCGCTGCAGCATCTCCTGAACTTCGCGGGCCACCTGATAGTGTTCCTCGCCGACGATGCGCGGCTCCAGGATGCGCGAGGTGGAGTCCAGCGGGTCCACGGCCGGGTAGATGGCCTTCTCGGCGATGGAGCGCGACAGAACGGTCGTCGCGTCAAGATGGGCGAAGGAAGTCGCCGGGGCCGGGTCGGTCAGGTCGTCAGCCGGCACATAGATGGCCTGCACGGACGTGATCGAGCCCTTGTTGGTGGAGGTAATACGCTCCTGCAGGCCGCCCATGTCGGTGGCCAGCGTCGGCTGGTAGCCCACCGCGGACGGGATGCGGCCCAGCAGGGCCGACACTTCGGCGCCCGCCTGGGTGAAGCGGAAGATGTTGTCGACGAAGAACAGAACGTCCTTGCCTTCCTGGTCGCGGAAATATTCCGCCTGGGCCAGGCCGGTCAGGGCGACGCGCGCGCGCGCGCCCGGCGGCTCGTTCATCTGGCCGTAGACCAGCGTGGCGCGGGATTCGCCGCCGCCGCCCATCTCGTTCACCTTCGACTCGATCATCTCGTGATACAGGTCGTTGCCCTCGCGGGTCCGCTCGCCAACGCCGGCGAACACGGAGTAACCGCCATAGGCCTTGGCGATATTGTTGATCAGTTCCTGGATCAGCACGGTCTTGCCAACGCCGGCGCCGCCAAACAGGCCGATCTTGCCGCCTTTGGCGTAGGGGCAGAGCAGGTCAACGACCTTGATGCCCGTGGCCAGCATTTCCGCTTCGGTCGATTGCTCGTCGAATTCCGGCGCGGCGCGGTGAATCGGGGCCGAATGCTCGGTCTCGATCGGGCCGGCTTCGTCCACCGGCTCGCCGATAACGTTCATGATGCGGCCGAGCGTCGCCGGGCCGACCGGCACGCGGATCGGCTCGCCCGTGTCGGTCACGGGCTGACCGCGGACCATGCCTTCCGTGGCGTCCATCGCGATGGTGCGAACCGTGTTCTCGCCCAGATGCTGCGCGACCTCGAGGACAAGGCGGTTGCCCTTGTTCTCGGTCTCAAGCGCGTTCTGGATATCGGGAAGGTGATCGTCGAATTCGACGTCCACAACGGCGCCGATCACCTGGGAAATGCGTCCGGTTTGCTTGGTGCTCATTGCTCTTCGCTCTCTTGCTCGGTCCCATCCGCATCGTCGGCGGGGCCTTCATTCTGTTCCGTTTCAGCTTCAGCCGGAGCATCCGCGGCGGGCTCTTGCTCCGCTGCTTCGCTCAATTCTTCCTGCGCCTCGGCGGCCGCTTCGGCAGCCAGCGCGTCTTCCAGTTGCGCGGCCAGTTCGGCGTTCTCTTCGCACTCGAACGCTTCGCCCGCCACACGCACGCGCACCGTCCCGGCCGGGACGTGCAGCATCTTCGACTTGGCGGCGCTCAGATCGGCCGCGATCCAGGCCGGGCCCGTGACCTCGCCGGTCAGCACGCCGTCCTCGTCCGCCAGCGCCGCGTCCGCCTCGCTCCAGACCCGCAGATTGCGCACGCCGTCGCGCAGTTCCTGAACCTTCAGGCCGGACGACGAAACCTCGCGTCCCCAGACCATCGGCTCGAGCTGCTCGACACCGCAGGCCGCCGTCTCGGCCGTGAACGCAGCTGCGTTCGCCGCGCCATCGGCTTCGTCCGCGCCTTGCGAACACGCCGCCAGCACGCCCATCGCCGCGGCGGGGATGAGGAAACGCAGACGCATGATCTACAGCGCCTCCGCGCCGGAGATGATCTCGATCAGCTCCGTCGTGATCTTGGCCTGACGCGAACGGTTATAGTCCATCGTCAGATCGTCGATCAGCTCGCCGGCGTTGCGCGTGGCGTTGTCCATGGCGCTCATCCGCGCGCCCTGTTCGCCCGCCGCGTTCTCCAGCAGCGTGAAGAATATCTGGCTGTTGATATAGCGCGGCAGCAGCTCTTCCAGGATCTCTTCCTGGCCGGGCTCATAGATATAGACCGCGCCCTTCAGGTCCGGCGCTTCGGCGGCTTCGTCATCGCTCAGCGACTCCGCCGCCGGGATGATCGTCTTGCCGGTCGGGACCTGCGTCAGCACGTTCTTGAACTCGGCGAAGAACATGGTGGCGACATCGAACTCGCCCGCCTCGAACATGTCCGTGATCTTCTTGCCAAGATCGATGGCGATTCCCGCATCGATCTCTTTCTTGTCGCGCAGCGAGATTTTCTCGACGATCAGGTCGCCATACAGGCGGCGCAGCTGGTCCGCGCCCTTGCGCCCGATGGTCATGATCTTGACCGTCTTGCCCTCGCGCTGCAGCTCCACAATCCGCTCGCGCGCCTTGCGCACGATATTGGTGTTGAAGCCGCCGCACAGGCCCCGGTCCGCCGTCATCACTATCAGAAGATGGGTTTCCGACTGCCCGGTGCCGATCAGCAGCTCCGGCGCGCCCGGCTGGCCCGCCATGGACGCGGACAGGTTCGCCACCACGCGCGCCATATTCTTGGAATACGGGCGCGCGGCTTCGGCGGCGTCCTGCGCTTTGCGCAGCTTCGCCGCGGCCACCATCTGCATCGCTTTCGTGATCTTCTGCGTGGATTTCACGCTGGAGATCCGATTGCGTAGGTCCTTGAGACTCGCCATGAGCTAAGCCTTCTCTCCTGACCGCTTTCGCGCGTTTGTTAGACCGCGAACCCTTTGGCGAAACTGTCCACCGCCTCTTTCAGGCGGCCTTCCAGTTCATCGGAAAGCTTCTTCTCGTCGCGGATCGCGTCGAGCAGGTCTTTCTTCTCGCCATTCAGATAGTGCAGCAGCTCGGTCTCGAACCGGCGCACGGCGGATGTCGGGATATCGTCGAGATAACCGTTCGTGCCGGCATAGATCACGCAGACCTGTTCTTCCATGCGAAGCGGGGAGAACTGGTCCTGCTTCAGAAGCTCGGTCAGGCGGTCGCCGCGGTTCAGCAGACGCTGCGTGGAGGCGTCGAGGTCCGAACCGAACTTCGCGAACGCCGCCATCTCGCGGTACTGGGCCAGCTCGCCCTTGATCTTGCCCGCAACCTGTTTCATCGCCTTCACCTGCGCGGCGGAACCCACGCGGGAGACCGACAGACCGACATTAATGGCCGGGCGGATGCCCTGATAGAACAGGTCGGTTTCCAGGAAGACCTGGCCGTCGGTGATCGAGATCACGTTGGTTGGAATATAGGCCGACACGTCATTGGCCTGGGTCTCGACAATCGGCAGCGCCGTCAGCGAGCCCGAACCATGGTCCTCGTTCAGCTTCGCCGCGCGCTCCAGCAGGCGGGAGTGAAGATAGAACACGTCGCCCGGATAGGCTTCGCGGCCCGGCGGGCGGCGAAGCAGCAGCGACATCTGGCGATAGGCGACAGCCTGTTTGGACAGGTCGTCATAGATGACCAGGCCGTGCATGCCGTTATCGCGGAAGAATTCGCCCATCGTGCAGCCGGTGTACGGCGCAAGATATTGCAGCGGCGCCGGCTCGGAGGCCGTCGCGGTGACGATGATGGAATATTCCAGCGCGCCGCGCTCTTCCAGGTTCTTCACGAGCTGGGCGACGGAGGAGCGCTTCTGGCCGACCGCGACATAGACGCAGTACAGCTTCTGGCTCTCGTCATCGCCGTCGTTCAGCGGCTTCTGGTTCAGCATGGCGTCGATGCAGACGGCGGTCTTGCCGGTCTGGCGGTCGCCAATGATCAGCTCGCGCTGGCCGCGGCCGATCGGGATCATGGAGTCGATGGCCTTGATGCCGGTCTGCATCGGCTCGTGCACGGATTTACGCGGGATGATGCCCGGCGCCTTCACGTCCACCTGCTTGCGCTCGACCTCGCCCTCGATCGGGCCCTTGCCGTCCACCGGTTCGCCCAGCGCGTTGACGACGCGGCCCAGCAGGCCCTTGCCCACCGGCACGTCGACGATCTCGCCAAGGCGTTTGACGGTGTCGCCTTCCTTGATGCCGCGGTCGTCGCCGAAAATAACGACGCCGACATTGTCGCGTTCCAGGTTCAGGGCCATGCCCTTGATGCCGTTTTCGAACTCGACCATCTCGCCGGCCATCACTTCGGCCAGGCCGTAGATGCGGGCGATGCCGTCACCGACAGAGAGCACCTGGCCGACTTCGGCGACCTCGGCCTCTTCGCCGAAATTCTGGATCTGGGTCTTCAGGATCGCGGAAATCTCCGCGGCGCGAATGTCCATGTCTCTCACGCCTCTTTCATTGTTGCGCGCAGTCTCTCCAGACGGGTCCGGAGAGAGGAATCGAATAGTCGGGATCCAACCTTGATCTTAAGGCCGGCAATCAGTGCGGGATCGACCTTCGCGTCGATCTCCACGTCACGCCCCAGCGCCGTCTTGAGCGAAGCGCGGACAGCGTCCAGCTCCTTGTCGCTCAACGCTTCGGCGGAAGTCACTTTCGCCCGGGTCGCGCCGCGTTCTTTCGCGGACAGCGCCTCGAAGGCGTAAATCATGTCCATCAGGGCGCCGGCGCGCCGGTTCTCGGCCACCATGCCCAGGAACTTACGGGTCAACCCCTGGAAGCCGGCCTTGTCGGCCAGCGCCGTCATGGCGGACGCCTTGTCTTCTGCGTCGACAAGCGGGCTGTTGACCGCGCGCCGCAGATCCGCGCTTTCGCGCAGCATGGATTTCAGGCTTGCGAGGTCGGCTTCGACTGCCTCGGCCGCCTTGGCCTCGGTCGCCAGCTCGAAGAGCGCTTCTGCGTAGCGCTCCGCCGCCTCGTTCACGATTGCGTGTTCGTCATTCACTACAATGTGCGCTTTCGTAGACGTTTTTCGCCTGTCCCGTCCGGGACAAAAGGAAATCGGGAATTACGTTGCTGATACTGCAACCACAAGGGGTCTCAGCGGACTTATCCGCCAGCCCGGCGGGCTGATAGCATGGCCCCTTGTGACCGGCAAGCGGGCGATGGCGCCCTGTAACAGACGCCGTCCGCCCCGCGCCTCTATTCTGCCGCCGCCTTGCCTTTCCGCCGCGCCCGCGACGCCAGCACGTTCAGCACTTCCACGGTCAGCGAGAAGGCAATCGCAAAGTAGAGATAGCCGCGCGGAATATGGAAGCCCAGCCCGTCGGCCACAAGCGCCACGCCCACCAGCAGGATAAAGGCCAGAGCCAGCATCTTCGTCGTCGGGTGCTTTTCCAGGAAACTGCTGATCGCCTTGGCGGAGAACACCATCACCGCCGTCGACAGCACAATGGCCACGATCATCACGCCAAGCCGCACGCCCGACCCTTCGTCGCCGCCCAGCTCCGAGGTCATGCCCAGCGCGGTCAGCACCGAATCCAGAGAGAACACGACATTGATGAAGGTCATCTGCATGACCACCGTCCAGAACGCCGATTTCTTTTTCGCCGCGCCGTGGCCGTGCTGGCCTTCCAGATTGTCGTGAATCTCGTCGGTGCCCTTCCACAACAGGAACAGGCCGCCAAACAGCAGGATCAGATCCTCCAGCGTCACCTGCACGAAGCTTTCGGGGTGGGAGTCGCCGCCCATGAAGTGCAGGAATTCCGGCATTTCAAACAGGGTCGCGTGGGAAAGCGAGGCCAGCCACACCAGTCCGAACAGCAGGACAATCCGCATCGCCGCGCCGGAATAGATGCCCAGATCCCGCGCCTTGGCCTGCTGGCCGTCCTTCACCCGCGTCGCGGCGACGGAGACGAAGACGACATTGTCTATGCCAAGGATGATTTCGAGAAATGTCAGCGTGAGCAGGCTCAGCCAGACTTCCGGTGACGCAATCCATTCCATCGGCTTTTACTCCCGCCCGAACGCAACTCTGACTTTCATCAAATGATTCTTTACTTCTCTAGCGCATTTTCTGTCACATTCGGACGGGGAAACATGAAAATTTCAGACGTTTTCACAGGCGGGCGGAACGCCATGCGCCTTGTTCTAATGGGGTCCGCGCTGGTCATTACCGTGGCCGCGGTCGGGGTCGCGGCCTTTGGCATGAACCGTCTTGTGGACGATCTTCAGGATGCCGCCGAACACCAGGCCAAGCTTTCGCAGGTCCAGCGGCAAGTCATGGCGCTGTCCTACGGCATGACCGACGCGGTGGAGCGCGCCGTCGAGGGCGACCGCGCCGCCATTGACCGCCATGACCAGCTCAGCCGGGAGCTGGACGACACCCTGACCGAACTTCTTTCCCTGTCGGTGGACGAGACCGGCGCGCGGATCGAACAGAGCCTGAACGCGGAACGCGAAGCCTATCTGGCGCTGGAAGACGTGGCCGTCGCCTTCGCGCGGCGCGGCGACTATACGCGCGCCGAGGAAATGTTGAGCGGCGAGTATCGCGACCTGAAACTGGTCTATACGAACCGTCTGGACGAGGCGCTGGATTACGCCGCCAGCATCATGGATCTGGAGCTTCAGCGCGCGCGGTCGACCGCCACCTGGCTGACCGCCATTGGCGGCATTGTTCTGATTGTCATCGCCATTCTATGGGGCCTGGTCGCCTATGACGCCCACGCCCAGCACCGCAAGTTGCTGATCGCCCGCCGCGCCCTGCAATCCCACAATGAACGCCTGGAGCGCGCCGTCGCCGAACGCACCGCCGATCTGGAATCGGCCAAGGAGCGCGCAGAACAGGCCAACCGCGCCAAGTCCGAATTCCTGGCCACGATGAGCCACGAAATCCGCACGCCGCTCAACGGCGTCATCGGCATGGCCGGCGCCCTGAAGCGCACCCAGCTGGAAGACAGCCAGCACAAGATGATCGAGGTGGTCGAAAATAGCGGGCAGACCCTGCTGGCCATTCTCAATGACGTGCTGGACCTGTCGCGCATCGAATCCGGGCAGGTGGAGCTGGAGGAAGCGCCGTTCGAGGTCGACGAGATCGCCTCCGCCGCATCCGCTCTCTTCACGCCTCTGGCGCAGGAAAAGAATCTGGAATTCGCCATCACCGTCACCCCGGCCGCCCGCGGCATGTGGGTGGGCGATTCGCTGCGCCTGCGTCAGGTCCTCCACAATCTTCTGTCCAACGCCATGAAATTCACGTCGGAGGGCTCGGTCACCGGTCGCATCTCCACCTCCGGCGGTCACATGGTCGTGGAAGTGGCCGACACCGGTATCGGCATCAGCCAGGACCGGCAGGACGCGATTTTCGAACGCTTCACCCAGGCCGACAACTCCACCACCCGCAAATATGGCGGCACGGGTCTTGGCCTCGCCATTACCCGCAAGATCGCCAAGCTGATGGGCGGCGACGTCCAGCTTGAATCGGAAGAAGGCAAGGGCTCCACCTTCCGCGCGCGGCTGAAACTCAAGCGGGCCGAGCGCACGGCCGACCCGAAAGCCGCGCAGGCCGCCTGAACTCAGACGAAACTGTAAGGGTCGATATCGACCTGCACGCGGATCGAAGGCGGGATTTTCACCCGCGTCCGCCACGCCGCAATATAGGCCGACAGATCAATCCCCGGATCGGCGCGCGCCAGAATGCGCCGCCGCCAGCGCCCGCGTATCACCGCGATGGGCGGCTCGGCCGGGCCGAAAATCTCCACCCCGTCCGTCACCGGCGCCGCCGCCGCCATGCGCCGCGACCACTGGTCCAGCTTCTCCTGATCCGGTCCCGACAGCACGATCGCGGCCAGCCGGCCGTATGGCGGCAACCCGTAAGCCTGCCGGGCTTCCAGCTCCGCATCGATGAACGCGTTGCGGTCGCCCGCAATCAGCGCCTGAATCGCCTCGTGCTCTGGCGCATAGGACTGGATCAGCGCCCGCCCCGGACGCGCCGCGCGCCCCGCGCGCCCTGCCACCTGCACCAGCAATTGATAGGTGCGCTCCGCGGCGCGCAAATCGCCGCCCTTCAGCCCCAGATCGGCATCGATCACGCCGACCAGCGTCAGATTCGGGAAATTATGCCCTTTCGCGGCGATCTGGGTGCCGACCAGAATATCGATCTCGCCCGCCTCCATCCGGCTGACCAGCCGCCGCACCTCGCCCGGCGCCTGCGCGCTGTCGGACGAAAACGTCTCCACCCGCGCCTCCGGGAAGCGCGCCTTCGCCTCTTCCTCGATGCGCTCCACGCCCGGCCCCACCGGGCGCAGCGTGTCTTCGGCCCCGCATTCCGGGCAGGTTTTCGGCTTGGGCATGGAAAACCCGGTCAGATGACAGACCAGCCTTCCCGTATAGCGGTGCTCGACCAGCCATGAATCGGTCTCGGGCGAGGTCATGCGATGGCCGCAGGCCTGGCAGATGACCAGCGGCGCATAGCCCCGCCGGTTCAGGAACAGCAGGCTCTGCTCGCCCCGCTCCAACGTCTCGGCCACCGCCTTGACCAGAGCCGGCGACAGCCAGTGGTCGCGCTCGGGCGGCTGCTCGCGCAGATTGATCGCCTCGGTTTGAGGCAGCGTCGCCGCGCCGGGCCGGGACGGCAGCTGCACATGCGCGTACCGCCCCCGCCGCGCGTTCACCAGCGTCTCCAGAGACGGCGTGGCGGACGCCAGAATGGCCGACGCGCCCGCGAATTTCGCCCGCGCCACCGCCAGGTCGCGGGCGTTATAGACCACCCCGTCATCCTGCTTGTAGGAGCCGTCATGCTCCTCATCGACCACGATCGCCTTGAGGTCGGTGAAGGGCAGGAACAGCGCCGAACGCGCGCCCAGAACGATCCGCGCCCGTCCCTTGGCCACTTCCCGCCAGACCCGCCGCCGCTCCACCTGGCTGACATCGGAATGCCAGACGGCCGGCGCAGCCCCGAACCGCTCCGCGAAGCGGCGCGTCACCGCCTGTGTCAGCGCGATTTCCGGCAACAGGACCAGGCATTGCGCGCTGTCGCTGCGGCGCAGCGCCTCGGCAATCGCCTCGAAATAGACTTCCGTCTTGCCTGATCCGGTCACACCGTCCAGCAGCACCGGGGCGTAGGCGTCCCGTTTCACCAGAGACACCAGCTCGTCCGCCGCGCGCTTCTGCCCGTCTGTCAGATTCATGCCGGCGCGGTCGGGATCGGGAATATCGAAGGGCGGATCCAGCCGCCGTTTGACCCGGCGCAGCGCCCCCGCCTTCTCCAGCCCCGTCACCACGCCCGAACTCACCCCGGCGCGCCGGGCCAGATCGGCCGCCGTTCCCGCGTCCGCCGCCGCCTCGGCCAGCACGGCGGCGCGCGCTTCGGTGGCGCGGGGCGGCGTCCGGCCCGTCGGTTCGAACACGTCCTGCGTGCGCGGCTCTCCGGCCGAATCGCGATGGCGCAGCGCCATGCGCAGGAAAAACCCCCGGCGGATGCACGGTGTAGCGGGCCGACCAGTCCAGAAACGCCCGTAATTCATCGGTCAGCGGCGGCGCTTCCTGCCGCGATTCGACGGCCTTCAGCGCCCGTTCGCCCTCATCGGGAACCACCTCCCAGACCACGCCGCGCTGCGACCGGCCGGACAAGGGGGCGATCACCACATCGCCTGCAGTCAGGTCCATCCCTTCCGGAATCGCATAATCAAAGGGTTCTGGCAGCGGCATCGGGAAAAGTATCCGCGCTTTAAGCGGTTTTCTCCGATCGGCTTGGCGCTTCTTTAACGCCTCGTCGTTTAGGGTCGCTGTCATGAATGGTGATCTCAATACTCTTCCGCGCCCATCCGATGACGAGGCGCTGGAGCTGGTCAAGTCCGTGCTGCTGGAAAACCCGCACTGGCTGACCGAGGATTCGGAACTGAACGCGCTGGCGCGCCGGGCCGGGGGGAATGTGGTTGATCTGGAAGCCGCGCGCGTGGCCCAGATTCAGGAACGCGCCCGCCGCATGGCCGACACGCATCAGGCGATTGTGGAAACCGCCCGCGCCAATCTGGCCGTGCAGTCGCAGGTTCATGCCGTCGTGCTGACCCTGATGAGCGCCGAATCGGCCGAAGAAGCCGATGAGCGTCTCAGCTGGATGCTGCGCGGCGCGCTGGGCGTGGATTGCGCGAAAGTGCTGGTCGAGGACCTGCCCGTTTCCGATGGCGCCTCCATCATGTCCGCCGAGGCCGGCCTGATCGAATCGACCATCGGCGTCAGCCGGTGGGAGCGTCTGGGCCGCATGGGCCGCGGCGCGCGCGTCATCTTCGGCGACGACACCGACCGCCTGCGGTCCGAGGCGATCATCCGCCTGGACATCAATGGCCGCCGCGGCCTGATGGCCCTTGGCTCGCTCGATCCCGAGACTTTCCGCGAGGATAACGGCACCGAACTGCTCAATTTCCTCGCCCGCGTTCTGGAGCGCAGGCTGGGGGAATGGCTGTCGCGCTAGACCTTTCCGCGGAAGAGGCGCTGTCGCGTTTCGTCACGCATATGCGGGACGAACGCCGCCTCAGCCCGAAAACCGTCGACGCCTATCTTTCGGATCTCTCCGCCTTCTTCGCTTTTCTGCGGGATCATCTTGGCGGGCCGGTGACGCTTGGCGCGGTCGCAAGGCTGGAGGCGCGTGACGTTCGCGCCTATCTCGCCAGACGCCGCTCCGGGCCGGACCCGCTGTCCGCCCGCTCGCTTTCGCGGCAAGTCTCCTCGATCCGCGCTTTCGTGCGCTTCGCCGTGCGGCGGCTGGGCGTAAAGGCGGATGGCCTCAACGATCTCCGCACCCCGCGCTTCGCCCGGTCCAAGCCCCGCCCCGTCAGCCCCGCCGCCGCGCGGGAACTGATCGAGGCGGCCTCGGACCAGACCGTCACGCCGTGGATCGCCGCGCGCGACGCCGCCCTGATCACGCTTTTATACGGCGCGGGCCTGCGCATATCGGAGGCCCTGTCCCTGACCGGCGCGGACCTGCCCCTGGGCGAGGCGATCCGCGTCACCGGCAAGGGCGGCAAGGCGCGCGTCGTGCCGGTCCTGAAGGCCGCCCGCGACGCCGTGGCGGACTATGAAAATAAATGTCCCTATGCGCTGGATGGCGAGCAGCCCGTATTCCGCGGCGCCCGCGGCGGGCCCTTGAACCCGCGTCAGGCCCAGCGCCTGATGCAAAACCTGCGCGGCCAGCTGGGCCTGCCGGACAGCGCCACCCCGCACGCCCTGCGCCACGCCTTCGCCACCCACCTTCTGGCCGGCGGCGGCGATCTCCGCACCATTCAGGAATTGCTGGGCCATGCCAGCCTGTCGACCACGCAAGTCTATGCGGAAATTGACGCGGCGGGCCTGATGTCGGTCTATGACCGCGCTCATCCGCGCGCGCGGAAAGCCTGACGCAGCCATCGCCTCTTGGCGAAATGCGCTTTCCTCCTCTAAAGAGGGCGCACAGGGGACATGACTTTTAAGACTTGGACTGTTTGCCAATGACCACGCTACGCATGGCTTTCGCCGCATTTTTGCTTTCCGCCGGCTCCGCCGCCGCGGTTCCCGTGGTTACCGACGACTGGGATTACGACCGGAATTACGACAATTTCGACGACTCCCTGTCCACCGTCGCCTGGACCGAACAGTCGGAGGGTTTGAACCGCATTCGCGTTCAGGTCCGTTGCGACGCCTTTCAGGGCCTGTCCGCCGCGGTCAGCTTCCCGCAATATATCGCCGCCGCCGCGACGCCGGTGCGCTATCGCGTCGATGACGGGGAGATCGTGACCGAGACCTGGTACGCCGCCGAGGATGACCGCGCCATGCTGGTCGCCCCGAACCCCGAAACCTTTGCCTGGCGGATGATCAAGGGCCGCCGCCTGTTCATCGAGGCGCAGAAGGATCGCGGCGATCCCATCCGCCTGACCTTCACGACCGGCGGCGCGGACGCGGAAATCTATCGCGTCATGCGCGACTGCAATGTCTATGACGACCGTCTGGTCGACGATATTCCGCTGTTCGGTGATTTTATCGGCGGCGCGCTGGACCCGAAAAAGCCGGGCGAGGAAGGCGAATACCTTCAGCGGTCTAAGGAAGAAAAGCGCCAGCAGCGCAATACGCGAACGCCGAACACGCTTTCAGACGTGTTCGGCGGCATGTTCGGTCGCGACAAGGACAAGAAGGACTAGGGCCTAGTCCTTCTTCTTTTTCTTGTCGTCCTCTTCGTCGGGATCGTCCGGCGCGGGCGGCATATAGCTCGGCGGATCGGACGCCGGGAACGTCTCGTCGAGACTTTCGTCAATCTCTTCTTCGCGGGACTTGTCGTCCTTGGGTTTCTTCGGATCACTCATGGATCGAGCCTCCTTCGGGGCGGTTTTTGTTCACCGGTTGAACGCATCGTCGCCCAAAAGGCTCCATCGGCCGCGCGCCTGTCTGCATATCACCGCAAGGAAAAAGGCCGGGCGTTTGCGCCCGGCCTTTCTTCATTCTTCCTCATCCCCCGGCGCGGGGTCGTCCCGGTCTGAACCGGGCGCCGTCGCCGTGGGCGGATCGGAGGCGGGGAAGGACTCGTCGAGCCCCTCCTCCAGCTCCTCGTCAGGCGGCATGACGTCCCTGCCCTTGCCGGACACGGGTCAGGCCGCCTTCTTCTCGTCGCGGCCGAAGCGGCCATAGAAGGTCTCGCCCTTGCCGGCCATCTCGCGCAGAAGCTCGGGAACCTCGAACGGATCGCCATATTTGGCTTCCAGCTCATCGGCCCGTTTCACGAAGGCCTCCGTTCCCACCGTATCGATGAAGCTCAGCACGCCGCCCGTGAAAGGCGCATAGCCCCAGCCGAGGATGGAGCCGACATCGGCTTCCCGCGGATCGTCCACGATGCCCTCTTCCATGGAGCGCGCCGCCTCGATGGCCTGCGAATACAGGACGCGGTCGCGGATCAGGTCCGTGGAGGGCTGTTTCTTCTCGGGCAGGACGCCGTCCTTGGCGAACTGGTCCAGCTCTTCCCAGAGACGTTTCTTGCCGCCGTCCGGATAGACATAGAAGCCCTTGCCGTTCTTGCGGCCCATGCGGTCGGCCTCATACATCACCGTCAGGATGCGCTCGGTCGGGCCGTCGGCGGCCTCCGGGCCCATATCCTTCTTGGTGGCCTGCAGCACCTTGTAGCCAAGATCGATGGCGACCTCGTCCTGAAGGGAAAGCGGCCCCACCGGCATGCCGGCCATCTTCGAGCCATTCTCGATCAGGGCCGGCAGATAGCCTTCCTCCAGCATATGCATGCCCTGCTGGATATAGCGCATGACGCAACGGTTCGCGTAGAAGCCGCGCGTATCCTCGACCACGATCGGGGTCTTCTTGATCTGGGCGACGAAATCGATGGCGACGCTGATCGCCTTGTCGCCCGTCTTCTCGCCCTTGATCAGTTCAACCAGCATCATTTTCTCGACCGGCGAGAAGAAGTGCACGCCGATGAAGCGGTCCTGATCGGCGCCGTATTCGGCCAGCGAGGAGATCGGCAGGGTCGAGGTATTGGACCCGACAATCGTGTCCGGGCCGACCGACTCGTAGATCTTCTTGATCACCGGCTCCTTGACGTCGCGCGCCTCGAAGACCGCCTCGACCACGATGTCCGCGTCCTTCAGGCCGGAATAGTCCGTGGTCGCGGTGACGCGGCCCAGGATCTCGGCCTTCTTCTCCTCGGTCATCTTCTTGCGCTCGACGCGCTTGGCCAGGTCTTTCTCGATATGCTGGTAGCCGCGGTCCGCGCCGTCCTGATCCTTGTCGATCAGGATGACCTCGATTCCGGCCTGGGCGGAGACATTGGCCACGCCCGCGCCCATGAAGCCCGCGCCGACGACGCCGATCTTCTTGATTTTTTTGGACTCCTGACCCGCCGGGCGCGCCGCGCCCTTCTCCAGCGCCTGTTTGGACAGGAAGATGGAGCGGATCATGTTGCGGCTTTCGGGCCGCATCAGCAGCTTGGCGAAATACCGGCTCTCGATCCGCAGACCGGAATCGATATCCAGCTGCAGCCCCTCATAGACGCAGGACAGGATGAAACGCTGGGCCGGGTAATTGCCCCAGGTATTCTTGCGCAGCATGGAGGCCGCGCCCATGAAAACCTGCGCGCCGGACGGATGGTATGGTCCGCCGCCCGGAACCTTGAATTTCTCCTGGTCCCACGGCGCCTTGGCGTCCGGATTGGCTTTCACCCAGTCCTTGGCCTTCTGGACGATCTGATCGCCCGGCGCGGTGTCCACCAGGCCCAGCTCGGCGGCCTTCTCCACGCGGATCTGCTTTCCCTGCAGCATCAGGTCGAAGGCGTTCATCGCGCCGACAAGGCGCGGCAGGCGCTGCGTGCCGCCGCCGCCCGGCAGGACGCCGACCATGGCTTCGGGGAGGCCGACTTTCAGCTTCGGATTGTCATTCGCGGCCACGCGGTAATGGCAGGCCAGCGTAATCTCGAACCCGCCGCCCAGCGCCAGGCCGTTGATCGCCGCGGCGATCGGCTTGCCGCAGGTCTCCAGACCGCGCAGCGTCTTGTTCAGGCGGAACGCGCTGTCGAAGATTTCCTGTTTCAGCTCGTCTTCCGACTTGGCGGCGCCGGACCCGCCAAACAGGCCGCCGCCCATTTCCCCAAGATCGGCCCCGGCGCAGAAGCCGGACGCCTTGCCGGACGTGATCACCGCGCCCTTGATGGCGTCGTCGCTGGCGATCTTTTCGGCCAGTTCGTCGATCTCGCCGATCACTTCATTGGTCAGCGTGTTCATGGACCGGCCCGGCACGTCGAACGTGACCAGCGCGATGCCGTCATTGTCGATGTCGATGGTGAAATTATTCATCTGTCTCGTCCTTTCCGCCCGTCGGGCGGTCTTTCTCAATCAGTTGCGCGCCGAAGGCGGGGGACAGCGCGATGCCGATGCCCATGCCAAGGGCCGGCCCCATCGCCACGCCCAGCGCGAGATTGTCCAACATCAAGCCAAACAGCAGGCCGAAGGACACGCCAATCGCAATGCCCACGCCGATCCCGATGGGCAGGCCGCGCTGGAAGGCGGCCTGCTGGCGTTCGCGTTGCTCGTCGTTTGTGTCTTTCCGACCCGCCATGGGGTTACACCCGCTCGATGATCGTCGCCGTGCCCATGCCGCCGCCGACGCAGAGCGTCACAAGGGCGGTTTCCTTGCCCGTGCGCTCCAGCTCATCGAGGACGGTGCCCAGGATCATCGCCCCGGTCGCGCCCAGCGGGTGGCCCATGGCGATGGCCCCGCCATTCACGTTCATCTTGTCGTGGTCGATGTCATAGGCTTGCATCAGGCGCAGGACGACAGAGGCGAACGCCTCGTTCAGCTCCCAGATATCGATGTCCTTGGCCTTCATGCCGGCCTTGTCGAGCACCTTCTGGGTCACCGTCACCGGGCCGGTCAGCATGATCGTCGGTTCGGAGCCGATGGAGGCCATCGCCTTGATCCGGGCGCGGGGCTTCAGGCCCGCCGCCTTGCCGGCGTCCTTGGACCCGACCAGCACCGCCGCGGCGCCGTCCACAATGCCCGAGGAGTTGGCCGGCGTATGGACGTAGTTGATCGCCTCGACTTCCGGGTAGCGCTGGATGGCCACGCTATCCAGGCCCGCAAATTCCGCCAGTCCCTGGAAGGACGGGTTCAGCGAGCCCAGCGACTGCATGTCGGAATCCGGGCGCATATGCTCGTCATGGTCAAGCTGGGTCAGGCCCAGCTGGTTCTTCACCGGAACGATGGAGTTCTTGAACCGGCCCTCGTCCCAGGCCTTGGCCGCGCGCTTCTGGCTCTCCACCGCATAGGCGTCCACGTCATCGCGGGAGAAGCCGTACTTGGTGGCGATCAGGTCGGCCGAGATGCCCTGCGGCACCATGTAATGGTCGAAGCTCATTTCCGGGTCGGACATCATCGCGCCGCCATCGGAGCCCATGGGCACGCGGCTCATGGATTCCACGCCGCCGCCAATGGCGAAATCCGCCTCGCCCGACATCACCTTGGCCGCCGCCATGTTGGTGGCTTCCAGGCCGGAAGCGCAGAAGCGGTTGATCTGCACGCCCGCCGTCGTCTGCGCATACTCGGCGTTGATGACCGAAGCGCGGGCGATATCGGCGCCCTGCTCGCCCACCGGCGAGACGCAGCCCAGCACGACGTCGTCCACTCTGGACGTGTCCAGCTCGTTCCGGTCGCGGATCGCTTCCAGCATCTGGGTGGACAGGGACAGCGCGGTAATCTCGTGCAGCGCGCCGTTCTTCTTCTTGCCGCGCGGCGTGCGCACGGCGTCGTAGATATAAGCCTTGGTCATGCGGAGGCCTCCAGTGTCTCGGGGGTATTGTTCTGCAAAGGCATCACGGCGGAGCTGCAGGTCGCCCGCGCGCACAGGCGGCCGCGGGAATCGAACAGTTCGGATTCGCCGAAAGCGATGGTGCGGCCCATCTGGGTCACGCGCGCCTTCACCGTGATGGGGCCCGGTTTCACGGGCCGCAGGAAATGGGTGTGCAAGTCGATGGTCGGCGCGAATTTCTCGCCGTTTGAAACGATCACCATGGCCGGCCCCATCGTGTCGTCCATCATGGCGGCCAGCATGCCGCCCTGGACGTTGCCGGTCGGGTTGGTGAAGTCCTCCCGCCCCACGAAGCTCAGCGTCAGCTCGCCCTTTTCGGCGTCGAACGACTCGAACTTCCAGCCGAGCAAATCGGCCAGCTTTGGCTTGGGCAGCTTGCGGAGGACTTCAGGGTTCACAGCGTCCTCGAAATCAGCAGTTTCATGATCTCGTTGGTGCCGCCATAGATGCGCTGGACGCGGGCGTCGCGCCACATCCGGGCGACCGGATACTCGTTCATATAGCCGTATCCGCCGTGAAGCTGCACGCATTCGTCGATGACTTCGCATTGCGTGTCCGTGACCCAGTACTTGGCCATCGACGCCGTCGCGGCGTCCAGGGTTCCTTCCAGCAGCCGTTTTGAACAGTCGTGGCAGAAGCTCTCGGCGATGGTCGCCTTGGTCTTCATCTCGGCCAGCTTGAACTGGGTGTTCTGGAACGCGATCACCGGCTTTCCGAAGGCGTGGCGCTCCTTGACGTAGGCGATGGTCTCGGCCAGCGCGCGCTTCATCATGCCCACGCCCTGAACCGCGATCTGCAGGCGCTCCTGCGGCAGCTGCTCCATCAGCTGGATGAAGCCCTGCCCCTCGACCTCGCCCAGCAGGCTGTCAGCCGGCAGGAAGCAATTATCGAAGAACAGCTCGGCCGTGTCCTGACCCTTCAGGCCGACCTTGTCGAGCATGCGCCCGCGCTT
Organism: Euryhalocaulis caribicus; assembly: GCF_000412185.1. Classification (GTDB taxonomy): domain Bacteria; phylum Pseudomonadota; class Alphaproteobacteria; order Caulobacterales; family Maricaulaceae; genus Euryhalocaulis; species Euryhalocaulis caribicus. The sequence continues at coordinate 113,324 of NZ_ASJA01000010.1, forward strand.
GAAGCCTTCCAGTTCGTCCGTTTCCACCAGGAAGAGCGAGGTGCCTTTCGCGCCCTCGCTCGGGTCGGTCTTGGCGACCACCACGACAAAGTTCGCCGTGCCGCCATTGGTGATGAAGGTCTTCTGGCCGTTCAGGCGATAGCCGTTGCCGTCCTTCACTGCGGTCGTCTTGATGCCCTGCAGATCGGACCCGGCGGCGGGCTCGGACATCGCGATGGCGCCGACATATTCGCCGGAGACCAGCTTGGGCAGCAGCTTTTCCTTCTGCCCGTCCGTGCCGTATTCCCAGACATAAGGCGCCACGATGGAGTTGTGCAGCGAGGCGCCCCAGCCATCGACGCCCATCTCGGCCACCGCCATGTGGAACACATAGTCATGGCGCCAGTCGCCGCCGGCGCCGCCATATTCCTCAGGACAGGCGGGGACCAGGATCCCGGCCTCGCCGGCCTTGTTCCAGACCTCGCGGTCGACCTTGCCTTCCTTCTCCCATCGCTCGCCGTTCGGCAGGACTTCCTTTTCGATGAAGCCGCGCACTGCGTCCTCGAAGATGTTCACGTCCTCCTGGTCCAGCCAGTCGGGACGGGGATTGCTCAGTACGTTCAGGGACATCAAAAGGCCTCCGCTTCCAGCGCCATGACCGGCTCCGCCCCGGCCTTCACCTTGGCCAGCAGCGTTTCGGTCTCGGGCAGCATCCGGGCCACGAAATAGCGCCCGGTCTTGAGTTTCGTGTCGTAGAAAGGATCGCCGCCGCCGGCCTTGGCCAGCGCGGTCTTGGCCATCTTCGCCCACATATAGGCCAGCGCCGTGTAGCCGAAGAGCTCCAGGAAATCGTGGCTGGCGGCCCCGGCATTGTTGAAGTCGGTCAGGCCGTTCTCCATCAGCCAGTTCACGCCTTGCGACAGCCGTTCCTTGGACGTTTTCACGCCCTCGACGAACGGGCGCATCGCCTCGTCGCCTTCATGCTCGGCGGCGAACGCGTCCAGCTCTTCCAGGAAGGTGAAGATCGGGCGGCCGCCCTCCATGGCCAGCTTGCGGCCGACCAGGTCCAGCGCCTGAACCCCGTTCGTGCCCTCATAGATCATGGAAATCCGGCTATCGCGCAGGAACTGGGCGACGCCCGTTTCCTCCACATAGCCCATGCCGCCATGCACCTGCACGGCCTGCGAGACGGAGTCGAAGCCCTTGCCGGTCAGGAAGGCTTTCACCACCGGCGTCATCAGCGCCATGTAGTCGCCGGCCTTGCGGCGGGTCTCGTCATCCTCGGCGTGTTCTTCCAGATCGCCGTAAAGCGCGACCCACAGGGCGAACGCCCGGGCGCCTTCCACGAAGGCTTTCTGATCCATCAGCATGCGGCGCACGTCCGGGTGGACGATGATGGGATCGGCCGGCTTGTCCGGGTATTTCGGGCCGGTCAGCGCGCGGCCCTGCACGCGGTCGCGGGCGAACTCGGCGGCGTTCTGATAGGCGACCTCCGCCTGCGCCAGACCCTGCAGGCCGGTGCCGATGCGCGCGCGGTTCATCATGATGAACATGACCTTCAGGCCCTTGTTCTCCTCGCCGACCAGCCAGCCCTTCGCGCCCTCATAATTCATGACGCATGTGGCGTTGCCGTGAATGCCCATCTTCTCTTCCAGGCCGCCGCAATAGACATCGTTGCGGTCGCCGAGCGAGCCGTCGTCATTGACGTGGAATTTCGGCACCACGAACAGCGAAATGCCCTTCGTGCCCTTCGGCGCGCCCTCGATCCGGGCCAGCACCAGGTGGACGATATTTTCGGCCAGGTCGTGCTCGCCGGAGGAAATCCAGATCTTCTGGCCGGTGATGGAATAGGAGCCATCGCCGTTCGGAACGGCCTTGGATTTCAGCATCCCCAGATCCGTGCCGCAGTGCGGCTCGGTCAGGTTCATCGTACCGCCCCACTGGCCGGAGACCATGTTGGGCACGTATTTCTTGATCTGCTCTTGCGTGCCCCCGGACAGCAGCGCTTCCGCCGCGCCGGCGGTCAGGCCCGGATACATGCCGAACGCCATGCAGGCGGACGAAACCATCTCGCTGACCGCGATGGACAGCACGCCCGGCAGGCCCTGCCCGCCGTGCTCGGCCGGGAAGCCCAGCCCCATCCAGCCATTCTGGCTCATCGTGTCATAGGCGTTCTTGAAGCCGTCCGGCGTCTTCACCGAATGGTCGTCGCCATTATAGGTGCAGCCCTGCGTGTCGGAGACGCGGTTCAGGGGGGCGACCACGCCTTCCGCGAACTTCGCGCCTTCGTCCAGGATCGCGTCGCGCAGATCGGACGTGGCATCGGAAAAGCCCGGAAGATTGGAATATCTGTCGAGGTCGAGGACCTCGCTCATCAGGAATTTCATTTCCTGAACGGGCGCTTTGTACATCGGCATGGCGTGTCTTCCCCTGTTAATCGCAATCGCGCCGCCGGCAGGGGCGGCCCGGCGTTTAAGAAAATTCTCTAGTTCGAGCCCATCGTGGCAAGGTCCGATTCAAGCCGCGCCTTGGCCAGCGCCTCGAATGCGCGGGCGGAGCGTTTCAGCTCCTCCGGCGGCTCCTTGTCGGCCAGCTTGGTTTCCAGCCACTCGCAACCGGCTTTCAGCTCGTCTATCGCCGCGTCGATATCCTTGCGGCGCTGTTTCAGGTCGTCGATGCGCTGTTCCAGCCGGCGATGCGCCTCGCGCATCTGGGTCTTCAGCCCCTCAAGCTGGTCGAGATCCAGCAATTCCCGGATTTCCTCTAGCGTAAACCCGACGCTCTTTCCCCGCAGGATAATGGCGAGGCGCGCCCGGTCGGCGGCCGAATAGACCCGGTTCTGGCCGGACCGCGCGGGCTTGAGAAGGCCGCGATCCTCGTAAAAGCGCAAGGCGCGCGGCGTAATGCCGAATTCGGCGGCGAGCTGGGAAATGCTATAGGTTTGGGCAGTCATCGCGGCGGAGCCTACCTAACGCTTACGTTAAGGGCAAGACCTTACCGATGCGTCATTTTGCGCCACGGCCCATTGGCTCTAGATTGCGCGCAAGCTGCCAATAACAACCTGGATGGGGAGACGCATTTGATGCGCGCCATAGCCTTTCTGACTGTCCTGACCCTGCCGCTGGCCGCCGCCGCGCAGGAGGCCGGAACGCCCTACCCGCAGTCCCGCACGGTGGACGTTGCGGACGATTATCACGGAACCAGCGTCGCCGACCCCTATCGCTGGCTGGAAGATGACGTGCGCGAGAGCGGCGACGTCGCCGCCTGGGTGCAGGCGGAGAGCGAATTCACCAACGCCTTCATGGATTCCATTGGCGGGCGCGAAGCCATCGCCGGCCGCATGACCGCGCTTTGGGATTTCGACGCCTACTCGCTGGCCGAGAAGAAGGGCGGACGCATTTTCTTCCGCAAACGCAGCGAGGGCGAGGACCAGTCCGTCCTCTACGTGATGGACGAGGCCGGCGCCGAACCGCGCGAACTGATCGACCCCAATGAGTGGTCCGATGACGGCACCATCGCGCTTGCCGAAATCAAGCCCTCCCCCGACGGCTCGCAACTGCTCTACACGATCCAGGACGGCGGAACGGACTGGCGCACGGCAAAGGTGCTGGACGTCGAAACCGGCGAGGTGATGTCCGACACGGTCGAGTGGATCAAGTTCTCCGGCCTCGACTGGGCGCCGGACGGGTCGGGCTTCTATTACAGCCGCTATCCCGCCCCGGAAGAAGGCGCGAAATTCCAGAACCTGAATTACGACCACAAGGTCTATTTCCACGAACTGGGCGACGGTCAGGCGGATGACACGCTGATCTATGACCGTCCCGAAGAACCCGATGTCAGCCTGTCGGCCGAAATCAGCGATGATGGCGAATGGATCGTCGTCACCGCCTCGAAAGGCACGGACGAGGCGTACGAGATCATGATCCGCCGCGTCGGCCAGCCCGACGCCGAATTCTTCAAGCTGTTCGGCGGGTTCAAGGACGAGTTCGCCCTAATCGGCTCGGCCAATAACCGTCTCTATTTCCGCACCAATCGCGGCGCGCCCAGGGGCAAGATCATCGCGGTCGTTCCCAATGGCGAACAGACCGTCTCCGCCGAGATTGTGCCGGAAAGCGAAAATACGCTGATTGACGCCTCGGTGGTTGGCGACAGGATCATCGCCGAATATCTGATCGATGCGAAAAGCGCCGCCCTGGTCTACGCCATGGACGGCGTCCGGGAAGGCCAGGTCGACCTGCCGGGCCTTGGCGAGGCCTCCGGCTTCAACGGCAAGTACGGCGATCCGGAAACCTTCTACGCCTTCCAGAGCTTCCGCCGCCCGGAAACCATCTACAGCTATAATGTGGAGACCGGCGAGAGCGAGGAACTGTTCGCCCCGGACCTGCCCTATGATCCGGACGATTACGTCATCGAACAGGTCTTCTACGAGTCGAAGGACGGCGCGGAGATCCCGATGTTCATCGCCCGCCGGGCCGACATCGAACTGGATGAGCCCCGCCCGGCCCTGCTCTATGGCTATGGCGGTTTCAACATCTCCTACACCTCCCGCTTCTTCCCGCAATTCCTGACATGGATGGACATGGGCGGGGTGTTCGCCAACGCGAATATTCGCGGCGGCGGGGAGTACGGCAAGGAATGGCACGACGCCGGCCGGCTGGATAACAAGCAGAACGTGTTCGACGATTTCATCGCCGCCGGCGAGTATCTGATCGCCGAAGGCATCACGACCTCCGAACAGCTCGGCGTTCATGGCCGCTCCAATGGCGGCCTGCTGGTCGGCGCGGTGGTCAATCAGCGCCCGGACCTGATGGCGGTCGGCCTGCCGACCGTGGGCGTGATGGACATGCTGCGCTTCAACCAGTTCACCGCCGGCCGCTTCTGGACCGACGATTACGGCGATCCGGGCGTCGCCGACGATTTCGAGACGCTCTACGCCTATTCGCCGTATCACAATATCGATGCGGACGCGGACTATCCGGCGATTCTGGCCACCACGGCGGACACGGACGACCGCGTCGTGCCGGGCCACACCTTCAAATATATCGCCCGGCTGCAGGCCGCTCAGGGCGGCGACATCCCGGCTGACGGCCAGCCCGTCCTCGCCCGGATCGAAACCCGCGCCGGCCACGGCTCAGGCAAGCCGAAATCCAAGCTGATCGAGGAATATTCCGACCAGCTCGCCTTCCTCGCCCACTTCACAGGGCTGGAGGTTCCGGAAACGGAGGACGCCGGCGGAGACATGGAAGAGTCGAACTAGCCTCTCCACACCACCAATCCCCTCTCCCCCTCGTGGGGAGAGGGTTAGGGTGAGGGGG
>NZ_ASJA01000011.1 GCF_000412185.1 Euryhalocaulis caribicus
GGCAGGCGGGCGGCGCGGCCCGTGCCCTGTTCGACGACCGATTCCAGCATGAAATTCATGTGCGCCAGCGGATCGGGCTGCACCACCCGCCCCGGGCCGGAGCCGCGGCGTTCATAGAGAACCTGCCCGCCCATGGTGCGGATGCGCGTGATGCCGTGCGGGATGACGCCCATGCCGCCGTTTGCGAAGGGGGCGTAGGCGGCGGCCAGCTCCATCGGCGTGACCTCCTGCGCGCCCAGCGCCAGCGAGCGGGTGGGGGCGAGGCGGGAGACGATGCCCATGCGCTGGGCGGTGCGGGCGACCTTTTCGCGGCCCAGTTCCTCGGTCAGGCGCACGGCGACGGTGTTGAGGGATTTTTCCAGGCCGGTCTTCAGCGCCACCTCGCCGTAATAGCGTTCGCCATAATTGCCCGGCTCCCAGTCGCCGACGCGCACCGGGGCGTCCATGCGGGTGGTCCAGGGCGACAGGCCCGCTTCCATCGCGGTGAGATAGACGAAAGGCTTGAAGGCCGAGCCGGGCTGGCGGTGCGCCATGACGGCGCGGTTGAACTGGCTGGCCGTGTAGTCGCGGCCCCCGGCCAGCGCCAGAACCTCGCCCTGCGGCCCCAGCGCGATCAGCGCGCCCTGTTCGGCGCCCTTGTCGATGGCTTCCTGTTTCAGGCCTTCGCGCAGGGTGCGCCCGGCCATGCGCTGCATGGGCAGGTCCATCGTGGTCTCGACGATCAGGTCGGCATTGACCTCGCCCACCAGCTGGCGGACCTCGGTATCGACCCAGTCCATGAAATATTGCGCGCTTTCCACCGCGCTGGCGCGAGAGACGACGATGGGCGCGTCGAATGCGGTTTCCCGCTGTTCCGGCGTGATCTTTCCGGCCTCGACCATGACGTCCAGCACGACGGTGGCGCGGGCCTCCGCCCGGGCGACGTCGGAGGACGGATTATAGCGGGAGGGCGCTTTCAGGAGGCCCGCCAGGAGGGCGGATTCGCCCAGCGTGACCTCGCTGGCCGGTTTGGAGAAATAGCGCTGCGAGGCGGCCTCGATCCCCCAGGCGCCGCCGCCGAAATAGACGCGGTTGAGATAAAGGGCGAAGATCTCGTCCTTGGTGAATTTGCGCTCCAGCCACAACGCCAGCAGCATTTCCTGCGCCTTGCGCCGGATCGTGCGCTCATTGGTCAGGAACAGGTTCTTGGCCAGCTGCTGGGTGATGGTGGAGCCGCCCTGCACCACGTAGCCGGCGCGGAAGTTCGCATAAGCGGCGCGCGACAGGCCGATGGGGTCGATGCCCGGATGCGCATAAAAGCGCCGGTCTTCCACCGCCATCACCGCGCCGGGAAGGTGGTCGGGCAGGGAATCCAGCCGGACCGGTGGGCCATAGACCGCCCCGCGCCGGGCGATCAGCCGGCCTTCACGGTCAAGGAAGGTGACGCTGGAGGAATCCTCCACGTCCCAGAGCGCGGAGGTGTCGGGCAGGTCATGCGCGAACCAGGCGACGGTGCCCGCACCGATAACGGCCAGCCACAGGATGGCGATGCCCGCCCAGCGCAGCCACGGCGTGCCGCGCTTGGGCGCGGCCTTCTTGCGGCTGGCGGGTTTGTTTTTCGGCTTGCGGCGAGAGGCCATGATTTTTCAGGTCCGGAACATACCGTTTCAGGCAAGGCCATGCCGTCATCACGGTTAAGGCGCGGCTAATTTCATTATGCCCCGCGCAGCGCGGCGCGGCTATGATGCGTGTTATTCGGCCGCGTTTTCGCTGAGCGCCAGTTCCGGCGGGGCGGCTTGGGCCCTGGCGTTTTCGGGCAGCCAGACCGTGACGCAGGCGCCTTTGCCCTGCTCGCTCTCGAACTCCACCCAGCCGCCATGCATGGCGGCGAATTCGCGGACCAGCGCCAGGCCAAGGCCCGCGCCGCCGCCGCGCCCGGAATTGAAGCGGTCGAACACCTTGGCCTGTTTTTCCGGCTCCAGCCCCGCGCCGGTGTCTTCCACCCAGATGCGCGCGGCGCCGTCCTCCCGCTCACAGCCCAGCGTGACTTCGCCGCCTTCGGGGGTGTGGCGGATTGCGTTATTGATGAGGTTGAACAGGATCTGCTTCACGCGCGTCTCGTCCGCGCGGATCGCGCCCAGATCCCCGCGCGCGTCCAGCGCCAGCTTGACGTGGCCTTCCAGCGCGCGGCCCTCGGCGGTTTCCAGCGCGCTTTGCAGGGTTTCCTCCAGATGCACATCGCCCAGGTCCAGCTCCAGCGCGCCGGCGTCGATGGCGGCGATGTCGAGGATGTCCTTGATCAGCTTGTCCAGCTGCTGGGAGGCGGTCTCGATAGCGCCGAGAAATTCCTGCTGGCGCTCGTTCAGCTCGCCCGAGATGTTGGATTTCAGCATCTCCGCATAGCCGGAGATGGTCGTGAGCGGGGTCTTCAGCTGATAGGAGACATGGCGCACGAAATCGGTTTTCTGGCGGTCGGCTTCCTGCAGCGCCTCGTTATGCTGGCGCAGGATCTTTTCCTCCCGCTTGATGGCGGTGATGTCGGCAAAGGCCAGCACGGTGGCGCCGTCCGGCAGGGGCTGGGACATCCAGGTAAGGGTGGAGCCGTCCGCGCGCTCCATCTCGCCCACCGAGCCGACGCGGGATTCAGGCGAGGGGTCGGTGACCCGGCCCTTGATCTCCTCCCACACCGCGTTCTTGTGAAAGAGGGGGCGGCAGATTTCGGCCACATCCTCGAACGCGGCGCTGTCGTCCAGCTGGCCGTCCTTGATGTTCCACATGCGGTCGAAGGCGGCGTTGTGCAGGCGCAGCTCCCCGGCCGAGCCGAACACCGCGACGCCCTCCATCAGATTGTCCAGCGTGGCCTTCCGCACGGTCAGCGCGGTCTTGTACTGGGCGCTGAGCACAACTTCCTGCGTGACATTGTCGAACAGCAGGATCACCCCGCCCAGCGGATGCTGCTGGCGCACCACGCGCAGGGTGCGGCCGTCGGGAAGCGGCCAAATTTCCTCCGGCGCCTCTTCCGGGAAATCCTCGTAATATTTCAGCTCGCCGGCTTTCCACTCGGCAAAATCGGCCTGTTCGGGCAGGCGGCGGGCCTCGCGCAGGCGGTCCAGAATCTCGCCGTGCGTCGGGCCGTCGTCCAGCCAGGCTTCGTCCAGGCTGAACATCTCGGAGAAGGCGCGGTTGTGAAACACCATTCGGCGGGACTTGCCGAAGATCGCCACCGCCTCAGCCATGTGGTCCAGCGTCTCGTCATGGGCGCGGACATGGCGGGACAGCGCCTCCTTGGCGTTCATCTCTCCGCTGACATCCACCGCGACGCCGGAAACGCCGCCGGAGACCGGATAGAGGCAGAGGCCGAGGACACAGCGGTCGCCCGCGATCACCGCGCGGCGTGTTTCCTCCACCGGCTCGCCCGCCTCGACCGCGGCGCGGGCGAGGTCCGCCAGGTCCGGGTGGAGCATGACGTCGTTCTTCACCGCGGAGTCGAGGCTCGGCTCCTCCACCGCGGCCAGATAGGCGGCGTTGGCCCAGAGCAGCTTGCCCGCCGCGCTCATGCGCCATGCGGGCAGCGGGGACTTGTCCAGCGTTTCAAGGAAAACCAGCGGGTCGTCGCCCAGCGTGCGCAGGGACTCCTCGCGCTTTCCGGCGGCGTCGGATTCGTCGAGGCTGCGCACGGTGGAGTCGGTCAGCCACAGCACGGCCTGCGCGCCGGCCGGACGGCCATCGGCGTCAAGGAAGCGGCCTTCGGGGCCGGATATCGTCATGGAGAAGGCGCGGCCCGTCTCGCGCAGCTGGCGCAGGCGCTTGCGCAGCGTGACGTGGTCGCCGGAGGCCTCGCGCGCTTCATAGTCGGCGATGCCGTCAAGAATGGAGGCGGCGGGGCTGGGTCCGGCCGTGGCGCCGGCGAAGTTCAGCAGGGCGGTCATCGCCGACGGGGAGCCGAACAGGCGCGGCTCGCCCCAGTCGGCCTCCGCGTCCACGTCTTCCTCGCTCCAGGTCAGGATGACGCCCGGATGGGCGTTGAAGACGCCCTCCGCCCGGTCCAGCCGCGCTTCCAGCATGGAGGTGCGGGTCTTCCAGCGCCTGTGCCCGGCGCGCGCGCCCTGCGTCAGCCGCCACGCCCACAGCGCCGCCGCAACGGCGAAACACACCGCCCCGACCGTGACGATCAGCGTTGCATATTGTTGAACCGCAGGATCCACGCCTTCGATCCACCCCTTCGCGAATTGGCGAATCACCAATGTAACGGATGGGAATCTCGCGCGCGAGGCGTTTACGTTTGGCTAACCAAAACGCGAAAACAGACGCTGCCGCCTAGCCGGCGATCATCACCTGGCCCAGCTTGAAATCGATGCGGACCAGGCAATCGGTCAGCCGCCCCGATTGCGGGGGCAGGAAGCGCCAGTCCTCGACCGCGCTCACCGTCACGCCGTTGAACCAGCCGGCCGGGGCCTCGCGCAGGACGGCGACATTCTCCGTCCGCCCGTCCAGCCCGACATCCAGCTCCACGATCACCCAGCCCTGCACGCCGTGTTTCCAGGCGCGGCGCGGATAGTCCGGCTTGGGCGTTTCGACGGCGGAGAGCTTGGAGCCGCCACGGCACTGGCCGGGCTCGGCATAGGACTGGGTGCGCAGCGGGTGCGGATAGTCGCTGCGCGGCGTGAAATCGCCCCTCGGGCCGATGGGCGCGATGGCGCAGGCGGAGAGAAGGGCGCAGATCAGGATGGAGGCGAGGCGTTTCATGGAGCGATGTCTAGCGCGTCCGGCGGAGCGTTTGGAGAGGCTTTTCCACCTCTATTCCGGCTGCGGCCCCGGATTGCGGTCCGGCGCGCCCCGCCAGACGAGGAAGGAATAGACGACCGCGATGATCGCCGCGCCGACAGAGCCGCCGACAATCAGCCAGAGCGCGGTCTGCACCGGGGCGAACAGGGCCAGCGGAACCCCGATCAGGCCCACAGCGACCCACAGGCGGCCGACCAGGCGGTGGGTCTTCTGCCAGCTCAGATCGCTGGTCAGGGTCCAGGGCGTGCGCACGCCCAGAAAGAAGTTTGGCCGCGCCTTGGGCAGGACATTGCCCAGCAGCAGGAAAAGAAGCGCGGTGGCCAGCAGGATGCCCCGGATCATGACCGGGCCGCCGGACGGGTCCAGGCCGTAAAGAATGGAAAAGGTGATCGCCGCCTGCGCCAGCGTCGCCACGGCCATGCCGCCGATCCAGCTGATCAGATAGGGCGTGGCGGAGCGTTGCAGGTTCTTTCCGCGCGGATCGATGCTCGGAAGCACGGCGCAGATGAGGCCGATGCCCAGAATGATCGGCGGGATGATGGCGAAGGCCTCCCATTTCCCGCCATAGCGGTCGGGCTGTCCGTCGGGACCGAAATGCACGGGCAGGGGTTCGCCCGCCGGAGCGTGCATCCAGCCAAGGGCCGAAAGCGCCGTGGCGGCGGCGAAGAATATGGCGGTGAAAATCAGGCCTGTGCGGATCATGATGTGTCTCCGTCTTTCCCGCCGCCGGCCAGATCCAGCAGCAGGGCGGCCGCGTCTTCCGCGACCGAGGTGTTGAGGCGGTAATGAATGGTGGTGCCCTCGCGCTCGGCCATGATCAGCCCGGCGTCCTTCAGCACGGTGAAATGGCCGGACATGGTCGGCTTGGACACGTCGAACGCCCCGGCCAGCTCCCCCGCCGTGCGCGGCCCGTCCCGCAACATGCGCAACACGGCGCGGCGAACCGGATGGGACAGCGCTTTGAAGACCGAATTCATAGCCTGCATTATTTAGTGAAGTGACTAAATATAAGCAAGCACAATCAGGGCAGCGACCGCGCCAACAGCGGACGCGGCTTTCTATTGCAGTGCAATACCCCTATATGCGCGCCCCATGAGCCGGTCTTTGAGAAATATCGCTATTATCGCCCACGTCGACCACGGGAAAACCACCCTGGTGGACGAACTCCTGCGCCAGTCCGGCGCGTTTCGCGACAATCAGCGCGTCGATGAACGCGCGATGGATCGCAACGCGCTGGAGCGCGAGCGCGGCATTACGATCCTCGCCAAGGTGACGTCTGTCGCCTGGAACGATGTTCGCCTGAACATCGTGGATACGCCCGGCCACGCCGATTTCGGCGGGGAAGTGGAGCGCATCCTGTCCATGGTGGACGGTGCGGTGCTGCTGGTCGACGCGGCCGAAGGGCCGATGCCGCAGACCAAGTTCGTGCTGTCCAAGGCGCTGAAAGTGGGCCTGCGCCCCATCGTGGCGCTGAACAAGATCGACAAGGACGAGGCGCGTCCCGACGCCGTGGTGGACGAGGTGTTCGACCTGTTCGCCGCGCTGGGCGCCGACGAGGACCAGCTGGACTTCCCGATTCTCTACGGTTCGGCCAAGCAGGGCTGGATGGCCGACGCGCCGGACGGGCCGCAGGACGATGTCTCGCCGCTGTTCGAGAAGATCGTCGAGCATGTCTCCGAGCCCAAGACCGAGGACGGACCGTTCCGGATGCTGGCCACGACCATCGAGGCCGATCCGTATCTGGGCCGCATCCTGACCGGGCGCATCGCCTCGGGCACGGTGAAGCCGAACATGAACGTCAACGCGCTGGCGCGCGACGGCCGGGTGGTGGAGCGCGGGCGCGTCTCCAAGGTTCTGGCCTTCCGCGGGCTGGAGCGCACGCCGGTGGACGAGGCGCGCGCGGGCGACATTGTCGCCATCGCCGGCCTGAACGAGGCGACGGTCGCCGACACGCTGGCCGACACCACCGTCGAAACGCCCATCGCCGCCGACCCCATCGACCCGCCGACGCTGGCCATGACGTTCCGCGTGAACGACTCGCCGCTGGCCGGGACCGAGGGCAAGAAGGTCACCTCCCGCATGATCCGCGACCGCCTGTTCCGCGAGGCGGAGGGCAATGTGGCGCTGGAAGTCACCGAGACCGGCGAGAAGGACGCCTTCGAGGTCGCCGGCCGGGGCGAGCTGCAACTGGCCGTGCTGATCGAGACGATGCGCCGCGAGGGCTTCGAGCTGGGCGTTTCGCGCCCCAAGGTCGTGGTGAAGAAGGACGAGAGCGGCGCGCTGCTGGAGCCGATCGAGGAAGTCGTCATCGACGTCGACGAAGAGCATTCCGGCGCGGTGGTGCAGAAGCTGTCCGAGCGCAAGGCGGACCTGATCGAAATGGTTCCCTCCGGCGGCGGGCGCCAGCGCCTGGTCTTCCACGCGCCGACGCGCGGCCTGATCGGTTATCAGGGCGAGCTGCTGTCCGATACGCGCGGCACGGCGATCATGAACCGCGTCTTCCTGAAATATGACGCCCACAAGGGCGAGATTCAGGGGCGCCGCACGGGCGTTCTGATCTCCATGGCGCAGGGCGAGGCGGTGGCCTATGCGCTGTTCAATCTGGAAGATCGCGGGCCGATGATGATCAAGCCGGGCGACAAGGTCTATGAAGGCATGATCATCGGCGAGCACACGCGCGGCAACGATCTTGAGGTCAATGTCCTCAAAGGCAAGAAGCTGACGAACGTGCGCGCCTCCGGCAAGGACGACGCGGTCACGCTGACCCCGCCGATCCGCATGACGCTGGAAAAGGCGCTGGCCTATATCGAGGACACCGAGCTGGTCGAGGTGACCCCGGAATCGGTCCGCCTGCGCAAGGTCCATCTGGACCCGCACGAACGCAAACGCGCCGAGAAAACCAGGGCCGCCTGACTTTCCTCCCCTCGCCCCCGAGAGGGGGAGAGGGCTTGAGGGTCCAAATCTCCTGATTTGGAAAAGCCGAAAGGGTGAGAGGGCGGTTCGCAGGACAGAGCGTTTCCTTCCACGCCTCCCCTCATCCGTCCTTCGGACACCTTCTCCCCTCCACAGGGGAGAAGGGACGCCAGATGTAATTCCGGAACGCGATACGCAGCGCTTCGCTTGCACCGCATTCCGAACTGCGGTTTTTGCGCCGCGACAGAGCCAGCAAGGATAATCCCATGCGCATAGACGCCATTTCCATCGGCAAGAATCCGCCGGAAGAGGTCAACGCCATCATCGAGGTTCCGGTGGGCGGCGAGCCGGTCAAGTACGAGATGGACAAGGCGGCGGGCACCATGATGGTGGACCGCTTCCTCTACACCTCCATGCGCTATCCGGGGAATTACGGCTTTATCCCGCATACGCTGTCAGAGGACGGCGATCCGGTGGACATCCTGATCGCCAATCAGCGCGGCATCATGCCCGGCGCCGTTCTGGCCTGCCGCCCGGTCGGCGTGATGCTGATGGAGGACGAGGCGGGGATGGACGAGAAGATCATCGCCGTGCCGGCCAGTCACATCTCCCCCTATTATGACCGCGTGAAAGAGCACACGGACCTGGCCCCCATGGTCACCCGCCAGATCGAGCACTTCTTCGAGCACTACAAGGATCTGGAAGAAGGCAAATGGGTGAAATGCCACGGCTGGGACGACGCGGCGCGCGCCAAAGCCCTGATTGTCGAAGCGATCGAGCGGGCGAAAGGCTAGGCGGGGCCGGGCCCGGCCTCCAGATAGGCCGGGTCGAAACCGCAGAACAGGCTCATCCGTTTTACGTCCAGAAAGCGCAATGTCGGCCGGTCCATCTCGATCAGGCCGGCATGGCGCAGCGACGAGATCGTGCGCGAGACATGAACCGGCGTAATGCCCAGCAGGTCACCGATATCGGGCTGGGCCAGCGGCACGGTCAGGGTCTCCCCCTCCATCGCGCCGATCCGCTTGTGAAGATGGCGCAACTCCAGCAGCAGATGCGCCAGCGCCTCCGCCGAGGAACGCCGTCCCAGGCGCGCGACGTGTTCCAGCAGGCGGTTCTCGTCCAGCATCACGCCCAGCCATAGCGCCCTGGCGACATTGGGCCGTTCGGAGACGGCCTCATGCATGGCGCGCGGGCACAGGGCGCAGGCGCGGATATCCGTGGCGCATTTGACCGCGGTGATCGTGCGGGCGCCGGGCAGGAAGGCCGCGCGGTCCACGATGTCGCCGGGCAGCAGAACCTGCACGACCTGCTGGTCCCCGTCGGTCATCGGCAGGTAGCGCAGCGCCCATCCGCTTTCTATGAAAAGCAAAGGCGGAGCGTCGCCCGGACGGATTATATCATCCTGCCGGGAATAGCTGACCGGAGACCGGTCGGCGCGCTTCAGCGCGGCGACGTCGGCGTCCGAAAGAGGCGAATAGGAAGATAAACGCCGGACGAGGACGCCGGTGTCGAATGAACTGGGCGAATTCATTCCGGTCTTGTGGGACGGCTCGCGCGATCCGCCCATAACCTGAGTTAGCAGCGGAAATAATTTTGCGCAGTATCACCGCTTTTAGCCCGTCCAATCACTTAACATGCATCAACCGAACACATGCGTGTATAATGAATGAGTCCTTCCGGAAAATTGATCTCTGTTATCGCGGATCGCCGCAAAGGGGCGTATGTTGAGCCTTGCCGCCAATGGCCCGCTCATTTGGGGGAGGAGGGCTTAAATGCTGGTTGTTTGTGAACAATGTCACGGTCATGGCGTCGCCGCCGGCAAGGACAATATGGATTGTCCCGGGTGTGGCGGAGTCGGATTTGCGCCGCAGCGCGCATTGCGGCCGGCCAGCGCGGTCACGGTGACCCTGCCGCCCGTTAACAGTCCGGTCCCGAGACCGGCAAAATAGGCTTGGGCGGCGGCTAGTCCTGCTGCGCGCCGCGCGTGAACTCCGCCTCGATCTCGAACATCACCCTGTCGCTGACGCCCATGCTGGAGCCCGGCTCCGGTACGCCAAGACTGACCCCGAAATCCGAACGCTTCAGAGCGCCATGGGCCGAGAAGCCGATGCGGGACCCGGCCGGATCCATCGCGTTCCCGGCATAGCCGCCGTTGAATTCCACATCCATCGTCACGGGTTGCGTAACGCCGTGCAGGGTCAGATCGCCCGTCAGGGTCGCCGCGGCCGGGCCGGTTTGCTCGACGCCGGTGGACTGAAACCGCATTTGCGGGAACGCGCCGGCGTCCAGCCAGTCTTCCCCGGCGATGGTGGCGTTAAAGTCCAGATCGTCGCCCGGATAATGGGTTTCCAGAGAACGCGGATCAATTTCGGCGCGGACCTGCATGGTTTCCGGGTTGTCCGGCTCGAATTGCAGAATGGCGTCCCACCCCGTGAAGCGGGCCGTGTAATCAGACAGGCCCAGATGACTGACCGTGAACACCAGGCTGGCGTGCGCCTTGTCCAGCTTGTACTCGCCCGCCGGGGCATCGCTCTGCAGCGCCGCCATGCCGGTCGTCATGCCGGGTTCGGCAGCCTCGGGAGCATTCTGAGCGAAGACGTCTTTTTCGTTGGAGCAGGCGGCCACCAGGATCAGGCAGAGCGCGCTTTCAATTATCCTTGGAGTCATTTTCCGCGTCTTTTGTGTTTTTCAGATAGGCGTCGAGCCGGTCGAAGCTTTCCTCCCAAAAACGCCGATAGCGGGCGAGCCAGCTATCGACATCCTTTAACGGGGCGGCCTGAAGGCGGCAGGGGCGCCATTGCGCTTCGCGGCCGCGCTCGATCAGGCCGGCGCGCTCAAGCACTTTCAGATGCTTGGAAACGGCGGGCAGGCTCATCTCGAACGGTTCGGCCAGTTCGGTAACCGAAGTCTCGCCCGTCGCAAGCCGCGCGAGAATGGCGCGGCGCGTGGGATCGGCCAGGGCCGAAAAGGTCAGGCTGAGACGGTCGTCGGTCATGTTTCCCCTTGATTGAATTGATAAATAACCCTGTGGTTAAATATAAATCGCTGCGGTGCAGCGTCAAGCAGAATAAAAAAGGGCGGCCCGTGAAGGCCGCCCTTTTCAAAGGCTATGGATCGCGGAGATCCTAGTAGCGGTAAGCCTCGCCCTTGTAGGGGCCGTTCTTTTCGACGCCGATATATTCGGCCTGTTCGTCGGAAAGCTCGGTCAGATGGGCGTTCAGCTTGCCCAGGTGCAGCGCCGCGACTTTCTCGTCCAGATGCTTGGGCAGGACGTAAACGTCGTTCTTGTACTCATCGCCCCGGGTGAACAGTTCGATCTGGGCCAGCACCTGGTTGGTGAAGCTGGCGGACATCACGAAGCTGGGGTGGCCGGTGGCGTTGCCCAGGTTCAGCAGGCGGCCCTGCGACAGCAGCAGGATGCGCTTGCCGTCGGGCTTCTCGATCATGTCGACCTGCGGCTTGATCTCGGTCCACTTGAAGTTCTTCAGGCCTTCGACCTGAATTTCGTTATCGAAGTGGCCGATATTGCCGACGATCGCCATGTCTTTCATCTTGCGCATGTGATCGACGGTCAGGACGTCCTTGTTGCCCGTCGCGGTGACGAAGATGTCGGCGGACTCGCAGGCCTCTTCCATGGTCACGACCTCGAAGCCGTCCATGGCGGCCTGCAGGGCGCAGATCGGGTCGATCTCGGTGACCTTCACGCGGGCGCCGGCGCCTTTCAGCGAGGCGGCGGAGCCTTTGCCGACATCGCCATAACCGGCGACGCAGGCGACCTTGCCGGCCATCATCACGTCGGTGGCGCGGCGGATGCCGTCGACCAGCGATTCCTTACAGCCATACTTGTTGTCGAACTTCGACTTGGTGACCGAGTCGTTGACGTTGATGGCCGGGAACGGCAGCTCGCCGCGCTTGGCCATCTGGTACAGGCGCAGAACGCCGGTCGTGGTTTCCTCGGAGACGCCCTGGATGTGTTTCTTCACTTCCGCGAACCAGCCCGGGGAGGATTTCAGGCGCTTGCGGATCTGGGCCTGCAGGTATTTCTCCTCTTCGGAGCCCGGCTCGCCCAACACGCTTTCGTCTTCCTCGGCCTTGGCGCCCAGCAGGATGTACATCGTGGCGTCGCCGCCATCGTCCAGGATCATGTTGCACGGCTCGCCTTCCGGCCAGTCGAAGATCTTGTCCATGAAGTCCCAGTATTCTTCCAGAGTCTCGCCTTTATGGGCGAAAACCGGAACGCCTTCCTTGGCGACGGCCGCGGCGGCGTGGTCCTGCGTGGAGTAGATGTTGCAGGACGCCCAGCGAACCTTCGCGCCGAGCGCTTCCAGCGTCTCGATCAGCACGGCGGTCTGAATGGTCATGTGCAGGGAACCGGCGATGCGCGCGCCCTTCAGCGGCTGGCTGGAGGCGTATTCCTCGCGCGTGGCCATCAGGCCCGGCATCTCGGTTTCGGCGATTTCAATCTCCTTGCGGCCATATTCGGCCAGGGAGATGTCTTTCACAGCGTAATCGTTGGCTTGAGCCATGGAGCGGTTAATCCTCGTATTGGCTAAAAACTCTTTTGAAGTCCGCAGCAACAAACAAATCGGGGGAGGCCGCCGGACCAAACTCTGACGCCTTGCGATATAGCGGCGGGGCGGCGGGGCTGCAACCGTCATATAAAGATATCTTTATATGATTGCAGGGGCGTTTGCAGTGACGGCGACGGAAATAACGCCGATAATCGTGCAAGCTGATTGCGATTCACCAGTCCCCGGGGAGCCTTCATGACACGATCTTCCGCGTTTGCCCTTGCCGTGACGGCGATAGCGCTGGCCGCCTGCGGCTCCAGTCCGCGCGAAAGCCAGAGGATCGGCCCCGACCAGCTGGAGTCCGGACGGGTGATGAAGCCGGCCGCGCTGCTGTTCGCGACGTTCGACGCCAATTATGATTTCCAGATCACGCCGGACGAGCTGTCCGCCGGGCTGGAGCGCAGCTTCGACACGATCGATACCGATGATGACGGGACGATCGGCCTTATCGAGCATGCGCGCTGGAGCGAGCGGGTCTCGGGCAGCGAAACGGCGCGGCCCGGCCGGTTCGATTTCGACTCCAACGCCGACTCCCGCATCACGCGCGATGAATTCAACGCCACGCTGGAAGACTTTGCTCGGCGCTATGCCGGCGCGGACGGCGTGATCCAGTTTTCGGAGCTGAGCGAGGACGCGCCGATCGGCGGCTATATGCGGCGGATGGAAAACCGGGAGCTGACGGGCATCGACCGCCCGCCCGGCCGCTAGGCCCCTAGCGGTCCTCGCCGAAGCGGGCCTCGACCAGCGCGGCCAGCACCTTGACCGCGTCCGGCGCGTCGGGGCCGTCGGCGGAGATTTCGATCTCCGCGCCCGGCCCGGCCTGAAGCATCAGCAATTCCATGATGGAGTCCGCCGGCGCGGTCTCCCCGCCGCGGCGGACATGGACCGATGACTGGAACTCGGCGGCCAGTTGCACGAATTTCGCGCTGGCCCGCGCATGCAGGCCGCGCACATTGGTCACCTGAACGCGCTGGCTGGCTTCAGCCATCGCCGCCGTCGAGCACCTGGGACGCCACGGCGATATAGCGCCGCCCGGCCTCCTGCGCCGACTGCGCGGCCTCGTCGATGGTCTGGGTGCGGCGGGCCTCCGACAGCTTGATCAGCATGGGCAGGTTCACGCCCGCGACCACTTCGATGCGGCCCTTGTCCAGAAGCGAGATGGACAGGTTGGACGGGGTGCCGCCGAACATGTCGGTCAGCAGGATCACGCCTTCGCCGTCATCGACGGCCTGCGCGGCGCTGCGGATATCGTCGCGGCGCTTTTCCATGTCGTCATCGGCGCCGATACATACGGCGCGGACCTTGTCCTGATCGCCCACGACATGCTCCAGCGCGGAGACAAGCTCCTCGGCCAGACGGCCATGCGAGACGACAACAAGCCCGATCATTTTAAACGCGTTTCCCCCAACCGTTCCGTTATTCACGTCCCCCGCGAAGAACCGGAATTGTCATCTAAGACTCTTAAATCGGTCAGGAAAAGTTCAAAGCGCTGTGTGCAGCGGCAGAAGCACCGTGAATCGGGCGCCGCGCACGCCGCCTTCGCCGTCTTCCATGTTTTCTGCGGCGATGATCCCGCCATGGCTTTCCACGATCTGGCGGGCGATGGACAGGCCAAGGCCGGAATGGGCGCCGAACACCGCGCCGGGCGGGCGCTCTGTGTAGAATCGCTCGAACACGGTCTCCAGGTTTTCCGGCGGGATGCCCGGCCCCTGGTCCTCCACCGTCACTTTCGCGGCGGGGCCGCCGTCCATGGCGGCATGGGCGTCCAGCGTCATCGTCACCTGCCCGCCCGCGGGGGAGAAGGTGCGGGCATTATCCAGCAGGTTGCGGAAAACCTGACCCAGCAGGCCCTCCAGCGCGGTGACGAAGACTGACTCCTCCTCCGCGCGGTGGAACACGATCCTGGCCTCGCCATCCTTGCGCACGGCTTCATAGAGATCGGCGATATCGGCCAGCATGGCCTGAAGGTCCACCGGCTCGCCGCGTTCGCGCGCCAGCTCCGCGTCCAGCCGGGAGGCGCGGGAGATATCGGTGATCAGCCGGTCCAGCCGCCCGACATCGCTGACCAGCACGGCCAGCAGTTTTTCGCGCGATTCCGGGTCTTTCGTATTGGGCAGGGTCTCCACCGCGCTGCGGATGGAGGTCAGGGGATTCTTGATCTCGTGGCTGACATCGGCGGCGAAACGCTCGATCGCGTCGATGCGGTCATAGAGCGCCTCGGTCATCGCCTTCAGGGAGGTCGAGAGATCGCCGATATCGTCGCGGCGGTGCGACAGGTCCGGGATGGCGGCGCGGCGCGGCCCGGCGTGGCGCACCTGATCGGCGGCAACGGCCAGACGGCGCAGCGGCTGGGCGATGAACAGGGTCAGCAGCAGCGAGGTGAGGATGGTCACCACGATGGCGAACAGGATGAAGGGCAGCAGCGCCCGACGCTCGGCCGAAACGATGGCGTCCACGTCCGTCGCTTCCAGCGTCAGCACGCCCAGAACCGCGCGCACGCGCTGCACGGGCAGGGAGACGGAGATAACCCGTTCCCCGTCCTCATTGATGCGCTCGGCGGCCACGGCCTCGCCCCGCGCGATGGCGGTGGCGGCTTCCTCTTCCAGCGTCAGGTCGCGGGTCAGGCGGCGTTCGCGCAGCGGATCGACCGTGCTGCGCAGCGCCCCCTCGAACGCTTCCTCCAGACGTCCGGCGTCCAGGTCGAACCCGCCGCCCTCGCCAATGGGCGGGAGGTCGCGCACGCGCACGCGGTCGGAGAGCCGCCATGAATCGGCGACCAGCGCGCCCTCGGTGGTGAACAGGCGGACGCGGGCGAATTCCGGGATATAGAGCTGGGTCAGGACCTGCCGCGCCTCGTCGGTGTCCAGCTGGGCGATGGGCTCGCCCCGCGTCGCGTCCTCGATCAGCACATTGGCGATCAGCTCCCCCTGACCGCGCAGGGAGGCGACGCGCGCCTCGATCAGGCCCTCGCGCATCTCGTTCAGGACGAGGGCGCCGACGATAAGGATGATCAGGCCCGCCAGATTGAACAGCAGGATCATCCGCGTCAGCGCGGAAAAGGCGAGGGGCCGGCCCGGGCGGTGCGGCTTGCGCCGCCGCTGCGCGCGGTCAGCTATCCTTGTAACGATATCCGACGCCATAGAGGGTTTCGATCGCGTCGAAGGTCTTGTCGACGGTGCGGAATTTTTTGCGGATTCGCTTGATGTGGCTATCGATGGTGCGGTCGTCGACATAGATCTGGTCATCATAGGCCGCGTCCATCAGCTGGTCCCGGCTTTTCACATATCCGGGCCGCGAGGCCAGCGCCTGCAGGATCAGGAATTCGGTGACCGTCAGGCGGATCGGTTCGCCCTCCCAGAAGCAGGCGTGGCGGTTGGGGTCCAGCGTCAGCCGCCCGTGCACGATCTTCTTCTTGTCGCCGCCGTCTTCCTCCGGCCCGTCATTGCCGGGCCGCACCCGGCGCAGAACGGCCTTGATGCGCTCGCCCAGCAGGCGTTGGGAGAACGGCTTGGTGATATAGTCGTCGGCGCCGAGATTGAGGCCGATGGCCTCGTCGAACTCGTCATCTTTGGAGGTCAGGAAGATCACTGGAACGTCGGAGTTCTGACGCAGCTTGCGCAGCAGCTCCAGCCCGTCCATGCGCGGCATCTTGATGTCCAGGATGGCCAGATCGGGCGGCGAATCCTTCAGCGCGTCCAGCGCGGACGCGCCCTCGTGAAAACTGGCGACGTCGTATCCCTCATTCTTCAGGAAAAGGGAGACGGAGGTGAGGATGTTCTCGTCGTCGTCGACCAGGGCGATTTTCGTCATCGGTTCAAATCATCCGTTAAAGCGAGGCGGGCGGGGCGGTTTTTCACTCTTTTGCAAGCATAACCGACCTAAACAGCATGGCTGAAATATGGTCGGGAGGGCGGAAACGTCGTGGGGCAGCGCGAAATTCATTACGAAGTCTATCTGATGCGGCGCCGGAAAGGCGCCTGGGCGCTGTATCAGGCCTTCGATTCGCGCGAAACCGCCATCGAGACCGCCAAAAAGCTCCACGCCCAGCATAACGAAGGCGCGGTTCGCGTCGAGAAAGAAACCTATGACGGGGGCGACCGCGCCTTTGACGCGGTGACGGTTTTCACGCTGGGCGAGGTCGAACAATCGGTTCACGCCGGCCGCGATTCACGCACGGCCGAGCCGCCCTGCTCTCTGGCCGAGGATCTGTGGACGGTGCATTCTCGCCGCACGATCGCCCGCGTTCTGGAGGAATGGCTGGCGCGGGAAACCGTGCTGACGCTGGAGCTGATGCACCGGCCGGACCTGGCCGAGAAGCTGGAATCGGCGGGCACCACGGTGCAGCACGCCATCCAGAAAACCGCCATCGCGCAGGCGCAGGAATATGATTCCAGCGTGCAGCATTTCGTCAAACGCCTGAACGAGCTGTCGGAAAAAGCCTTCAGCCGGGTGGTCGAGGACGGCCGGCAGGGCCGCCTGCCCAAAGTCTCCGGCGCCGGCGAAGTCGCCGCCCTGGCCGCCAGGCTGGTCAAGGCATCCAGCTATCGCCGCTGCGCCCTGATCGCCAGCGGCATCAAGGGCGCGAAGGGCTGGGCAGGAAAGCTGACCGCGCTTCTGGATATCGCCGACCAGCTGACCGAGCCGGAGGTCGCCGAGGCGCTATACCCGGATATCGACGATTTCCTGACCGAGCTTCTGAGCGTCAATGCGGCCGCGGATTCGCTGGCGCAGGACCCGGAGGATCTGGGCGATATTCTGGACGCGCTGGTTGATGTGATCACGACCAAGCCCGCCCATCCGGACAATCTGACCGCCGGGGCGCGGCGGCTGTCGAAATATTTCGCGGCCAAGGAATTCCCCGGCGCCCGCGCCGCGCTGGCCCGCCGCGTTCTGGACGATCTCTGCCGCCCGGTGCGCCTGAAGCCGGACGATGTGTGGGGGGAGGTGAAACTCTCCCGCGCGCTGGCCGACCGCCTGATCGCGCTGGCCGGGGCCGATTTCCCGGTGGAGCGCACGGCGGAGGCCTTCATCTATCGTTCGGGGCGCATGGTCGCGCCGGAAGTGATCGAGGAGGCGCTGGCCACCGCCGACACCGCCGTGGATGCGCTGGACCGCCTGATGCGGCTGGAAACCGCCATTGCGGGCGCGCCGACCAAGCGCAAGCTGGCGGCCTATATTCGCGGCCGCCTCGGCTCTCACCAGACCGAGGCCGAATTCGTGCGCGGCCCCGGCAAGCCGATGGAGCGGCTGGCGCAGCTGACCGCGTTGCAGCGCAAGGCGTTCAATAGCGGCTTCTGCGATGAGGACCGCGACGAGATTACAGACCAGCTCGACCGGCTGGGCATGGGCATACTGGAGACCAGCAAGCTGATCGCGGCGCTGGAAAAGCGCGACGCGCCGGCGCTGGAAAAGGCGGAGTCGCTGCTGCGGCTGGCCACCCGCAACGTGCTGCCGCAGGGCCGCTGTCAGGCCGAGGCCAGCGCCCGGGCGCAGGCGCTGCTGCGCGAGGCGATGAAATCGGGCCAGAGCGACCCGCAGCGCCTGACCGAAATCCGCGACATGCTGGGCGAAATCGCCGCCTAGGCCCGCTTTCGCCGCCGCGCCCAGCTGCCGATCATACGCACGGGGCGGCCGTCAATCGCGGCCAGACCCAGCGCGATCAGCGCCAGCCCGGCCAGTTGGTTGGCCGCCATAGTCTCTTCGAGGAACAGCGCGCCCAGCAGGATCGCGGTGACCGGGACCAGCAGCGTCACCAGCATCAGGTTCGTCGCGCCCGCGGTGGAGAGAATCCGGAAATAGAAGACATAGGCCAGCGCCGTGGAAACCAGCCCCAGCGCGGCGAGGCAGGCGATGACGCCGGCCGACGGCAGGGGCAGGGTCCAGGGCGCGTCGAGGACAAGGACAAGCGGGATCAGGATCAGGCTGGACATGGTGACCTGCCCGGTGGCGGTGGCCATGGGCGCGACGCCCATGCGGCGGAAGCGGCGCCCGAAAATGCCCGCCAGCGCATAGGACAGCGCCGCGCCAAGACAGGCGATCTGCGCCCAGATATCGGCGTGCAGGGCGCGCATGGCGTCGCCGCCGATCAGCGCCGCCACCCCCGCCAGCCCCAGCAGCGCACCGGCCAGACGGCGCGGCGTCAGGCGTTCGTCATCGGTCAGGAAATGCGCCGCGGCGATGGCGAAGAGCGGCGTGGTCGCGTTGAGGATGGAGGCAAGGCCGGAGGCGATCTGCGTCTGGCCCCAGACCAGAAGACTGAACGGAATGGCGTTGTTCATCAGCCCCATCAGCGCAAACGCCGCCCAGACTTTAGGCTCCGACGGCATGCGCCGTCCGGTCAGGCGCAGAAAGACATGCAGCGCCAGCGCCGCCAGAATCAGGCGTGTGGCGACGATGGTGAAGGGCGGCAGCTCACCCACCGCGATCTCGATAAAGAAGAACGACCCGCCCCAGACGACCGACAGCCCCAGCAACAGTCCCCATTCCAGGGCTGTCATCTCTTTCGCCTGCGCCATTGGCCGCTCCTCGCCTCAAAGCGTCTCCTTAGACGTTTCACCGAGTCGGAACAGCCCGGTTTTTGCGGTGGGGGGCGGCACAGCGCACCCTCGCTCCCGAGAGGGGGAGAGGGTTTTGAGCGCCCAATCCGGCAACGGATTGGTGTTGCGCGAAAGGGAGAGGGGGATGTTGCCGGGCTTGGCGATAATTTTTGAGACCACCCCCTCTCCCATTCAGTCATCCAAATCCTCTGCGAGTATTTGGGACTTCATTGCCCTCTACCCCCATTAAGGGGGCGAGGGTGGGAGCTAGACCCCGAACGCGGCCGGGTAGATCAGCTTGCCTTGCGCCCTGGCGAGGGCGCCGGGCTCCAGTTCCAGCGCCATGAAGGACTCGCCGGAGAAGGGGGCGTCGAGGCCAGCGGCGAGGGAGGCGGAGAAGCCGAAGCGGGGATAGTAATCGGCGTGACCGAGGACGATGACGGCCTCCACGCCGCGCGCCCGGCATTCGCCAAGGCCGGCGGCAACCAATAGCGTGCCCGCCTTCTTGCCCTGCCAGTCCGGAACCACCGCCATCGGGGCGAGGGCGGCGAGCGACGGGGTCTCGCCCGATCCGCTCATCGTCAGGCGGGAGAACAGGATATGACCGATCGCCTCTTCCTCTTCCTCCGCGATCAGGGAGGCGACGACGTCGCCGTTTTCACGCAGCCTGTCGACCAGATCGGCCTCGTCGGGCTGCTCGAACGCGGCTTCGTTGATGGCGCGGATGGCGGCGTGATCGGCGGGCGTCTCGGGGCGGACGGAGATCAATGCGCCTCGTCCCAGGTCATGCCCTTTCCGGCGTCCACGACCAGCGGCGCGTCGAGTTTGAGGACCGGCTCGGGGGCGTTGACCATGACATCTTTGGTCAGCGCGATCAGGTCGTCGGCCTGGGATTCCGGGACCTCGAAGACCAGTTCGTCATGCACCTGGAGGAGCATTTTCGCGTCCAGCTTCTTCGCCGAGATGGCGTCGGGCAGGCGGATCATGGCGCGGCGGATGACGTCGGCGGCGGTGCCCTGAATGGGGGCGTTGATGGCCTGACGCTCGGCCCCGCCGCGCTTGTTGAAGTTGGAATCCTTGATGTTCTGGATGTGAACCTTCCGCCCGAACAGGGTGGAAACGAAGCCCTGACGCCGCGCCAGATCCTTGGTCTCGTCCATGTAGCGCTGGATTCCGGGGAATTTCTCGAAATAGGCGTCGATATAATCCTGCGCCTCGCCGCGGCCGATGCCCAGATTCCGGGCCAGACCGAAGGCGGAAATGCCGTAGATGATGCCGAAATTGATCGCCTTGGCTTGCCGCCGGATCACCGGATCCATGCCCTCGACGGGCGTGCCGAACATCTCCGACGCTGTCATGGCATGGATGTCCTGACCCTCCCGGAAGGCGGTTTTCAGGGCGTCGATGCCGGCCATCTGGGCCAGAATCCGCAGCTCGATCTGCGAATAGTCGGCGGAAACCAGCACGTTTCCGTCCTCCGGCACGAAGGCTTCGCGGATTTTCCGGCCGGCTTCCGTGCGCACCGGGATGTTCTGAAGGTTCGGATCGGACGAGGAAATGCGCCCCGTCGCGGTGGAGGCGAGGTGGAAAGAGGTGTGAACCCGGCCCGTTTTCGGGTTGATCGCGGCGCCCAGCGCATCCGAATAGGTGGATTTCAGCTTGGAATATTGCCGCCATTCCAGCAGCGAGGTGGGCAATTCGTGGCCCGCCGCGGCCAGATCCTCCAGAACCTGCGCGTCCGTGGACCACGCGCCGGTCTTGGTTTTCTTTCCGCCTGGCAGGCCCAGCTCGCCAAACATGATCTCCCCGATCTGTTTGGGGGAGCCGAGATTGAACGAACGGCCCGCAATTTCGTGCGCTTTCGCCTCGTGCTCGGCCATGCGCTGGGCGAAATCGCCCGACAGGCGGGACAGCGCGTTGCGGTCCACCTTGATGCCGTGCAGCTCCATCTGCGCGATAATCGGCGGAAGCGGGCGTTCCAGCCGCTCATAGACCGCCGTGACCCCGTTGGCGGCCAGTTGCGGTTTCAGGACATGCCACAGGCGCAGGGTCACATCGGCGTCTTCGGCGGCGTACTTGGTCGCCGGTTCAAGCTGTATCTGGTCGAAACTCTTCTGGTTCTTGCCCGTGCCGCAGACTTCCTTGAACGGAATCGGCGTGTGGCCGAGATGGCGCTGGCTCAAAGCGTCCATGCCGTGCGCGAACAGGCCGCCCTCCTGCGCGTAGGAGATCAGCATGGTGTCGTCATAAGGCGTGATTTCCACGCCATAGCGACGCAGCACGGCGATGTCATAGATCAGATTCTGGCCGACTTTCAGGACGTCCGGGTCCTCCAGAAGGGGTTTCAGCGCGGCCAGCGCGTCCTCCAGCTTCAGCTGGTCGGGCGCCTTGCCCCCGCCCTCGGCCAGATCCCCGCCCAGATGCGCAAGCGGAATATAGCAGGCCTGGTTCGGGCCGACGGCCAGCGAGACGCCGCACAGGCCCGCGCCGGCGGAATCCAGCGCGTCGGTTTCGGTGTCCACGCCCATCACGCCGGCGGCGCGGCAACGGTCTATCCAGCCCTCCAGCGCGTCCATCGTGGTGACGCACTCATACTTGTCCGGCTCGAAATCGGCCGCGGCGGGGTCGTCGACCACCTCGATATCGGCGCCGTCGGCGGCGAAATCGGCCTCCGCGCGGCGGCGCAGCGTGCGGAACTCCATCAAATCCATGAAGTTCAGCAGGGCGTCCGGCTCCGGCGCTTTCACCGACAGGTCCTCCAGGGTCAGTTCCAGCTCAAGATCGGTCTTCAGGGTCGCCAGAACGTGGGAGATACGGGCCGCCTCGGCGTGCTCGATCAGGCTCTCGCGGCGCTTGGGCTGCTTGATTTCCTCGACGCGGGCCAGAAGCGTTTCCAGATCGCCATAATCGCCGATCAGCTGCGCGGCCGTTTTCACCCCGATGCCCGGCACGCCCGGAATATTGTCCGAGGTGTCGCCGATAAGAGATTGAACTTCCACGACCTTGTCAGGGCCGACGCCGAATTTCTTGACCACCTCATCGGCGCCGATGCGGGCGTCCTTCATGGTGTCGTAGAGTCCGATATTGTCGGAGACGAGCTGCATCAGATCCTTGTCGGAACTGACGATGGTCACCTTCGCGCCCGCGGCCTCGGCCTGGCGGGCATAGGTGGCGATGATGTCGTCGGCCTCATAGCCGCCCAGCTCGATACAGGGCTGGCCGAACGCCTTCACCGCGTCCCGGATCAGCGGGAATTGCGGGACCAGGTCTTCCGGCGGGGGCGGGCGGTTGGCCTTGTAGTCGGCGTAAAGATCCTTCCGGAAGGTCTTTTCGGAGGCGTCGAAGATCACCGCGAAATGGGTCGGCGCGTCGCCCGCCTTCATCTCCCGCAGCAGCTTCATCATCATGCCCGTAAAGCCGTGCACCGCCCCGATGGGCGCGCCGTCCGACTTGCGTGTCAGGGGCGGGAGGGCGTGAAACGCGCGGAAAATATAGCCGGACCCGTCCACCAGATAGAGGTGGGAGTCCGCGGAAATCTTTGAGTCTGAAGCCATGGGCGAAGGTTTAGAGCCACCAGCCCAGCGGGGAAAGATCGCGTGGTGATTTAGGTGGCTTTGAAAGCCTTAAAGCCACGCCAAAGAAGCATGTAGAGAACAACGCCAGCGGCGCCTGCAAAAGCGCTGATGAAGAGGCACCCCGCCAATATGGCGGGTCTGAAGTCCGTGACCGTGAGACCTAGATGCAAGCCGGAGACAATCAGGACAGGCAGTTCCGCACTAAGGACGAAACCCAGAACTCCAATGGCGGCGCCCGCCAGCACGTAACGCCAGAGAGATCGAACGCCGGCCGCGTGGAGTTTACGAACAAGTATGGCGCTCAGGCATGCGATAGGCGCCGCGAAGATCATGAGAATGAATGCGCCAATGATCGACGATACGACAGTCATGTAGGCATCGTAGAGTCCAAAGGGCGCGCCCAGATTCCACTGGATTATCAGTCCCAGCGCGCCAATAAGGCTGGCAGTGAAAGCGCATGCGAGAATGCGAAACGCTTCTGCCAGGAACGGGATCACGCTCCCGGGTCGGCGGGGCTGCCCTTCCGCACAAAGCGGCGGTCGCAATAGCCGCATTCGACGAAGTCTTCGTCGCCCATTTCGTACCAGACGCGGGGGTGGCCCAGCGCGCCGCCGCCGCCGTCGCAGGAGACGCGCTCGGTCTCGACCGCCACCACTTCCGGCGGGTTCATGACGTTCTCGAAGCTGTTCTCTGTCTCGGGCATGGCGTCATCCGGCGATTGCATTTCGGTGCGCGCGCATTGAAAGCGCTGGCCGCGGCCCATAGTTATGCGGGGCGTTTCAATCGGTCAATTTCAAGGTCCTCCATTTCATGAACGAACCGCAGCCGGAATTCGCGCTTGAGGCCTATGGCCTCGAGAAAACCTATCGCGGCAACAAGAAAGCCCCGCCCAAACGGGCGCTGAAGGGCGTGGATCTGCAGATCAGGCGCGGGTCGATCTTTGGCCTGCTGGGGCCGAACGGGGCGGGAAAATCCACCTTCATCAATATTTTCGCCGGGCTGGTGAAGAAGACGGCCGGGCAGGCGATCATCTGGGGCCGCGACATTGACGTTGCGCCGCGCGATGCGCGCGCCGCGATCGGCGTGGTGCCGCAGGAAATCAACATGGACCCGTTCTTCTCGCCGTTTGAGAGTCTGGAGTTCCAGGCCGGCTATTACGGCGTGCCGAAATCCGAGCGGCGGTCGATGGAAATTCTCGACATGGTGGGGCTGGCCGACAAGCGCGACGCCTATGTGCGGCAGCTTTCGGGCGGCATGAAGCGGCGGCTGCTGGTCGCCAAGGCGCTGGTCCATTCGCCGCCCGTGCTGGTGCTGGACGAGCCGACGGCGGGCGTGGATATCGAGCTGCGCCGCCAGCTGTGGGAGAATGTCCGCCGCCTGCATGAGCAGGGCGCGACCATCGTCCTGACCACCCATTACCTCGAAGAGGCCGAGGAGCTTTGCGACGATATCGCCATCATCCATGAGGGCGAGGTCGTGGCCCACGAGCCGAAGAACCAGATCCTCAAGCGCGTCGACCGCAAGACGCTGGTCATCCAGCCGGTGGAGCCGCTGAACGCCGTGCCGGACTCGCTGGCCGGGCACGACGCGGAAATCCGCGAGGACGGGAGCCTGGCCATCACCTACCGCTTCGGCAAGCAGTCCGTGACCGAGCTGATCGAGAAGGCCAAGTCGGGCGGCCTGACAATCGAGGATCTGCGCACCGAGGAAGCCGACCTGGAAGACGTCTTCATGGCCCTGACCTATAGCCGGGGCGAATCCAGCGACGGCGGAGACTCTTCCGAAGATTCCGCCGGCTGATCGAAACGCGTCAGCTCGTTGGATTCGATGACCGCCTGAACCTGCGCCACATAGGCTTCGCCGCTTTGGGCGTAGGGGCCGATATAGCGGGCCATGGCGTCGCCGCGCGGATAGACATTGGATGAGCGCACGGACTCCCGCGCTTCGCGCAGCGCCGAATATTCGGGCCGGGAATTGAGCGCCCGCATGTAATCCCAGACGGAATCGTACAGCGTCTCGAACTGCATGGGGCGTTCCTCGCCCGTTTCGGGCGTGTCCGGGCGGCGGCCGAACAGGGCGTTACGCTGAAGCACCGCGTCGGACGTGCCCCAGCCCGTGGCCAGCACGGCCTGCGCCATGGCCAGCGAGGGCGGGATGACATCGGCGCGGCGCAGCATTTCCTCTAGGTCGGAATAGGGGGTGTTGTAACGCCGGGCCAGCAGGTCGCGATGGGCCTGTTCGGAGAGGGTCAGACGGCGGCCCTCCAGCTCCGCGCTCATCCAGTTCTCGATGGCGGCGCGGTCGTCCAGAACCTGCGCATTCCCGGCGCGGATCAGCGGCTCCAGCGTTTGCAGAAACAGGCGCTTGCGGGTGTCGACGTCCTCTATCTGGTCGAAGTCCGGCGGGAAATCAGCCACCAGCTCCGCCCCGCCGGGGCCGTCGGCGGAAAGCGCGGCGCGTAATTCGTCCACGCTCGCGGGAGCGATGGTCACCGGTCCGGTCGGTTCGGCGACGCGGGCGATCCAGACCGTTGAAACCATGGCCGCGCTGGCCGCGGCCAGCCCCGCCCATGTGCGGGGAGAGCGCCAGACCGCGCGCTGGCGGCGCTCTTCCGATCCGGGGCGGTCCTCGATCACCCCGGTCAGGCGGGCGGCCAGCGGGATGGTCCAGCCCTGCACCAGCAGGGAGACGAGAACCACGGCAAAGGCGATGGAGAAATACAGGTTGGCGTTTTCCACCCCGGCCAGAACCGGAATGACGCCGAGGAAGATCGGCACCGCGCCGCGCAGCCCGGTCCAGGAAACGAAGGCGCGCTCCCTCGGCAGGAAGCGGAACGGGATCAGCGACAGGAAAACC
Organism: Euryhalocaulis caribicus; assembly: GCF_000412185.1. GTDB lineage: Bacteria > Pseudomonadota > Alphaproteobacteria > Caulobacterales > Maricaulaceae > Euryhalocaulis > Euryhalocaulis caribicus. Next base: position 25,216 of record NZ_ASJA01000011.1, read on the forward strand.
GCAAGCGGGCGGGCGACCAGAATCAGGAAGGCGGCGATGGCCAGCGCGCCGGGCGCCACGGCGATCAGGTGGCTGGGGAAGACCAGCATGCCCAGCATCAGGAACATGCCGATCTGGGCCAGCCAAGCGAACCCGTCCAGCGCGGAGGCGACGGCGTCCGCCTCCCGCCGGTCGCCATTGCCGTAGACCACGCCCGCCAGATAGACCGCCAGAAAGCCGGAAGCGGAGAGCGACTGGGCAAAGCCGAACGCGGCGATGCCGCCGGCCAGCGCGAAGATGGGGTACAGGCCCCGGGCCATGTTCAGGCGCTTCTGCGCGGCCAGAATCAGCCAGCCGGACGCCATGCCGATCACCGCGCCGCCCGCCGCCTGCCAGCTGACCGACAGCACCCAGCCATACCAGGTGTCCGGCGCCGTGCCCGTGAGGACGGAAACGAAGGCCAGAACCAGAAACACCGCGATGGGGTCGTTGAGGCCGGATTCGGCCTCCAGCGTCGCCGCCACGCGCGGGGCGACGCGCAAGCCCCGCCCGCCCAGCAGAGAGAAGACCGCCGCCGCATCTGTGGAGGCGACAATGGCGCCCAGCAGGCCCGCTTCCACCCAGCCGAAGCCGAACAGCCATGCGGCGAACGCGCCGGTCAGTCCGGCGGTCAGGGCGACGCCGACCGTCGCCAGCGCCCCGGCCGGCTTGGCGGCCAACCGGAAAATGCGGCGGCTGGTGCGGGCGCCGCCGTCAAACAGGATGATGGCCAGCGCCAGCCCGCCGAACAGATAGGCCAGCTCGTAATTTTCGAAGGCGATTCCGCCCGGTCCTTCCTCCCCGGCCAGCATGCCGAGCGCCAGAAAGACCAGCAGGATGGGCGCGCCGATCCGCCCGGTCGCCGCGGCGGCGGCGATGGCGAGGACCACAAGGCCGGAGCCGAGCAGGAGAATATAGGCGGCGCTATCCATGAACCGCCTAATGTATCGCGCCCGGCGGCGGAATGAAGGCGCGGGCGGGTCTGAACTGTCAAAAAAGAAAGGGCGGAGCGCGTTTTGCGGCTCCGCCCTGTGTCAGGGGTCGGGAAGGGAAAGCGGGCTATTGCACCCGTTCGACGGTATAGCCCTCGGCCTGCAGCAGCGCCGGGACGCCGCCCTCGCCCACCAGGTGGCCGGCGCCGACCGTGACAAGGGCGTCTTCATCGCCCTCCATCAGCGCCTTGATGTCTTCCACCCAGGCCGCGTTGCGGCGCACGATCAGGGCTTCATAGATGGCCGGGTCGACGTCTTTCATCGAATCCACCATCAGCGTGTCCAGCGCCTCGGCGTCGCCGTTTTCCCAGGCCGCGACCATGCGGTCGAACAGGTCGGGATCGTCGCGCAGCTGCTCAAGCGTGGCCTGAAGGGCGCCCGCCTGTACTTCGTCGCTCCCGCCGGACAGGATCATGATCTGCTCCTCCGGGGTCTCCAGGAAACGCTCGCGCGCGTCCGGCGTCTCGGCGATCAGCTTCATCTCCACGCCCGATTGCGGATTGTAGCCGGCCTTCTGGATGGCCATGACGCCCAGCGTCAGATTGGCCAGCCAGGGCTTCATCGGCTGCATCTGCGCGGCGGTGAGGCCGACGCTGGGGGCGATCTCCTCCAGAAGGGCGGCCTGCTCATCGGTCAGATAGCCGTTCAGGGTCTCGCCTTCGCCGTTCAGGCCGCGCTGTTGCACCAGCGCCTGGATTTCCGCCTGCGCTTCGGCGTCCAGCGGCACTTCGTAATAGAACAGATCGGCCTCGCTCAGCGCCGTCTCCAGAATATCGGTCCGCCAGACCGAATCCTCGTTCAGAAGATGCACCGACCCGAACAGCCAGATTTCGCTGTCTGCGTCGCTGGCTTTCCAGATGGCGGGTTCGGCATGCGCCGCGCCGCCCATGATGATTGTCGCGGCCGCGCCGATCGCGCCCAAAACTGCCTTACGCATAAAATTTACTCCCATGCTCGATATCGAGCGCTTGATCCCACTGACATTATGTTATACATATACAACATAACGATGCAAGTGCCATTTTATTTGTCACGCATAGATGGCGATTTTGAGGAGCGAAACCAATGACATCCACCGGCCTCTGGCTCGCGCGGCTATTCCCCTTATTCGGGATCGCGTTTCATATCTTCGGCGCGTTCACCGCTTTCTATGCGGAGGACCGGACGGCGGGCATGCTGATCATCGCCGGATCCTGGGCGTTCCTGATCGCTTACGGCCTGATCTTCCATTTCCGTGGCGACTTCATCCAGCGCGCCCTGAATATGGGCGTCAAATCGCGCTGCGGCGACGAGTTTCAGCGCGACAAGGCGCGCCTGGCCTATACGGCGGGCTATATCGTGGTGCTGTTCGCGTGCAGCGCTGTGGTCGGCATGAACTGGGACGTCTTCCTGTTTGAAGAGACGACAGACCCGGTGGAGATCGCCCAGGCCGGCTACGCCATGTTCCTGCAATTTCTGAGCGCGCTCTATATCGGCGCCTTCCTGCCGACCCTGTTCCTGGGCGTCACGATGAAACCGCTGGAGCGCGACATGGGCGAGGCGGCCGCCGGCGCGGGGCGGCAGGGATGAGCGCCACCTATAACCGCATCTCCATGATGCGCGCCGAACGCGGCCTGTCCCGCAAGGAACTGGCCGACGCGGTGGGGGTGAACTTCCAGACCATCGGCTATCTGGAGCGGGGCGATTACAACCCCTCGCTGGAGCTGGCGCTGAAGCTGGCCGAGTTTTTCGAACTGCCGGTGGAGGCGCTGTTCTCCCTGCGCCCGTTCAAACCGCTATCGGAAATGTACAGGCAGCAGGGCGGCGGCTGAGGTCAGGCGGATTTCTCCGCAATGATATAGACGTGCGGGTCGCCCGGCTCCCAGACCGCGCCGTCGGCTTTCGCAAAAAGGCCGGTGACCGTGAGGCCGGCCTGGGCCAGCAGGCCGGCGATTTCGCGGATCGTATGGATGTATTGCACGCCGTCGCGGGTCTCGGCCGTTTCGCCGTCGCTGGCTTCGAACCGGGTCAGAACCGCGCCTTCGACCGGGTCGAAACGGTGCGCGATGCGCAGGCGCACGCCGCCTGCGGTATAATCGCCCTCCGCCTCGAAATGCGGCCAGAAGCATTCCGCCGCCGCGGCGGTGTTCAGGCACAGCCGGCCTCCCGGCGTCAGGGCGCGCCCGATGGCGATGAGCATTCGCGCGGTGTCCTCGGGCGGCATATAGGGAAAGGAATTGCCCAGCATGAAGGCGCCGTCGAACGCGGCGGCGGGCAGGTCCGGATCGGCCAGAGACTGTTTCAGCCAGGTCAGGTCCGCGCCTTCAGGGGCGGCCGCGCGCGCCCTGCCAAGGAAATTATCGGAAATGTCCAGCCCGGTCGCCGCGCATCCCCGCGCCGCCAGCGCCAGACACATCCGTCCGGCGCCGCAGCCAAGGTCCAGCACCCGCGCGCGCGGTGCCAGCCGGAGCTGTTTCATCAGGAATTCGGCCTCGGCGTCGGTCTGCTCCTCCGGCACCGCGCCCATCCAGAAGGCGTTCATCAGGCCGTCGAAGAAGGTCTCGTGCCAGTTCGCGGGAACCGGCCCCTCCGGGGGTTCAAGTCTGGCGGTCATCCAAATCGGTCCCTGCTGGCGCCCGTCAGGCGCAAAGCGGCATTGCGGCGAGCGGCGGAGCCGACTAGGTTCCGCGACGCTTCATTAGGCGCCTATAGCTCAGCTGGATAGAGCGCTGCCCTCCGAAGCCGGTTGTCAAGGGCTTGGGTAACTTATAGGAGGCAAAAAGAGTCCGTAGAAACAAGGCGTTGCGAGGCCCTCGTTCTGATCTCTAAACTCGCGAAAATCTCACGTAAGCACTGCGTAAGCAGTTGCGACACGGTAAGCACCCATAGCTCAGCTGGATAGAGCGCTACCCTCCGAAGGTAGAGGTCTCAGGTTCGAATCCTGATGGGTGCGCCATTTTCATATAAAAATCAATTTCTTAAGAGCTTCCCCGAGGTGAGATGCGTGCTTTGTACAAATGCCGATGGCTGAGGAGATGGGCGGGTTCCGGCAAATGTTCACACGGCGGGATTTTTGCTCCGTACGCGGCGACAAAAAGGCAAAACGTCTCTCGCTTAGCTTTCTTAGGAATCCGATCCACCTATCAATTGCCAAGATAATATAGATCAAAGCTATAGTTTGAAATAGCCCCCGCCCCATCGCTCCCGCCGATCAGCGCTCCTACTCTCGCGTCAATCTCGACGCAGAAAGGAGAGCGCCATGATCCTCATCACCGGTGCGACCGGTACCAATGGTAGCCTCATCGCGGAGCGTTTTGCCGCCGCTGGCATACCCGCCCGCCATATGGTTCGGGACAGCGACGGCGTCGCCCTCCCGACCTATCCGGGTTCGGAACTCGTCGAAGCCGACTTCGACGATCCCGCTAGTCTGGCCGGAGCGCTAAAGGGCGTCACGGCCGCATTCTTGGTGACCCCGTCCTCCGCCGAGGCGGAGGCGCGGCAGCAGCGGTTCGTGGACGCTGCGGAAAAAGCCGGCCTGCCGCATCTGGTCAAGCTGTCGCAATTCGCCGCGGACGAGGGCTCGCCGGTCCGGTTCCTGCGCTATCACGCGGCGGTCGAGGCGCGCATCCGGGAGCGGTTGCCTTCCTGGACGTTGCTACGGCCCAATCTCTACATGCAAGGGCTGCTGGGTTTCGCGGGCATGATCGCCGAGGGAACGCTTCCGGGCGCCGCCGGGTCCGCCCGCGTCAGTCTGATCGACGTGCGCGACATCGCCGATGTCGCCGTCGCCGCGCTGACCGAGCCGGCGAAACATCATGGACAGACCTACACGTTGACCGGTCCCGCGGCCCCGACGCATGACGAGATCGCCTCGGAGTTGTCCCGCGTGGTCGGAACCCAGGTCAAATATACCGACATGCCGCCAGAGGCACTGGCGGAGGCCGCAAAGGCCATGGGGATGGACCTCTGGCAGGCCGACGGGCTGGCCGAGGACTATGCGCACTATGTTCGGGGCGAGGCGGCGGAGGTGACCGGCACGGTCGCGGCGGTGACCGGACATGCCGCCCGGGATCTGCGCGCCTTCCTGACTGACCATGGCGGGGCGTTCCGCCATGCGGCCTGAGCCGTCATTCGGCGAGGTCGACGGCGAATTCGCGGATGCGCTCGGCGACGTGCATGACCGCCGGATCGGCCTCGGCCCGGGTGGCCCAGGCGAGATGGAGGGGGAAGCCCTCGACCGCGATCGGTGGTGGAAGATAGACGAGGTCCGCCTCCTCGAACATGCATCTTCGCGGCAACATCGCGATCAGATCGGTGGACGCCAGGATCTGCGGCACCATCAGGAAGCTCGGTACGGTCATGCCCACCCGGCGCGTCCGGCCGAGCAGCGCCAGCTTGTCGTCGAGGGGGCTGCGCCGCGCGCCGGTGGCAGACACCAGAATATGCGGATGTGCCAGCCAGCGGTCGAGGTCGAAGCCGTCGGCCGCCGGGTGATCGCGCCGCATGACCACCGAATAGGTCTCGGTGAACAGCTCCACCCGGCGGAACCCATGCCCGGCCTGCGGCAGAACCGTGATCGCCAGGTCCGCACGGTCGCGGGCCAGCGCATCGACCACGTCCTCGCTTTCGAGCCAGGTCATCAGGCAGAGGTCGATCCCCGGAGCGGTGTCCCGCAGGCGGTTCCAGATCAGAGTCAGAAGCATGAGGGCGGGAACATCGCTGGAAACGAGGCGGACGGTCCTCTTGCTGTCCCGCGCCTGGGGCGGCGTGTCCTCGATCAGACCCTTGAATTCGTGCAGCAACCGCCGGATCGGCGCCTGCAGGGCCAAACCGCGCGCCGTGGGCGTCATGCCCCGGCCGGCGCGGACGAGGAGCTGGTCGCCAAAGAGCACCCGGCACCGTTCGAGCGCCGCCGAAGCCGATGGCTGGCTGATGCCCAGCCGTTCGGCGGCGGTGACGACCTTTCGTTCTTCCAGAAGCCGGTCGAGCACCACCAGCAGGTTTAGGTCGACGTCGCGCAGATCGGTCACCGGTTTCTTCCCATCTTTCACCGCCCTTCGGGCACACCATCAAGGAGAACATCATGAATCCTATTCTTATGACAATTGCCCGCCGGGCGCTTCCATCCGCCCTGCTGGTCTCGGTCCTGACCGGGCCAATGGCCGTCATGGCTCAGGAGACGGGACCGACCATCTATCATTCGGTCCGCATGGACCTGCGCGACGACGCCGACCCGGAGGCGGTTCAGGCCGTGCTCGACCTGATGGTCGAACTCGGGGAAGGGCTGGACGTCGTCCAGAGCTTCGTTGTCGGCCCCGACTTGTCCGAGGACTACGACATCGGCGCCACCTATGTGCTTGTCGGCTACGAGGCCTTTCGAACCTATATGTACGACCCCCTGCATCTCCAGATCGACCGGAACGGCCTGCCGTTGGTTCAGAACATGGTGTCCTTCGACATCACCGATGCCGAGGACAAGCAGGAAGCGCAGGCCGCCATCGCCCGAATTCACGCCGACCGGATCGAAGACGTTCCGGGGCTGAAGGAGCTTCTGGAGGAAATGGAAAGCTACGGCGGCCCCGGGACCGAGTGACTTAAAAATCGGGGCCGGGCATGTCCGCTCGGGAGATGTCCGGCCCTTGAAACCTGAGCACGAAGGCGCCGAATAGGTCCGGCGTCTTCGTTCCTTTCGACGCGTCCCGACGTGCCGGCCTTCATCTATTCAGCGCCGGATAGTCGGTGTAGCCGTCCGGCCCGCGGCCGTAGAAAGTGGCCGGATCGGGCTTGTTGAGTTCGGCGTCCTGCTTGAGCCGTCCGACGAGGTCCGGATTGGCGAGAAAGGGCACACCATAAGCGACCGCGTCGGCATGACCGGCCTCGATCGTCCGCATGCCTTTCGCCTTGTCGAAGCCGGTGTTGACGATGAAGGGCACCGTCGTCATCGGACGGAAGGTCTCGGCGACGTTTTCGATGGCGACGCCCTTTTCCAGGTCCTTCGCATTCGGCTCCAGCATCGTCAGGCAGCCGACCTGCCGCTTGTCGAGTTCGCGCACCACATGGCCGAAAGTGGTGAGCGGATCGCTGTCGCCCATGCCGTAGAGCGAGATCGAGGGCCCGAGCCGCACGCCGACCCGCTCCATCGACCAGGCCGCCGCCATCGCGTCGACGGTCTCCAGGATCAGCCGCGCGCGGTTCTCGACCGAACCGCCCCAGTCATCTGTGCGCTTGTTGGTGATGTCCTGCAGGAACTGGTCGTGCAGATAACCATTGGCCGCGTGGAGCTCGACTCCGTCGAACCCGGCCTCGCGGGCATTGCGGGTCCCTTGCGCAAAGTCCGCGATGATCGGCGGGATCTCGTCGGCGGCAAGTTCGCGCGGGACCGGGAAATCGACCTCGCGGTCGGGAAACTTGAACTTGCCTTCGGCCGGCAGCGGCGACGGCGCAACGGGCAATTCGCCGCCCCGCATGTCGGGATGCGAGACCCGGCCGGCATGCCAGAGCTGGCAGTAGATCCGTCCGTCGGCGGCATGGACGGCGTCGGTCACGCCGCGCCAGCCGGCGATATGCGCATCGGTCCAGATTTCGGGCCCGCCGACAACGCCGCGCCCCTGCCGGGAAACGGCCGTGCATTCGGTGACGATCAGGCCGGCATCGGCGCGCTGCGCGTAATAGTCGGCCATGAGCTGGTTCGACGTGCCGTCCAACTCCGCCCGGGTACGCGTCATCGCGGACATCCAGATGCGGTTGGGAAGTTGCAGACCATGCAGGTCCATCGGTGTGAAAAGATCGGTCATATCGGAGTCTCCTGTCAGTCCATGTGAAGGCCGCCATCGACCACCAGCGTCTGGCCGGTGACGAAGTCGGCGTCGGGGGAGGCGAAGAAGAAGGTGGCGCCGACGAGATCCTCGGCTTTCTCTTCGCGCTTGATGGCGCGTCTTTCGATCTGCGCCTCCTGGATTTCCCTAGGCAGCGCCTTCGCGGCGGCCGGCGTTATGGTGACGCCCGGCGCGATCAGATTGACGGTGATGCCCTCGCCGCCGAATTCGCGCGCGAGGCTGCGGGTCAGGCCGATGAGACCGGCCTTGGCAGAGACATAATGGGTCTGGCCGGGAACACCTTCGTTGACCGAGGCCGAGCCGATGGTGACGATCCGGCCCCAGCCGCGCCCGGTCATCAGCGGCAGCACGGCGCGGCACATCAGGGCGGTTCCGGTGAGGTTGATGTCGACGATTTTGCGCCAGTCCTCGACGCTCATCTCGAGAAAGCCTTGGACCGGGAAGAAGCCGGCAGCATTGACGAGTACGTCGACGCGCCCGGTGGTCTCACGCGCAAGATCGGCCACCGTGTCGCAGTCCTCCGCCTTGGCTATGTCGGCCGGCTTCACGAAAAGCCGGTCGCTCGCCATCTCGGCGGACAGCCTGTCCAGCGCATCGGCGCTCGTGTCGGTCGCGACTACGGTATCGTCATTGTCGAGGAAGCGGCGGACAAAGGGATATCCCATCCCTCCGGCGGCGCCGGTGATCACGATTGTTCGTTCGGTTCTCATAGGCTTCTCTCCTCTTCTGGTGCAACAATGGAACAATAAAGTTGCGCCGCTCCGAACGCCGGCGACGAGGGGTGATTCCACCACATCGTTACTGGGGTTGCGTTGTTCTGCTGAAAAGGTAATGTCCAAGCGACCAAACGGAACCATGCACGAAACAGAAACTGTGTTCCCTCAGCGGAACAATGAGCGATGATCGACCTCAATGACCTGCGCATCTTCGAGCGGGTTGCTGCGCTCGGCGGATTCTCGCGCGCGGCGGAAGCCTTGGGCATGCCGAAATCCAGCGCCAGCCGTGCGGTGGCCCGGCTCGAGGAAGCGCTCGGCGTTCGGCTGTTTCAACGGACGACACGCCAGATCAGTCTGACCTCGGCCGGAGACATCCTGTTCGAGCGCAGCCGGACAATGCTCGCGGGGCTGGAGGACGCGCTCGCACTGACCGCCGATCTGGCGGAAGCACCCCGCGGCGCGCTGGCGATCAGCGCAGGTATCGGCTTCGGCATAAACGTTCTCGCAGATCAGCTTCCCGGATTCCTGACGCGCTATCCCGACGTCCGGGTGTCCATCGACCTGACCAGCCGCAACGCCGAACTCGTCTCCGAGCGAATCGATGTTGCGATCCGCATCGGCGCGCTGTCGGATTCCAGCATGGTCGCGACACGGCTGGGCACGCTGCCACAATATCTCTGCGCGGCGCCTGCCTATATCGACGGGCATGGGCGCCCGAACGCACCAAATGATCTCGCCGAGCACCAGGCCATCGTCATGCCGGGTCCCGGCGGCCGCCCACGGCCGTGGCAACTCACGCGCGACGGCAGAACGGAGAAGTTGGAACCGGACGCGCTTGTCGTCGTCAACGATGCTCTGACGATCTCAAAGCTCGTACTCGGAGGCGCGGGTATCGGGGCGCTCTCGGCCTATCTCTGCGGCGAAGCGATTTTGAGCGGATATCTGGAACGCCTCCTGCCCGATTGGTCCTTGCCGCCATTGCCGGTGAGCCTGCTCTTCCCTAGCGGGCGGGAAGTGTCCCCGTCTGTCCGCGCGTTCGTCGACTACATGCGCGAGGCCAACAGGAGCGGTGCAGCATGGCTGGAGGATCCCCTGAACGGACGGTGAATCCGAAGCGAAAAAGAACCCTTGGTGCAACTTCGGCAGTGGCCTGGAGCATTTCAACAGGATTTGAGGATGTTCCGACTGAGGATCGATTGCTCAATGTCGAGCGCTCACGCAGCCCTATGGAAGCTCCCTTGATCGGCAGCAGCGATCGCATTTCGCAGTTGGCACACGTCGAAAGCCATCGCTGTGACGGGGTAAGGCATTTCGATTTCAACCTGCGTCAAATCCGGCAGCGTTGAAGTAGTTCCAGCACTCTGCTGGGTCGTAGAGATCGCAGATCGCTCCGATAGCCTCGAAGACCTCTGTAAAGGTCCTGGCTCCGATCCGTCGAACGTGTGCTTTTAGCTTTGAGAATGTCTGTTCGATGGGGTTCATCGTGGCCCTTGGGATCGACCGGGGCAAGAACCTGAACAGCATTGTCGGCCTGGATGCGGAGGGACAGGTCACCCTGCGCCGGCGCGTCAGACGGGCGTCCCTGGTTGACCTTGCGGACACGCTGGCGCCCTGTACGGTCGCGATGGAAGCGTGCTGCGGGTCGCACCATACCGGTCGTCTCTTCGCCGCGAAGGGGCACACGGTTCGGCTGATGTCGCCGGGATATGTCAGGCCCTATGTCCGGGCCCAGAAGAACGACACCACGATGCCGAGGGGATTGCGGAAGGAGCAACACGGCCGACCATGCGGTTCGTCGAGTTGAAGAGCCAGGACCGGCTCGATTTTCAGTCGCTGCACCGCGTCCGCTCGCGACTCGTCGCAGCCCGCAAGGCACTCTTGAACCAATTGCGGGCGATCCTGCTCGAACGGGACTACACGATGAATCACATCTGACCCTTCAAGGGAATCCCCCGCGATTCAGTTTCAGATCGAAATGCTTTGGTGGACGCAATCGGCTGTCCGCCAGCTTCGATCGGAGGATTGGGCGATCTCCTGGCGCAATGTGTCAATTCTGGCAGCGGTCCACTGCCGAGCGTCATCCCCGAAAATGAGTCGCGCTGGCGCCTCGTCCTGCGCGGCAAGCGCTACGATCCGCTCGGCGAGCATCTTCGGGTCGCCCGGCTGTTGGCCGTTGGCCTCCTCGACGAACGCGCGGTACTGCGCGATCGCCTCCGCCAGCGCCCGAACAGGATCTCTCCGGCTGAGGTCAGGCTGATCTGGCGTGTCGTTCTCTGAAACAGACGGACACCGAGCGCTTCCTCGAGACGGGCGACCGCACGGCTGGCGCTGGACTTCGGCATGCCCAGGGCTTCCGCCGCCCGCGAGAACCCGCCGAGCGCAGCAACCCGCTCGAAGACGCGCAGATCATTGAGGTGATCATCGCCCATTATCCCATTTTTGGAACGCAGTTTCCGTCCCGCGTATGGTTCCGTTTGGTCGCCTGAACGTTACCTTTCCAGCAATGCAAAGTAAACAAGCAACGATGTAGTGGAATCATCTCTCGTCGTCAAACACGCCGCGAGGTAGCTTAATTGTTCCACAAGTGCACAAGACAAGGAGACAAGCCGATAAGATCCGAACGAACCGTCGTGATCACCGGCGCCGCTGGAGGGGTGAGATATCCCTTTGTCCGCCGATCCTCGACAACCGCATCTGCTCCCGGCTGGCCAGCTTTCCGCCTCGCTTGGGGATGCAGAATGGCTCGATGAGTCGGGTGTCAGTGCTGCTGAGGCTGCGCAACTCGTCGGACATGCTGGACGAGTTTCCAAACCTTACCGCCTACATTGCCCGCGGTAAAGCGCGACCGACCTACAAGCGGGGCTTCGCAGCACAACTGGCAGTTTTCGGCAACGGGGTCAGCGGCTCTTCATCGTCCCGGCTCTCGATCTCGTCGTCGTCATCACGGCTGGCCGTTACAACCAGTCCGAGGAAAGCAAGTTGCCGGGCCAAGTTTTGAACGACTACATCTTGGACGCGCTGGAAAGGTGATCGGGACGGAGTGACGCAATCGGATTTCGTCAGCCCGTTAAAGTATCGCAATGGCAATGAACGACTTTCCCACACCGATCAGGGATTTGCTCCCCTCTTTGCCCGATCAGTGCAAGCACATTTCGGTGCAGGATCTCCGTGTCTTCCTTGCCGTGTCCCAGGCGGGTGGTATTCGCAAGGCGAGCTACGGGCTCGGCATTGGTCAGTCGGCCGTCACCCGAAGAATTCAGAGATTGGAAGACGGACTTGGCGTATCGCTTTTCGAGCGCAGTCAAGCCGGGGTGCGGCTTACCGGTGCCGGCTGGGATTTCAGCGAGCGGGCGCGAGCTCTAGTCAACGATCTGCGGATAGCGATTTGCTCCGCACGCGTTGCCGGCGAAGGACGCAACGGGCACCTTCGCCTCGGCGTACTAGCGTCCTTGTCGCAAGGGCCAATGCGTGAATTGGTTACAAGTTTCGTTGGTCGCTATCCGCAAATTGAGTTGACCTTCTCCAGGGCGGACCGGGGCGAGTTAATGACGCAACTTAACCATCGAACGCTCGACCTGGTCTTTGCGTCAGGCACACCAAATTTGGCTGACGGCGATTCCATGCTGTTCACTGAGGAACCGGTCTTCCTGGCGGTGGCGAAATTTCACACGTTGGCTAAGAAGGCCAGTCTCCAATGGAGCGACCTGTTCGACGCGAATTTCGTGGTCAGCATTGACGAACCGGGACCTGAAGTATCCGACCACATTCTCAGACGTGTCAGTGATCTTGGACGTCAGGCGCGCATTCAACACCATGGCTTGGATCGCGAAGGGATAATGAGTCTTGTAGGCCTCGGGTTCGGCGTAAGTCCGATGTGCGAGCATTGGTGCGGGGTAAATTATCCGGACGTCACATTCGTGCCCATGAAGGTCGAAGGCGAGTGGGAATGCCTGCCATTTAGCCTGAGATGGCGTGGTGACAACGACAACCCGGCGCTCAGGCGGTTTCTGAGCCTGGCGCGCGAGATCGCGAAGGTTGGCGCAAGGTCTTCCGGGCCCTCGTGAACGCACGATCCGTCGCCATGAAGCGCTGCAGCATGGGTGCGATCAGTTTCGCCGGTTCGGGCGCTGCTCGTCCCGTCTCACGCGCGATCACGGCGGCGTAGTCGAGCAGATCACGATGCACGTCCGGCGGGAGTTCCACACTCAGCTTGACGGGTTTGTCATCTGGAACGGATGAGAGCTTCAGCTTTGCGGTCATGGCTCAGCCTCCATAGGGTTCGAGGACGAGATCGCGGGTGACGATGACGCGCACCGGGAAGCCCGGCCGGATCGTCAGCGTCGGTGCGACCTCCAACTGGCGCTGGACAATCTGCTGGCCGGCGTCGTTGACCGTATCCTGGGCGCCGTTGCGGATGGCCTGAATCAGACGGTCGTCGTCATCCAGAGTGAGTTCGGCCCCGACCGAAAGAAGGGTCGAGAGGCCGGCGGCCTTGGCCAGGTCCCACCAGTGATAATCGACCCCGTCTTCAAGTCCGGCATAGCCTTGGGTATCGGCGCCGGGCTGGCGTTCGAGAACGATCGAACGGCCGTTGGGGAAGATCAGCCGGTTCCAGACGAGCAGCACACGCCGGTCGCCGAAGGTGACGTCGTTGCTGTACTCGCCGATGATGCGCGTGCCCTGCGGGACTAGCACCATGCTGCCGGTGGGACTGTCGTAAGTGTGCTGGGTGACCTGCGCCGTGATCTGGCCGGGAAGGTCCGACCGGATGCCGGTAATCAGCGCTGCCGGAATGACGGACCCGGCCTGCAGCACAAAGGGTGAGGCCGGTGGCATGACGCGGTCGAGCGCCACGGTGCGTCGGTCCACCGGAGCGTTGAGGAAGGCAAGATCGTTGTTCTGTGCGGCGCCCGGCTGGTTGCCGAGACTAAGCCCTGCGATGTTGGGTGCCAATGTTTCCCGCGCAGCGCCTGGTGCGGTCTGGAAGAAGACCCGGCTGGTGCGCGCCGCTTCCTCTTCGGCAAGCCGTCGTTGTTCCTCCGGATCGACGGTTGGTGCGTTGATCGCTGGTGGCGGGACGGGCTGTCCACGCTCCTGTGCATCGAGGATCGGACGGCCGAGATCGCCCGGAAGTGGCGGACCGAGCACCGGGCCGGTGTAGTCGCTGGGCAGGTCGTTCAATCCATCGGCGGTATTGCGGTTCTCGGTCGAATAAAGTTCGTCGCTGCCAGCGCCATTGTCGGGCGTCTGAAGCGCGTAGATCAGGGCGCCGCCGACCCCGAGCGCTCCGACCAGACCGAGGCCGGCGAGAACGCGGCGCGAGAGCCGCGTGACGCGCGGCGGGGTTCCCCGGAGGCGCATCGGGTCGGTCGTATCGTCGGTCAGCGCGTCGAGCGGCACTTCCGCTTCGCTGGTGTTGTCGATGTCACTCATGATCCGGGCCTCCCGTCGGTGCGCACGATCCTGACGGTCTGCTGGCGATCGCCGCTGCCGAGCCGCAGTTCGGCCGCCGCGAAGATGCGGTCCACGATCAGGATGTTTCGGTAGATGCGGCTATTGACGATTTCCGGCTCGCCATCCGACCCGAGGACGAAGAGCGGCGGCATCTCGCCCTGCACGATCCCGGCGGGGAAGACGATGTAGACCCGTCGCCCGTCATCGAAGACCGAGACCGGCCGCCAGGGCGGGCTGTCACCCTGCAATCCGTAGCGGTAGTGGCGGGCCGATGCGGCCGGGATCCTCGGTGTTGTGGGCGTGGCGCGCTGCGTGGCCGGGGGCTGTGGATAGGCCCATGCGACCGCTGGCATGTAGGGATCGTCGCGCGACCGCAACTCGATCATGTAGGTCCTGCGGTCTGTGGTGATGACGAGATTGGTCACGATGTCGGGTCTTGTCGGCTTGACGAGGATATGGACGCGCCGGGACGTTCCCGAACCGCTCTCCGTGTCGCCGATGATCCAGCGAGCGGTATCGCCAGCCGCGATCGGCCCGGCGCCGGTCAGCGCTTCGCCCGGTTCGAGCGCGATGTTGGTGATCTGGCCGGGCGCGGCATAGACCTGATAGAGCGCGCCCTCGCTCCAGGGGTAGATCTGGATGGCGTTGTAATAGCCCTCCCGGCGAGGCTCGACTCGAGCGGCCACATTGGCATTCTCGACTTGTCCCGTTGGTGTGGAAGATGCCTGTCCACCTCGCGCGACCGTCCAGGCCGGCGGCGTGTGGAGCGGCCTCGGCCGTTCATCGACCGCGGGTCGCTCGACTCTCGGCAGCGGCGGCACGCTGTTGTCATAGCTGATCTCCGGCGGGCGATAGGTGGCGCATCCGGCGAGCGCGGATGCGGAAATCAGCACAAGCGGCAACGCGGCTTTACGGAGAACCGGAAGCGCGGGTCTGCGGATAACTACGCTCATTGACCCATCTCCCGCGACCAGTTGATGGCGTTGACGTAGATCCCGAGCGGGTTGGCGCGCAGCCTCTCGACGTCGCGCGGCGGCTGGATGACGATGGTCAGGATTGCGGTCCATCTCTCCGTCGCGGAAAGCTGGCCGTTCTCGTAATGCCGCTCGGTCCATGCCACGCGGAAGGAATTCGGCGAGGCACGAATGACGCTGGAGACCTCCACGGCGATCTGCTGACGCCCGACCCGTGTGAACGGGTCGTTGGCGCGGGCATAGTCGTTGAGCGCCAGCGCGCCGCGATCGGTGGTGAACTCGTAAGCGCGCAGCCAGTTCTGGCGCACGATGATCGCGTCGGCGGGGATCGCGCGCACCTGCTCGATGAAGTGCGCCAAATGGAATGCGATCTGCGGATCACTCGGCTCGAAGCTGGCCTCGGCAGGGCCGACCGCGTGCGCCTCACCGAGATTGTCGACCTCGACGACCCAGGGCACGACGGTGCCGGTCGTGGATTGCCAGACCAGGGCGCTTGCGAAGCCACCGGAGAGGATCAGGCAGCCGAACGCCATCAAACGCCAGTTGCGGGCCTGCACGCGCGCCGAGCCGATGCGCTCGTCCCAGACCTGCGCCGCTCGTTGATATGGCGTCTCCGGTTCGGGGGCTTTGCCGTAGTGGGTGGTGGATCGTTTGAAGAAGCTCATGAGCGATTTCCCTCAGAAAGATTGACAGAACTGGCGCCGCCGTGGCTGTCGCCGGAGCGCACGGCATGCGCAGCGGCCTGGACGCCGTGGGAGAGACGCTGCGAGCGCTTCATGCGCTTCGCCCAGTCAGGCGCACCATCGGTTGGTGTGGATGGAGCTGCGGTGGAACCCGCTGTGCTGGCTCCGCCGCCCAGTGTCCCGCCGGTGGTTTCAAAGGCCGATCGAGCGCCCGACTGAAAACTCTGTCGCATGCTGCCCGAAGCGCTGGACGCGGCGCGCCGCAACGGCGACGTCGCGGCCTTCGCGCCTGTGCTCGCCACCGCGCCGAGACCGGAAGCAACGCCGGCAGCGCCGGACTGACCGGCCGATCCTAGGCTATAGGCAGTTGCGGCTCCACCTGCGGCCGATGCGCCGCCGCGCGCGGCGGCGGCCGTACCGGAGAGCGCCATGCCGCCGCCTCTCGCTGCGAGACCCGCGGCACCGGCACCCGCCAGGGCAGCGCCACCCACGGCAAGCCCGGTTCCGACCGCAGCACCCGCGCCGAGTTGCGGCCCTCCGGAAACGATGCCGTTGGCGATGCCCGGCCCGAAAATTCCGAGGCCAAGCAGTGACAGCGCCGCGAGCACCACGGCCATGGCCTCGTCGATTGTGGGGGTAACGCCGCCGAAGCCGGCGGTGAACTGCGAGAACAGGGTCGAGCCGATGCCGATGATGACAGCAAGGACCAGCACCTTGATGCCCGAGGAGATGACGTTGCCGAGCACCCGCTCGGCCATGAAGGCGGTCTTGCCGAAAAGGCCGAAGGGAATGAGGACGAACCCGGCGAGTGTCGTCAGCTTGAACTCGATCAGGGTGATGAAGAGCTGGATCGAAAGGATGAAGAAGGCGAGCAGGACCAGCGCCCAGGCAAAAAGCAGGCAGGCGATCTGGATGAAGTTCTCGAAGAAGGCGACCCAGCCCATCAAGTCTGAGATGGATTCGAGCAGGGGCCGGGCCGCATCGAGCCCGGTCTGCGCGACACGACCCGGACGCATCAGATCGGCGGCGGTGAAGCCGGTGCCGGACGCCATCAGGCCGAGGCCGGCGAAGCTCTCGAAGACGATGCGGGCGAGATTGTTCCAGTTGCCGATGATGTAGGCGAAGACGCCAACAAAGAGGGTCTTCTTGACGAGCCGTGCGATGATGTCGTCGTCGGCGCCCCACGACCAGAAGAGCGCGGCGAGCGTCACGTCGATGACGATCAGCGTGGTGGCGATGAAGGCGACCTCGCCGCCGAGCAGACCGAAGCCGCTGTCGATATAGCTGGTGAAGACCCCCAGGAAATTGTCGATGACGCCGGTGCCGCCCATGGATCGCTATTCCTCGTCTCTGGATGTGGCGCCGGACGGTGCGCGGCCGAGGAAACGGTCGCGGGTCTCAGCCCAGACCGCGAGACACTCGGCGTCGCGAACAGCGGCCTCACCGAGTTGCTGGCAGCGGCGCTGTTCCGCGCGCAGCGGGTCGGCGGAGGGCGCAAACGCTGGCGCGGGAGCCAGTCGCGCGGGTTCGTCCTCGCGCGTCAATTCGATCACTGTCGCCGTCATGGCGAAGGTGACGAAGACGATTGCCCCGATCCGCGCCAGCGTCTTCCCCTCCATCGCTCCCTCCTTTCCGGCCATTGGCCGCGTCAGTTGCCGCCTGTGTTGAACATCTGCGCGTTGCCAGGTTGGTAGCCGCTGCCGGGCGTCAGGAAGCGCTCGCGTTGGACGCGCCCCTGTTCGGCAGCGGCGGCGCGTTCGGCGTCGGTCAGCGCCTGGGCGCGGCCATTGGCGGCAATTACGGCCGTGAGGTCGGATAGTTGCTGTGCTTGCAATGCGAGGAGCTGATTGCCGGCCTGGGTCGCCTGCAGCGCGCCAGTCGCGCCTTGGCTTTGGTCCACCAGCGCTTCCATCTGGGCGCGGTTGGTCTCGATGTTGCCGACGACGCCGGCCTGGACGCGCATCGCGTCCTGCAGACCGCCAACGGTGTTTTCCCAGCGCGAGCGGGCATCGGCGACGAGCTGCTGCTCGGAAGCGCTCATGTCGATATTGGCGTATTTCTGTTGGAAGGCCTGGTCGATCTGCTGGACGTCGAAGGCGATGTTCTGGGCCTGCTGAAGCAGGGATTGCGTGCGGCCGACGGCCTGTTGAAGCTGCTGGAGCGACGAGTACGGCAGGTTGGCGAGATTGCGCGCCTGGTTGATGAGCATCTGGGCTTCGTTCTGAAGCTGTGTGATCTGATTGTTGATCTGCTCGAGCGCGCGGGCCGCCTGCAGCACGTTCTGCGCATAGTTGGTGGGATCATAGACGATCCATGCCGCCGAGGCCGGTGGCGCTAGCACCATCGGCAGGACCGCCACCGGTGCGGCGATGAGCGCGGCGGCAAATCGTGCCGCGCGCGAACGGGATTTACGTGTCTTCATGGTCAGTCTCCTTCTTGGGCTGGGGGGGTGAGATTGCTGAGATCGGGAATGAGATCGGCCGCCCAGTCGACGCCGCGCTCGCGCAGCCAGGCGGCGAGGAAGTCCGTGCGGCCATGTTCGGCAAAGATGCGCGCGATAGCGGTCTGGTCGGTCTTGGCGGAGGTGGCGCAGAGCGCCAGCGCCACTTCGCTGAGGCCGAGCTCGAACAGCCGGTTGCCGCGCCGCGATTGGCAGTAATAGTCGCGCTTGGGCGTGGCCCGCGCGAGGATCTCGATCTGGCGGTCATTGAGGCCGAAGCGTCGATAGATCGCGGTGATCTGCGGCTCGATCGCGCGCTCGTTCGGGAGGAGCAACCGTGTCTGGCAGCTCTCGATGATGGCCGGCGCGATCGCCGAACCGTCGATATCGCTGAGGCTCTGCGTGGCAAAGACGACCGAGGCGTTCTTCTTCCTCAGCGTCTTCAGCCATTCGCGAAGCTGGCCGGCAAATCCCTCGTCATCGAGCGCCAGCCAGCCCTCGTCGATGATGATGAGCGTCGGTGAGCCGTCGAGCCGGTCCTCGATGCGATGGAAGAGATAGGCGAGGACCGCGGGCGCCGCGCCGGTGCCGATCAGCCCCTCGGTCTCGAAGGCCTGCACGGTCGCTTCGCCAAGGTGCTCGGTCTCCGCATCGAGCAGCCGTCCGTAGGCGCCGCCGACGCAATAGGGCCTGAGCGCCTGTTTGAGATCGTTGGACTGGAGCAACACGGCCAAGCCGGTGATCGTGCGTTCCCCGGCAGGGGCCGACGCGAGCGAAGTGAGCGCCGTCCAGAGGCGCTCCTTCACCTCCGGTGTGATCTCGACGCCTTCGCGCGTCAGGATCGCCGCGACCCAGTCTGCCGCCCAGGCCCGCTCGGCCGCCTCTTCGAGGCGCGAAAGCGGTTGCAGCGAAACGCTCTGGTCATCGCCGTCGGTCAGGCCGCCGCCCAGATCATGCCAGTCGCCGCCCATAGCGAGAGCGGCGGCGCGGATCGAGCCGCCGAAGTCGAAGGCAAACACCTGGGCGCCGGCATAGCGGCGGAACTGCAGCGCCATCAGGGCCAGCAGGACGGACTTGCCCGCGCCGGTCGGGCCGACGACGAGCATGTGCCCGACATCGCCGACATGAAGGGAAAACCGGAACGGGGTCGAGCCCTCGGTCTTGCCGAACAGCAGCGGGGGCGCGGCAAGGTGCTCGTCCCGTTCCGGCCCCGCCCACACGGCACTGAGGGGGATCATGTGGGCGAGATTGAGCGTGGAGATCGGCGGCTGCCGGACATTGGCGTAGACATGTCCGGGCAGCGAGCCGAGCCACGCATCGACGGCGTTGATGGTCTCCGGCATTGCCGTGAAGTCGCGGCCCTGGATGACCTTCTCGACCAGACGCAGCTTCTCGTCGGCGACACGCGGATCGGCGTCCCACACCGTCACCGTCGCGGTGACATAGGCGACACCGGCATAGTCCGCACCGAGCTCCTGCAGGGCGAGATCGGCATCGGCGGCCTTGTTCGATGCATCGGTGTCGACCAGCACCGAAGCTTCGTTGGTCATCACCTCCTTGAGGATCGCAGCGATCGACTTGCGCTTGGCGAACCACTGGCGCCGGATGCGGGTCAGCAGCTTGGTCGCCTCGGTCTTGTCCATGAGGATGGCGCGGGTCGACCAGCGATAGGGAAAGGCGAGCCGGTTGAGCTCGTCGAGCAGACCGGGCGTGGTCGCCGTCGGGAAACCTGTGATGGTCAGGACGCGCAGATGCTCGTCGCCGAGCCGTGGTTCCAATCCGCCGGCGAGTGGTTGATCGGCGAGTAGCGCGTCCAAATACATTGGCGTCTCGGGGACGCGAACACGGTGGCGCTTCGTCGAGACGCAACCGTGCAGGTAGGTCAACGTGTCGGCGTCATCGAGCCAGCGGCATTCGGGCATGAAGGCGTCGACCAGGCGGAGCACGCGATCGGTGCGGTCGGCAAAGCCGGTCAGGATCTCATGCGGATCGATGCCCTTGGTCTCGCGGCCTTCATAGAGCCAGCTCTCGGCGCGTGCGGCATCCTCGGCGGGCGGCAGATAGGTGAAAGTGAGAAAGTAGCTCGACTCGAAATGCGCCCCGGCTTCCTCGAAGCTCGCCTTGCGCTCGGCATCGACCAATGCGGAGGCTGCATCAGGAAAGTGGCTGTCGGGATAGAGGTTCGAGGGGTGGCGCTGCGCTTCGACAAAGATCGCCCAGCCCGAACCGAGACGGCGGAAAGCATTGTTCAGCCTGCCGGCAACAGCAATGAGCTCTGCGGGAACTGCGGAGTCGAGGTCCGGACCCCGGAACCGCGCCGTGCGCTGAAAGCTGCCGTCCTTGTTGAGGACGGTGCCTTGGCCGACCAGCGCCACCCAGGGCAGATAGTCGGCGAGCCGGGTGTTGCGATTGCGGTATTCGGCAAGGTTCATCATGCTTGAACTCCCCGCCACCAAACAGACTGGAGCATCGAATGGATGATGATCTCGAAGACATGGACCGCGATGCCCTGATCGCGGAGGTGAAGAAACTGCGGGCCGGTATCCGGGCGCACCGGGACAATTCCGGCCACGATCTGTGCTGGCACCATCCCCAGCTCTGGGGACTGTTGCCCGAGCCGATCGATCCGAACGTTGCCGTCCCGCCCTGGCCGAAGTTCATGCGGGGCTGCGTCGCCTATCGCGAAGCGCTCGCGCGTGAGTTGGCCGATGCGCCGGTGCACGACAAGGAGTTCGACGAAGAGTGATCTGATCGCTCGTGGCATCGCTCAGACTCCCAGATGCGCGGGAATGCGCAGATGGCGGCGACCGACCTCGACGAAGAGCGGGTCACGCTTGGCGGCCCAGACCGCCACGAGATGACCGATTGCCCAGATCGCAATGCCGACCAGCCAGAGCCGCAGGCCGAGGCCGACCGCTCCGGCGAGCGTGCCGTTCATGATGGCGATCGCGCGCGGCGCACCGCCCAGCAGGATCGGTTCGGTCAGCGCCCGGTGAACCGGCACGGAAAAGCCGAGCAGTTCTCCGCCCTGGTCGGAGGCGCCAGCCATCAGACCAGCACCCCGCCGCCGAAGGAGAAGAAGGAGAGGAAGAAGGAACTCGCCGCGAAGGCGATCGACAGGCCGAAAACGATCTGGATCAGGCGCCGGAACCCGCCGGACGTGTCGCCGAAAGCGAGCGTCAGGCCGGTGATGATAATGATGATTACGGCGATGATCTTGGCGACCGGACCCTCGATGGATTCGAGGATGGACTGAAGCGGCGCCTCCCAGGGCATAGAGGAGCCGGAGGCATGCGCGGCGGGCGCCATCATTACGGCGATGACCGCCACCAATACGGCGGTCGCCAGTCTCTGGCGCGTGTTATGCAGAATCTGCTTCATGGGAGCTGTCCTTTGCGGTTGCTGTGGGAAGAGGTGCGTCCGGAGCGGCGATCGCTCCCGCGAGGCGATAATCGCCGTCGGGCGTGAGGCCCTCGACGCGGGCGAGCTCTGCGAGGCGGCGCGCGGAGCCGCGTCCCGACAGCACGGCCACGAGATCGATCGTCTCCGCGATAAGAGCGCGCGGGACGGTGACGACGGCTTCCTGAATGAGCTGTTCGAGACGGCGCAGCGCGCCGAGCGCTGTGCCGGCATGGATCGTGCCGACGCCACCGGGATGGCCGGTGCCCCAGGCCTTAAGAAGATCGAGCGCCTCGCTACCGCGGACCTCGCCGATGGGGATGCGGTCTGGCCGCAAGCGCAGGGACGAGCGGACGAGATCGGAGAGCGAAGCGACGCCGTCCTTCGTCCGCATTGCGACGAGATTCGGCGCGGCGCATTGCAACTCGCGCGTATCCTCGATGATAACGACGCGATCGGTGGTCTTCGCGACCTCCGCCAGCAGAGCATTGGTGAGCGTGGTCTTGCCCGTGGAGGTGCCGCCGGCGACGAGGATGTTGGCGCGCGCGGTGACGCCGTCGCGCAGGGCCGATGCCTGCGTGGCCGTCATTATGCTGGCGACGACATAGTCATCGAGGGAGAACACGGCCACGGCGGGCTTGCGGATCGCGAAAGCCGGCGCCGCCACGACCGGCGGCAGAAGCCCCTCGAACCGCTCCCCCGTTCCGGGCAGCTCTGCCGAGACGCGCGGGCTCGCCGTATGGACCTCGGCACCCACATGGTGAGCGACCAGCCGGATGATGCGTTCACCGTCCTCCGGTGCCAGCCGCTCGCCCGTATCCGACAGGCCTTCGGAGAGGCGGTCGATCCAGAGGCGCCCGTCCGGGTTCAGCATCACCTCGACGACGCCCGGGTCTTCGAGAAACCCCGCGATGGCCGGACCGAGCGCGGTGCGCAGCATCCGCGCGCCTCGAGCGATCCCTTCCGAATTGTGATGTGAGGCTGCCATCCGATCCCCGATTCCAACGGGGACAAACAAACGATCCCCATGCGGGGATGATTAAAAGAGCCGCATTTAGGGCTGATTCAACAAGGAATTAGCAGCGTCGTAGTGTAGCGTGCAATGACAGGGACACGGCGGTGCGGGATGCTGCTATACTCTGTAACTTCCATTCTGTTTGTCGAACGGGGATGAAATGCGACTCGCCGTCTACAATGTGGAGAACCTTTTCGACCGTGCGAAGGCGATGAACCTGGACACATGGGCCGAAGGTCGTCCGGTTCTCGAGAGGTTTGCCGCATTGAACGGCTTGCTCGGCCAAGTAGCGTACAGCGCGGCAGATAAAGGGAAGATGGCCAAGCTAATCATTGAGCTTGGAATGGAAAAGTCCGACACCGGTCCGTTCGTCCTTTTGCGCCGAAATAGAGGTGGACTGCTAAAGCGCCCGAAATCGGGTGGCGTTGAGATTACTGCTGATGGCCGCGCCGACTGGGTTGGGACTCTGGAACTGCGGGACGAACCTATCAACGAGCACGCCATGCGCAACACTGCACGGGTCATGAGCGATCTTGAGGCAGACGTGTTGGGCGTGGTGGAAGCCGAGAGTCGACCAGTGCTTTCCGCGTTCAATCGAGAGATTCTTCCCGCGGTGGATGGTAGTCCATTTCGACACGTCATGGTCATTGACGGCAATGACGAACGGGGCATTGACGTTGGGCTGATGTGTCGTGAGGGCTTTCCAATCGGGTCCATGCGCAGCCATGTCGATGACCGCACTCCGGATGGTCAAACAATCTTCTCGCGAGACTGTCCGGAGTTCGAGGTGACGACGCCCGCGGGAGCGAGACTGGTCGTCATGGTCAATCATCTCAAGAGCAAGGGATATGGTGGGAAAGCTGCATCGGATGCCCGTCGCCGCCTGCAGGCTGAGCGGGTCGCTCAGATCTACACCAGCTTGATCGATCAAGGTGTTGAATACGTCGCTGTCGTAGGTGACTTCAATGACACGCCCGACAGCAGTCCACTGGCTCCCCTCGTCGGAGAATCATCGCTAACTGACATCTTCGAGCATGACGCGTTCGACGATGGCGGTTACAGCGGGACTTACGGCTTGTGCAATGCTTCAAACAAGATTGACTACATGCTCCTCTCGCCCGCGCTCCTGGCAAAGGTTGAGAAGGGTGGCGTATTTCGCAAAGGCATGTGGCCGGGGTCACGACCAAAGCGATGGGACACCTATTCGGAACTGGAACGGCCGAGAGACGCAGGCTCCGATCACGCAGCCTTATGGGCTGACCTAAATATCTGACTCCATGCTCGACCTGCCGAAGGACGCCGGAGTATCGTGTCCCGGCATGTCCTCCGATATCTCCTGCCGGAGCTTCGGTCCCTTCGCTAGGCGGCGGCCAAGCGCAGTAATGAACGCCTCGTAGCGTTCTGCGGCTTTGGCACGGGCAGCCTGGGCAGCTGGTTCAGGCAGGGCCGGCGTCGTGGTCAGCCAGAACCGAATGAAGACGGCAAGCGTCTCGACGGAAATCCCAAGATCGCGTTCCAGACGGGTCATGCGGCGATCAATCTGATCCAGCCTTTTGGCGAGGACGGCCTCACGCCTTTCGGCATCGTCCGGCGAGAGGAAGGACGCGATCGCCGCCTCAGCGATCGTCGACTGCGATTGTTCGCGACGCGCCGCAAAGTCCGCGAGCATCGTCATTATGTCCGGATCGAGATAGACGGAGATCTGTGTCTTTTTCCTGCGGCCGGGCATGGGCTAAAGATCCATTCCGTCCTTCGGGTCGAGCGAGACCTGCCGCGCCACCCGTTGCATCGTGCGGTTCATCCGGCTGTTGCACGCGGCTTCTTCCTGATCGTCATCGAGGGGATCGATCTCGAACTCGTTTTCGATGGGCTCCTTCTTCTCAACGGGTTGGGTGCGGCTAAGCTCCGGCTGGCGCCGCCGTTCGGAATCGGTGGTGTCCTCCTCGTCGCCAGCGCTGCCAGCGCTACTGGCGTGAAGCGTCGGCTTAGGCGGCAACGGCAGCGTGCTCCATTCGTCTTTTTCGGTCTCGGCAGACTCTGCTCTGGACGGTGGGGGCAGAATCCGGTTCTGGAAACGCCGGTCCTCATAGTAGCGAACCTTCTTGGCGCGGATCGGCGATGTGCCGGCGACCATGACGATTTCGTCTGCCGGCGGAAGCTGCATGACCTCACCGGGCGTCAGAAGCGGCCGCGCGGTTTCCTGGCGTGATACCATAAGATGACCGAGCCAGGGCGAGAGCCTGTGTCCGGCATAGTTCTTCATCGCCCGCATTTCGGTTGCCGTGCCGAGCGCATCGGACACGCGCTTGGCGGTGCGTTCGTCATTGGTCGCGAAACTCACCCGTACGTGGCAATTGTCGAGGATCGAATTGTTCGGCCCGTAGGCCTTCTCGATCTGGTTCAGCGACTGCGCGATCAGGAAGCTCTTGAGCCCGTAGCCTGCCATGAAGGCGAGCGCGCTTTCGAAGAAGTCGAGGCGGCCGAGCGCGGGAAACTCGTCCAGCATCAGCAGTAGCTTGTGCCGCGTGGTCTTGGCCTGCAGGTCTTCGGTCAGACGCCGGCCGATCTGGTTGAGGATCAAACGGATGAGGGGCTTGGTGCGATTGATGTCGGAGGGCGGTACGACGAGATAGAGCGTCGCCGGGCGCTTGCCGGCGACCATATCGGCGATGCGCCAATCGCAGCGGCGCGTCACTTTGGCGACAACGGGATCGCGGTAGAGCCCGAGAAACGACATTGCCGTGGAGAGGACACCGGAGCGCTCGTTGTCCGACTTGTTGAGGAGTTCACGGGCCGCGCTGGCGATGACCGGGTGTGGACCGGCTTCGCCCAGATGCGCTGTCTTCATCATGGCGGCGAGCGTGGATTCGATGGGGCGCTTGGGATCGGACAGGAAGGCTGCGACGCCGGCGAGCGTCTTGTCCTTCTCGGCATAGAGGACATGGAGAATGGCGCCGACCAGGAGCGCGTGGCTGGTTTTCTCCCAGTGATTGCGCTTTTCCAGCGAGCCTTCAGGATCGACGAGGATGTCGGCGATGTTCTGGACGTCGCGGACTTCCCATTCACCGCGGCGAACTTCGAGCAACGGATTGTAGGCGGAGGACTCGGGGTTGGTTGGATCGAACAGGAGCACGCGGCCGTGCCGGGCTCGAAAGCCTGCCGTGAGCTGCCAATTCTCGCCCTTGATGTCGTGGACGATGGCCGAGCCCGGCCAGGTCAGCAGCGAGGGTATAACAAGGCCGACGCCCTTACCCGAGCGGGTCGGCGCGAAGCACAGAACATGCTCGGGGCCGTCGTGGCGTAGATAGTCTCCCTTTAGCTTGCCAAGCACCACACCGTCGGGACCGAGCAGGCCGGCGGCGTTCACCTCATCGGGTTTCGCCCAACGCGCTGATCCGTAGGTATCGACACTTTGCGCCTCGCGAGCACGCCAGACAGACATGAGGATTGCGGTTGCGATTGCGATGAAGCCGCCGGACGCTGCGATGACGGCGCCCTCGATGAAGATCGGCGGCGCATAGGCATCGTAGAAATACCACCACCAGAAGAAGGCCGGCGGATAGTATATCGGCCAGCCCGATATATCGAACCAAGGCGTGCCGAGTTGCGGCTGAAAGCCGAGACGCCAGGCGGTCCACTGCGTCGCCGCCCAAGTGGTGATGAGGACGATCGTGAAAACGATGAGGATTTGTCCCCATAGGATTTTCGTACCCGACATAGCTCAAGATCCATGCAAATACGGGTAGGCTGAGGGGCGCGAACGGGACCAACAAGATGGTTCCGCCGTCGGTCGCAGGAACGGCGGCTCTTGGTTAAACAACGGCGTAGTGAAGTCGGGAAGAGACCCACAAAAGGGATCGTCTGCTATGCCGACAATGCCGCGACCTCTGGCGCTCAGCTACGCGCTCTCGAGGCGTCGATCTCCGCTGCTAGCTGTTGGCACTTGGCGCTTGCCCATTCGTGCGCATCGGCGCCGAACAGGAGTCGCCGCGCAGGGTCGGGAACCGCCGCTTCGGCGATGATCTGGGCCGCGAGCGCCTCGGGGTCGTTTTGCTGCGCGCCGTTCGCTTGCGTGATGAAGGTTCGGAAAGCGGCCACCGCCTCAGCATAGTCCGCAATGTCTTCCGCGCCCTGCCGAGCCGTGGACGGATCGAGAAAGTTCGTGCGCATCATCCCCGGCTCCACGATGAGAGAGCGGATACCGAGCGGTGCGATCTCTTCGGCGACGCCTTCCATCCAGCCTTCGAGCGCGAACTTGGACGCCGAGTAGACCGATCCGCCGGGGTTTGAGACGAGGCCGTTCACCGAGGAGATAGTGACCACGAGGCCCGAGCGCTGCCGGCGCATCGTCGGCAGCACCGCGCGCGCCACGTTCATCGCCCCGAAGAGGTTGATCTCGAACTGTCGGCGCACGTCCTCGTCCTGGATCGTCTCGAACCATCCGAGCTGCGCGCGACCGGCGTTGTTGACCAATATGTCGATCCGCCCGAATGCATCAATGGCCGCGTCATGCGCAGCCGACGCTGCCCGGGCATCGGTCACGTCGAGCGGCAGCACGAGCAGGCTATCATTTGGAGCGGAGAGGCGTTCTGCGAGCCCGTCTACGGTCTGGCTGGTCGCCACGACCTTGTCGCCAGCGCGCAGTGCATCGCGGGCGAGCAGATATCCCAGGCCTCTGCCGGCCCCGGTGATGAACCATACCTTCTCAGTCACTGTAACCTCCTCTTGGCTTGCCGATCTGATATTAGCTCATCGATGCTGTGCGCGATTAGT
Source organism: Euryhalocaulis caribicus (assembly GCF_000412185.1). GTDB lineage: Bacteria > Pseudomonadota > Alphaproteobacteria > Caulobacterales > Maricaulaceae > Euryhalocaulis > Euryhalocaulis caribicus. The sequence goes on from NZ_ASJA01000011.1 coordinate 52,495, forward strand.
GCTTGGGAATTTATTAGATCAAGTAGTAGAGCTACTGAATGGATCCTCGTAAGTTCTCCGATCTCGTCATCTTCCATCGCGTCGCCGCTGAGGGCAGTTTCACCGCCGCGGCACGCACCCTCGGAGTGACCCAGTCCGCCGTCAGCCAGACGGTGAAGCGTCTCGAGGGCGATCTGGGGATCAGGTTGTTGTCCCGCTCGACACGCAGCCTTACCCCGACCGCGGCGGGAGAGCGGCTGCTGGACACGCTCACCCCGGTGATCGCGGAGATCGATGCAGAGATCGAGGATCTGGAACAGTTGCGCGAGCAACCTGGCGGACGTCTGCGGGTGACCTGCGGCAAACACGCTGCCGATACGCTCGTCTGGCCGGCCTTCTCACGGCTGATCGCGGCGCATCCCGAGATCGAGGGAGAACTGAGCGTGGAGAACCGGTATGTCGATATCGTCGCAGAGCGGTTCGACATCGGGATACGTCTGCGCGAGGATCTGGAGATGGACATGATCGCGGTGCCCGTGGGTCCTCCCCTGAGAGCAGTCGTCGTGGGGGCGGCGGGTTATCTGGATACCTGCGATCCACCGCGCGCGCCGCGCCAGCTCTCGGCGCATCGCTGCATAGGTTACAGAAATGCCGGAGGCACCCTGTCGCAGTGGTCGTTCGAAAAGGATGGGCATGCGGAGACAGTGAAGGTCTCGCCGTCCGTTATCGTCAACGATGGTGACGCACTTGTGGCGGCAGCCTTCATGGGGATGGGCTTGGCCTACATGCTTGAGGACCTCGCCGCGCCCGCCCTTAAAGATGGTCGTCTTGTTGAAGTCCTTCCCGACTGGTGTCCCCGGTTTCCAGGCTATCATGCTTTCTATTCGAGCCGACGCCAGCCGACCCGCGCCTTCTCGTTGTTTCTCGAGAGCCTAAGGCAGGAGAGCAGGGAGAGAACTTTAGAGTAGGCGGCAAGGTCCCGAACGGGCGCGGTGCGCCGATTGCTCAACTGCTGGCACAGCTCGGTTTGTTGTGTTCACCTCCCCAACCCCCGCTTGCGGCCGAAGCTCCAGTCGACGCCGCCGTCGCCGCGCGCGACGCCGGAGATGTGGCGACCGAGATGTTTCTCCATCGACGGCGTCCAGGGCACGAGTTGGAAGCCGAGACCGTCGTCGATCATCGCGAAGCGGCCCGAGGCGAGCGTCAGACGCTGGCGATAGGCGCCGGCGACGTGTTCGCCGTTCCCGGCGTACTGGAACGGTTGCCCGGTCTTCGCCGCCAGCTTCTCGCCGACTTCGTCCACCTCGCGCCGGCGCAGCGTGTCAATGAGATTGCGACTGAAGACGATGCGCCGACTCTGCCGCTCGGCGAAGCCTTCCCCGATTAGATGGTCCGCCCGCCGGTCGAGAGCACCGCGCACTTCGGCACCGAAGCCGCTTTCGGAGAGCGCAGCGGGCTCGCGCGCGATGTTCTGCCGGTCGAGCCAGGTCGCCCCAGACGCGGTCACTTGGCGTTCGATGTCGAGATCGGAACGCACCGCGAGGGCGACGCGGCGGTTCCCGCGGGAATCGTCATAGGCGCGCAGCTCGACGATCGAGCCCGGCGTGCTGTCGCCGGCGGCATTGAGATCGGCGAGCTTGATGTGGTGACTCCGTCCATCAACGCCATCGACCACGGCATAGGCTGTGCACTTGAGCTCGTCGTCGAGGCCGCGCTCGACCAGACGCCCGACGATGGGCGCGTCGAGGCTTTCGGCCGCCAGCACGTAATGCGTCGAGGCGCGCTCGATGCCGCGATCGGTCAGGGCGCGATGCATGCGCTTGACGATGTCGCCGCGCTCGCCGAGTTCGCGCAACGTCGCCTCGGCCCTGTCACCGATCATCCATTGACCGGGGCCAACCTGCTCGGCAATGCCCAGCGTCTCCAGCTTGCGCAGCCGCCCGACCTTCAGCGCATGGAATGCGTCGGGCTGTTCGCCCGGCTGCGGGGCGAGGTCGATGATTCCGGTGCGCCGGCCGTCGCGCACGAGTTGACGGTCGAGTTGGGTCCAGCGCTCGGTCTCGATCTGGCTTTCGAGGGTGCGGCGAATATCGAGATCGGTGCGCGGGCCTAGCTCCTGGGTGATGAGATCGCGCGCCCGGTCGCGCATGCCTTCCTTGATATAGTCGCGAGCGATGACGAGGTCCTCGCCGTCGTCGCGTTTGCCGCGCACGATCAGATGGACATGCGGGTGTTCGGTGTTCCAGTGATCGACGGCCACCCAGTCGAGTTCGGTGCCGAGATCCTTCTCCATCTGCCCGACCAGATCGTTGGTGAAGGATCTGAGGTCGGACATCTCCAGCGCGTCGTCGGGCGAGACGATGAAGCGGAAATGATGCCGGTCGTCATCGCAGCGTTCGGTGAATGCCCTGCCGTCGGCTTCTTCCTCTCCCGGCCCGAACAGGCTCGCCTTCTCCCCGTCCCGTGTGACGCCGTCGCGGCGTAGATAGTCGATATGGGTGCCCAGCGGCGCGGCGCGGGCGGAATGGCGAACCACGCGCGCCTTAATGACCGCGCCGCGCGAGCGCGCGGAGATGAGGCGATTGGCCTGGATGCTGGCGCGCTGGCCGTGGCCGAACCGCGAGCGGTTGCCGGAGGTGATGCGCCCGGATCGCGACACGCCGCCGCCCGCCTTCTTCGCGGCCGCCAGCGCCTGGGCGATGAAGGGACGCGCCTGCTGCGCACGGGTCGAGCGGATGCGACCAGGGCGAACGCGGAACTCGTGATCATCGGCCATGGCATCGCTCCGCAATGTGCAGAAAAGACAGAAAATCCGTGAAGTTGAGCACTCCGCGCACATTGCGGCGAGGCTGGGCAATGTGCGGAACGCGCCAAAAAAACCTGCAAAAACAACCGACCGACCGGCACGCAAAGTGCGCCCTTTTATCCTGCCATCGGTCGGTTGTGGTTCCTGCGACTCCCCTTCGCGCCCTACATGACACGCCAGAGCCCGAGATCCTGCGATGAGGACTGCAACGCGTCATGGGTCAGCCCCCGTATCATCCTGCGCAATGAAGATGGTCTTCGGGTGGGAATGATCCTCGGTATCGCGCTGCACCGGCACGGAAGCAGAGGCGCCATCCGTCTGCTTGATTATGGCGCGGTACGCGACCGTCCGGCGGTCAACCGAGCGCGGGACGAACAGCGGCGCCTCGCGCCAGTCGGGTGGCGGTGACGGCGCAGCCGGAGCGCCGGGCGATGGCACCGTTGCGCCCAGCGCCGGTGCAAGCAGATCGACATAGGCGCGTGTTTCGGCGGGCAGCGGACGCCCCGTCGCGAGGTGCTCGTCATAGCGATCCGGACCCGCATTGTATGCCGCCAGCATTGCCGGGATCGTGCCGTAACGGTCGTACATCTCGCGCAGATAAGCCGCGCCCGCCAGGATGTTGTCGCGCGGATCGAAGGGATCGGTCCCGAGCCGATGTCGAACCCGTAGATCGTCCCAGGTCGCCGGCATGACCTGCATCAACCCCCGCGCGCCGGCATGGGAAACCGCGCGTGCGTTGCCTGCACTTTCGGCACGCATGACGACGATGATCCAGCGTTCCGGAATGCCGAACCGCTGCGCCGCCTCGGCGATATGGGCGGCAATGGGATCGCGGACTTCGTGTCGCCCGGCCGGCGCTGGCTGTGCGGATGCGCTGCCGATGTCGAGGGTGGTGATGACCAGGCCGGAAAGGAGAAGGAGGACGATGCGGCCGCAGGTGCCGCACCGCCGCGATGGTGCTGACGGACCGATGAGCGGCATCGATCAGTCCTGCTCGTCGCGCTTCTTCGGGCGCGTCCAGTGCAGACCCCAGTCGCGTCCGTCCTCATCAGACTGGAACAGCCGGGCGCGCACCGGAATGGGAAAGGCGGGATCGTCGAGGACGACGGAAATGAAGGTGCCCGCGCGGTCGCCGGTATGTTTCCAGCCGGCGCCGACTTCGGGGCCGGTCTCGTCGCCGAGATGAACGCGGTAGGCGGGCGCGTTCTCGCTGTCGGCATTCTCGGCCGTGGCGAATGTAAGCTCGCAGTCGAAGGACAGCGAGCGCATGCGACCGCTGTAGCCATTTTCCGTGCGCGTGAATTGACCTATCTGGGGCATGTTGAACTCCTGTTTGGATGCGGTGGGATTGCGAGAAAGCTTGCGTCGTCACCGCGTCGGCGCGCGCCAGACGAAGCGGCCATCGCCGTCTTCGTCGGTGTAGAGAGGGACAGCCCGGCCGATGACGGTCGTCGCCGGAAGCGGACCGAAATACCGCCCGTCGAGGCTGTCGGGGACTTGCCAGTTCATGAGGAAGAGCTCGTCTTCGGCGACGGTGCGGCAGCCACTCCAGACCGGCAGCGGGCGGTCCAGGCGATCGCGGTCGCGCGCTTCGCCCATCACGATTCCGTCGACCGTGATGTCGCGGCCGATCCGGCATATGCGCTGTCCCGGCAGGCCGAGGACGCGCTTCAGGATCGGGACGTCGTGGCCGATGTATCCGCGCTCGACCATGAAATCGTCAAGCGGCTCAGGTGGCATGACGGCGACGAGATCGGGAACGCCGAGATGCGCCGCGGGCTCGATCCGATAAAGGCCGATCGGTGCGCTGGCCGACACGTTCCAGACGAACTTCAGCGATGTCGGAACGATGGCGGCCGCGGCGACGCCCATGGCGGTGAAGTAGGTCAGCATGACGTAGCCGAAGCGGGTCATTGCTCGATCTCCCGCCGCTTGAGCCACGCCTGGTGGCGCTCCCGCGTGTAGGGACGCGGCTCGTGGCCGGCGCTCATCCGGTGCGCCACATGGCGCCAGTGATCGGGGGCGGCGTCGCAGGGATCGACGTCGGCGGCTTCCACCGCGTCGATGTGCTGGAGCACCTTCTCGACCTTGGGCCAGCCTTCGATCTTGAGCAGGATTTCCCCGCCGGGGCGCACGAAGGGCAGCGTCTGGTAGGCGCTGCCGAGCTCGACGGCGCGCACGATGTCGATGCGCGAGATGACGGTGCCGTAGTCGTTGGCCGCCCATCGCACGAATGCAAAGACGGCGCCGGGGCGGAAGGATACGATGCGCCGGCGGCGATCCACGACGCGTTCGCCGACCTCATGGCCGAAGCGGATCCAGTATTCAATCCTGCCCTCGATCCAGGTCAGTTCGACATGGGTGTGCGCGTCGGTGTTATGGGCTAACGGCATCTGGCCGCCGCCAGCGCGGGACGCCGCGGTGCCGGTCATTTGGAGTCTCCTTCGTCTGTCGGGAACTCACGGGCGAGCAGGTCGCGCAGCATGTCTGCGACAGTGACGCCGCTCTGGAAGGCGGCGATCTTGATGCGCCCGCGCAGCTCGGGCGTGATGTCGACGGTCAGGCGTGCGGTGAATCCAGAGGGCTTGCCGTCACGGGGTGCGGCATCGGCGGACCTGATCCATTGCTCGGGATCGCCCGGTCTCGTGGCAAAGGCGCGACGGTTTGGGCGGTCGCTCATGGTGCGAGCCTTCCGATCTCGGCCGCAAGCGCCGCCACTTCCCGCGCGGCGATGCTGTCCGCGTCGTACTCGCAAGCGAGGCGGCCGGACTGCGCGGCCGACGCAAAGATGACGCGCTGGCCGATCGTCGCGCGGAGCGCGGGCGGGTCCTGGTCGGCGAGCGCATCACCGGTCTCGCGCGCGATGATGGTTCGTGCCGGACAGCGGTTGAGGAGGAAGCGCACGGCGAGCTGCGGCCGGAATATCCGTGCCTCCTCGATCAGGCGCAGGATCTCCGCCGAGGCCCAGCCATCGAAGGGTGACGGCTGCACCGGAATGAGGATGACGTCGGCGGCAAGTAGCGTCGAGCGCATCAGTCCCGCGACGCGCGGCGGACCGTCTATGACAATATGATCGGCAGAGCGGGCGAGTTCAGGCGCTTCGTGGTGGAGCGTATCCCGCGCCAAGCCAATGACGCCAAAGCGTCGCGGCAGACGCTCGTGGCTGCGCCGTTCGGACCAGTCGAGCGCCGATCCCTGCGGGTCGGCATCGATCAGGGTGACGGTGCTTCCGCCTCGCGCCCATTCGCCGGCGAGGTGCAATGCGAGCGTTGTCTTGCCGACACCGCCTTTTTGATTGACGAACGCCGCAATCATGAAGCGTCTCCCGCACCAGTACGGGCCGGATCGCTCTTGGAGGCAGCGTCGTCATCGCGTTCAGTAAATGCCGTCGGGCGTCCGTGTTTCTCCTCTTTTTGGCCCGTCGGAGAGCGGTTTTCCCCAGAAGGCACGCCCCTACAAAAGTTAGATTCTTTGTTAGACTCTAAGTTAAGGGGTCGATTTTCGCTTTGTGCGGAAGAGGTTAGATGCGGTTTGGGTTCCCGATAGCACGATGGGTCGGTTCCCGATGGCACGATAGTCCGGGTTCCCGATAGCACGACGGCTTCCACAGCCTGCCCACAGGGCGTCGGCTCGAAAGCGAGCAGCGTGCGTCCGCCCGCCTCGATTTCGAGAAACAGGGAGTAGCCTGGCAGCGGCTGGCGCTGGATGATCGCGCGCAGTTCGAAGGCGAAACGCTTGAACGGCGAGAGGCTTCCGGATTTGACGTAGAGGTGCCGGAAGTCGAACCGCCAGCCGCGCTTCTGCCGGCCGCCATGCTTGCGCACGATCCGGTAGAGCCAGCGCTCGATCCCGCCCGTGAGGCCGAAATAGGCGCGGTCGATGGTGAGGACGAGCGCCTCGTCCAACACTGCCTTGTAGAACCAGTCCGGCACGATGAGTTCGATGCCATCCGGATTGCCGAACGCATCGGCGCGTTCGGTCCATTCGTTGATCCAAGAGAAGCGGTGCATGCGCCGACCGGTCGCTGGTGCAACAGAGTTGGGCTCAATGCGGCTTCGAGGATTCGCCGGAGGTTGCCGCAAGGTGGTCGCGACCGTGGTCGATTGAAGGCGGTCGAGCGCGGCCCTCAGACGGCGATAGTCGCGCGCGCCGGTGCCACGTCCGATGAAGGTCAGGATTTCATATGGGGTGGTGGCGATCAGGCGCGACGTGCGAAAGCCGTTGTCGCGCGCCTCAACGATCTGGCTGGCCGCCCAGATCAGGATGTCCGCATCCCAGATTGTGGCCATGCCATGCTCTGGGACGGCTTCTACGCGGATGGCGATCTCGCCCGCTCGGAAGTCGATCGGCTCGACGCGGTGGGACTTGGAGAGGGAAAAGAAGGGATAGGCCATGAGGTCCTGCGCGTCGCGTGGCGCGAGATCGCTCGGCAGAGCGCGGAACAGCTCAAGCTGCTCCCGTTCCGATCTGCGGGGCCGCGCCGTCATGGAAGTAATCAGCGGTTCTCGGCTGACGACGGATCGTCATGACGTTTGGCCGGAAGGACCGTACCGACGCCGGGGTCGGAGGTGGATCGCTTGGCGCCACGTTCCGCCCAGGCCTGCAGGTCATCGACGGCATAGACGACACGGCCACCGAGTTTGCGGTAGGCGGGACCGGTTCCGTAGGTTCGGTGTTTCTCGAGGGTTCGGGCGGAAAGGCTGAGAAAACGGGCCGCCTCGGGCGTTCTCAGATAGCGCGGCGGTATACCGGCGGTGGCTGCGGACATGATCGTGCCTCCGTGATCCTTGTTGGCGCCGCCGGATATCGGCGGAGCGTCAGGGTCACGGTGGCGGAGAATAAAGGGCGTGGGGGAGTGCGAAGATTCGAAAGAAAATTCGCACCCCGATGGCTGCTGGTCTCAGGCGGGGCGATGTCCGAGAAGAAGCCTGCGATAACCGCCCGCAACGAGATCGAGACCAGAGGCGGTGCGACGCATCACGGTGTCGCGCAAAGGAGTGGACTTCCAGGTGATGGCGTTGACTGGAGCGGCGCCGAAGACGGCTTCGGCGATTTCCTGATAGGTGGCCCCTGCACGTCGACCGTCGATCGCGCGGAGGCTTTCGATGAGGCGTTGTCGGCGTTGCGGCGTAATTCGCGTGTCAGCCGATGCTCGGTGATGAAGGGCAGCATCGCGGAACCGAATAATCGCCTCGACTCGATCCTGCATGAACTGGTCGATGAGGGTAACGGCCGCCACCGGTCCGTCAGGTGCTCTGCCATCGAGGCAGATTGCCACGAAGTGCTCGGTGTCGATCACAAAGTGAATATAGAGTCCTTCATCCGATGTTCGGGCGTCGTCCGGAACGACCTTGAAGTTCACGGTTGTCATGTTTAGCCCCTGCTGAGGGGCGAAGATCAGGACGCTTGGGTCGACAGCAGGGCTCCAGAAGATGTCGGCATTTGGCGCGGACAAGTACGGCGCTATCGGGAAAGCGTAACCCCCAGTGCGCCGTCAGCGCTGTCGCAGAGTGATCGTCCGCGGGATCGGAGGCCGAGACTTCCTTTTCGTATTCAGGGTTGCGCCTGAGGAACTCCCAAGCGAGTTCGGAAGGATTCAGACCGTTCAGATATCGATAGTCCGTCGGGTCGCGCCAGTTCGTTTCCGCCACCATGCCGATTTCCTCCCCGACTCTACGCGGTGGTTCGCACGTCGTTGGAAGATCGCGTTAAAATTGAAACTTGGATAGCCGGGCAACCGGCATAAAGAGATGCGTGTTGCGCATCACCTGTCAGTGATAGGCGGATCGAAGGAGATCGCGGTAGCCGTTCTCAGTCATCCAGTGCGCGCGGGCGAGATGTGTCTGGTGAACGTGCTGAGCGCGATCGGGCTGCACGTTGGGATCGAGACCAAAGATGATGCGGACCGCTTCAGCCCAATGCGCGGCGTCGGCCTCCGCATCGAGCAAGCGAAGATAGGTCGCAAAATGTGCACGATCGTATTCGGTCAAGTGTTCGCTTTGCGGCGGCTCGTCCAGAAAGTCAGCTTGCCCCATCTGTTCCCCAGTCTCTTGGCGCGAGGCCTCGGTGCGTATGGTTAACGCAATTTGCCGAAAATTGTAGAGGCGCGCTGAAAAATCGCTGCGAAAGGTGTGGCGCATTGCGCCTGACACCTCCGTTGTCAGGCCAGCGCTTCTGGCTTGTTAGGGTTCGTGGCATCGACAATCATCACTCCTTCGCCTCGGTCAGAGGACAGGAAGACGATGCCAGCTGCTTCCAGCGCCCGGCGAATCTGGTCGCATGTGCTCTCATGCACCTTGAGTCCGTTGACGGACTCGAGGCGCTTGAGCGCGGTCAGCGAAACCAGGGCCTTTTCAGCGAGCATCTCTTGTGTCCAACCGAGCAATGCGCGCGCGGCCCGTGCCTGTCGGGCGGTGATCATGCATGATCACCTCCTACAGACCCCGGCATTCACGCCACTAAAACGACTATAATAGTCGCCTTTGCCAGATTTGGAAGCGGAAAAACCGTTTTGAATCGGGCCATCGGCGGTTGACGGCGCATCTGATTCGGTCGGCGATAGAAGAGGTCCCGCCCGGACCTGCCGGGCGGGAATCTGTCCGGCGTCACTCGCCGTTGCGGCGGGTGGGGCGGGACCAGATGAGGCTGTAACCGCCGTCCTCGTCGTCGAAGAGGTTGGCATAGATCGGAGCGGTGAAGCTCGGATCGTCGAGCTTGAGGCCGAGATAGTCGCGACCCTCGTTCGACTGCTTGGACCAGGCGGCTCCGATCTCGGCGCGGCCGACCAGGACGCGGTGGCTGGGAGCGTTCTCGCTGGTCTGGTTGGTTTCGGGGACGATGCGGACGTTCTTGGCCTGCACGTTGAGGGTGACGATTTCGCCGGTGAATTCGTTGCCGGACTTCTTGAAGGTGCCGATGGTTGCCATGGTAGTTCTCCTTGATCACTGGTTTCGAGCCCGCACCACGCGGCCTCGATGGCGATCGGAGAGGCCGGAGGTGATCGACGGCGCATCGCTTGCGACCGCAGCGTCAGCGGAGGATGGCAGCCGAAGAACTTTCTTGTTGCGCGAGGAATGGGCGCGCAGCGGCCAGGGGATGAAAGTTGGAAGGCGCCATTGCGCCATAGGCGATCGAGGCGCAGCCGGCCTTCGGCCAGATCAGCCCATTGAAGAGGCCGTTTGGAGCGGTCGGCTCACAGGGATAGTTCAAGGAGAGAATGGCAATACCGAACCCCCCGGTTTAAGTCCGGCGAAGGCACGGAAATCGTCTTTGGTCCTGCAGGCCAGTCCGCTTCATACCCAGCGATGCCACCTGATGCGGAAACAAGCCGCTCTGCGTCCGTCACCGGTCGCACGTTTCGGGGCAAATCACGCCATGGCGTCCGGGAGTGCCGGCGCTCAACCGAAATCGCCGATCCGTCCCGTACCGCGCCCCACATTGCTCACCCTTCGATATGGGCGCGGCACAAAACCTCAGCCCCTGTCCCGGCTTCACCTACCGTTGTGTTCAGATGCTGGCGGCGGTCTGCCCGGCAGGTCCGGGCGGGGCCATTGAGGTCACGCGCACGAAGGCCGTGATGCCGACCGCCACCGCGCCGATTACTGAGAAGACGGTCTGCCAGGTTTCCGACGGCATGAGATGTCTGACGATCCCGTGAGTGGCGTGGAAACCCGCGATGGCCGCAGGTGCGACGAAGGCGAGCGCCACGGCGAGTTTCACCCACATCGGTCGGGCGAACAAGATGAGGAATTGCGCAAGGCCGAACACGAGGCCCGCGCCGACAAGCCCGACAAGGACGCTGCCCGGCAGGCCGGCGCCGGTCTCATAGGCCCACATGCCTGCCGCGACGCCCCCGAGCGCGGGCAATGCGTAGATGGCGAGCGTGAACAGCAACCAGCAGAGGACCGCAATTGCGGCGATGGATCCGAGAATAGCAATAATCATGGTGGCATCTCCGTAAGATGAGGTTCGAACGGTCGCGCCTCCACCACCACCACGGCGCAATCAAAAGTGTATCATACTTAGGGTTGAGCTGCGAATGGGAAGGTCCGCTCTGAGCCCACTGTGTCGGATGCTGCGGTGCTAACGAACGGCTGCTTACCAAAAGCCATCCCACGGTTGACACAGACTAGACGACCGGTCTAATATTATTTCCATGAAAACCTCTGACCAAATTATTGAAGCGGGCAAGGCGGCGTTGATCAATCGAGGCTACGCCGGGACCGGCCTGAAAGATGTCCTTGGTGCCGCGCGGGTCCCAAAGGGCTCCTTCTATCATTTCTTCGCATCCAAAGAGGCATTCGCCGCCTCGGTTTTGGAAAGCTACGATCGTCAGTTTGACGACTTCTTCGTAGACTGCTTCGAAAACCCCGACCTGTTGCCGCGCGAGCAGCTCAGGCGATTTTTCGTCGGAAGCATCGAGCGCCTCGAAGATGAGAAATTCCAAACCGGTTGCCTGATCGGGCTCATAGGCATGGAGGCCAGCATCACATCGTCGGCTCTGCGTCAGACGGCATCGAAGGTTATGAACCGATGGCAGGATCTGATCACAGACTGCCTCACTCGGGCAGAGCGCTCCGGTGAGCTGAGGTCTGACGTCTCGCCGGAAGAGCTTGCCCAGTTCATCCTGAATGGATGGGAAGGGGCGATGCTCCGAATGCGGATCGAGCAATCGGCGGAACCTCTCTCCAACTTTGCAAATCTGGTATTCGACGGGTTCTTCGTCGCGCCCAATTCCGAAGGTCAGGGGCGAAGAGATGACTAGTCCTCTCTTCGGGACTCAGGTCCGGAAATCACCCTATTTTGAGCGCACGCGTGATGCCGGATGCACCAGCTTTTCAATTTACAATCATATCCTGACCCCTCGGGATTTCGGAGATGTCGATGCAAACTATCGAGCCATCACCGAAAGGGTCGTCCTCATAGACGCAACCCCTCAAAGACAGGTCGAGGTTGTTGGACCGGATGCTCTAGCCTTTGTTCAAACGCTGACGCCGCGCAATCTCGAAAGATTCAAGCCCGGCCAGTCCCGCTATGCCTTGATCACCGCTCCGAATGGCGGCGTCATCAGCGATCCCGTGATCACCTTCACCGAAGACGGCAGAATTTGGCTCTCTGCTGCGGACGGTGATCTCATCCTCTGGGTTTTAGGCCTCGCTGAAAACGCAACCCAGGACGTTGCTGTGCGCGAAGTGGATGTCGCCGCGATGCAAGTCCAAGGCCCGGCAAGCGTTGCCGTGATGGAGGCTGTTGTTGGCGCGCAGATACATGATCTCCAATGGTATCGGAACGGGACGATCAGGGTCGGTGGCACAGACGTGCTGATTACGCGAACAGGCTGGACCAGCGAGCTTGGATTCGAGCTTTATCCCTTGTCAGAGGATGGCCCGGCGATCTGGGACCGGGTGGTGGATGCGGGTCAGGCGCACGGCCTTGCCGTTGGTCACACATCGACGGCGCGGCGCATCGAAGGCGGCATCCTGGCGATGATCGCCGATATGGACATTCAAACCACAGCGCTGGAAGTCGCCTCTCCAAAATTGCTTGATCTTGATCAGCCAACTGAATTTGTGGGCAAAGCCGCGCTGCTGGCGGAACGTGAGCGGGGTGCCAGGCGTGAAATCGTCGGGATGATCATCGACGGGCCAGCATTCCCTCATCCGAACGAGGAGTATTGGCAGGTCCATCGGGCGCGGCAATGGATTGGCACCGTCACAAGCGCCGTCTTTTCGCCCCGTCTGTCGAAAAATATCGCCATCGGTTTGATCGAAGCCAACTCCGCCACCCTCGGCGATACCGTCGATGTCGAGACCGGTTTTGGGGCGCGTCGAGCTGAGATCGTCCGCCTCCCCTTCTATGATGCCGACAAGTCTATTCCACGAGGGGCGAAGACGTGGCCAGAGATCACGGGTGATCATCTATGAGTAGCGTTTCCATCCGTCCGGTATCGGAGCTCGTAGCAGAAGCAAACAAGCGGGTGCCCAGTATCAAAGCCGAGGAATACAATGCGAGTGAAGCCTCGGCTTCGGACGTTTTGATCGACCTCCGGGACATCCGGGAACGAGAACGCGAAGGGTTCATCCCAGGCAGCAAACACTGTCCGCGCGGGATGCTGGAGTTCTGGGCCGATCCGAAGAGTCCTTACCATAAACCCTTCTTCGACCCTTCCAGGACGCTCACGCTGTATTGCGCCTCAGGATGGCGCTCAGCTCTTTCGGCCGCAACTCTCATTGATATGGGCTTTCCGCAGGTCAGACACATCAGCGACGGTTTCAAAGGCTGGAAGGCCAGTGGTGGTCCGGCGGACGCTGGGTAGTTGGTCTGTTGGTCGCATTGTCGCACTCACCGTTGCTCTTTCTAGGGCAAGGTGCTCTCGCCATCGCGGTGTCCTTCGGCATTGCGCGCTATGGGTTCGGACTGTTTCTGCCAGACATGGCGGCGGATTTTGGCCTGACCAATGCCGAACTCGGCGCGATATCGAGCGGAGCCTACCTGGGTTACTTTGCGTCTTCGATTGTCGCGATGACGCTGACGGTTCGCACGGGTGCGCGCATCATGTTGCTAACCGGTCTGGGGCTGGCCACGGCGGGCATGATCTTGATCGCGACAGCGAAGAGCGCACCGATGCTGGTGATCGGTTGTGTGCTGGCTGGCGCCAGCCCCGGACTGGTGTTCTCGCCGATCTCCGAGGCGATCAGCATCCTCTTCGGGCAGGACGATCAGGGACCAGCTTTTTCGACCATGAATGCGGGTGAGGGTCTTGGGGCGGTCCTCAGCGCGGTCGTTTTCTTGCTGCTCGTGGATTGGCAGACGTCTTGGGCTTTGTTCGCCGCGCTCGGTCTGGCTTCGACACTCGGCGTTCTTTTCCTCGTGCCTGGTCGCGCACAGCGTGACGCTCAAAGCGAACCGATTACAAAGATGCTTTGGCTACCACATGGGGATGCGAAAGCACTCCTTCTTGGGAGCTTCGTGCTGGGTGTCACCACCACGGTATTCTGGACCTTTGCTGGCGCTCTGGTAGACGGTCAGAGTATGTCGATTTTCGGAAAGATGGTGCAGATGAGGACGCTCCTCTGGATCATTCTCGGGCTGGCCGGAACGGCGGGTGTGGTGGCCGCTCCGCTCCTTCGCTACCTCGGTCTGAAATCAACCTACATGCTTGCGATCTTCGCGACGGGTGCTGCCCTCTGTTTGTCGGGATTGGCGACCGACACGAAAACTTTCGTGCTGATGAGTGGCGGGGTGTTCGGGTTCGCATACATCATGGCGACCAGTCAGCTTGGAGCCTGGGCGATGACGATCTATGCCGCGCGTCCCTCATCCGGCTTCGGCCTGACATTCCTGATCTTCTCGGTGGGGGCAGTGATCGGCCCAATCGTCGCCGGGTCGCTGGCAGAACAGATTGGTCTTGGATCGACGTTCATCGCCGCCGGGCTCATGACACTGGGAAATCTGTCGTGCTTGCCCGGATCGAAGTAGCCACAACTGCCCAGCTTCAAAGCGGTCTTTCGAGCCATGATTGCGAAGGTCCGGTTTGTCCCGCTAAGCCGCCTTTGCGGCGATTCATGCGAACCGCCAGACCGGAATGCCGAGCTTCCTCGCCTTGTCGGCGAGATTTTCCTGAATGCCCGTGCCGGGGAAGACCATGACGCCGATCGGCAGGACATCAAGCATCTGGTCGTTGCGCTTGAACGGTGCTGCCCGACCGTGCTTCGTCCAGTCCGGCGCGAAACCGATCTGGGTGACATTGCGGTGATCGGCCCAACGCGCGGCGATCTTCTCGGCGCCCTTCGGCGACTTCCCGTGCATCAGCACCATGTCGGGGTGCTTTGCATGCACCTGGTCGAGCTTGTCCCAGATCAGCTTGTGATCGTTGTAGTCGGCGCCACCAGAGACGGCGACCTTCGGACCTGCTGGCAAAAGCACCTCACGATTGGCCCGTTTGCGCTCGGAGATGAAATCCCGACTGTCGATCATGGCCGAAGTCAAAGCGCGGCGGTTGACTTGTGACCCGGTGCGCGGGGACCAGGGTGAACCAGTGGTACGCAGATAGTGCTCGGCGGCGCTGTCGCGGAAGACCTCCAGGCTGTCGCGCCGTTCGATGAGACCTTGTCCGGTCTCGATGAGCCGTTCGAGCTCGACGGCCTTGATTTCAGAGCCATCCTGTTCGCGCTGCTCGCGCTTCTGGGCCTGCTCGTTGTCGTCGAGCTTGCGTTCGAGCCGGTCGGCCGCACGGTGGAACATATTGACCGTCGACCAGAGCAGATCGTCGAGTTCACCATCGAGGGCGGTATCCGCCATGGTGGCGATCAGGGCGTCAAAGATGTCGGAGACGGCGCCGGTGATGACGTTATCCTCCGGGACGAGGCGTGGGTCGGGACCGTGCCCGTCATGGCGGTAGCCATGGAGTTCCAGTTCGTTCAGCGCGTGCTCGGTCGGCGAGGATTCGTGATGGGGTTCGAAGGTGTCGTCGTCGAGTGTCATCGGGTGGCTCCCTTTGTCGGTTGGCCGCGCCCGCCGCGGCCTTCATGGCGCCGAAAGACGGCGGGCGGGCCGGGCCTGCATCCTGAAGCGGCAGCGCAAGGACCGGAGCGTCAGCGGAGGATGGCGGAGGCCGGCGATTTTGTTTCGCGATGGAAAGGCCCGAAGGGCCGAGGGAAAATCGTTGGCCGCAGCCATTGCCGGGCCGGGCCGTCTGCTGTCCGGTCGCCCTCTCAGGAAGGCCGGGGCGCGGCCCTCTCCGGAATCTACAGGGAGCCATTGACGAAGGCTGCGACGTCACCGCCAAAGCCCGCACCGCTGCCCCGTTCAGGCGGACAGAACGGACTCCATGAACCTGGCGACATCCTGCGGCGCGAGCTGGACCCGGATGGAGGCCTGGAAGGCGTCGAGACCACGCAGGCGGAGATCCTCGTTGAGATCGACCAGCATCGGCGAGAGTGGCAGCGCTTCTATGCCGAGTGCGTCTGCCCGTTCGACGAGCGTATCCCGTGCGCCGTCGCCCGCCGGATCGTCATCGCGCACGATGTAGAGCCGGCGCAGCGTGTCCGGGAACAGGATGGCGGCAAGATGGGCTGCGGAGAGCGCGGCTGCCATCGGCATCTGGGGCAAGACACATCGCAGCGACAGCATGGTCTCGATGCCTTCACCCGCCGCCATGACCTCGCCCGCCAGGCCAAAGCGCACCGCATGGCCGAGCAGATCGCCCATTGCCCGTCGCGGCGTCTCGATCGGAGCCTTGCCGAGCGTCGCCTCGCTGAACCCGTTAGGATCGAGCCAGGTGCGATGGGCGCCAGTCTGGTGACCGTCGAGATCGGTGACCGACGAGATCAGTGCGGGCCATGTCTCTGTCGGGCTGTGCTCGTCGGGCCGGTAGTAGCAGCGCGGATGGAACCTCAGCGATCCGGTTTTGTGCAAAGCCGTAATGCCGCGCTTGCGGAAATACGATTCCGCGAGTGTGCCCGTAACCGGCTGCGCCATCGAGAACAGCCTTTTGGCCGCGAGCGGCGAGCCCGTTGGTGCTGGTGATTTGCGTCCAGGCGATGATGCCGGTTCCGGCGCGGGATGCGGCAGGCTGAGAAACCGCCGCGCTTCGTCGGCCACGTCCCTGAACTCGGTCAAACCGCAACTTTCCCGGATGACGTCGAGGAGATCACCATGTTCACCGGTGGCGGCATCGGTCCATTTGCCCGCCGCGCCCTTGCCGGACTCAGGGCCGGTCAGGCGCACGAACATCGAGCGACCCCTGGTGTTGCGCACGTCGCCCACGATCCAGTAGCGGCCCTCGCGCCGCCCGCTGGAGAGATATTCGCGGCACACGGCCTCGGCCTGACGGCCGAGACGATGTGCGAGGTCTGAAGCATCGCGGGTCATTATGCTGCCTCCCGCTCGGCGATGCGCTCGACCGGGAACCGCTCCAGCAACTGGGCGAGAACGCTCGCGCCGGATGCGTCCGTCGGGACGAACAGCCGGAACTTCCACGAGATGATCTCGCCGAAGAGGCCATAGGCCTTGAGGCGGTCGCGCATCGTGTCGGTGAAGCCGGTGAGCTCGATGCGGTTCGCGCCCATGACGCGGGCGCGGCGAAGCTGAAGCCCTTCGGCGAGGTCGAGGATCGTGCGGCCCTCGCTGAGGGCGGCGAAGGCATCGTCCCCCGAGAGGCTGGCGGTGCCTGCGGTCGCGGCGTTCGCGGCCCAGGCCGGTGAAACCTTGCGGCCGATGATCCGCTCCCCATCGTCGGTCTGGAGCCGATAGACCCGCGTCGATTCATTGGGCAGGCGTTTCCAGATCGGCAGCAACAGCCCGGAAACGATGTGAACGGTACTGTCGGTGTATTCGGGGACCGCCGCCACTTCGGTGTCCCAGATGCGGGCAAAGGTCTCGCGGTCGGTTTCGACCCAGTGCGTGTCGCCCATCATTGCGAGGGGCACCTTGGTCGCCTCCATCGGTCGGATCAGGCGCACGCGGCGTTCGACGACACCGTCGTCGTCGATCACGCTGGTGGTCGGGACACGCACCGCGGCTCGGCCTGATCGCTCGTTGACCAACAGGGCGGCACGCGGATCGGCGAGATGGTCGAGCGCCTCGTCCAGGCTGACCGGGTGGTTACGCTCCCGTTGTGCGATGGTGAGCAGCGTGGTTTCCGCGCCGGTGGCTGGATGCGTGTGGATCACCTGTCGGTCGGTGACCGTGAACTGCTCGCCCCTCAGCGTTTCCAGCCCGACATCATATGTGCCGCTGGCGATGGCACCCTCGATCCGGGCGGTCAGGATCTGCTCGAAATGCGTGAACAGGATG
Organism: Euryhalocaulis caribicus; assembly: GCF_000412185.1. Taxonomy (GTDB): domain Bacteria; phylum Pseudomonadota; class Alphaproteobacteria; order Caulobacterales; family Maricaulaceae; genus Euryhalocaulis; species Euryhalocaulis caribicus. Next base: position 70,076 of record NZ_ASJA01000011.1, read on the forward strand.
TTCTGCAGATCAATGGTGAGTGCCAGGAGCCGGTTGAGGAAGGTTGTGATCGGCGGCAGCTCGTCCTTGATGCCGGTATCATCCACGAGCTTCAGACCGGTCGAGGTCTCGAAGGTCTGGAGCGGGCAACCTTCAACCTTGCCGCCGACGATCATCAGATAGAGCCGGCGCAGCGCGTCGCGCGCATAGGCGCTTTCGAGATTGTCCTCGGCGCGGAACAGGCCCTGACCGCCGGTCTGGCGCTGGCCTCGCGTGATCGCTCCGAGCGTGTCGAGGCGGCGGGCGATGGTGGAGAGAAAGCGTTTCTCCGCTTTCACATCCGTGGCGACCGGCCGGAACAGCGGCGGTTGCGCCTGGTTTGTACGGTTGGTACGTCCCAAGCCCTGGATCGCCGCGTCGGCCTTCCAGCCCGGCTCCAGCAGATAGTGGACGCGCAGGCGCCGGTTCTTCGCCGCAAGGTCGGCATGGTAGGAGCGTCCTGTGCCACCCGCGTCCGAGAAGACGAGAATGCGCTTTAGGTCATCCATGAAGGCCTGGGTTTCGGCGAGGTTTGCCGAAATCGCGCGGCCTTCGACGGCGAGGCGATCAGCGGTGACGCCGGCACCGGGCTTGCGGACGATGCGGCGCGAGCGGCCGGTGACTTCGGCGACCATGTCGGTGCCGAAGCGCTGGATGATCTGGTCGAGCGCACCGGGGACCGGCGGCAGCGACGCGAGCTTCTCGATCAGCCTGTCGCGCCTTGCGACGGCCTCGCGGCTTTCGACGGGCTGGCCATCGGGAGTTACCGGGCGGGAACACAGATTGCCCTCCGAGTCGGTGAAGGGCTCGTAGAGCTGCACAGGGAAGGAGTGAGCCAGGTAGTCGAGCACATATTCGCGCGGCGTGATGTCGACCTGGACGTCGTTCCAGTCCTCGGTCGGGATTTCAGCGAGCCGCCGTTCCATCAGCGCCTCGCCTGTGGAAACGATTTGGATGACGGCCGCATTGCCAGCTTCGAGATCGGCATCGATGGCGCGGATCAGCGATGGCGTCTTCATCGCCGTGATGAGGTGATTGAAGAAACGCTGCTTGGCGCTTTCGAAAGCTGAGCGGGCGGCAGACTTGGCCTGCCGGTTCAGCGTCCCTTCGCTGCCGGTGACGTTGGTCGCCTGCATGGCGGCGTCGAGATTGTTGTGAATGATGGCGAAGGCGCCGGCGTAGGCGTCGTAGATGCGCCGCTGCTCGTCGGTGAGCTGGTGCTCGACCAGCGCGTATTCGACGCCTTCGTAGGACAGCGAGCGGGCCTGGTAGAGGCCGAGCGCCTTGAGGTCGCGCGCCAGCACCTCCATGGCGGCGACCCCGCCATCCTCAATCGCCTCGACGAACTCGGCGCGGGTGGCGAAGGGGAAATCCTCGCCACCCCAGAGACCAAGCCGCTGGGCATAGGCGAGATTGTGGACCGTCGTGGCGCCGGTCGCCGAGACATAGACGACGCGTGCGTTGGGGAGCGCGTGCTGTAGGCGCAGTCCCGCGCGGCCCTGCTGCGAGGCGGCCTGGTCGCCACGTTCGCCCTTCGATCCGGCGGCGTTCTGCATGGCGTGGCTTTCGTCGAAAATGATCACTCCATCGAAATCCTCTCCCAACCAATCGACGATCTGCCGGACACGCGAAACCTTGGATCCGCGCTCGTCGGAGCGCAGCGTGGCATAGGTGGTGAATAGGATGCCCTGCGGCAGACGGATGGGCGTGCCCTGGCGAAAACGCGACAGCGGCGTGACGAGGAGTCGTTCCTGGCCGAGCGCGGACCAGTCGCGCTGCGCGTCCTCAAGCAGCTTGTCGGATTTGGATACCCAGACGGCACGGCGACGACCCTTCAGCCAGTTGTCGAGGAGGATGCCGGCGACCTGGCGGCCTTTGCCCGCGCCGGTGCCGTCGCCGAGGAACCAGCCACGCCGGAAACGGACCGCGTCGTCGGCGTCTTCCGCTGCGGCAGTGACCACATCGCAGGTCTCATCGACGGCCCAGGCTCCGGCGAGATGCTGGGCATGGGCCTCGCCGGCATAGATCACGCTTTCGAGCTGGGCGTCGGAGAGAGTGCCGTCGGCCACGAGCCCCGCTGGCAGATGCGGGCGATAGTCCGGTTTGGGCGGCGCGACCGAGGCCATGGCGGCGGATTGGACGAGCCTGGTGGGATGCGCCTGAGAGTCGGGAATACGGATCGACTGAAGCGCGTATTCCTCGTAGATCGCATCGGTGAGATGCCCGCCCTGCGGCGGGGTCCATTCGACCGTCTCATAGAAGAGCTCTTCACCGATCTGTTCGCTAACGGGGGGTGCGGGCGTGAAACCGCACGAATTGCTGCGCGCGGCCGAGACCGAGCGCGACGCGGTGATCCGCTTTCCGGAGATCGCCGGCAAGGTGACGGCTACGCGCGGCGGCATGTCCGCCTCGATCCAATCAAGCAGCGTTGCAACATCGGGGGCGATCCCCCGTAATGCCGGAAATGCGGTGGGATCGTCGGCCGCGATCTTGTCGATCACCGTCAGCCGCGTGTCGATTGTGGTGCCGTGACGCGCATAGACTTTGCCGTCGATTGCAGCGGTGAAGACGACACGACCGCGTTCCTGCAGACGCACGAAGGTATCCCGCCAATTCCGCGCATCGGGTACGAAACTGGCGCCGGTGATGGTGACGAGGCGTCCACCGGGCGCGAGACGGGCCAGCGCCGAGGCGACATGACGATAGGCGGCGTCGGCCATGCGCCCGGAGACATTGGCCATCACCGAGAATGGCGGGTTCATCAGCACGACGCTGGGAACGGCACTCGCATCCAGATAGTCGTCGATCTGGGCTGCATCGAAGCGTGTGACCGAAAGAGCCGGAAAGAGGGACGAGAGAAACGCGCCGCGCATCTCGGCCAACTCGTTGAGACGGAGCCGGGCCCCGGCGATTTCGGCGAGAATGGCGAGCAGGCCGGTTCCAGCGGAGGGTTCCAGCACGATATCGTCCACGGTGATCGCGGCGGCCGTCGCCGCCGCGAATCCCAGGGGGATCGGCGTCGAGAATTGCTGCAAGGCCTCGCTCTCTTCTGAGCGGCGGGTGTGCGAGGGTTGGAGAGCGGCGATCCTGGTGAGCAACGGCAGCGCAGCCGCCGGAGACCCGGCTTTGCGCAGAAGCGCCTTTCCGTATTTGCGCAGAAACAGGACGGTGGCGCCCTCGCAGACGTCATAAGCGGTTTTCCAGTCCCAGGCGCCATCGGTATCGGAGCCGCCGAAGGCGGCGTCCATCGCGATGCGGAGCGCGGGCGCATCGATGCGGCGGCCTTGTTCGAGAAGCGGAAGGAGCTGATGGGCGGCACGGGCGAGCGCCGCCGCGGGAACGATCTCTGTCATGGAGGAGAACCTCGGGAGAGCGGAACGGGACAAGCCGGGCAGCGCTCTCTCTGGACCGCACCGGCTCAAACCCGTCCCGGCAACCCTCTCCCTCTCAAGGCTCGGGCGGCCGATAGGCCTCGTAGGGATTGCCATCGGCAAGATGGCCAAAGGGCGTGAAGAGGAACTCGCCGGCATCCCGGCCGACCGCGCAGATCACATAACGCACCGCTCCGGTCTCGGCGTCGGCGCATTCGAGCAGGGCGAGATTGCCGTCGGCGGCGGCGCGCAACAGTGTCTGGAAATTGGCGCGGGCATGGTCGGGAATGCTCATGACTGGCCTCCCGCCAGGGTATCGGCGAGCCATTCGCCGGTATAGGTCCAGGCCATGGTCTCGCCGGTGGTAAGGTCGAGGACATGCGCGCCGCCGCCAAACGCATCGATGCGCGGCCGCGAACAGGTGTTGGCGTATTGGAAGCCCCATCGTCCGGTCAGAGCGAACGCGGCGGCACAGCGCTTGACGAACTGGATGACATGTTCCGGATCGCCGGTGGCATCGTCGCGTATCCAGAGGCAGGTGCCGCCATGCTCGGGCACGATCGAAAGATCGAAGCCTTCGGACGGCGGGTCTTCCGATGCGTTTTCTTCGGAGAGATGGTTGTAGAGATCGAGCGCGCGCGCCGCGTTCTCGGGTGTTCTGACGTTAAGGACGCAAGAGAAGTGGGTGAAGTAGTCGGCCATGACAGGCTCCTGAAACGAAAAGGCCCGGTGCGATGACCGGGCCGGGTTGGGAATGATGGTGTGAGATGCGGGGCGGCCCTGGCCGCCCCGCAGGAGCGGCTATTCGGCAGCCACGGTTTGCGGCGCGTCGACCGGCTCGTCCTCGCCGTCGTCCTCGTCAGAGAGGAAGGCCGGCAGGGCTTCAGCGTCGTCCCCTTCGGCATCTGAGGGAGTGCCGTCGTCGATGCCGGGCAGACGCAGCGGTTCGGGCAACCAGCCGCTGTCGGCGAGCAGCCGTTCGGCCTCCTTGGCCATGTCCGGCTTCTTCAGATGGTCGATGAGCTGCGCGGTTTCTTCGCCCTTGGCCTCGCGTACTGCTTCGAGGATACGGGGCTTGGTCACCCGGCCGAAATAGTTGTCGACCGTCGGCCGCCATCCGGCCTCCACCATGTCGAGCCCGACGGCGCGGGCGAGCCGGTCCGCCTCGTGGATACGCTGCTGAACGCCGCGCGCCGTCGGCCCCGCGCCATAGGGATTGGCCTTCTCGTAGAGCGCATTGACGCCGAAGGAGACGCAATGGGCGAGGAGCGCCATGCGGCTCGCATCGTCGAGACCGTCGATTTTCGCCCAGAGCGCCTCATCGTCTTCGAGGGGCAAGTCAGCCTTCCAGGCCTCGTGCCGATCGTCGACGGTCTTGGCGGCGGCGCTGTCTTTCAGGTCATCACCCTGGACCGGGAAATAGACTTGCCGAACCGATGCCTCCAGGCATCCCGGTGACGAGACGTGCTGGAAGGCGTCGCGCACCAGCTTGTGGATCAGCGCGGTCATCGCGACCGAAGGGTTGTCAGCCAGCGCATCGCGCAACGCCAGGGACCGATGTGCCGTCAGTTCGATCACCAGCCGCTCGGGCAGCGGCTTGATCGCATCGTCCTCCTCGTCCTGCGGCTCGGATTCGCCACCCACGGTAATGATGGTACGCTGCACGGTGCGGCGATCGGTTGCTGCGTCGCCATCGCATTTCGCGTCGTCGCCCTCGGACACTTCGTCCTCGGGGCGGACATAGCCACGCTCGACGGAAAGCTGGCCATCGTGGCGGATGCTGACGAATGAACCGGCGCGGCCGATCTCGGCAGGATCGTATTGCTTCGGCCGATCCTCAAACGCGTCGAGTGCTACCTCAATCTCGCCGAGCCGTTCATCCACCTCGTCGGGCAGTTCGTCGGCCTCGGCATATTCGGCTTCCAGACGGTCGAACTCCTCGCGCAGTGCTTCGCGGGCGGCCCGTTCCTCGTCGGTGAGATCGACCGGCGTGCCGGGGAGCGCCCGCAAGCCGTTGGTATGGCCATAGGGGAAATCGGCCGCGACCGAGATCCATTTCCAGCCCTCCTCGGCGATGGTCTCTGCCTCGGAAGTGAGCTTCTCGCCGACCAGCCGTTCGAGTAGGGCCACGTCCTCGATCCAGCCCCCGTCATCGTCCTGGAAGAGGTCGCGCAGGACGGCGCCGCCGACCTCTTCATAGGCTTCGATCGTGACGAAGCGCACGCGCCGGTCCGAGGCCCGCACGGTATTCTCGGTGAGCATGCGGCGGATCTGATAGGGCTCCTTCGACCAGCTATGCTCGATTGCCTCCCAGACCTGTTCCTGTCGGGCATGGTCGGTGGAAACCGTGAACGCCATGAGCTGATCGAGCGTCATGGCGTCCTCGGCGTAGAGGTCGAGGAGCTTTTCGGACACCGAAGCGAGCTTGAGGCGCTGCTTGACGGTGTTGACCGAAACAAAGAAGCGCGCTGCGATGTCTTCCTCGCTCAGGCCCTGCTCCCGGAAGGTCTGGAAGGCGCGGAACTGGTCGAGGGGATGCAGCGCTGCGCGCTGGACGTTTTCGGCGAGCGAGTCTTCCTCGGCCGAGATGTCGCTGTCCGCGGCGCGCACGTGGCACGGGACCGGCGCGGTCCGGGCCAACCGCTTCTTCTTGGCCAGAAGTTCGAGTGCCCGGAAGCGGCGGCCGCCGGCTGGAATCTCGAACATGCCGGTCTCCTTGCCTTCGCCGTCCACCACTGGTCGGACATTAAGGTTCTGCAGGAGGCCGCGGCGGGCAATGTCCTCGGCCAGGTCCTCGATCGAGACGCCGGCCTTGATGCGCCGGACGTTGGACTGGGAGAGGACGAGCTTGTTGAAGGGGATGTCGCGCGAGGCGCTGAGGATGACCTTCTTGGCTGCTGTCGCCATGGTGAGTTACTCCGCGACGGGCACCGAGAGCCTCTCTCTCGGCTTGAAACCCGTCACGGAAAAGGGCGCAGCCCTCTCACTCTTCTTCGCTGGCTCTCCGCCGGGAGACGGGATTTCAGGTACGCACTCGCTCATCTGACGTGGAGCGGGGTAAGCTATCTCGTAGCAGCAGTACTGATGGTGATGAAATGAACAAGAAAAAGCCTGGAGACGGCGAGTTTGATACTTGGCGTAGCTACTGGAACTTTCGTCGAGAAGTCATACGGGACTGGCGTTATGTCCGCTCGAAGCCGGCTGAAAGTTTCTTGGCGGCTGTCGCGGCCTCCTGTCACAAGCGTTCAGTCAATATTTCCCAAGGGCAGCATTTCTTTCGCGCCCAGGTCGCGCATAACGACGTATTCGAGCCAGACGTCGGCGAAAGCTTTCCCGGGCCCGCCCTTCCGACCCGGATGAACCCGTTGCGGGATCGTGCCAGAGAGGGTCGGGTGAATTCGAAAGGGATTCCCTGCCTCTACATGGCGAACGACAAACATACTGCATTGGCGGAAGCGAGGCCGTGGATCGGATCCTTGGTATCGCTTGGTGTTTTCCGGATGGAGCGGGCTCTTAAGGTTGTTGATTGTACCCGGGATGCGGATCGAAGTCGCTTCTTTCTCGAAGGCGAACCGGCTGCCGACGAGAGAGACCAGGTAGTCTGGAGCCATATGGCAAGCGCATTCAGGGAACCCGCGACTCGCGACGATGATGTCGCCGAGTATGCTCCGACGCAGATCATCGCCGAGGTTTTCAGGTCTGAGGGATTTGACGGGGTCGCCTACCGAAGCGCGTTCGGAACGGATCGATTCAACATCGCGCTCTTCGATCTAGACGCTGCGAAGCTTGTCACATGCGCCTTGCATGAAGTCCGTGATGTCGAATTCAAACATGAAGAAACGACCAATCCATATTTCGTGCAGGTTGATGACGAGGGAAAACCCGTCCTTGTCCGTAATGTGATTACCGATATCCGGCCCCTCGGCTCTACGAGCCCTGATGAAAGTCCCGAAAAAGACGGCGCTTAGTCGAGCAGTGCCAACAGCCAGTCGGCGGCCTTGCTTGCCTGGCTAGCAGCGCGGACGATGGCGCGATTGTCCTCGCGCAGCACTTCGAGCCAGGAGCCGATATAGTCGGCGTGCCGGACGGTCGGTGTGATACCGAGCGAGGCGCAGCAGAAGGCGGCATTGATCTCGGCGACAAGCTCCTCGAAGGCATATTTCTTGGTGCCGAAGGATCCGGAGAGATCACGCTCCAGACGCGAGGTATGGCCTGTCGCGTGGCCCAGTTCGTGCAACGCCGTGCGGTGCCAGTTGATGGGTTCGAAATAGGCCTGCGGCGGCGGCACCTGCACATAGTCGTGGGTCGGCACATAGAACGCCCGGTTGCCACCGATGCGGAAATCGATGCCGGTCGCGGCGATCAGCGCCTCAACGCGCGGTTCGATCAGGCCCGTCGGCACCGGTGGCGCCGTGATCGCTACATCCTCGGGCAGGTTCTCGCACTGATCGGTGTTGAAAACGGTGAAGCGCTTCAGGAACGGGATCGCCTGGGCGTCCTCGCCGGTCTCGCGCGCACGGCGCTTCTCGTCCTCCGGCACGAATCGGTCGGCATAGACGACGGTGGTGCCGCGCTCGCCTTTGCGGACATTGCCGCCAAGCGACAGCGCCTGGCGGAAAGTCAGCCAGCTCTGGCCGGAAAAGCCGCGTTCGATCACGGCGCCCCAGAGGAGCAGGACGTTGATGCCCGAGTACTGACGATTGGTGGAGGCGTTCTTCGGAAGGCCAAGGGGCGCCTTCGCCGCCGACGTTCCCCAGGGCTGAACCCAAGGCACTCGGCCGGCCTCTAGCTCGGCGATGATCTTGTCGGTGATTTCGGAATAAAGATTGGTCCGGTCGCGCCGGGCGCCGGATTTGCGGGTCTGTCTGGACATCGCGGTTCTCCGCGACGGGCGCCGGAGGCCTCTCCTCCGGTCCTCATCCCGTCACGGCAAACCGGTCCGCACTCTCACTCTAAAAGGGGGCGTTGCGGGGGAATTCCCCCGCTCGAAGGGGTCGGCCGAGACTACAGGCTTGGCCGCAGGGGAAGGCTTTCCCCTCCCGGATATTCAGGAAGTTCGTCTTCGTCCGGTGGCCACGAATGCCCCAACCTGCTGCTGCCATGGGATAAAGATTGAAAAGTGTCAGAAATCTGCGTATATTTCTGACAGGAAATGACACGTGCAAAGACTGACAGAACAAATTCTCGCCCATGCGAAGAGATTGCCCGAAGGGGAACCTATCTCTGCCAAAGGCTTGCTCCATCTCGGAAAACGGGCCGCGGTGGATCAGGCCTTGTCGCGTCTTGCCGAGCGAGGCCACCTGATCCGAGCCGGTCGCGGTGTCTACCTTCGTCCCGTCGAAGGGCGGTTCGGCACACGCACACCTTCGGTGGAACAGGCGGTCGAGGCGCTTGGCAGGCAGCGCGGTGAAGTGATCGTATCTGCCGGTGCGGCGGCGGCAAATACGCTTGGCTTGACCACACAGGTGCCGGTTCGCTCGATCTTTCTGACATCGGGTCGCAGCCGCAATACGAAGCTGGGCAAGCAGATCGTCGAGCTCCGGCACGCGCCGCGGTGGCAACTGGCGCTTGCCGACAGGCCGGCAGGTGAGGCAGTTCGCGCTCTGGCGTGGCTCGGTCCCGAACAAGCGGAACCGGCGCTCAAGAAATTGAAACGAACGCTGCCACCGAGCACGTTCGAGGAATTGGCGTCAGCGGCTCCGCAGTTTCCCACCTGGCTCGCGCAAAGCGTGGTCAAGGTCGCCTATGGCTGAGGCGTTCTTTCACTCTTTTAATGATTGCCCTGCAGGGTTGGAGCAGCGCATAAGTGTTGCAGGTAGAGTCAAAGTGCATCACTTTGTTGCACTATCGATGTGAATCGGGCAGAGTGAACATAAAGGGAACATAGCGACAATCGTCATGCCTGGAAAGCTCAGAAAATTCGGACCGCGTGTCACTGTCAGTCTCACTGGCGGTGACTACGACGCCCTGTCGATACTCGCTGAGAAAGACGACGTATCCGTGTCTTGGGTCGTGCGCCGCGCCATCGACGAGTATCTCGACAACCACGGCCATGAGGCCGAACCTGCTCTGCCGTTGCGTATGCCGCAGAAGGCCGAAAAGCCGGCTCACAGAGTGAGCGACAAACAATGATTTACGAGGGGAAACCAGTGAAGCGCTTCAACGGATCGAAACAGAACAGGGCGACAAGCAAGCAGACCCTCAACGCGCTCTATGAGCGTGCTCTCCCAGCCAAGCGCACCGGTCCGCTCTATGGCGCGTTTCCCTATCCGACAAAAATCTCCCCGGAAGCCATCGCTCTATATATAGCGTCCCATACGAAGCCGGGCGACACCGTGTTCGACGGGTTCGCTGGGAGTGGCACAACCGGGCTTGCCGCGCTGCTTTGCGAGAACCCGTCCGATGATCTGCGCGCCGAGGCGGACAGGCTCGGGCTGCAAGTTGAGTGGGGCGCACGGAACGCCGTGCTCTACGAACTCGGGGCGTTGGGTTCTTTTGTAGGGAAGACGCTGACCAGCCCGCCCGACCCCAAATCGTTTCGAAAGGCCGCAAGCAAGATCTTGAGCCGGGCCGAGAAGGACACCGGCTGGATGTATGGAGCCATCGACCCTGATGGCAACAGAGGCGCGATCCGTCATGCGGTCTGGAGCGACCTGCTGCGGTGTCCGGCTTGCCGCCGGAAGGTCACTTTGTGGGATGCGTGCGTTTCGCTCCAACCCGCCAGCATCGACTCGGCGTTCCATTGCCCGCGCTGCAGTCACGAAGCGAGCTTCGACGAAATTGAGCGACTTACCGAAACCGTGGCAGACGATGTGACGGGGGATAAGACCGAACGTCGGGCGCGGGAGATCGCACGCATTTATGGCGTCACAGGCAAAACGCGGTGGTCGCGTTCACCCAGCAAAGCAGACATGGCATTGCTTGAGCGCATCGCGGATGAGCCCATTCCGGAATCCGTGCCGAACGTACTCATCCCTTGGGGCGATCTTTACCGGCGCGGCTACCATCAGGGTATTACCCACCTGCATCACTTCTATACCCGCCGGAACTTGATCGTGTTTGCCCGGCTCTGGGAATTGACCGGAGACTATGAAGGCCGATTGCGCGACGCTCTGCGATTTTGGCTTCTGAGCTACAATGCAGCGCATGCGACCGTCATGACGCGTGTTGTCGCGAAGTCGGGGCAGAAAGACCTTGTGGTTACGAGCGCGCAGCCGGGCGTTCTCTATATCAGCGGTCTGCCGGTCGAGAAGAATCTGTTCGCCGGACTGCAACGCAAGCTCAAAACAATTGCGGAAGCGTTTTCGGTCATCCACGGGCGCGCTGGTAAGGTTGAGGTCTGTCAGGCGTCGAGCTGTGCTGTCGACCTATCCGACGGCAGTATCGACTACGTCTTCACCGACCCCCCGTTCGGCGGCAATATTCCCTATGCGGAAATCAGCTTCATCAATGAAGCTTGGCTGGGAGATTACACCGACCGGGCGGACGAGATCATAGTAAGCAATAGCCAGAAGAAGAACCTTTCGGAATATCAGGACCTTTTGACCACTGCTCTTTCGGAAGTGCGGCGTATTTTGAAACCGCACGGGCAGGCCACACTTGTGTTCCACTCCGCATCGGCAGAGGTCTGGAACGCCTTGCAGACCGCCTATACCGGCGCGGGATTGAACGTGGAATGCGCAGGCGTTCTCGACAAAACGCAGGGCAGCTTCAAGCAGGTCACGACATCGGGCGCAGTGAGAGGTGATCCCGTGCTGCTGCTGGGGAAAGATCCTGCGACCGAAGAGACGACGCCCGAATGTGTCTGGACAATTGCCGCGCAGCTCAGCGATGCCGCCCTCACACTTGATCCGTCAGAGCAGACTCCGCAAAGGCTCTATTCACGGCTCGTCAGTTACTTCCTGACGAACCACCAGAAGGTGCCGCTTGACGCCGATGACTTCTATCGGTGGCACGATACGCACCATATGGCAAAGGCAGCCCACTGTGCGGGAGTATGATGCGAACATAGCCATCAGAAGCGAGGCACGCGCTTTCGAAGAGGCGTTGCCGGCCTCGCAACGAAAGGAGCTTGGCCAGTTTTTTACCGGAATGCCGCTCGGTCGGGCTCTTGCTGCGCTCGCTGTTGACGCCGGAACGCAGTGCATTCTCGATCCGATGGCCGGAAGCGGCGACCTTCTCGATGCCGCAAGTGAGACGGCTTCCACACGCGGAACGCGGTTGCTTCGTGTCGATGCCATCGAGGTAGATGAGACCACTGCGGCAATGTGCGAGTCGAGGCTACGGCGTGTGACTATTGGGGGCGATCTTGTCCCCCGCATCATCTGCGGTGATGCCTTCCAGCCGGCGACGCATGAGACACTATCGGGCTCCGGCTACGACCTGGTGATCACCAATCCGCCCTATGTGCGCTATCAATCCCTCAACGGCCGTGGATCAAAGATCAGGTCCGGGCTGTCCGACATTGTAGAACAGCGCCTGTCCGGCGTCGCACAGGAAATTTGGAGGTCGCTGACAGACGGCTATTCGGGACTTGCCGATCTATCAGTGCCGGCCTGGCTGCTAAGCGCGCTGCTCGTCAGGCCCGAAGGCCGTCTCGCGCTCGTTGTGCCAGCGACGTGGCGTTCCCGCGCCTATGCGGATGTAATCCGTTACCTACTGCTGCGCTGTTTTCGGCTGGAACTAGTCATTGAGGATACGCAGCCGGGCTGGTTTTCCGATGCGCTCGTCCGCACCCATCTCATTGTGGCGCGGCGCCTGCCGGACGCGGAAATGGCCGAACCGCTGAACGTACGCCGGAACTGGCCCGAAGCCCTCTGGGTACAGGTTGCCCCCGAGGCTGCCTGCACGGAATCGCTTGTGGGGGCTGCGTTTTCCGGCAGGCAGCCGGAAGACGCTTTCGCAGCTTGGTGCCGCAATTCCGTACGGCCGGAGGTTCTCGGAATTCGTGACCGCACATTCTCTCTTGAAGAGGAATGGGTGGCACTGCGGGGGCAGGCCGACGCGCGTCCCTGGGTGAAATCATTGGAGCCGGCAGGGGCCAATGGATCTGCTGCCGTGGAATCCGATTCAAGCACGGCGTCCGTGCCCGAAGCGCTGCGCGACCTCTTGCCACGATCATTTGACGGGTGCGCGCTGCGCCCGCTCAGCTCGGCCGGTATTCACGCTGGTCAGGGACTGCGAACGGGCTGCAACCGGTTTTTCTATGTCAAGCTGATCGGCGACGAGAATGATGCCGTGATGCGCGTTCAGACCGACCCGGTATTTGGTAGTGGGCGTGTCGTGCCGGTTCCGGAAAGCGCGCTCATCCCGGTCCTACACCGTCAGGCCGATCTTGAAGCATGGCGAAATGGCATACTTCCCGCCACCCGTGTCCTCGATCTTCGCCGCGCTGTCCTCCCGGAAGATATGGACCAGGTGTATGAAGCCGCAGCGTATCAACTCCTGCACTCTGACGAGTTGCCGGCGGTCATGCCTGACGAACTGGCCGCCCATGTCCGTGCAGCGGGCGAAACTCGGATCGGAAGCGGTGAAAATGCCAAGCCCATCCCGGAGATGTCAGCTGTTAGGACGAATGCGCGTGCTGGCCGCAAGAGCGCGTTGCCGCGATACTGGTACATGCTCCCTGACTTTATGCCGCGCCATCTGCCACAGGCATTTGTGCCTCGGATCATTCATGGCGTGCCTCAGGTTTACGCCAATGCGAGCCCGGCCATACTTATTGATGCAAACTTTTCGACGTTCTGGACCGAAGACCGTGGCTGGACGGTGGCCGGCCTGACTGCATTACTGAATAGCGCGTGGTGCCGCGCCGTGATGGAAGCAACGGGCACGCAGCTTGGCGGCGGTGCTCTCAAACTTGAGGCTGTCCACCTTCGTACGATGGCGGTGCCGCAGCTCGACCGAGAGGCAATCGCCAGTCTGAATGACGCCGGCATTGGTGGTCAGGATCCAAGACTCTGCGACCGGATCGTTTTGCAGGCGATATTGGGAAACCAGGCCTCCGATAGCGATGTCGACGCCTTCGCAGAACGCCTCAACGAACGCCGCGCTGCATTGGGCGCAGGGCGCCAGCGAGGTGCTGCATGAGTTCCGATCTGGGTCAGGCCCGTGAGGCAATTGTACGCTGTCGCGGCTTGCGGCAGAAGGCGGTAGTGGAAGCCGTCTTGCGCGGTGAGTTCCAGTCCCGGCTGCGCCGCATTTTTCCGGACTCTGACGATGAAGGCTGGATCAATCACTATGGCGAAGGCGCCGAAGCCCATACCAAGGTCGGCACCAAGACGGGCAAGGCTGCGGACCGTTTCATAGACAATCTTATTGGATCGACAACGATCGAATATGAAGCAGATCTGCGCAACAAAGCGAAGCGCGATGAAGGCTTCAATCAAGTCAAGGAACATGCCGCCGGGCTCATTCGCGCCGGAGCGAAAGACTCGCAAGTCCGCGGCATCCTCTCCGATACCGTCGAGTGGTATGCCTACGATGTTGCGCTGCGTGCCGGTGTCGATCCGGCCAGTTGCACCATTGACGACATCCATCTCACCGAAGTTGAGAATTTCACCGAGACAAGCGATGACGAACAGGCTGCTGAGCGCCTGACACTTTTCCTCCGCCGTCATCTGGCGCGCGAGCAATCGCGCCCGCTGATCGCGGAAAATCTCTCTTTCGATCTCGGCCTGGAAAGCCCGGCCTACCGGCGCAACGTCAAAGTCTTGACAGAGCTGGTCGATGCTGGCCGCAAGAGCGATCCGTCGATCTCTCTGGCTACCGATCTGTGGTCGCACTTCGTCGATCATCTCGAAGGTGCCGGCGGCGGATTCCGGACCGAACCTTATGTCGACGAGATTTATCTCAACATCCTCGCTCGGCTGCTGAGCGCCAACGCGCTCGCTAGTTCTGCAATCGTTAGCGCCGATGATGAGCTTCAGGCGATATTGAACGGTGCCTATTTTCGCGACCGCTATCAGCTCGGCAACCTCGTCGAGCAGGACTATTTCGGGTGGATCGCGAGAACCGCGCATATCGGCGGCTTTCTCTCCGTCGCCCGAGAAATCCAGCGCGACCTCTACGCCTACGATTTCTCGCGGCGCGCTGAAGAGGATTTGTTCGGCCGCCTGATGGCCCAGCTTGCCCGCCGGAGCCAGCGCAAACTACTGGGCCAGGAATGGACGCCGGGCTGGCTCTCCCGCCATCTTGCCGAGCGTTGCCTCGATCTTTTGCCCGAGGGCGAAGCGCCCGCGATCGTCGATATGTGCTGCGGTTCGGGCGCGATCTTGGCCGAAGTTATCAAGGCCGCGCGTGATCGCTACGGCTATGCCGAGATCACCGCGTTGCATGAAGTCGTCACCGGTTTCGACATCGATCCGCTCGCGGTTGCGCTATCGAAGACGACCTGGGTGATTACCCTCGCGGCAGAAATCAATGCCGCTGCCGCGCCGGTCACGATCCCCGTCTATCACGCCGACTCTCTATTTGCGGTGACGCCGGTCTCGGCATCGATCCCAATGCTCGGGGAGGGTGATGTGATCGACATCACGCTCGACGGCGAGACGATCGCATTGCCCGCCGGTCTCGTTCACCCGGACTATCGCGAGCTTTTCGACCGGATCATCGATTGGGCTTATGATGAAGCGCGCGATAAAGGTGCCCCTGCGCTCACCGAAGATGATGCCGCCGCGACACTCGACACGGCGGTAGCGGCGAGCGTCGTCAGTCTGCCAGCGGAGCTCCGGCAGGCGGCGATCACCGCTGTGCTCGCGCTCGCAAACCGCATGAAGGAGCTTGCTGCTGCCGGACGCAACGGTATCTGGGCCTTCATTCTGCGCAACACTTACCGGCCCGGTCTGCTTGCAGGGCAGTTCAACGGGCTCGTCAGTAATCCACCCTGGCTGGCGATGAGCGCGCTCGCCGACAATCCCTACCGCGAGGTGCTCTCGCGACGCGCAGCGCTCTACGGCGTCAAACCCGCAGGGCAATCCTTCCTGCATCTTGAGCTTGGCACGACGCATCTGCTGCATGCGGTCGATCGCTATCTGGCGCCGGGGGCAGCGGTTGCCTGTCTCGTTCCCGGCACGATTTTCAACGGCACCCACCATGAGCGGTTCCGGCAGCGCGCCTATCTGACCAGCCCGCGCCCGGTTCCTCTTTGTGTTTCCGAAGTCTGGCAGGTTGCGCCTGGCACCTTCAAATATCCCGGTGCCGCGCTGATCGGGCATAAGGAATCGGATCCCGGTGCTGCCGACACGGCGCCGCAGCGTGGCTTTGTAGCCAGGCAGGATGGGCCGGAAGCGGCCGATTTCTCGATCCGCAGGATCGGTACGACGCGCACGGCGTGGGCGCTGGAAAAAGGCGGAATGCCCGCCGCACCGGCCGGCAGCGAGGAAGTCTCGCAACAGGGCGCGGACATCATGCCGCGCGGTGCCGTGTGTGTAGAAATCCTGAATAACTCTGGCAACGAGTTTCGCGTTGATACCCCGACGCGCGATACGACATGGGGCTTCACCGTCAAGCAGGTGAAGGAGCTCGCAGGCGAGCGCTTCCCTGGCCATGTCGCGCCGCGCTTCATCCACCTGATGGCGCAGTCGGAAAATCTGTTGCCGTTCGTGCTCGGTGACGACCGCGCCCCGGTTGCTATCCCGGCAAGCCGTGACGCTGCCGGTGCGTGGCAGATTTACGAGCCTGCTGAAATCCGCCGCATGGGTTTCACTAATACCGCGCGGCGCTTCACCGCGATAAATGCGCGACTGGCAAGTGTCGGTGCCGGCAACACGCTCGAATACAGGATCAATGTCCGCAACAAGCTGACCAACCAGCAATTCGGCGATGCCGGCTGTCTTGTTCTCTCAGGCG
Source organism: Euryhalocaulis caribicus (assembly GCF_000412185.1). GTDB lineage: Bacteria > Pseudomonadota > Alphaproteobacteria > Caulobacterales > Maricaulaceae > Euryhalocaulis > Euryhalocaulis caribicus. Next base: position 86,314 of record NZ_ASJA01000011.1, read on the forward strand.
CGGGCGGTAAGCATATCTGCGCTGCGTGCCTGCCGCTGACCGAAGCCAACGCGCTGGTGATCGACCAGACATTGTACTGGCAGGTTGTGCCGGATGAGCACGAAGCGTGGTTCAGAACCGGCGTGCTCAACAGCAGCGCGCTGACCGATGCGATCCTGCCGTTCAATCCCGAAGGCGACTTTGGTCCGCGCCATATCCACACGCTTCCCTACAGGCTAATGCCGGCTTTCGATCCATTCAATGAGGATCACCAGCGCATTGCAGAGCTTGCGCGACAGCTCGCGGCCATTGCCGCGGCGGCAGTGGCAGGCGATGCGTATCTCGGCGATCCGAACCGGTCATTGCCGGTACGGCGCCGAAAAATGCGCGAAGCGCTGGCAGCAACGGACGAGAAGAAAAAACTCGAAAAGCTTTGTGCCGCGTTGCTCGGCACGAGCGCGCCTCAAGACGAGCCGGAGGCGGCCGGAGCGGATGGCGCATGACAGAAACCCCAACAATCCTCAAACTGAAGATCGACCGGTTTCGCGGTCTTCAAGCGCTCGACTGGAATCCGACCTCCGGGATGAACATCGTGCTTGGCGGCGGCGACGCCGGAAAGACCACCATCCTCGATGCGATTGCGCTTTTGCTCAGCCCCTCCAATAGCATCGTGCTCTCGGAGGCAGACTACTGGCAGCGCAAGGTGGAAGACGAGTTCGTTATTCAGGCGGTCTTGGCCCTGCCCGCATCTTCGGAAATCGGACAGCAGCAGAAATTTGTCTGGCCGTGGGAATGGAACGGCAGCAATGCCGTACCGCCGGTCGGCGATGAAGATGAAGAGCAGGGGGCGCCTGCTTCCGCTCGGCCCGTTTACCGGCTGCAGGTGCGCGGTACTGCCGAGCTGGAAATTTACTGGGAAATTGTCCAGCCCAACGATGAAACCGATCTTCTCTCGGCTGCTGTACGCCGGGATATCGGCGTCGTTCGCCTTGGCGGTGACGACCGTAACGACCGCGATCTCCGGCTGGTTTACGGCTCGGCCCTTGATCGTCTGCTGGCCGACAAGGGCTTGCGTGCCCGGATAGGGCAGCGCGTGTCTGAAATCGATCTCGCTGCTCATCTTGGCGATGAGGCCAAGAAGGCGCTCGAAGAGCTTGATAGGACTCTCAAGACCGAAGCCTTGCCGAGTGGCCTCGATCTCGCGCTAACCAGCAGTCAGGGCCTGTCCATCGGCGCATTGATCGGTCTGATGGCGGATCGTGCTCCCGGCGTCTCGCTTCCCCTTGCGAGCTGGGGCGCCGGGACGCGGCGCATGACGGCGCTGCAAATCGCCGCCGCCAGCGAAGCGGAGAGCAGCATCACGGTGATCGATGAGATCGAACGCGGCCTCGAACCCTACCGCCAGCGCAAGCTGGTCAAGAGCTTGCAGGCCCAGGCCGCGCAAAGCTTTGTCACCACGCACAGTGCTGCGGCGATCAATGCGGCTGACAAGGCAAGCCTGTGGTATCTCGACGGTGCCGGCCATATCGGCGCGTTGCCGCATGCAAAGATCGCAAGGCAGCAGGAGCGCGATCCCGAAACCTTCCTGTCGCGCTTCGCCGTCATCGCCGAAGGCCCGACCGAGGTGGGCTTTCTTTCTTACATGCTGGAACGCGCGATCGACGGCAGTTTTGCCGACCACGGCGTGCGCGTTTGCGACGGACAGGGCAATCCCGCGACACTGGATCTTCTCGAAGCGCTCGCGGGCGGCGGTCTAGCGTTCGGCGGTTTCGCCGATGACGAAGGGCAAGCATCCGGCCGTTGGACCGCGCTCAAAACGAAGATGGGCGATCGCCTGTTCCAGTGGCAAGGAGGCTGTACCGAAGAGGCCATCATAAAGCTGGTGCCGGAGGACCGGCTTGCAGAGCTGATCGGTCATGACGATGCGGGCGTTGCCGCCGAGCGGCGTGTTACCCTCGCGACGCGCCTCAGCATTGAGGACAAGAGCCTGGAGGCCATCCTCGCGGCAACCGATGATTTTCGGCCGCTGCTGATCGCGGCCGCAACCGGCAGCAAGGACGGCGCGCCCGATGATGAGGCCACGAAAATGTGGAGCCGGCACGGGCGGCGGTGGTTCAAATCGGCCCCGGGCGGCCGCGAACTCGCCGCCAAGATGTTTGCCCTTAGTATCTGGCCGGCGCTCAAACCTGATCTGTTGCCATTCTTCAATGCGATCCGTGCCGCCCTTGGGCAAGCTACGATCGCCGATATTGCCCATGACGGATGAGGATGTCGCAGCCCTTCTTAATTCAAACGCGCCTTTGGTCGTGGTGGAGGCGCCGGCCGGATGCGGCAAGACCTATCAGGGTGCCCATTATGCGCTGCGGGCTGCCTCGGCGCTTTCGACCGGGTGCGTCCTGATTCTCACCCACACGCACGCGGCATGTGCCGCGTTCGCGCAGGCGACAAGGACCGCCCACCGTAAAGTCGAAATCAGAACGCTCGATTCCTTGATCGTCCAGATTGCCAGCGCCTACCACAAATCGCTCGATCTTCCCCCCGATCCGGCCGCCTGGGCGCGGCGGGAGGGCGGGGATGCCTATGCCACTCTAGCCGCGCGCGCCGGGAAGCTGATTACGCGTAGGCCGTTCGTTGCCGCTGCGCTGGCCGCGCGGTTCCCGATCGTCATTGCCGATGAGCACCAGGACGCCAGCGCCGACCAGCATGGCGTTCTCATGGCCTTGCGCGAAGCCGGTGCGAAGCTCCGCGTTTTTGGCGATCCGATGCAGGGCATCTACGCGAAGACCAAGGCGGCGGTTGAGCAGGCGCAGGCGCGGTGGGAGGAAACCAAGGCGGCGGGCGCCTATGCCGAGCTTGAGACGCCGCACCGGTGGGACGACGGCACGCCCGCACTCGGCAACTGGATATTGCAGAGCCGCGACGCCTTGAAAGAAGGCCGCCCCATCGACTTGACCGGCGCGCTCCCGCTAGGCCTCACGGTTCTTTATGCGGACAATAGTGCCGCCGGGCGCGGCTACCGGCTGAGCGATGCCGAACGCGCGCCGTTAAACGGTATCACTCGCCCCGGCAGCGAGATTCTGATCCTGACGTCGCAAAACGACATGACCGAAGCGCTAGCCGCATTCTGGAACCGGTCAATTCCGATATGGGAGGGTCATACGAGACCAGCCCTCGACCGGCTTATCAGCGCGAATGAAGCCGCCGCCGGCGACCCGGTCGCGGTCGCGCGCGCCTTCGTGGGTTTTATGGGAAGCGTGGCCACCGGATTCAGTCCGTCGAGCCACGGCAACCGCTTTGTTCAGGAAGTGAGCCAAGGCTGCACGGGCGCGGCGCGCGGCAAGTTTATCCATGTCCAGCAGCTTGCCCGCCTGATCCTCGATGAGCCCAACCATGTCGGCGTTGCCAAGTGCCTAACTGCTCTGTCCGGGTTCCGCCGAGACCGTGTTTCCGGGTTCGAGGCGATCAATATCGACTATCGCAGCGAATACCGCGATGCGATTCGTTTGGGCGAATTTGCCGATCCGCATGACGGCCTTGCCGAACTCGGAAGGAGGCGATCCTTTGCTCATCCGGTGCCGCCTGCGCGCGCTATCAGCACCATTCACAAGGCCAAGGGGCTGCAATGCGATAATGCGCTCATACTGCCCTGCGACCGTCGTTTTTCTTCCACGCTATACTCGAGATGCAGGCTTTATGTCGCGATCAGCCGTGCCAAGCGTTCGCTCACGCTTGTTCTTTCGAGAAGTGATCCCTGTCCGCTTTTCAAGGTCTGACTTGCTCATCGTGGCATCGTTGATGCCCGGCGCGCATCGTTCGCGACGATTACGGGAGAAATCCTGCAAGGCGGTCACTATTGCGCCCCACACGAAATACCAGTCCTGCGCGCCTTGATGCTTCGACATAGGCGCGGGCTGAATCCGAATCCCAGGGATAGACGCGCAATTCAAATCTGTTCCGGGCAACGCGCCGGAACAAAATCAGAGAGTTTTCATAGGCAAATCCGCCCATTGCAGCGGAGGGCAGATTGATCCGCTCCATGCGGTTGTCGCCGTGCCAGGTGACCGGTCGATTGCGCCACTCCATGCGGCCCGAGAAAAGTTCCGGCTCCGCAATATGCTCGACCCTGTCGTAGTCGTAGCCTTCGTATGTCGCGCCGAAGAAGCGGTGGCTCCCGCGCGGCATTTCAAGCTGGGTTCGGGCGCCGCCCTGCATACCACGGGATTGAATCCACATCTGTGTGAATGCCTGCGGATCGACATCCGCATCGGCAAACGGCGTGTACCTGCCTTGCGGACCAATTGCAGGTGCGGGCACAGGCTCCAATTCTTCTATGGCCCGCTCGCGCGGCATGCGCCGCCGAAGCTCACGGTACCGCGCAAGAATTTCGCCGGTGAGCGGGACCGCGCCGTGTGTAACCGTATCCCACGCTATGTTCATCTCTGCAGCGCGATCGTGTGCTGACTCCGCCCAAGCCGCCTCGCTGTTAATCGTCAGACCACGGTTTGTCAGATTGGCGGACCCGACAAGGCTGCCGATCGCCCCTTCGGGTCTGTCGAATACATATAGCTTCGGGTGGAATGCTACCTGCGGCACCAGGTTGCCGTGGTCGAGCAGGGCAGCGCCAGCGACAAAGACTCTCGTTCCCGGCACGTCGCCCCAAAAAGCGAGGGCGTCGGGGTCGGTAATCCCAAAATCCAGCGACGTCACGATCGTCTTTTCTATCCGGTCGAGGTTTCCGCCGTCCGCCGATCGCCGGATGCCATCCAGCAGAATCTCGCTACCGGACACGGACATGTAAGCACTACAGACCCGGACCGCTTCAAGCCCTTCCCTCATCAAATCGAACAGCGCGTTCTGGATTGCGCCCGGCTGTAGTTGATTCTGAATGATCAGCATCCATCCTTCCCCTTTTTGAGCCGCACCGTACTCACGGCCAAGGCAGGCTCTGATCTACCCTCGGACTTTGTCTTGCGTTTTCAAAGAGGTTTCTCAGCTTCAGGGGGATTCTGATTTCGGCCGACTAGGCGGCGCATTGATTGGGCAAGTTATGTAACGGAGACGGATCCTCGACGGCAGTTCGAAGGAACTGGTCAAGCGCAGCGCGTCTTGATCTCCGATCCAAAGCGTGAACCGTTTTCTGAAACTCGGAGCCATCAAGAAGCGCTTCGATGTACCCAGAAATTGTGTCGGCCGCCATAATGAGTGCTGTGTCGAGCGAGTGGATGTACTTACTCGTGACTGTTCCCTTGGAGTGGCCGACCAATGCCGCGATCGTCACCTCCGTGAAGCCGAGATCATTCGCGACGCTGGCAAAGCTGTGCCGGAGAATGTGCGGTGTTATCCCGGCCAGCGGTGAGCCATCGAAAATCTGCTTCCAATGATTGGGGAAGCTGCCGAAGGCCTCGCCTCCGCGAGTTCCTGGATAGACGTAAGGGGAGAGCACGTCCTTCCGACGTTGATCGAGGTAATCCACAACCGGAAGGCCGATGGCACGAGTGGATGCGCCTTCCTTGGAATCAGTGAGCCGCAGACAGCTTCCGTCAGTGTCCACCTCGGCCCACAGCAACCCAATGATTTCGCTTCGCCTGCAGCCCGTGAGGGCCAGCAGGCGAATGATTTCGACGGTTATGCTGTACTTGTCGTTCATTTGGGCTTCGCGGAGCATCTCTCCCAGCGTGCGGTATTCGTTTTCAGTAAGACGACGGTCGCGCACTTTGTCTTTCGGCTTGCGCACCCCGTGGGCCACATTGTGCTCTATGATCCCGGCGTTGATTGCATAGGTCAGGATAGCACCGAGCAGCGATATCGCCTTGGCCGCAGTGCCAGTGCCGCCCCGCAAGATCGACTTGCCGCGTAGCTTCTTGCTCTTCCGAACTGCGCGGGTTTTTCCTGCGATAATGTCATTCATCGCCTTCGTCACATCGGCTCGGGTCAAATCCTGGACACGCCGCTTCCCCAACAGAGGGATGATGTGCCCGTTGATGCGGCCGATGTCGGTCCCGATCGTTGACGCCTTCTTGGGCTGACCGCTCTTTCCAAGCACCAGGCCCGCATTCATGTCCTCCACGTATCGCTCGCACAGTTCTTTGACGGTGATCGCATTTCGGTTGATCTGCTTCTCTTCGGCAGGGTTTTCGCCCTGCGCGACCTTGCCGAGTTGTATCCGCGCCTCCCGGCGCGCTGTTTCCGGCGTCCATATGCCATGTAGCCCGATCGTGTAGCGTCGTGACCGACCGGCCGCGCGATACTGGATGACGTAGCTGCGCTTCCCTGATGCGAACACGCGCAGTCCAAACCCAGGTAACTCATCATCCCAAATGACGTAGTCCTTGGCCTTGGTTTTGGCGGCGTCGACCGTGCGCTTCGTGATCCGTGCCATGTCGTTGTCTCCTTTCCGGGCTCGGACTTCGCGTAAGCGTCACGTAAGCACCACGTAAGCACGCGGACGGAAACCAGAGCGTAGGTTAGGATAGAAGCTTGCGGGAGGATGACCTGAAAATGCAATTAAAGTCAGGAGCTTAGCGTGCCACAGCGCATTCTATCGTGTTTTTCGGAAAGACAGACATATTTCCTCCGAAGGCAGAGGTCTCAGGTTCGAATCCTGATAGGCGCGCCATTTTCTCTTTCCCGATCCAGATTTTACGAGGCGGGCGGCGTGTCGGCCAGCTTGTCCGCGACCCGGTCGAGTATGACCGGGGCGTTCAGCAGGGCGAGCAGTTCGGGCTTTGACAGCGCCGCCTCGAAGGCGGGGGGCGTGTTGACGCGGTCGGCGCGGGCGCGGGCGATGGCCAGCGGGATATGGACGTCCGTCTCCAGCAACGGCCAGTGCGCATCGGGCAGGGCGCGGCGGCGTTCGCGCGCGGATCCGTCGGTCAGGAGGGTCTGGAAGGCGGGCGGCGCCAGTTCGTCCAGATTTTCCTGCTCGCGGCGGGAAGCCGCGAAGGCGGGCGGAACGGCGTGTTCCTGCGGCGTCATCAACAGGCCGGCTTTGCGCGTCGCCCGGCCCAGCGCCTCCGACCCGATGAAATAGGAAAGCGGGGCGGCCAGGATCAGTCCGGCGACGGCCGGGGACAGCCAGGCGGCGAAGATGGGCGAGATGGCCAGCGCCAACGCAAACAGGACAATGCCCAGAATCGTCGCCAGCGCATGGCGGCGCAGCACGTCGATGAATGTGTAATTGCCCGCGCCCCGTTTTTGCGGCGACCAGCCGGAGTCCTGCCCGCTGAGGACGGAGATGACCGCCCAGGTCTGTTCCGCCATCAGGATGGGCGCGGCGAGGGCGGAGATCAGCGTCTCGCTGATCACGCCGGCGGCGGAGCGCCCGACGCCGACGCTGTTGCGCCATTTGGCGGATGCGGCGGCGTAGATCATGCCGTAGAGCTTGGGCGCGAACAGGATGCCCATGGTGATGATGAACAGGTTGAGGGCGCGCGCCGGGTCGATGATCGGCCAGCTGGGGAACAGCATCGCGCTTTCGCCGAAATATTTCGGGATCAGGAAACTGTTCTGCAGCGACAGCGCCAGGCCGATCAGGATGAAGAGCAGCCATGCGGGGGAGGAAAGATAGGCCCAGATCCCCATGCCCAGATGCAGGCGATTGGTCCATTTCAGCCCGCGTCCGCGCGCCAGCACCGCCATGTGTTGCAGATTGCCCTGACACCAGCGCCGGTCGCGCGTGATCATGTCGATCATGGTGGGCGGGCCTTCCTCATAGGACCCGTTCAGGTCCGGATCGATGCGCACGCGCCAGCCCGCGCGGCGCAGCAGGGCCGCCTCCACGAAGTCATGGCTGAGGATATTGCCGCCGAACGGGGCGCGGCCCGGCATTTCCGGCAGGCCCGCCGCCTCGGCCAGCGCAAGCGTGCGGATGATGGCGTTATGGCCCCAGAAATTGCCCTCGCTCTGCGCCCACCAGGCGATGCCGCTGCCCAGCATCGGGCCATAGAGGGAGGAGGCGAATTGCTGCGCCCGGCCGAACAGGGTCTCGCCGCCGACCAGCTTGGGCACGGTCTGGATCAGGCCGATATCGGGCGCGGCCTCCATGCGGCGCGCCAGCTTCAGGATCGTGTCCGCCTCCATATAGCTGTCGGCGTCGAACACGATCATATAGTCGTAACGACCGCCCCAGCGGCTGACGAAGTCGTGGATATTGCCGGCCTTGCGCGCGCGATTGATGGTGCGGCGGCGGTAATAGACATTGTCCGCGCCGCGCTCCCGCAGCTTCAGGAACGCCGCTTCCTCTTCCAGCGCGATTTCGGGATCTGTGGTGTCGCTGAGGATGAAACAGTCGAACGCGCCCGGCGCGTCTTTCAACGTCTCCGCGGTCGCGGCGACGGTCGCGAAGACCCGGCGCACCTCCTCGTTATAGATCGGGAAGGCGATGGCCGTGCGGCCCTTGATCGGAGATTCGTCCCGGTCCGCCTTGCGCCCGGCTCTCATGCCGGCCAGCGCGGCGGCGAGGCCGAACGTGGCGCTGGCGAAGGAAAAGGCGATCCAGCAGATATTGACCGCGAACAGCGCCAGCAGGATCCACTCCAGCGTCGTGACGCCCGCCACATCCAGCACCCGGTACATCTCCGCCGTGCCCCAGACGGACGTGGCGACCCCGGCCACGCCCACCGCCGCCTTGCGCCAGCGGCGCGAGGGCACCAGGCCATGCCGCTTGTCCGGCTTTTTCGCGAAGGACTGCGCCGGCATGGAAAGCGGCGCCTCGGGCGGCCGCGGGCTGTCGAGGGTCACCGCGGCGTCCACCGGTAGAGCCAGGTTTCGCTGGCCGGTTGTCCGGCGCGGGTCAGCTGGGCGCGAAGCTCGGCGCTCTGCACGCCTTCGGGCTTGTGCTGGAAGGTCAGGCGCAGGCCGCCGGTTTCGCGGTTGCGGACGATCTGCTTGTTCAGGATTTCGCCGGTGGAGGCGGAAACCTCGGCGGCCATGGCTTCGGGCGCCGGCCAGTCCTGGCTCTGGAAATCGATCACGAACAGGCGGTTTTTCGAGTCCGGGACCATCCCGGCCCGCGTGTCCGAAATTTTCGGGACGGACGGATGCATCGGCGCTTCCAGCCCCCAATACATGCGATAGCCGAAGCGCGCGGCCTTGCCCTTTTCCAGCGGCGTGGAGGGCTGCCAGAAAGCCACGATATTGTCGTTATATTCGTTGCTGGTCGGAATCTCGATCAGGGTCAGGGCGCCGTCGCCCCACTGGCCCTTGGGCGCGACCCAGACGCTGGGCCGGTGATGATAATCGGCCTCAAGGTCCTGATAGGCGGCGAACTGGCGCTGGCGCTGCATCAGGCCGAAGCCAAGCGGGGCCTGGCGCGCAAAGACGGAAACCTGAAGCTCCCGCGGATTGATCAGGGGGCGCCAGACGGATTCGCCGTTATGCAGGCGCACCATCAGCCCGTCGGAATCATGCACTTCCGGCCGGTAATCCTGCCGCCCGTCCGCCGGGTCGTGCGGGGCGAAATCGAACATCGAGGTGATCGGCGCGATGCCGAAATCGGCAATGCCGCGGCGAGGAAACAGCACCATGTCGACATCCACCACCGTCTGGCCGCCCGGCTCCACGGTGAAGCGGTAGGCGCCGGAAAGGCTGGGGCCGTCCAGAAGGGCGTAGATAATAATGGCCGAGGCGCCGGGCTGGGGCTTGAGGATCCAGAATTCGCGGAAGGCCGGGAATTCCTCGCCGCTGGTGGAGGCGGTGGAGACCGCGATGCCGCGCGCCGACGCGCCATAATGGGTGCCCGCCGCCAGCACCCGGAAGAAGCTGGCGCCGCGGAAATTGATCAAATCGTCGAACTTGCCGGCCGCGTTCAGCGGCGTGGTGACGCGAAAGCCCGCAAAGCCCAGGGCCTGACGGTCTTCCTCGGTGATGGGCAGGTCGAAGAAATTGAAATCCTCCGGCCGGAACGGGCGCGGGGCGGCTTCGCCGTTTTCAACCAGATTGATCTTGATCGGGTTCTTGAACAGGAAGCCCTGCGGGTCGTACTGGATCTGGAACTGGCTGGCGCCATTGGCCCAGTCGGCGGCTTCGCGCCGGTATTCGATCCGGCGATAGGCGTCATAGTTCAGCTCCGTCACCGATCCGGGCAGGCTGGATTCCGGGGCTTCATAGGAGGTTTCGGCAAGAATGCGCGCTTTCTCCACCACCACGCTGAACGCCATTTGCGGCTCCGGCGCGGCGGGAACGGGCCGCGCCCAGTTCAGCACCACATCGTCGACAGGCGTATTTTCCGGCGCGGCTGTCTCTTCCTCCGCAGGGACGGGCTGAACGGGGGCGGGTTCCGGCGCGGCCTGTTCCGGCGGCGCCGCGTCCGTGGACGTGTTGCGCTGATGGGTCACCATCACCCCGGCAAGGACAAGGCCGGCGAAGAGAACGGCCAGAACGACCGAATATATAATTTTCTGGTTCATCTATCGGCCTTGCCGAGTCTGCCTGACGCACGCATCAATCGCGGCGTCATGTTGCGCCGCAGCATATATGTGTATGGACGCAAGCTGCGGCAACAACAAGGCGATCTTTCGCGCGCTCGTGTTGATACGCCGGCGGCCCGCCGGAAATATTCGCGCTTGCAGCATGATCTGTCCCTCACGGCCCGCAGCGTGGATCAGGTTTGACGCCCTGACCCTGCCCGGCGCAGATGAATAGACAAATAAGACGAGAGTTTGAACCGCGCGGGGCCGGAAACAGGATCGCCTACGCGCGGCTTTCAGTCGTCGCCCCACATGCGCAGAAGATTGGCCTTGGTCTTGAGCACCTTCAGAAGCGCATCGTTCGCGCCTTCGATATTGCGCAGCTGCTGAACGGTCTGGCTCAGGTCAAACAGCATCTCACGCTGTTCCGCGCTGCGCACCAGGCTGCGCACCCATCCCACCGCCGCCAGCCGCGCGCCGGAGGTTACCTCCGCCACATGATGCAGGCGCTGGGTGGGGTAAAGCACGGCCTGCCCGGCCTGCAGCTTGATATCGGCCTCGCCCTCCGGGCTTTCGATGACCAGCTCGCCGCCCTCATAGTCCTCCGGCGGATTGAGGAAGAGGGTGAAGGAGAGATCGGTGCGCGCGCCGGCCATCATCGCATCGTCGATATGCGTCCCATAGGCCATGCCGGCCTCATAGCGGCTGAACACGGTGCGGACGATCCGCTTGGGCTGGGCGGCGGCCTTGAAGACTTCGTGCTTCATCAGCGCGGCCTCGACGATGCGCTTCAGCCCGTCCGAACGCGCCCCGGCCCTGGTCTGGAGGTTGTTCTTCACCGGTTTGGCGGCCCAGCCGGCGGTCGCCTTGCCGGACTGGAACCCCTCGCGCGTGGAGAGTGTGTCGCGAAGCGTTTTCAGCTCGGCGTCGGAAAGGATGCTGTCGAGTATCAGGATCATGTTGCGAATGATTTGCAGGTGCGCTAGGCCTCGCAGTCTGGCGCCGCGCGGCCCGAATGCAATCATATCGAAGGAAATTTTCTCATGCCCATTCGCAAGAAGACCCGTCTGTGGACCTCCATCGGCGCTGCGGCCCTGCTGGCCGGCGGCGTCAGCGCCTGCGGCGACAGCGGCGAGAACGCCGCCCCCGCCGAACCGGCGGCCACCGAAACCCCGGCCGACGCCGCGCCGGCGCAGGATACCGCGCCCGCCGAAGCCGAGACCTCTTCCGTCGTTGGCGAAGGCGAGGGTGAAGGAGAAGGCGAGGGCGAAGGCGGCTCCGGCGGCGAGTTCGGCATCGACCCGCAGGCCGCGGCCACCGATCCGGTGGTCTTCCTGACCGCCATCGACGTGATGCGCGCCCATTATTACGCCGCCATCGACGCGCTGGAGGCGGGCGACCGCGGCGCGACGGCGGAGCTGCTGGCTCACCCGATTTCCGAAATCTATCTGGATTTCGAGCCGGTGCTGCAGGAAGCGGGCGGCCCGGACATGTACGAGACGCTGAACGGCGCGGCGATGCTGCATTTCGACGGCGCGGAGGACGCGGAAATCCGCACCGCGATCGACGATATCCTGGCTCAGCTCGACGAGGCGGCGGCCGTGGCGCCGGAAGGCGAGGCGACCCAGGCCGCCGTGGAAGGCGAGATCCTTGGCGATCTGATCGAGCGCGCGGCCCTGCAATATCAACTGGCGCTCAACAGCGCCGAAGACAGCCACGCCTATCTGGACGGCTATGGCCTGTTCAAGGCCGCTGAAAAGCGCGGTGAAACCGCCCTGCCCGCCATCGAGAGCGCGGACGCCGAGGCGCTGACCACGTTCGAGAGCGCGCTGTCCCTGCTGGGACAGGCTTACCCGAACGGCCAGCGCCCGGACACGCCGCCGGTTCCGGCGGCGGACGTGATGTCGGCGAGCGAGGCGGCCACGGAGGCGGCGGCCAGCCTGTAAAGGCAAAGCCCGAACGCCAAAGAAAAAGGCCGGAGCGGATCGCCGCTCCGGCCTTTATTCTGTCTGGCGGCTCGCGCGCTCCGGTTCAGGCGCTGGCGTTGGCCGCGACGGTTTCCTCGATCCACTCGCTGATCTTGGATTTGGGCATGGCGCCAACCTTAGTGCCGGCGACCTGGCCGTTCTGGAACAGCATCAGTGTGGGGATGCCGCGCACGCCGTACTTGGTCGGCACGCCCGGATTGTCATCAATGTTCACCTTGGCGACGGTGACCTTGCCATCCATTTCGTTGGCGATGTCCTCAAGGGCCGGGCCGATCTGTTTGCACGGGCCGCACCATTCCGCCCAGAAATCCACCAGCACCGGGCCGGAGGACTCCAGAACGTCGGACTGGAAGGAATCGTCGGTCACATTCTTGGTCGCCATTGCGAACCTCCTTGTTCAAATTCTTTGGCCGCAGACCGCCGCGGCGTGGGCAGACAGGTATGTATGCCCTTTCACCCCGTCAAGTCGCCGGACGTGCGGGCAGCGCGACGTCCAGCATGGCTGCGGGAAGCTCCATCAGTGTGCCAGATTCGGTCCATAGCAGGGCGCAGGAAATGGCCAGCCCGGGAAAAATTTCTCTCAGCACGGCGCGATAGGCGGCCAGCTGGCGGATATAGGCCGGGTCTGCGTCCTCCGCCTTTGCCGGGGGCGGGCGGTTGGTCTTGTAGTCCACGATCAGGATTTCGGAATCGGTGACGACCAGCCGGTCGATCTGACCGTTGATCGACTGCCCGGCGGGCAGTTCCGGGGATTCGCCGACAATGGCGACTTCCGCTTTCGAGCCCGGGCCGAAAACTTTGGCGAACGCCGGATCGTCCAGCACGCCGAACACGCTGGCGCGGATATCGGCGCGCGCCTGCGCGTCCAGATCGGGCTGCCGGTCCAGCCAGGCCTCCGCCGCGCCGTCGCGGCGTTCGGGTTCGATTTCGGGCAGCAGCTCCAGCAATTTATGGATCAGATTGCCGCGCCGGTAGCGCAGCCCGGTCTCGTCCTCCAGCGGGGAGAAGCCGGGTCGTTCCGTCCCGGCCGCCTCGTCCTCGCCCAGCCGTGAGGGCGCAACGCTCTGGGCGCGGCGCTCCGGCGGCGCGGCGGCGGTGGCAATCCAGCCCGGCAGGGGCGCGGCTGTCTCCGGGGGCGTCTCGCGGGCCATGGTCCGTTCGGTCTCGCCCAGTCTCAGGCCCCCGCCCAGCGGGGTGTCTATCGGCTCCGCTTCCGCGCGCAACAGGCCGGTCTCCACCCGCCGGTACCAGCTATCCTCGTCAATGCGGCCCTCTTCGGTCGGCCCGCCTTCCTTGCCGCGCCGTCCGTGGCGGTAACCGCAAACGACCAGCCGGTCCTGTGCGCGCGTCATGGCGACATAGAGCAGGCGCAGATACTCGCCATAATCACGCTGTTCCTGCGCCTCGCGCAGTTCGCCGGCCGGTCCGGCGTCCTCGCTCTTATAGGGGGAGAACAGATAGCCGCACGCTTCGTCCTCCATCAGGCCCAGTCCGCGATTTTTCGGCGTCTGGGTGGTGTCGGGCAGGATGACCACCGGCGATTCCAGCCCCTTGGAGCCATGCACGGTCATCACCCGGACCGCCTGCTGACCGGGGAGAAGCTCCCGCTTCACGTCGCTGGAATCGGCTTCCATCTCGCACACGAAACGCTGGAGAGAGGGCGCGTCCGCCCCTTCATGGCTGAGCGCCCGGCTGAGAAATTCGTCAATTGCGTCCTCCGCCTCCGGCCCCAGCCGCCGCAGGATCCGCTTGCGGAAGCTCTGCCCTTCCGGCCCCAGCCGGTTCAGGAGATTGGAGAAGAAGGCGAAGGGCGTCGCCACGCCGACCGTCGCCAGAACCTCGCCCAGAACCGATTTCGCTTCGGTCAGGCGCGGATCGCCTGTGTCCTGCAGCGCGCTCCAGACGGAGGCGTATGTCTCGCGCGGGTGGCAGAGATCGAACAGGGCGTTGTCATCGATGGGCGGCGCATCGGCGTTGCAGGGATGGAAGAGGGGGCTTTTGAGGGTTTCGCCCAGAGACAGATCGTCCTCGGGCAGCAGGGCGAACCGCGCCAGCGACAGCAGGTCCCGCACCGCCTGTTGCCCGGTCAGTTTCAGACGGTCCGCGCCGGCCACCTCCACGCCCGCGCCCTTAAGCTGGCGGATCACCTCATAGAAGAAGCCGCTGCGCCGCCGCATCAGGATCATCACGTCCCCGGCATGGGCGGCGCGATAGCCGCGTCCGCGCTCCCAGACCTCCAGCCCGTCATCCAGCCAGGCTTTCACGCGCGCCGCGATCTCGCGCGCCAGCCTCTCCTGCGCATTGTCCGGGCTTGGCGCATCCACCGGGGCCCAGGGATTTTCCTCCACCGGCTCGGGCGGCACCGGCGTGGCGGGCCACAGTTCCACCGCGCCGCGGCGTTCTTCCCGGTCGGCGCGGCCGGACATGTGGCGGGCAATATCCCCGCCCGGCGGCCGGTCCGGCAGCAGGGCGGCGGCGGTTTCCCCGTCAAACACCGCGTCCACGCCCTGCAATATGGCGGGGGAGGAGCGAAAGGAGGTCTCCATCGGAATCTGTTCGGCCCGCCGGCCGGCATGGGCGGCGAGGCCGATATAGTCCTGCGTCTGTTCCAGGAATTTCGCCGGCTCGGCGCCCTGGAAGGAATAGATGGACTGTTTCTCGTCGCCGACGGCGAACAGGGTCTGGTCCAGTTCCGCCGCGCCTTCGCCCGCGAAGAATTCCTCGGTCAGGGCGTCGACCAGCTTCCACTGGTCGGGGGCGGTGTCCTGCGCCTCGTCGATCAGGATGTGGTCGATGCCGCCATCCAGCTTGTAGCGCACCCATTCGCGCGCGTCCGACAAGGTCAGGAGGTAGCGCGCATGTTCGATCAGGTCGGAGAAATCCAGCGCCCGCATCAGACGCTTGCGGCGCTCGAACGCAGCGATCATCACGTCCGCCAGCGCATAGACGCCCGCTGTCAGCTCCGCGCAGTTCAGCCGGGCCAGCCGGTCGCGCGCCATCAGCAGGCTTTCGGTGACAGAACCGGGGGCGTCGCGATCGCCGAACAAATCGATGATCTCCGGACAGGCTTCCCGCGCGCCCTTGGTCCCGACGCCCCGCGCGGGCACGTCGCCGCCGCCCGTCAGGCAGGCGGCCAGCAAGGCTTCGAAGGCGGCGTCCGCGTCCGGCGCGGCGAACAGCGCGTTCAACGCTTCGGCGCATTTGACATCCGTCTTGCCGCCGGCGCTGAGCGCCGAGCGCGCGCGTTGCAGCGCGTCGCGGGGCAGGGCGTTCCACAGCGCCTGTTTGATGCGGGCCGCGGTCAGGTCCGGTTCTATGTCCAGACGTCCGAACGCCGCCGCCCGCGCGCCCTCATATCCGCCCCGCGCGGTCAGGGCTGCATTCAGCTTCACGCGCTTGGCGACGATCTCCTTGAACAGCGACTCCGCCGTCATGTCGTCCACGCGCTCGGCTAGGATGCGGAACGCCTCCGCCGCCGGCCCGTCCGGATCAGCCATCGCGGTGCGGGCCGCCTCGGCGCGCGCGTCGGACGCCAGGCGCGCGGCCTCGGCTTCCTCCAGAACGCGGAAGCCGGTGGGCGCGCCCGCCTCGACCGGGAATTGCCGCACGATGCGCTCGCAGAAGGCGTGAATGGTCTGGACCTTCAGCCCGCCCGGCGTTTCCAGCGCGCGCGCGAACAGCCGCCGCGCCTTGGCCAGATCGTCTTTCGGCGGCGCGCTTCCCGTGACTTTCTCGATGGCCGCGGCAAGGGCCTCGTCATCGGTGACCGACCAGTCGCCCAGCTGGGTGAACAACCGCTCCTGCATCTCGGAGGCGGCGGCCTTGGTATAGGTCAGGCACAGAATGCGGTCGGGCTTCGCATCGCGCAGCAGCAGGCGCGTCACCCGGTCGACCAGCACCTTGGTCTTGCCCGTCCCGGCATTGGCGATAACGAAGGCGTCGGTCGCCGGGTCGGCGGCCTTCCGCTGGTTCTGCGTTGCAAGGGCGACGGGATCGCTCATTCGCCGCTCCCCTCCGCCTGGCTGGCCCATTCGCTGCGCCGGGCGAGGTCGTCATAATCGCCATATTCGTTCACGTACTGGGCGCGCGGCTGGGAGAGATAGGGCTGGTCGGCCGCGTCGAAGCGCGCGATCAGCTCCCCGATCCCCTCGCGGGCAGCGCGCATCAGGCTCTCGCCGTCATGGTCGGCGTCGATCAGCTCCCGCATCTCGCCGACCGAACGCCCGCCCCGGATGCGGATATAGAGAAGGCTCTGCGGCGCCTGCCGCGCGGCGCTTTTGTCGCCCGGAAAACCGCCCTCGGCCAGGATCGCCGCCTCCAGCGCCAGTTGCGGGTCGAAGCCCAGCCGCGCCACCTTGGCGGTCGGCGCCGCGCCGGTCTTGTAGTCGATGACCGCCGGGCCCAGCGGGCCTGCATCGATGCGGTCGGCGCGGGCGGTCAGGGTGAAAGGCCCGGCGGGGGCGTCGATTTCAATACAGCCCTTCGCCTCGATCAGCAGCGGCGCGTAGCCAACGCCCCGGCGCTCCCGCTCCCGCGCCACGAACCATTCGGCGGCGCGGCGCACGCGGGGGATTTCCGCGACGATCTGCGCATCGGACAGCCCGGCCTCGTGCAGCTTCGCTTCGCCCAGCGCCGTCAGCCTGTGCGCTGCTTCTGCGGGCAGATCGTCCATATGCGCGTTCAGGAAATCTTCCAGCGCGTCGTGAATGGCGTTGCCGCGCTCCATTCCGCCCGGCGGTTTGTCCAGCGGGTCCAGTGACTTCAGGCGCAGCACGTCGCGGGCATAGATGGAATAGGGATCGCGGACCCAGGTCTTCACCCCGGTGACCGATATGCGCCGCGGCCGCGCCTCGACCGGCGGGCAGGGGCGGGGCGCGGGGATCTGCGCAAGTTCGTTCATGGCCGGGTGGTCGATGCGCCGCGCCCAGTCCGTATAGGGCGAATCCGGCGCCAGCGCCTGGCGCGCCGCCTCTTCGCCCAGCGCCCCGCGCGCCAGCGTTTTCAGCCGCCACAGCCAGCGGGAGGCGACGGACGGCGCCCCGTCCACCCGTTCGGCGCGCGTCAGGATCACGCGCGGCGCCCCCAGCAATTGCGCGAAGTCATGCGCGGACAGGCCGATGCGCCGCTCCACCGGATCCATGCCCAGATCCTTGCGCATGGCCTGAGAGAAGAAGGGTTCGGCGCGCTTCAGGGTCGGCCATGTCCCCTCGTTCAGCCCGGCGAGGATCACCATGTCCGCCTGCTGCAACCGCGCCTCCAGCGGTCCCATGATCTGCAGGCGCGGATGATCGGGCGGCGGTTCGCGCACCGTGCGCTCCTCGCTCATCAGGGAGACGATGCGCGCGAAGGCGGAAAGGTCCATCGCGGGCAGGGCCGCCGATTCGTTCATAAGGTCGCGGATCAGTGCGGCCGCCTTGTCGCCCGCCGGCCCGGCCCAGCCGCGCTTGCCGCTTTCGGCCTCCCCGGTCTGCGCAAACGCCTCCACGCTCTGCCCCAGCGCCCGCGCGAAGTCGGCGGCGCTTTGCAGGGCTTCGTCACGCAGCGGGGCCAGCGCGGCGTCCGTCGCCTCAATCAGCGCCCAGGCGCGTTCGTCCAGCGCGCCCTCCTTGCTGGTCAGCCGGGTTTTCAGAATATCCCGGTCAGAGGGCCGCACCCCGCGCAGCGCCCGTTTCTCCACCCGCGCCGCCAGCTCCCGCAGGCGCGGGCGCGGCATGCCAAGGGCGCAGAGCGGGTGTTTCCACACCGCGGCGAGCGCCACCGGGTCATGCGGGTCCTCGGCCAGCGCCAGCACAAGGTTGAGGAACGCCCCCGCCGCGGTCTCGCGCAGCGGGCACCCGGCGGAGGAGTCGATCTCCACGCCCCAGCGTTTCAGGCGCGCGCTGACCCGCGCCGCGATGGAAAGATCGGGCGTGACCAGAATGGCGTGCGTGCCGTCCTCGGCCTCCAGAAACTCCCGCAGCGCCAGCGCGATGGAGGCGGCCTCGCCCTCCGGGGTTTCCGCCTCGATCAGAGAGACGCCGGAAAGCGCGTCCGCGGTCAGGCGCGCGGTGTCCAGATTTTCCAGCTCCGACAGCCGCTCCAGCCGGGACAGCCAGTCCGCGGTTTCCTCGGCCGGGCGAAGCGCCTCGTTCACGAAACGCCGGCGGCGGCGGGCCGGGGCGTCCTCACGCACGCCGGGAAACGCCTTCACGTCCTCCCGCGTCATGCCGATCCGGTCCAGTAGGCTCTTGAGGCCGGACTGGGGATGCTGCGGGTCGATCTTGTTCCAGGCCTTGTCGTCCAGGTCCGCGTCCAGACCGGGCAGCACCACGCAACCCTGAGGCAGTCCGGCAATCACGCCCAGCAATGCCGCCGTCGCGGGGATGGAGCCCGTGGACCCCGCCGCGATAACCGGGTGGTCCGGCGGTTTCGCCATCCATTCATCGGCCAGCGCGTGCAGCATGGCGGAACGGCGGCGCCCCGGATCGGCATAGCCCAGCTCTTGCAGCCGCGCCGGCCAGAATTGCCCGACGATCTCCAGAAAATGCGCCGCCTCCCGCAAGTGTTCGGGCAAGCGGTCGATGCCGTCTTCCAGCGGCGACAGATCCTCAATCTCCGCAATCGCCAGCTCGTCCAGCACGCTTTCCAGCTCGCCCGCCGCGGCGATAACGGCCGCCGGGTCGGGGGCGAGGCCCTTGCGGGCGTCCAGCGCGGCGATCAGCTGCGCCAGCTCGAACCGGCGCAGGCCTGCCGGGCAGGGCGGCGGAAAATCGGCGGCGGTCGAGCCGGGTTCGAAGGGCGGGGCGTCGGTGTCGATATCGCCGATGGTGCGGATTTCCGGGGTGAGGGCGGCGGAACCCGCCGCCTTGCGGATGCTGTCGGCAAACTCCCGCGCCGAACGCCTTGTGGGCAGCAGCACGGTGAAGTCTGTGAGGCGCATCGGATCGCGGCCCGCCTCGTCCCACACCGCCGCCGCCAGCCGGTCGAGAAACGCCGCGGAGGGCGGGATGGAATAGACGCGGGGTCCGGGGATGGCGAACAGGCCGCTCACGCCCGTCAGGCCGCCCTCATCCGTGTTTCCGCCTCGTCCCGCGATTGCGGGTCGCCCACGTGCAGCCAGTCGCCCTCGAAGACCGCGCCGGTCAGGCGTCCGGCCTCAAGGCTGCGGTTCCAGATTTCGTTGAGGGAGAATTTCTCTTCCGGCCAGCCGTCCAGGATCGCCGGGTTCAGCACCTGCGTGCCGGTATAATAATAGGGTGCGCCGCCCTCCGCCCCGCGCCGCCGCAGCCGCCCGTCCGGCTCCAGATGGAAGTCGCCGGCGGTGTCCAGCCCCAGCGCGCGGTCCTTGCGGACCAGCAGCAGGCGGGCGTCCTCTTTTGCCGGATCGAACCCCTCGGTCAGTTGCGGAAAACCTTTCACGGCGGGATCGTCGGCGCGGAAAATGGCGTCCGTATTGGTCACGAACACCGGGGCCTCGCCCAGAAGGGACCGCGCGTGAACCAGCCCGCCGCCGGTTTCCAGCACGCCGTCCCGTTCGTCGGAAATATCGACGGCCGGCGCGGCGGTCCGCTGCGCCAGATGCGCTTCGATCTTGTCGGCGAAGTGGTGGACATTGACCACGGCGCGCTCGACGCCGTTATCGGCCATGCGGTCCAGCGCGTAATCAATCAACGCCTTGCCCTGCACGGTGATCAGCGGCTTGGCCGTGGTCTCGGTCAAGGGCAGCATCCGGCGGCCCATGCCGGCGGCCAGCACCATGGCGCGCGTCACCTTCATGCAATCAGCTCCCGCGCATGGCGCTCCATCCATTGCCGCACCGGGGTCAGGGCCTCGTGCGCCATGTCGCGGCGGAAATAAGCCTCGACCCGCGGCAGGAAATCCAGATAGCGCGGTTTGCCGTCCCGCTGTGTCAGGCGCACGAAAATGCCCAGGATCTTGGCGTTCCGCTGCGCGCCCCAGATGGCGTAGGCGCTCTCGAAGCTCTTGCGGTCGGCGATGCCCGCCGCGCTGCAATAGCGGTCCATGATATCGGCCTGCATGGCGGGCGAGACATCGCGCCGCGCGTCCTCGGCCAGCGAAACAAGGTCATAGGCCGGGTGCCCGATCAGCGCGTCCTGAAAGTCCAGCAGGCCGACGCGCGACGCGCCCTCCCTGTCATCCAGCCAAAGCAGGTTCTCCGCGTGATAGTCGCGCAGGGTCAGAACCGAGCCGCCCGGCGCTTCGGCCAATACCTCGCGCCAGGCCGCTTCCCAGCCGCGCCGCGCTTCGGCGTCCAGCTTCGCGCCCTGCCAGGGCAGGTACCAGTCGAACAGAAGGTCCGCCTCGGCGATGGCGGCGATGTCGTCATAGGTCAGAAGCGGCCACGTCTCGCCCTGATATTCCACCGCGTCCGGCGGCTTGCGGTCATGCACCATGGCCAGCGCGTCGGCGGCCGCGTGATATAGTTCGCGCTCGTCCGCGCCCTGCGCCATCTGCCGGGCGAACAGCTTGTCGCCCAGGTCCTCCAGCAGCATCAGGCCCCGGGTCAGGTCCGCGGCGTGGATATGCGGCGCCGACAGGCCCTGTTTTTCCAGATAGTCCGCCAGCCCGGCATAGGCAGCGCCGCGCGGGCCGGCCAGACGCGCCAGCGCGTTATAGCCAAGGTCCTTGCGCGCCTGCAGCCCGGCGTCCGGCGGGCAGGCCGGCGCCTCCGCGCCCGGCGGCGCATCCATGACCACCGCGGTTTCAGCCCCACGCGTCAGGCGCAGATAACGCCGCGTCGAGGCGTCGCCGGCCAGCGGGCCGATTTCCGCATCGCCCCAGCCCGCCTCCGCCACGAAGGCGGCGATCGCCGCATCCCGTTCAGATCTGTTCAAGTCGTCCTACCCAGAATTCCCCGTGCGCGGTCAGAACCGCGCGGCGTCCTCCGCCTTCGGCGAAGGAAAGCCTCACGTCAAGACGCCGCTCCGGCAGGCGGGGTCCCAGACGCTCCGGCCATTCGACCAGACAGGCCGCGTCCTCGAACGCATCCTCCAGCCCCAGCTCGTCCAGCTCGTCTTCATGCTCGATCCGGTAGAGATCGGCGTGCCACAGCTCGAACTCCGGCGTCTCATAGGTCTGGACCAGCGTGAAAGTGGGGCTGGGAACCTCCACCTGACCCAGCAGGGCGCGCACCGCGCCCCGCGCCAGCGTGGTCTTCCCCGCGCCCAGATCGCCGGTCAGCGTGACCGCCGCGCCGGGCGCAAGGCACGCGGCGATGGCCGCGCCCAGCGCCTCGGTCGCCGGTTCATCCGCCAGTTCGATGGTCTTTTCCGCTGATTCCATACAGCGCATTAGAGCGCGTGCGCGGCGTAAATGCGACGGGCGGCTTGCATGGGCGCGCAGGCCCGACTATCGACATCGGCCCGCACCCACCCATCTAGTTGCGTGAATATGGTCAAGATCATCTATATCGAGTGCGACGGCGAACGCCACGAAGTCGACGCCCAGCCCGGAATGTCGGTCATGGAAGCCGCCATCCGCAACCTGGTGCCCGGCATCGACGCCGATTGCGGCGGCGCCTGCGCCTGCGCCACCTGCCACGTCTATGTGGAGCCGGAATGGCGCGAAAAGGTCGGCGCGGCGGAGGCGATGGAGCAGTCCATGCTGGATTTCGCCGAGGAGGTTCAGGAGAACTCCCGCCTGTCCTGCCAGATCCCGGTGACCGACGATCTGGACGGCCTGACCGTCAAGCTGCCCCGCACGCAGGGCTAGTTTTTTCCAAAAATCGAAGAACCTTTCGGCGTGTCGCGGCGTTTCTCTGGCTTCCGCGGGGCGCAAATGTCTCCGCGTATGGAAGGAGACTGCCATGAAAGCCCATCTTTACGCCGCCTCGGTCCTGTCAATTCTGGCGCTGGCCGCCTGCGGCAACGATAACGAGTCCGGCATCAGCGACATGAGCGAGATGGACGACAGCGCCGCCGGGGATGCTGCTTCCAACACCGATTCCAGCGTCGAAATGTCCGGCGACGCCATAACGGCGGAAGAGCCCGCTTCCGCGCCGGCCTCCATGCAGGCTTCCGGCGTCAACGAATCCGATCCGGCCACGCGCTTTGCCGGCATCTGCACCAGCCTTCTGGACCAGACCGCCGATGCGTGCACCTGCATCTATGACCGTCTGGAGACCGACCAGACCGCCTATCTGACCGCCTCCTATACCGGCGACACGGAAGGCGCGGCCGCCATGGCGGTCGATTATGAAGGCGACATGCACGCCGACACGCTGGACGCCTTTGAAGACGCGCGGCAATCCTGCGCGTCCTGAGCCGCATCCGGCATGACTGGCGCCCGCGCCGCCGCTGAGGCATGGTCGCGGGCGTCATGACTGTTCGCATCGATATTGTTTCCGACGTCGTCTGCCCGTGGTGCTGGCTGGGCAAGAAGCGGCTTGAGGCCGCGCTTGAGCAAAGCGGCGAGACCGCCGAAATCACCTGGCGGCCCTATGAGCTGGACCCGGCGGTTCCGGAGGCCGGGACCGCCTACAAAGATTATATGCGCGCCAAGTTCGGCGATGGCCCTGACGACCGCTTCACCAAAATGCGCGAGCATCTGGAGGCCGCCGCCCCGGACGCGGGCATCAATTTCCGCTTCTCCGAACTGACTGTCCGCCCTTCCACCCTGAACGCTCACCGGCTGATCCGCTGGGCGCAGGGTCAGAAAAAGGGCGACGCCGTGGTGGAGGCGCTGTTCCGCGCCTATTTCGACGAATTGCGCGATATTGGCGATCTGGCGGTGCTCAGCGAAATCGCGGGCGAATCCGGGCTCGATTCCATAATCGTCGCGGATTTGCTGGCCACTGACCGCGACAAGAGCGAGGTGCGGGCGGAGGAAAACTATTTCCGCGGCCTGGGCGTTTCAGGCGTGCCGACCTTCATATTCGAGGGCCAGTACGGCGTCAGCGGCGCGCAGGAGCCTGAAACCCTCATCGGGATTATCGAAAAGGCCCGCAAGGCCGCTTGAGCCCCGGCCCGCGCCACCCGTAAAATCTCTTTAACCCGTTCACGCCCGCAAGAGGCCGTTGCTTATGATGACCCGATCCATCCTCGCCCTGTCCGCCGCGCTGGCGCTGGCCGCCTGCGGCGGTCCGGCGGAAGAGGAAGCCGCCGAGACCGAAACCGCGCCGGCGGCGCCCGATTTTTCAGAGGAAATCGCCGAAGATCTGGCCGCGCTGGACGCCGGCGCCGGAGAGCCCGAGCCCGGCGACTGGAACGAGACCCCGTGGTCCGATGCGCGTTCGGTTTTCAACCAGATGTGCCGCGACCGGGGGATGGATGACGCCCTGTGCGGCTGCATCCGCAATAATCTGCGCGCCGAATTCGGCGCCGATGCGGTATTTGTCACCGGCGTGACCTTCGGGGCGCGCGCCGATCTTGCCCCGGTCGTGACGGCCCGCCTGACGGCGGAAGAGCGCGAAGCGGCGGCGGCGGGATATCTTGAAGCCAACAGAACCTGCCTCGCCGAGGCCGGTGAGGAATAAACGGACGGGGGAGTTCCACATGATCAATCGGGGTTCAATTCTATTCGCCGCCTGCGCGGCGCTGATGCTGGCCGCCTGCGGCGGCGATGACGAGGCCGCGCGTGAGGACGCCGCGCCGGCTGAAACCGCGCCCGCGCCGGAAACGGCGGAGGCCGCGCCGGAAGAACCCCTTGATATTCCCGCCGAGGACCGCGCCCAGCTGGTCGAGGCCTGCGTCGCCGATACCGGCAACAGCGAGGCCGCCTGCGAATGCGCCGCCGATCAGGCCGCGGAACGGCTGGATGGCCGGGTCTATGCCTTTTTCTCCGCCAAGCTGGCGGGCAATGACGACCGCGCCGACGACATCATGGGCCAGATGACGCTCTCCGACCTTCAGGACACGGCCACCACGATGCAGGTGATTTTCGTCGAGTGTCAGCTGAATCTGCCCGACTGACGCCGCGCTCCGTCCTTGTGCGGCGCCGTGTGAGCCCTATAACCGCGCCCCATGCCAAGCGATGACTCCGCGCTCGACGCGCGCGCATTCGAATCCCTTCTGGACGAGCTTCTGAGCCATGCCCGCGCCAGCGGCGCCGATCAGGCGGACGCGGTGGTTGTGGAGAGCCGGGCGCTGGACGCCACGGTCCGCAATGGCGAGGTGGAGGACGTGGAGCGCGCGGAATCGCGCGATCTGGGCCTGCGCGTTTTCGTCGGCAAGAAGACCGCCAGCGTCTCCTCCTCCGACCTTTCCGGCGACAGCCTGACCGAGCTGGCCGAGCGCGCCATCGCCATGGCCAAGGCCTCCCCGGACGAGCCATACGCCGGTCTTGCCCCGGAAGACCGGCTGGCGGCCGGCGATCTGCCGGAGCTGGACCTGTTCGACGCGACCACGCCCGATCCCAAAGACCTGGAAGAGCGCGCGCTGGCCGTGGAGGCCGCCGCACGCGCCGTGCCGGACGTGACCAAGACCGACCACGCCTGGGCCGGCTGGGCGGGCAGCGTGTTCCGCCTCGCCACCACGGGCGGGTTCGGGAGCGGCTGGCGTTCCTCCTCCCGCCATTTCGGGGTCGCCGCCATCGCCGAGCGTGACGGCGCGATGGAGCGTGATTTCGACGCCCACTCCGCGCGCCATCTGGAAGATTTGAAATCGGTCGAGGAAGTCGGCGCGGAAGCCGGCCGCCGCGCCGCGGCCCGCCTTGGCGGCGCCAAGGTGAAAAGCGGCAAGCGCACCGTGATCTTCGAAAATCGCGTCGCCCCGGCCCTGTTCAACGCCTTCGCCGGGGCCATTTCAGGCCCGTCCGTGGCGCGGGGCGTTTCCTTCCTGAAGAACCATCACGGCCAGCAGCTTTTTGCGCCGGGCGTCAATATCGTTGATGATCCCTCGCTGGTGCGCGGCCGCGGCTCCCGCCCGTTCGACGGGGAGGGGGTGAGCGTGAAGCGCTGGAACGTGGTGGAGGACGGCGTCCTGACGACCTGGCTTCTCAATTCGTCCTCCGCCCGGCAGCTGGGGCTGGAGACGACCGGCCACGCGGCGCGCAGCGTCGGCGGATCGCCTGGCGTCTCGCCGTCCAATCTCTGGGTCCAGCCGGGCGCGCAATCCCGCGACGGCATGATCGCCGATATTCAGTCCGGCCTGTTCGTGACAGAGATGTTCGGCCCGTCCCTGAACGCCAATACCGGCGACTGGTCGGTCGGCGTTTCCGGTTTCCTGATCGAGGGCGGAGAGATCACCTCCCCGGTCAGCGAGATCACGGTCGCGGGCAACCTCATCGACATCTATGGCCGCCTGCAGCCCGCCGACGATCTGGATTTCCGCGGCAAGATCAATTCGCCGTCCCTGCGCGTGGACGACTTAAGCGTCGCGGGGCAATGAGCGCAGGCGAAGACCTCGCCCTCCTGAAACAGGCCGCGCTTGCGGCCGGCGCGGCGGCCATGCCCTGGTTCGAGGGCGACAAGGACATGAAGGTCCGGCAGAAGGGCGATGAAGGCCCGGTCACCGCCGCCGATCTCGCCGTCAACGACCTGCTGAAAGAGCGCCTGCTGGGCGCGCGCCCCGACTACGCCTGGCTGTCCGAGGAGTCGGCGGAGGATCCGGCCCGCCACAGCGCCAGGCGCGTCTTCATCATCGACCCCATCGACGGCACCCGCGCCTTCATCAACGGCAAGCCGCATTTCACCGTCTGCGCCGCGGTGGTGGAGGATGGCCGCCCCATCGCGGGCGTGGTCTATAACCCGGCGCGGGAACAGCTTTATTCCGCGCATCTGGGCGGCGGCGCCTTCCTGAACGATGCGCCCGTCCGCGCCACGCAGCCAGCCAGCCTCGACGGCATTCGCATGGTCTGCCAGCCGGACTTCATCGCCTCGAAGAAATGGCCCGAGCCGTGGCCCGACATGCATGTGGAGCTGTGCAATTCCATGGCCTACCGCATAGCGCTGGTGGCCAGCGGCGCGTGGGACGCGGCCCTTGCCCCCAATCCGAAGTCGGACTGGGACATCGCCGCTGCGGATATTCTGGCCACGGAGGCCGGCGCGCGGATGACCGGCCTTGACGGCGCGGAGTTTCGCTACAATCAAGAGCGCACAAGGCATTCCGGCGTTATTTGCGCCGCGCCAGAGATACATGAAAAGATCCTGCAGCGGGTGCGCGCCTTCCCGCGCCGCTGACAGGGCAAGGAACCGGACAAGCGAAGAGGGAATATACGCCATGGCCGAAAAGACCACGGACGACGAACGACAGCTCCTGCACATCGTCATCGGCGGGGAGCTGAAACACCCGCAGGGCGTGGAGTTCAAGGATTGCTCGGCGATCGACTTCGTCGGCGCCTACCCGACCTATGAGAAAGCCCACGCCGCCTGGCGCGGCGCCGCCCAGCGCACCGTGGACAACGCCATGATGCGCTACTTCATCATCCACGCCCACCGCCTCCTCGACCCCCAGACGGGCACCGAGCACAATCAGAAGACGCAGTAGCGTTTTTCCGCCCTCGCCTTCCCCTCGCCCCTGTGAAGGGGAGAGGGCAATGAAGTCCCAAATCCTCATCAGGGGATTTGGCCGACTGAATGGGTGAGGGGAGCGGCGCAGGATAGGGCGTTCTGGTTCAACCCG